>NZ_JBWQQI010000001.1:0-574345 GCF_056619545.1 Paraburkholderia sp. SSBN10T
AGTTGCGCGAGCGCGTCTGCGACCTTCTGAGTGACGAGATAGGGCAGGCAAGGCAGCCTGGGGTGTTGCAACCCCGGGCTGCCGTTTTTCGTTCAACGCAAGCCCCCGTTAACTGTCCCGTTCACCTGCATGGAGCCGCCGGCGCCGCTAGCCTGCGGCTCCGGTAACACATCCTCAACGGATTGCCGGGCGCCCGCCCGATCCCCCCACGATTCCGAGCTGCCCTCAGCGCGCATATCCGGGTGCACCGGAACGAACGGTTCAAACCCCGGAAAACATTCAATTCCATCATGCCGGAGCGAATAAGGAGTGCATAGCGTTTAGAGGCGCAAGAAGATCGGAATTTTTACAACATTTTTATATTGATTCTGCAATTGCTTAGACGGAATGGGTGTGGGGAACACTCAGCACTTTTCCGATTGTTTCCCGTGCGCTTTATATGCTGCAGTTTCTGAACGGCGCCGGACAGACGAGAGCCGCTGGCCTGCTAGACGATGAATCATCTTGCTGCACTAATATGAGTAGCCATTGGTGTTAATTCACGAATTATTACAAATATTTTTAAAAATCCATAATTTAGACAAGCCTGTCTAGTTGAATTTTCATTTAAAATAATTGTCTGTTTGATTGAATGAGCAATGCGACGAGTCCGGAATTTTTATGACTCATCGTTTTAGTTGAGGCAGATACATTGAGTGAAGAGTCGAGTGCCGTCGGGGTGTGTTGTGGGTGACTGGATCGAGGTCGTGATCGGATTGATGATCCTGAATTTTGTGCTGTTCATCGCCTCTTGCCTGCTGGAGCTTTTTTCCATCAACAAGGAATCGCGTCGGCTGGACGAAATGCTCGACGGACAACGCAGGGCAGCCGGGCTGGAGAGCCGCAAGCCGTCGGTCGCATGGAAGCGCCGGCGCCGCTAGCCTCAGGTTGTGCGCCGGATTGCCGTTAACCCGGTTGTCGTTATCCCGAGCGCCACCACCTCGCGCCCCTTCGCAAGGCCGGGCGGCGTAACCATCATAAATAGAGGGGGAGAACATGATTCGCGCGTATGTCGTGATGCTGGTTGCCGTCCTGCTTGCCGTGATGGCGGGCTGCGGCAACAAGGAGGGCGACGAGTTTATCGGCAAGTGGCAAAGCACCAAAAGCCGGGAAAGCGTAGAGATCTCCCGCAATGACGACGGTTTCATCATCGCCAATACCACCGCAGGCGGAATGAAGGGCGCGATGGCCTCGGCTTCGTATCGTGACGGCGTGCTGGAGGTCAATGCGACGGGCGGGGCCGAGAACGTCATTTACGACAGGCAGCACGACAGGCTCGTGTTGCCTACCATGACCGGCATGACCCCGTTCACACGGGTGAAGTGAGCCCGCGCGGCGGGCGCGCCCCGGCCGGCAAACCCCTGCTATCATCTGTGGCGCTGTTTGTGCGATACGTCCGTTCGGACGCGCAGCCCCGGCGTTACCGTCAAATTCACCATGTCGCTGATTCGCCTGCTTGATCCGTGGGAGCCGTCGTTCGCGCTCGTCGCCGTTTTTGTCGCGGTGGCGGTGCTGTTTGCGCGCGGCTCGCGCCGCCTTCGTATCGGCATGGTTCGGCGGGTGGCGTTCTGGAGCGGCCTTGGGCTGTTCTATATTGCGCTGCACACACGGCTCGACTATTACGCCGAGCACCAGTTCTTCGTGCATCGCCTCCAGCACCTGGTGTTGCACCATCTGGCGCCGCTGATCCTGATGGCCGCCTACCCGGGCAGCGCCCTGCGCGCCGGCTTGCCGCCGCGCTGGCGCAGCGCGCTGCGACGCTGGCAACGCCGCCGCTCCGTGCGCCTCGTCGCGGCAATCGTGCTGCATCCCACCTTCATCTCCGCTGCGTTTGTCGTCTCCGTGGTGTTCTGGCTGATTCCGTCGATCCAGTTCATCGCCATGCTGGATTGGCGCATCTACACGTTCATGAACTGGTCGGTGGCGGTGAGCGGGCTGCTTTACTGGTGGATGCTGCTCGATCATCGTCCGAGCCCGCCGAGCCGCACCCGGCCCGGTCTGCGGGTTCTGTCGCCGGTCATCACGATGACGCCGCAGATCCTGGTGGGCGCGATCATCACGTTTTCTTCGCAAGACCTCTATCCGGTGTTTACGTTGTGCGGCCGTGCGTTCACGTCGCTGCCGCCTGCGCTTGACCAGAGCCTCGGCGGTCTCATCATGTGGGTGCCGGCGGGCGTGCTTGAAGCGATCGGCGCGATGATGGCGCTGCGCCACATGATGCGGCTGTCGGCCTTGCCGGCGCGGGTGTCGCCCAGGGCGAAACGCGCGAGGCAAGGCGGCAAGGCCGCACTGCAGGGGTGAGCGAGAGGACCGGTGAACCTGCGGCGCCCAGGCCGCATGAGGCATGACGCCGGTTTAAATCCGCCTGCAAATTGCCGTTCGCCAGGGCAGTGTCGAAGCTTCGGGTTTTCGCATCTCCCTTCGTAAGTGGCATGAGCCATCGGCTGGACGAATCCTATGATGGACGCGCGGGGTGGGCTGTGCTCATCCGTTCAGATCCGCCGTGTTCATCCGAGGACGTAACGACGCGAAGCGCGAGGCAGGCCGCGTGTTACGCCGAACCCATCGTCGACGAGACATTCCATGCTGAGTACTCAGAAGACCGCTTCGCCCACAGTGAGGGGGGCTGACAGCAGCCCCGTCGACAGCCAGCAGACGCAGCAGAACAAGAAACCCGATATGCAGGCGCGGACCGATAAGGGCTCGGTGACGCCTCAGCTTGCCCGCCTCCAGGAGCATTCGGCCTCGCAGATGCAAGGCGAGACCAGTACGTCTCGCGGCGGGGCGACGTTCGGCGCGAGTAGGGCGACATCCTTGACGTCGCATACCGCCGACGCATCGACGGTCCCTGCTAGGCCGCCAAAGTCGCCGTTGCGGGCGCAATTGGCGCGGGGCGGGGTGCAACCGGGAACGCAAGCCGTCGTGCAGCAGAATCGTGGCGACGCACCGCCCGTTCCGCCAAAGTCGCCTCTGCGGGCGCAGCCGAGAGTGCAGCAGAATGTCGTTGCGCCAACAACGGGTGATACGACGCCCGCGAGGCCGACCCGGCCAGCGCCGCCTCCTCCTCGCACATCACAAGAGCATCCACAGACCTCGAAAGCTTCGACGCCGCAGCCGCCACGCCACACAGAAAGCGTGGCCGGTCCCTCGCACACGCGACCGTCCGCTCCCTCACAACCGCCATCGCGCGCGCCCTCCATCGAAACCGAAGCCGCGCCTGAAGAGAACGCGGCGCCGGAAGATCCCGGCTTCCAGATGCCCGCCAAACGCCAACGTCTGGGGCAACCGGTCGATCGCGACAAGCCGGGCTTCTCGCTGCTCGAAACCAACAAGCTGCGCCCGGATGCTTCGATTGCAGCAGCGGTTGGCATCAGCACCCACACCACGCCAGGCGCAGCAGCGGGCGCGGTGGTGGGCGGCAGCATGACGGCGGCGCACGAAGCGATCGGCGCAGTGGTCAACGGTCACGCGTTTTTCGCCGCGTCGGAGCGCAAGAAGCGCTATGGCACCCAGCTCGACAGCATGCTGAAGGACGATCTGGCCAAGTTCGAAACCAGGCGGGCGAGCAGTGAGCCGATCCATCCGGAAACGATGATCTTCAAGCGCAAGAATGCCATCAAGAAGGTCGGCGATCTTCATAACGGCGGTACCACCGGCAACAAGCCCGTCCCGCTCGAATACGACATGGAAGCGGTGCAAAAACTCGCCAGTTCGGAAGATCCCGCTTTGAAGAACGAGAGCGCTCACGCCAAAAATGTGCTGCTCACCGCGTTCCTCAAAGACGACGTGGCGGCTAAGCAGCGCAATCGCGCCGCGTACGAATTCATCCGCAATTCCGTGGCGATCAGCGCCGCGACGGCGACCGCGATCGGCACGCATGGCGCGTCGGTGGCGGTTGCGGGCTCGCATGCGGCCGCCACCGCAGCGGGCCAGCGCATCGCCGGCAGCGCGCTGTCGGGCGTCAGCTCGCTCGACGTCGCGAAGGGCATTCGCGGCCTCAAGCAGCGCATGCGCAACGACAAGGCGGAGGTGGTCGGCAGCTATGAGCTGCAGAAGCGCCATGCCTTTGCCGAGCAGTACGCGGGCCCGAACGCCACGGAAGCGAACAAGAAGATCATCAGCGATCTCGGCGATGCGAGCGACAAGGTGATCAAGGACACGCATCTCGCGTTCCGTCAGCAGGCGCGGGCGCAGGCGGGCAAGGAGACCTTCGGCAGACTTTTCCCGGGTTCGATGATCGACGACCGGAAATCGACGGCTGCGAAGAAGGAAAAGCGCGACGTGGTCGGCAAGCACGCGTACGCCGTGGTCGACTATCACATGGGGACGAGCGATCCGGTCAAGTCCGCACAGCATGCCGAAAAATGGAACGAGATCATGAATACGCCGAACGGCACGCGCAAGTCGCGCCAGAAACAGTTCGCGGCGATGATCGATAAGGATCCCGGAATGAAGACCGCGTATCAACTGCTGCGCGATACCGGCATGGGCCGCGGCGAATCGATCTACACGATGCAGCGGATGATCGAGATGTCGATCGAAACGAAGATGGCAAAAAACCCGGAGATGAACAAGGTCGGCGGCAGCCCCGATTTCGCCAAGGACGACGCCGCGCAGAAAGCGACCACCAGCCGTTTGACGACGGCGTTCGCGCGGCGTTGAGGCGTATCGTTAGGGACAAGCCGTCGCTTCGGAGGCAGCCTGCGCCCCGTCGAACGGGTTCGAGTAAGTGCGCGATTGCATCTCGGCGAGCCGGCTCAACGTGCGCGACAGATCGTGCGCGCCTTCGAGCCCGCCAAGCGCGGTTGCAATCGGCTGATCCGAGGCGATGAAGAGCGCCCGCTTGCGGTCGTAGAAAATATCGACCAGCCACACGAAACGCTGTAGCGTGTGCGCTTTGGCGAGCGCATGCGTGTGCAACTGATCGACGATCAACCCTTGCCAGCGCTCGGCCAGGTCCAGATAGTCGAGATGCGAACGGTTCGCGGTGCACAGTTCATCGAACCCCGCCCACATCAGCGCGGCCCCGGCGGCAAGCACGCGCAATGGCCGGCCTGCGGCGGACAGCGTCTGCGGCTTCAAGGCGTCCTCGCCTTCGGCCTGCACGAAGAGTTGCCGCACCTGCGCGCCGGTATTCGCGTCGAGCGGCGCAAAAAAGCGCGGCCGTTGCGCGGCCGCGCCGCTAAAGCGATAGTCCCGCGCGCCGTCGAAATGAATCACTGTGAAGTGTTGCTCGATGCGCCCGATGGTCGGCTCGAAGCGCTCGTGGAATTCCGGATTCGGCAGCAGACCCCGCGGCGCATAGTTCGACGTCAGCACGATGCGCGTGCCGAGTTCAAGCGCGACTTCGAGAAAGCGGCCGATCAGGAACGCGTCGGCGATGTCGTGCACATGGAATTCGTCGAAGCACAGCAAGGCAATGCCATCCAGCCATTGCCGCGACACCGAGCCGAGCCGGTCGTCGCCGCGCGGTTCGTTGACGAGCCGCCGGTTCATCTCGCGCAGAAACTCATGAAAGTGGATGCGCCTCCTGGCGCATCCGGCCAGCTCGAACACGGTATCGACTACGAGGCTCTTGCCGCGTCCCGGCAAGCCATGACAATAGACGCCCACTGACGTTTGCGCCCGACGCGGCGTTTTGCGCAGCGCGGGCCCGCCGAGCAGCGCGACGAGTGCGGCGATCGCTGCGCGCTGGCTGGCGTCGGGCACGATCGCACGGGACGCCAATGTGCTCACGACGTGAGCTTCGTCAATCATGGTGCAGCCACTCCACGGGGGAAACGGGTTTTCGGGCACCGCACAGGGCACTGTGCGAGCCAGCCGCGATCTTCGCATGAACCTGCCGCGTTTGCTTCGAATCGCCCCGTCGTGCCCGATTCACGTTCCTGGTAAAAATACCAATGGGCAAACAAAAGCCCGCCTGGCTGGAGCCGGCACGCTGATTGTCATGGCTGGAGCATTTTTAAATCAGGAGACAGAGCCGGAGCCGTATTTGCCTACCAGCAGAGCGCCGCTGGCGAACCGGTCGAGTGCATAGGGTGCGAGCGACACGTCGGTGGGCTGACCGAGCGCATGCTGGGCGAGAATCTTGCCGATGCCAGGCGAGAGCTTGAAGCCGTGCCCGGAGAAGCCGAAGCCGACCACAAGTCCCTCGATATCGGCGACCTGGCCCAACACGGGATTCCAGTCGGGCGTCACGTCGTAGACGCCGGTCCACGACGAAGCGAGCCCCGCAGCTTCATAAGCGGGGAAGCGCTCGGCGACCTGGGTGCCGACTTCGGCGACATAGTCGAGCGAGATCTCCCCCTGTTCAGTTTCCGGCGAGCTCAGCGTTTCGCCGACCACGCCCTCGGACACGAGCATCTGGCTGCCGCCATAGCTGCGGTAGTAGAGCATGCCGGTCGAGCCCAGGTCCTTGAACGCAGGCATCTTGAACGAGTATGCGGCGCCCTCGCATTCGAGTGCGAGTACCGTGTGACGCTCCGGCTTGACCGGTAGAGGCACGCCGATCCACGCGGTGAGTTCAGGTGTCCAGATGTTCTGGGTGCTGATGAGGGTGCCGCAACCAAAGCGGCCGGCGCTCGTCTCGAGGCCTGTGATCCGGAGTCCCTCGCGGATGAGGCCCGTCACCGTGACGCCTTCCATGATCTTGACGCCGCGCCGGCGCGCCGAACGGGCAAAGCCGCTGGCGACCAGATAGGCGTCGGCAAAGCCCGCTTCCGGTTCGAAGCCGATCAGCGCGGCGTCATCAAAGCTCGCGATCGGCAGGCGCTCGCGTGCCTCAGCCTTGTCGAGTAGCTGCACTTCGATGCCCATGTCCCGCTGCGCGGCGAGCGAGGCGCGCAGCGGCTCAAGCTTGTCGCCCTCGGGCGAGCAGATCAGATAGCCACATTTGACGAGGCCGCAGGACGCTTCGTCGTCGCCGACGTATTCGGCGAAGTTGTTGAACGCGCTCCACGACGAGCGCGCAAGTTCCACATTCTGGCGTACCGAATAATGCGTGCGCAGCAGGCCGGACGACTGGGAGGTGGTGCCCGCGCCGATCGTGCCCCGCTCGACGACCAGCACGCTCTGCGCGCCTTGTGCGGCGAGATGATGGGCGACCGACGCGCCGATGACGCCGGCGCCGATCACAATGAAGTCGTAGTGAGTCATGTAGACCTCCAGGTGGGCAATGAGGCGAATTCTAGGAAAACGCCGGGCGCGCTAATTTTGTATTAGGCAAACTTATAGGGAGCCAATGCAATTTCTCATCCTGACCACCGGCCCTGCGAACCTCGGCACCATGCTTCGGTGCTGCACAGGATGACCGGCAAGTCACCGACGCGAGCGGAGCAAGCCATGAGACGAACCCCGACCCCGATCGATCTGCGCGCGCTGCAGGCTTTCGTCGCCGTGTGCGACAGCGGATCGATGTCGGGCGCTGCCAAGCAGCTCGGCGTGAGCCAAAGCGCGATCAGCCAATCGATTGCCGCGCTGGAGCGCGATCAGGGCTTGACGCTGTTCGACCGCGAGAGCCGCCCGCCGCGGCCGAACGTGGCGGGGCGCGCGCTGCTCGAACTGGCGGACCCGCTGATCGAGCATGCGAAGATGGTCGCCGCCCGCATCGGCGATGCGTCGCACGCGGGCAAGATGCCGATGCGGCTGGGCTGTGTCGATTCGTTCGCGGCGACTGTCGGCCCGGAGTTGATCCGCGCCGTGTCGAATTCGGAGCGGCAGATTTCAATGTGGTCAGGCCTGACGCCGGGCCTGAGCAAGCAGTTGCACGATCGCGAACTGGACATCGCGATCTGCACGCAGACCACGCTGACCGATGCAAGGATCGTCGAAGTGCCGCTATTTTCCGAAGCGTTTGTCGCGGTAGTGGCGCGCAGCCATCTAAATGGCCGCCGTCCTGGCGACTGGCGCACGCTCGCCATGGAAATGCCGCTGATCCGCTACACGGCGCGCTCGGTGATCGGCCAGCAGGTCGAGCGTTTCGCGCGGCACCTGGGGATCAACAGTCCGCGTCGTTACGAGTTCGATGCCACCGATCCGCTGCTGAGTCTGGTGGCGGCACGCGTGGGTTTCGCGATTTCGACGCCCTTGTGTTTGTGGCAGGCGCGTCACTACCTTGACGATATCGCGGTGATGCCGTTGCCGCCGAGCCGCCTTGGGCGGCGCGATTTCTTTCTGCTGCACCGGCAAGGCGAATGGGATCAGTTCGCCGGCGACATCGTCATGCTGACGCGCGGCGTACTGGACAACGCAATCCGGCCGTCACTGGCGCGTGTGCTGCCCGATCTGCCGGACGACGCGTTGCGCTAAGGCCGCGGCCAAGGCGTTATTTGTATAAGCGTTGCTTTTGACCCAGCTTAACCGCACATCTCGTTTTTGTGCAAAGTCGCACCAGCCGCAACAAGGATGTGCACCGCAGTCGAACAACGAACCTTGCAGCCTGAAGGCCGAGCAAGCCTCATTACGCTCAAGGCGTTTATTCGCGGGAATTTTTGATTCACCAAGATAAACATGGCATAAACGTTGCATTGGTTTGCGCAGGGGTTGCGACCGGACGCAGCGCGAGATCAGTCGGCGCTCGATTGTGGGTACACAAAGATCGACAGGAACTGAATGGGCGTCTTGATCAGACGTTCGGGACCGTGGGGTATTTCACCCTGGAAGGTGAGCGTGTCACCGGGATGCAGGATGTAGGTTTGCTGTCCGTGGCGGTATTCGATCACGCCCTTGAGCATATGGATGAATTCGGTTCCCGGGTGCTGGAACACGGGAAAGCGCTCGGCCTCGTCCTCCATCGTGATCAGGAAGGGTTCGAAGAGCTTGCGCGGCCCCTGGTCGTATGCGAGCAGGTGATAGGTGTGACCTCGTTTGGTGCCTTTGCGGACGACCTCCATGCCGGCGCCCTTTTGAACGAGCTGTGCACCGCCTTGAGGCACGTCGAAATTGCGGAACAACGTGGAGAGCGAAACACCGAGCGCCTGGGCGATGCGGTTGAGTACGTCGAGGCCGGCGGCGGTCTGTGCGTTCTCGATCTTCGAGAGCATGCCGCGGCTGATGCCGGCCTGCGCGGAGACCTGGGCGATGGTCAGACCGTGGCGCTGGCGTAGCTCGCGAATGGTGATACCCAGGTAGCGTTCGAGCGGCGTGTTGTTGTCTTCACCGGTTTGCATGTAGGCCTCAGGAAAAGGGAAAGCGTAGCAGATCGCAGCGCCGGGGCGCGCGCGAAGAGTTTCACCGTGGGAATCCTAGTTTATCGCCAATAAATTTGCCGTCCGATTGAAGACGGCTTTGAAACGTGTGGCAAGCGCCGTTCGAAAGCGCGTTGCATAGCCTGGTCACATGCGTTGCGTGTGGCTTGCCCAACCCACCAACACTGTTGTTGCAAGGAGCGGCGATGAACCTGAACGATGCGACCAAGCTGCCGGTCAACGAACTCGGATGCGTGCCCCGGTTCGGTTCGGCGGAAGAGGCGCAAGCTTATCTGACGCAGCAGGGCGTGAAGTACGTGCTTGCGCAGTTTGTCGATATTCACGGCGTGGCCAAGGCGAAGTCGGTGCCGGTCAGTCATCTGCAGAGCGTGTTGAAAGCGGGCGCCGGTTTCGCGGGGTTTGCCATCTGGGGTGTCGGTATCGAGCCGAACGGTCCCGACTACATGGCCGTCGGCGACCTGGCGACGCTCACGCCGGTGCCGTGGCAGCCGGGTCTGGCACGGATCGTCTGCGACGGCCACGTGGGTGGTCAGGCATGGCAATACGATTCGCGTGTGACGCTGAAGAAGGCGGTTGCGAAAATGACCGAACGCAACTGGACCCTCTTCACCGGTCTGGAGCCGGAGTTTTCGCTGCTGCGCCGTTCGGCGTCCGGCACGCTGGAGCCGTGCGATCCGAGCGATACGCTCGCCAAGCCGTGCTATGACTACAAGGGTCTCTCGCGTACGCGTGTCTTCCTGGAAAGGCTCACCGAATCGATGCGCGCAGTAGGCATCGATGTCTATCAGATCGATCACGAAGACGCCAACGGGCAGTTCGAAATCAACTACACGTATACCGATTGCCTGACCTCCTGCGATCACTACGTGTTCTTCAAGATGGCGGCCTCGGAGATCGCCAATGAACTCGGCATGATCTGCTCGTTCATGCCCAAGCCGTTCGCGAACCGCCCAGGCAATGGCATGCATATGCATATGTCGATCGGCGACGGCGAGCGCAACCTGTTCGCCGATCCGGCGGACCAGCTCGGCATGGGGCTTTCGTCGCTCGGCTACCAGTTCACGGCCGGTCTGCTCGCGCACGCACCGGCGCTGACTGCGCTGTGCAATCCGACGGTGAACTCGTATAAGCGCCTCGTGGTCGGCCGCTCATTGACGGGCGCAACGTGGGCGCCGGCCTACATCAGCTACGGAGACAACAACCGCTCGACGATGGTGCGCATGCCTGGCGAGCGTATCGAACTGAGGCTGCCCGACGGTTCATGCAATCCCTATCTTGCGACCGCGGCGGTGATTGCGGCGGGACTCGACGGCATCGATCGCGGCATGTCGCCGGGCGAGCCGGCCAACGAAAACCTGTACGAGTGGTCGCCCGTCCAGCTCTCGGAACACGGCATCGGCGTGCTGCCGCAAAACCTCGAACAGGCGCTCGACGCACTCGAAAGCGATCGAGTGATCTGCGACGCGCTCGGCCCGGTCGTCGACGAATTCCTCAAGCTTAAAAGGATGGAGTGGCTCGAATATATGCGCCACGTGTCGGACTGGGAACTGAAGACCTACCTCGAATTTTTCTAAGGAGAACCACCATGTGCGGAATTGTAGGCTTGCTGGTGAAGACGCCTGCACTGCGCGAGCGGCTGGGCGAACTGATGGTGCCGATGCTGATCGGCATGACCGAGCGCGGACCGGACTCGGCGGGTCTCGCGGTGTTCGGCAAGCCGGTCGATGCGAGCCAGCGCAAGCTGAGCCTCTACGCGGGCTTCACCGAAGAAGGCGCGGATTTCGCCTGGCAGCCGCTGGTGGAAGCGCTGAACGCGGCGATGGACGTCACCGCGCGCGTCGACTCGAAAGGCAATCACGCAGTGATGACGGTGCAAGGCAACGTCGAGCGTGTGAAGACGTGGCTGCGTGAACGCTATCCGAAGCTGTATCTGCTCTCGAGCGGCCGCTCGATCGACCTGTACAAGGATATCGGCTCGCCGTCGCAAGTCGCCGGGCGTTATGACTTTGCGAACCTGAAGGGCACGCATCTGGTCGGCCACACGCGCATGGCGACCGAATCCGCAGTGACGCCCGACCGCGCCCATCCATTCACGGCCGGCGACGACTTCTGTCTGGTTCACAACGGTTCGTTGTCGAACGCGCATGGCGTGCGCCGCAAGCTCGAACCGCAAGGCATTCACTTCGATACCGACAACGACACCGAAGCCGCCTGCCGCTTTCTCGAATGGCGGCTGCGCGAAGGCGACACGCTGCCGGTCGCACTGCAGAAAGGCTTCGAAGAACTCGACGGCTTTTACACGTTTCTGATGGGTACCTCGACCGAACTCGCGCTGATTCGCGATCCGTTCGCGTGCAAGCCGGCGGTGGTCGCGGAAAACGACGACTACGTCGCGATCGCTTCCGAGTTCCGTTCGCTCGCGCATCTGCCCGATATCAAGAACGCCAGGGTCTTCGAACCCGCACCTGAGGAGATGTATGTATGGAAATCCTGACTTTCGATCTGGAGCGCACGACGGTTCGTGAGTTGAACCAGTTCTTGCACAAGCCGGCGAGCGAACTGGAGGGCCAGGCGGTGACGGTCGTCGCGCCGAACGGTGCGCATAACCTCGCTGTCGGTGTGGATGCGCCGGTGCGGGTGACGATCGCCGGTCACGCCGGCTATTACGCGGGCGGCATGAACAAACACGCGACGATCGAGATCGACGGTAGCGCGGGCACCGGCGTCGCGGAGAACATGATGAGCGGCAAGGTGCATGTGAAGGGTTTCGCGTCGAACGGTGCAGGCGCTTCGGCGCATGGCGGCCTGCTGGTGATCGACGGCGATGCGGGTCTGCGCTGCGGTATTTCGCTGAAGGGCGGCGATATCGTGGTGGGGGGATCGGTGGGCAGCTTTTCTGCGTTCATGGCTCAGGCCGGACGCATGGTGATCTGCGGCGACGCGGGCGACGCACTCGGCGACTCGCTTTACGAGGCAGTGCTGTACGTGCGCGGCGAAGTGAAATCGCTCGGCGCGGACGCGCAATACGAGCCGATGACGCAGGCCGATCTCGACGCCGTACGCGCACTGCTCACCGCCGCCGGCATGGACCACGACCCGGCGTCGTTCAAACGGATCGCTTCCGCTCGCACGCTCTATCACTGGAACGCCGACGCGAATCAGGAATATTGAACACACGCTCTCGAAGAAGGTCCCCATGGAAGCCAAACCCGTTCACTTCGCCCGCTTGCAGCAGGAAGAGTCGCAAGGCTACGACCGCAAGACGATCGACTATATCCACGCCGCTGCGCAGCGCGGCCTCTATGAAATTCGCGGTCTGGGCGCGAAGCGCCGCGTGCCGCATTTCGACGATCTGCTGTTTCTCGGTGCCTCCCTGTCGCGCTATCCACTCGAGGGATATCGCGAGAAATGCGCGACGCAGACAGTGCTCGGCACGCGCTTCGCCAAAAAACCTGTGGTGCTCGACATCCCGGTCACGGTGGCGGGTATGAGCTTCGGCGCGCTGTCCGCGAACGTGAAGGAAGCGCTGGGCCAGGCCGCGACGGCGATGGGCACCTCGACCACCACCGGCGACGGCGGCATGACGCAGGAGGAACGCCGCTCGTCGAAGATACTGGTCTATCAATGCTTGCCGTCGCGTTATGGCTTCAACCCGGACGACGTGCGCCGTGCCGACGCGATCGAAATCGTGATCGGTCAGGGCGCGAAACCGGGCGGCGGCGGCATGTTGCTCGGGCAAAAGGTGAATCCGCGCGTCGCTTCGATGCGTACGTTGCCGGCCGGTGTCGATCAGCGTTCGGCGAGCCGTCATCCGGACTGGACCGGCCCGGACGATCTGACGATCAAGATTCAGGAACTGCGCGAAATCACCGATTGGGAAAAGCCGATCTACGTGAAGGTCGGCGCAACCCGCACGTTCAACGACGTCAAGCTCGCGGTGCATGCGGGCGCGGACGTGGTCGTGATCGACGGGATGCAGGGCGGCACGGCGGCGACGCAGACCTGCTTCATCGAGAACGTCGGTATTCCGACGCTGGCCGCGGTTCGTCAGGCAGTGGACGCGCTCGAAGATCTGAACATGAAAGGCCAGGTACAACTGATCGTATCGGGCGGCATCCGCACCGGTGCTGACGTGGCGAAGGCATTGGCGCTCGGCGCGGACGCGGTGGCGATCGGGCAGGGCATGCTGATGGCGCTCGGCTGCAACAGCGACACCTACTTCCAGAACGGCGCGCTGCATTCGGCAGCGGCGGATTACGCGGCGTTGAACACGTCGGCGGGTTTCTGCCATCACTGCCACACGGGCAAGTGCCCGGTCGGCGTGACCACCCAGGATGCGGTGCTCGAACAGCGTGTCCAACCGGAGGAAGGGGCGCGCCGGGTGCGCAACTACCTGAAGACGCTAAACATGGAACTGACGACGATCGCGCGTGCGTGCGGCAAGCAGAACGTGCATCACCTGGAGCCTGAGGATCTTGTCGCTGTGACTGTGGAAGCTGCGGCGATGGCGCGCGTGCCGCTCGCGGGTACGTCGTGGATTCCCGGATGGATCAAATGAAATAAGTTGTTTCGAGATTTTTGACTGTGCAAAAGTTGAGCGCATCTAGCTTTGATTCATCCATCTATCAGGAGCCCTACATGAGCACTCCACAAAGCACTACGCAAGCAGCGCCGGCACCTTCCGGCGGCCTACGCGCCGGTACTTTGGGTTTTCCCGAGGTCATTGGCCAATCCATCGCGAACCTTTCGCCGACCTTCACGCCGTCGATCAACGTGACAGCCATCGCGGCGCTGGCCGGCGCGGGAACATGGTTGATTTATGGTCTTTCGACGCTCGGGCTGCTGTTGGTGAGCATGAGCATCATCGCGCTCTCGAGCCGGATCGCGTCGGCGGGTTCGTTCTTTATCTATATTTCGCGCGCGCTTGGGCCGATGGCGGGTGGCATTGCCGGCTGGGGCCTGATCGCGGCTTACGTGGGTACGGCGATGGGGGTTGGCGCCGCAGGCGTGGTGTTCGTGCAGAACGCCTTTTCGGCCTGGAACATCGCTATTCCGTCGTGGGCGATCTACACAATCTTTATCGGCCTGGCCTGGTTCTTCTCGGCACGTGACGTGAAGCTCTCCTCGCGCCTGTCGCTGGCGATCGAAGCCGCTTCGGTGGTGATCGTCGGCGGTGTGCTGATCTATGTGCTCGCACTGCACCCGGACCATATCGTCGACCATACGCAACTGGGACTGCAGGGCGTGAGCGGCAAGGGCATGGCACAGGGCATGGTGCTCGGCATCTTCTCGTACGTGGGCTTCGAGAGTGCGGCCTCGCTCGGCCAGGAAACCCGGAACCCGCTGCGCGTCATTCCACGTGCAGTGGTCTGGTGCGTGATCCTGTCGGGCCTATTCTTCATGTTCGTGGCCTATTCGATGACGATCGCCTACCACGACGACGCAGCCAAGCTCGGCGGCGATTCGGCCGTGCTCAGCACGTTGCTCACGAGTGTCGGCGCCTCGCCGCTCGGCCCGGTGTTTTATCTGATCGCCTCGGTCAGCGCGTTCTCGTGCGTGCTTGCGTGCATCAACTCGTCCAGCCGCCTGCTGTATTCGATGGGCCGCTATCAGTTCGTGCACCGCTCGATGGGCATGGTGCACCGCACGCACCAGACACCGTACCTGGCCGTTGCATTTTCCTCGATCGTGACCTTCGTCGTATGCATTGCGATGCTCGGCACGGGGCCGCTCAACACCTTCGGTTATACGAGTACGTTTGCGACCTTTGGCTTCCTGGTCGTGTATTTCCTGGTTGCAATCGCGGCGCCGGTTTATCTGAAGAAGCAAGGCGAGCTCAAATCGATCAACGTACTGTGGGGCGTGCTCGGCGCACTGGCGATGGTCGGCGCGGTGATCGGCAGCGTGTATCCGGTGCCCGATTATCCGTATAACATCCTCCCTTATCTGTTCGTCGCGTATATGCTGGTTGGCGCAGTCTGGCTGATGATGCTCAAGAAGCGCTCGCCGCAGGTGCTCGAGAAGATCGAGCACGATCTGGAAACAAGCGACGTGATGACCCATGGCAAAAAGTAGATGAATGAACCCTTCTCCCCGGATAGCTTGTCCGCACCGAACACGGGCCGGATGCCGGACGATCCGGAGGGAAGGGCCGCCAGCCGTCGCGGAACGAGCGGCGAGGAAATCGACCTGCAGTTGCGGCCGGAGCGCGGCGAGTGCGCTGCCCTCGAGATCGGTTGTGTCTCTTGCCCTGCCCGCGGACGCGGGCAGGATCACATCAACGAAGACTACATCGGCGTGATGCTCGGCGATCTGGCGGCGCGCGTTGCTCGTGGCAGCGTGATCGCTCTGGCCGATGGCGTAAGCGGCAGCAAGGGCGGACGGGTGGCGGCCGAGCTCTCGGTGCGGACCTTTATCGATGCCTACTATGGGCTCCCCGACACCTTGCAGCCCGGCGTGGCCGCGGCGCGCGCGCTTGAGGCAATACACGGCTGGCTGCATCAGATGGGGCGCGTCGATCCCGCGCTGACGCAGATGGCCGCGTCCTTTGCAGCGCTGATCGTGCGCCGCGCGACCGCGTATCTGGTGGCGGCCGGCGATGTGCGGCTCTATCTGCTGCGCGATGGTCAACTGACCCAGGTCGGCGACGACGACGTAGTGCCGGTCGCCTTTGGTTCTTATGTGGCGCATGCGGTCGGCATGCTGCCGGCGCTGGTGACTCGCATCGAAACCCTTGAGCTGCGCGAGGGCGACCGCCTGCTGATGTGTTCCGACGGGCTCTATCGCCGCGTGCCGATGCGCGAGTTGCAGACGGTGCTGGCGGCGCGCGGCGGTGCGCTCGACACGGCACGCCGGCTTGGCGCGCTGGCGGTGACGCGAGGCTCGCATGACGACGTGACGAGCGCGGTGCTCGATGTGGGCGGCCTGCCTTCGCTCGATGTCGGCTACCTCGAGCGGGTGGTGGGTGTCTTGCCGATTCCGGCTGTGCCCGACGCCGGCGAGGTGGTCGATGGATATCTGCTCACGAGCGTATTGAGCGATGGCTTCTATTCGAGGATTTTCGCCGGCTACGATCTGGCCGATCCGAACACGCCGCTGGCGCTCAAGTTTCCCAGGCCTCGGGTGGGGCAGGACGAGAACGTGCGCCAGTCGATCGTGCGCGAGCGCTGGCTGGCAGGCAAGATCGACGACGATGGCGTGCTCGCGCCGATGCCGGTCGATGCCGACCGGCAAACCCGGCTCTATGTGGTGATGCCGCTCGGCGCAGGCATCACGCTCGAAAAACTGCTGGCGGCGCCTCAACCCATTTCGCTGATGCGTGCGCTTGGGATCGCGCAGCAACTGGGCCGTTCGATCGACGCGCTAAACCGCCGCAATATCTTCCATCGCGATATCAAACCCGAGAATGTGCTGGTGATGCGGGGCGATAGCACGCGCTTGCTCGATCTCGGTTTCGGTTATATGCCGGGCATGCAGTTGCCGGGGCCCGATACCGCTCCGGGCTCGCCCGCTTATATGGCGCCTGAGTTGATGAAGGGCGCGCAGGGCGATGCGCGCTCCGAGGTGTTTGCGTATGGCGTTACGCTGTACCGGCTGTTCAGCGGCGGCAAGCTGCCCTACGGCTTCAATGGCCGTGTGCCGCTTTATCAGTACCGGGCCGACGCGCCGCAATGGCTCGACCTGGTGCTCGAGAAAGCGCTACAGCCCGATCCGGCGCGCAGGTATCAGGACGTACTCGAAGTCTGCGCTGATCTCGAACGTTTTTCGAGCGGTCGAGACGCGACGGCACCGGTTCGGCGCGTGCCCTTGCTCGAAAGCGATCCGGTTCTGTTCTGGCAATCGGTCGTGGTGGCGTTGCTGGCGCTGCTGTTGTGGTCCTTGATGCGGCATTGAGCGTCGCAGATGGCGGCCCATTGGCCACTCCGAAACCCGGTTTGTTGGGCTCAAATCCGGTTTCGTTTGCGCGCCACCCACGCAAATCGCATAAATCCCAGATAAGGAAATGATCGTAACGCCACTTGTTACGATCCTATCATTCGATGTACGATGGTTGCGAATAAACCATCAGCCGTTGCTGTGCACCGCACAAAATCACGGACGTTCCATGCCTGAAGCCCCTTCTTCGTCTTCGTCGGTCATCGCGCTGCGGCGCGGCGTGGCCGTTCATCCAGAACGCAATCCGGGCGTGCCGTTCGATGCCGCCTGGCTCGACGGCCTGCGCGTCAATCAGTCCGCGGTCGAGCGGCGCACGGCCACGCTCGGGACGCGCCGCACCGTCAAGAAAGACGCGCAGGCGGCCTGGCTGTTGAAGGCCGTCACCTGCATCGACCTGACCACCTTGAACGGCGACGACACCGAAGGCCGCGTGCGGCGCCTTTGCGCGAAAGCGCGTCAACCGGTGCGCGCCGACCTCCTCAGCGCGCTGGGCATCGCGCCGCAGACCATTACCACCGGCGCGGTGTGCGTGTATCACCGCTTCGTCGCCGCCGCGGTCGACGCGCTGCAAGGCAGCGGCATTCCGGTTGCCGCGGTGTCCACGGGTTTTCCGGCCGGACTGATCCCGCATCCGTTGAAGCTGAAAGAGATTGAAGCGTCGGTGGCCGATGGCGCGCAGGAAATCGATATCGTCGTCACGCGCGAACATGTGCTGACAGGCAACTGGCAAGCGCTATACAACGAAGTGCGCGATTTCCGTGCGGCCTGCGGCCCGGCACATCTGAAGGCCATTCTCGCCACCGGCGATATCCGTACGCTGTCGAACGTGGCGCGCGCCTCGATGGTCTGCATGATGGCCGGCGCGGACTTCATCAAGACTTCGACCGGCAAGGAAGGGGTGAACGCGACGCTCGACGTGTCGCTGGTGATGGTGCGCATGATCCGCGATTATCACGAGCGCACCGGCGTCGTGATCGGCTTCAAGCCGGCGGGCGGCGTCTCGAGCGCGAAATCCGTGCTGACCTATCAGATCCTCATGAAGGAGGAACTGGGGCGCGCGTGGCTCGAACCGGAGCTGTTCCGTATCGGTGCATCGAGCCTTCTTGCCGACATCGAACGCCAGCTTGAACACCACGTGAGCGGCCGTTACTCCGCCTTCAACCGTCACCCCGTTGCCTGAGCAGACCGATCCCATGAGCGTAGCCGAATATTTTTCTTCGATGGAGTACGGTCCCGCACCCGAGGACGATCAGCCCGCGCGCGCCTGGCTGGCGCAGCACGAGGCGGGCTTCGGGCATTTCATTGGCGGCGCCTGGCGCGCGCCGGCCTCGGGCGAGCGCTTCGAATCGCGCGAACCTGCCACGGGCGGGTTGCTTGCGCATATCGCCCAGGGCGATGCCGCTGATATCGACGCAGCGGTGGCGGCCGCGCGCGCCGCGCAGCCTGGCTGGCTGGCACTGGGCGGCGCCGGACGGGCGCGCCATCTGTATGCATTGGCGCGCATGGTGCAGCGTCACAGCCGGCTGTTCGCCGTGCTTGAAGCGCTCGACAACGGCAAGCCGATTCGCGAGACGCGCGACATCGACGTGCCGCTCGTGGCCCGTCACTTTCTGCATCACGCCGGCTGGGCGCAACTGCAGGACAATGAGTTCGCCGACTTTGCGCCGCTCGGCGTGGTCGGCCAGATCGTGCCGTGGAATTTCCCGCTGCTGATGCTCGCATGGAAGATTGCCCCGGCCATCGCCACGGGCAACTGTGTGGTGCTCAAGCCGGCCGAATACACGCCGCTGACCGCCTTGCTGTTCGCCGAACTGGCGCATCGCGCCGGCTTGCCGGCAGGAGTGCTGAACGTCGTGACGGGCGATGGCCGCACCGGTGCGGCGCTTGTCGAGCATCCCGGGGTCGATAAGCTCGCGTTTACCGGCTCGACCGAAGTGGGCCGGCAGATTCGCTCGGTCACGGCAGGCTCGGGCAAGTCGCTGACACTTGAACTGGGCGGCAAGTCACCGTTCATCGTCTTTGACGATGCGGACCTGGATGGCGCGGTCGAAGGCGTCGTCGACGCGATCTGGTTCAACCAGGGGCAAGTGTGCTGCGCCGGTTCGCGTCTGCTCGTGCAAGAGGGCGTCGAAGCGCGTTTCATCGAGAAGCTCAAGCGCCGCATGGAGACCCTGCGGGTTGGGGCGTCTCTCGACAAGAGCATCGATCTCGGCGCGATTGTCGATCCGGTGCAGCTTGAACGGATCCGATCGCTGGTTGAAGCCGGCCGCCGCGAAGGCTGTGCGGTGTGGCAAGCGCCGGAGGCCACGCTGCCTGCGCAAGGCTGTTTTTACCCGCCGACCCTCGTCACCGGGGTGGCGCCGGCATCGACGCTCGCACAGGAAGAAATTTTCGGCCCTGTGCTGGTGACGATGAGTTTTCGCACGCCCGATGAAGCGGTCGCGCTGGCCAACAATACGCGCTATGGGCTTGCGGCGAGCGTCTGGAGCGAGACGATCGGCCGCGCGCTCGATGTCGCGCCGAGGCTTGCAGCCGGTGTCGTCTGGATCAATGCCACCAACCTGTTCGACGCGGCGGTCGGTTTTGGCGGCTATCGCGAGTCGGGCTATGGCCGTGAGGGCGGCCGCGAGGGCATTTATGAATACCTCAAGCCGCGCGCCTGGCTTAAGCTGGCCGAACGCTCTGCAGCCGCGGCATCGGCGCGTGTGGCTTCGGCAGATGCGTGCGCGGTTGCGTCGGACGCGGGCTACCCGAATGCGGGCCACCCTAACGCGGGCCACCCGAACGTCACGCCGATCGATCGTACGGCTAAGCTCTTTATCGGCGGCAAGCAGGTGCGTCCCGACGGCGGCTATTCGTTGCCGGTGTACGGCCCAGATTGTGGGATCGTCGGCGAAGTGGGCGAGGGCAACCGCAAGGACATTCGCAATGCCGTCGAGGCGGCACGCGGCGCCGCGAAGTGGTCGCAGGCCAGCACGCACAATCGCGCTCAGGTACTGTATTACTTCGCGGAGAATCTGGCGGTGCGAGCCGACGAATTCGCCCGGCAACTGGTGGTGCGCACCGGCGTGACCGAAGCTGCGGCGCATGCAGAGGTCGAAGCTGCCGTGACGCGGCTCTTCACCTACGGCGCGTGGGCCGACAAGTTCGACGGCGCGGTGCATACGCCGCCGCTGCGCGGCGTGGCGCTGGCAATGCATGAACCGCTCGGCGTGATCGGGGTGGCGTGTCCGGATGAAGCGCCGTTGCTGGCCTTCGTTTCTCTGGTGGGGCCGGCGCTGGCGATGGGCAATCGCGTGGTGGTGCTGCCGGGCGAAGCTTCTCCCTTGACCGCGACCGACCTGTATCAGGTGGTCGAAACCTCGGACATCCCCGCTGGTGTGTTGAACATCGTAACGGGCGAGCGGGCGGTCTTGCTGCCCGCGCTGGCGAAACACGACGACGTCGACGCACTCTGGTGCTTCGGCAGCGCGGCGGATTCGGCGCTGGTCGAGCGCGCGTCCGTCGGCAACCTGAAGCGTACCTTTGTCGATCATGGCCGCCAGTTCGACTGGTTCGACCGTTCGAGCGAAGGGCCGGAGTGGCTGCGTCAGGCTGTACAAGTGAAGAATATCTGGATCCCATACGGAGACTGACCGTCCGGGCGTGGACGGGCAGCAGGCCGATCGAACATGGAGGAGACACTGTGCTAAAGAATCTGGACCCGCTGTTGAACGCCGATGTCCTGTACGCGCTGCGCGCGATGGGGCATGGCGACGAAGTAGTGATTTGCGATGCGAATTTCCCGGCCGACTCCGTTGCGCGTGCAACGGTGCTAGGCAAGCTGTTGCGTATCGACGGCGCCGATGCCGCAAGCGCGGTTCGCGCGGTATTGTCCGTGCTGCCGCTCGATACCTTTGTCGAGCATCCGGCGCTGCGCATGGAAGTGGTGGGCGAACCGGACACCATTCCCGTCGTGCAACGGGAAGCGCAAGCGCAAGTGAACGCTGCCGAAGGGCGTGAGCTGCCGTTTGGCTCGATCGAACGGTTCGCGTTCTATGAGCGTGCGAAAGCCGCGTATTGCGTGATCGCAACCGGCGAGCGGCGCGGCTATGGCTGCTTTGTGTTCAAGAAAGGGGTGCTGCTGGCACCAGATGTAGCGCGCACGGAGCAGGGCAAATGAGTACGCAGTCCGAATCGAACGGGCGCGTCGTCATCCTCGGCATCTACGTGACCGACCTGACCTTCCGCGCCGAACGGATGCCGCTGATCGGCGAGACCATCGCCGGCTCGGCTTTCGCGATGGGGCCGGGCGGCAAAGGCTCGAATCAGGCTGTAGCGGCAGCGCGGGCAGGCGCGCAGGTGGTGTTCTGCACGCGCATCGGCAACGATGCGTTCGGCGCCATTGCGCGCTCGACGTGGGCCGCCGAAGGTATCACCGCTCGCGCCACGGAAGTGCCGGGTGTCTCCACGGGCGCAGCGCATATTTTTGTCGACGACACCGACGGCAAGAACGCGATCATCGTCGCGGCCGGTGCGGCAGGAACGATGAATGCGGCCGACGTCGACGCCATCGAAGCCGACATCGCCGCCGCCCAGGTGTTTGTCACGCAACTGGAGCAACCGCTTGCCGCCGCGCGGCGCGGTCTTGAAGTCGCGCGACGGCACGGTGTCACCACGGTGTTCAATCCGGCGCCCGCATTGCCGCTCGACGACGCTATTTTCCCGCTGTGCGACTACATCACGCCGAACGAAACCGAGGCCGCCGCGTTGACCGGCGTGCCGATCCAGAACGCCGACGACGCGCGCCGCGCCGCCGAGGTGCTGCTGGCCAAGGGCGTGGGCACCGTGATCGTGACGCTCGGCGAGGCTGGGGCACTGCTGCACTCGGCAACGCAATCCGTGCTGGTGCCGGCGTTTCAATGCGGCCGGGTGGTGGAAACGGCGGGGGCGGGCGACGGTTTCACCGGCGGCTTCGCTGCGGCGCTGGCGCGCGGCGCCGCTCCGGTTGAGGCGATGCGCTTCGGTTGTGCGCTAGCCGGTATCTCCGTGACGCGGCCCGGCACGGCGCCGTCGATGCCGACCCTGAGCGAAGTGAACCAGTTATTGAATCAAGCGGGCCAAGCGGTGTCCGCGCACTGAATGCGCACATGAGGTTCGATCGGCATGGCCCCACAGGCGCATGCATCGCACCTTGAAGGCCCACTGAAGTTTGCTGCAGTCTGAAGGAGTCTGTCTTCACCATGAAGTCCTCGTTCGCTGTTGGAAAACTGTTCGGCGACCGGCAACTGAATTTCCTGCTGGCCGTCAATGTCCTCGTGGTGCTGGTCGCGACGGGTCTGTCGCACGGCCAGTTCGTGGATATCGACAACCTGCAGTCGATGGGCGGCCAGTTGCCCGAACTCGGCCTGCTCGCGCTCGGCATCATGCTTTCGATGATTTCGGGCAACGGCGGCATCGACCTGTCGGGCGTCGGCCTCGCCAATCTGTCGGGCATGGTCGCAGCGCTGCTGGTGCCGAAGCTCATCAGCAGCGACGCCTCGCCCGTCGCCTATACCGCGCTGTTTTGCGCGATCGTGCTGGCCATGGGGCTGCTCGGCGGTTTGCTGAACGGCGTCGTGATCGCGAAGCTGCGGCTCACGCCGATCCTTTGCACGCTCGGCACCCAGTTGCTGTTTACCGGCATCGCCGTGGTGTTGAGCAACGGTGCGTCGGTACCGGTGGAATACGTCGACCAGCTCTCGGATATCGGTAACGGCACGGCGTTCCAGGTGCCGATTTCCTTCCTCATCTTCATTGCCGCGATCGTCGTGCTCGGCTGGCTGCTCAGGCGCAGTCCGTTCGGACTGCGTCTCTACCTGATGGGCACCAATCCCAAAGCGGCGTTTTACGCGGGCATTCCGCGCGCCCGCATGTTGATCGCCACTTATACGATGTGCGGCGTGCTGGCCTCGCTGGCCGGTCTGATCAGCGCCACGCATACGTCGAGCGCGAAATGGGATTACGGCAATTCGTATTTGCTGATCTCGATTCTGATTGCGGTGATGGGCGGTGTGAATCCCGCCGGCGGCCGCGGTCGCATCATCTCGGTGTTCTTTGCCGCCACGGTGCTGCAGTTTCTCGCGAGCCTGTTCAATCTGCTCGGCGTGTCGCAGTTCTTCGGCGATTGTGCATGGGGCTTTCTGCTGTTGTTGTCGCTGGCGTTCGCCGGTGGCGAGCGGGTGAGTGCGATCTTCGGTCTTGCGCGCCCGGACGCGAGCGCGAAGCGTTAGCGGCTGTGACTGCTTTGGCGCTTGGGCAAGGTTGAGTAAAGATTTAAAAGCGGGTTTAGCAGGAAGCGGGTTGAGTACGCGGCGGACATCGGAGCCCTGGATGTTCGCAACCGTGAAGCAGGGCGATAGCGAAAGAAAAAAGGAGACATGGCATGAAATTGAATCGACTGAGCGTCGCGATCGCCGCAGGCGTTTTCGCGGTAGGAGTCATCGCCGCGGCGCAGGCCGCGACCAACGAGACGATCGTCACCGTGGTCAAGGTAACCGGGATCAACTGGTTCAACCGGATGGACGACGGCGTCAAGCAGTTCGGCAAGGACAACCCCGGCGTCACGGTGTATCAGACCGGCCCGGGCCAGGCCGACGCGGCCCAGCAACTGAAGATCGTCGAAGACCTGATCGCCAAGAAGGTCGATGCGCTGGCGGTAGTGCCCTACGATCCGCCGACGCTTGAACCGGCACTGAAGAAGGCGATGGATCGCGGCATCAAGGTGGTCACGCACGAGGCCGACAACGAAAAGAACACGATGGTCGATATCGAAGCGTTCGACAACACGGCGTACGGCGCGGGTCTGAACGAGCGCCTCGCCTCGTGCATGCACGACGAAGGCAAATGGGCGGTGCTGGTCGGCTCGCTGGGCAGCCGCTCGCAGGTGCAATGGGCGGATGGCGGCATCGGCAACGCCAAGGCAAAGTATCCGAAGATGGATCTGGTCGAGCCGAAGCTCGAAACCAACAACGACGGCGAGCGCGCCTATGAAGTCGCCAAGGAAGTGCTGCGCAAGCATCCGGACCTGAAGGGCTTCCAGGGCTCGTCGTCGCTGGATGTGATCGGCATTGGCCGCGCAGTGGAAGAAGCCGGTATGCAAGGCAAGATTTGCGTGTACGGCACGGGTCTGCCGACTGAGGCCGGCAAGTTCCTCGAAAGCGGCGCGATCAACGGCATTGCCTTCTGGGATCCGAAGCTGGCGGGCATCGCCATGAACAAGATTGCGCTGATGCTGACCCAGGGCAAGACCGTGCACGACGGCGACGACCTGGGCATTCCGGGTTACACCAAGGTGAGCGTCACCAAGGGGCCGGGCAAGGGCATTATCGTGCGTGGCCAGGGCTGGGTGAATGTCGACAAGTCCAACTACAAGAACTTCCCGTTCTAGGCGCGACTCGCGTTGTTGCTGTGCGCCGGGCCGTGCCTGAAGCAGGAAAACAGGGTGCGCTCCGGCGTTTGCCGGGTATGTTGCCGATTCTTGTGTAACGGTGCGTCCGCCCATGTATCGGATGACGGACGCATCTTTGAAGGTTGCGGTGGAACCATGAATTCAGACGCTGCTTCTGTGCCGTTCCTGCAGGTTGTCGGTGTGCACAAGCGTTTTACCGGCGTGCACGCGCTGCGTGGCGTGAGCCTGTCGTTCGAGCGCGGGCAGATTTATCACCTGCTGGGCGAAAACGGCTGTGGCAAGAGCACGCTGATCAAGATCATCTCGGGCGCGCAGCCGCCCGATGAAGGCGAGCTAGTGATCGAGGGCGTGCGGCACGCGCGGCTGTCGGCGCTGGAGTCGCTCGCGGCGGGCATCGAGACGGTGTATCAGGATCTCTCGTTGCTTCCCAATATGAGCGTGGCCGAAAACGTTGGGCTGACCTCGGAGCTGGCCGAGCACAACGGCCGCCTGACCCGCACCTTCGACCGCCGCGCGCTGGCGAATACCGCTGCGCGGGCGCTGGCCTCGGTCGGCCTGGCCGGCGACGCGGCGTTCCAGGCGACGCTCGTCGAACAACTGCCGCTCGCGACGCGTCAGCTTGTCGCCATTGCGCGGGCGATTGCGAGCGAAGCGAAGTTCGTCATCATGGACGAGCCCACGACGTCGCTCACACAGAAGGAAGTGGATAACCTGATTGCCGTGCTGGGCAATCTGCGCGCACACGGCGTGACGGTATTGTTCGTCAGCCACAAGCTGGACGAATGCTATGCGATCGGCGGTGAGGTGATCGTGCTGCGCGACGGCCAGACCATGGCGCAGGGGCCGATCACGAACTATACGAAGGCGCAGATCAGCGAGTTGATGACGGGGCGGCATCTGTCGAGCGAGCGTTATCGCGAAGGCGCTTACGGGCAAGAAGTCGTGCTCGACGTGAGCGGCTTGACGCGCAACGGGCAGTTTGCCGATGTCTCGTTTGCGCTGCACCGTGGCGAGATTCTCGGCATCACGGGCCTGCTGGATTCGGGCCGCAATGAACTGGCGCGCTCGCTCGCGGGTGTGGCGCCGGCTCATCACGGCGAGATCGTGCTCGACGGCAAGCGCATTACGCTGCGCACGCCATCGGACGCCAAGGCGCACCGCATTGGTTATGTGCCGGAGGACCGGCTGAACGAAGGGCTGTTTCTCGACAAGCCGATTCGCGACAACGTGATCACCGCGATGATCTCAAGCTTGCGGGACCGCTTCGGCCAGATCGACCGGACCCGTGCGCAAGCGCTCGCGGTCGAGACCGTCAAGGAGTTGCAGATCGCCACGCCGGATGTCGACAAGCCTGTCCAGTCGCTGTCGGGCGGCAACCAGCAGCGCGTGCTGATCGGCCGTTGGCTCGCTATCGATCCGCGCGTGCTGATCCTGCACGGGCCGACGGTGGGCGTGGACGTCGGCTCCAAGGACATCATCTACCGGATCATGCAGCGCCTGTCGCAGCGCGGTATCGGCATTATCCTGATCAGCGACGACCTGCCCGAACTGCTGCAGAACTGCGACCGTATCCTGATGATGAAGAAAGGACGCGTCGCCAACGAATATCAGGCCGACCGATTGAACGAAGCTGACCTGTATCACGCGCTGCTGTCGGAAGCTGCCTAAAGGATGTCACTCGCATGAACCCGCGCTTGAACCAGACCATGACCACTCCCACCGTCATCGACATCGCACCCGAGGTGAAGCCGCCGGGCGTGCGAGCGAGGCTCGCGCGTAACCCCGAGTGGTTTACGGCGGGGCTGATCGTCGTGATGTGCATCGTGGTGGGTGCGATCAACCCGCGCTTCTTTCAGCTCGCGACGCTGTTCGACATGCTGCATTCGGCGACTACGGTATCGCTGTTCGCACTCGGCACGCTGGTCGTGCTGGCGTCCGGCGGCATCGACGTGTCGTTTACGGCGATCGGCGCACTGACCATGTACGCGATTACCAAGGCCGTGTTCGCCTGGTGGCCCGATGAGCCGTTTGCCTTGATCCTGATTACCGGGGCGCTCGGCGGCATCCTGCTCGGCTTGGTCAACGGCATGCTCGTGCACCGCCTCAAAGCCCCTTCGCTGATCGTCACCATCGGCACGCAATATCTGTATCGCGGGATTCTGCTGACCTTCATCGGCACTACGTTCTTTATGAACATTCCGCACAGCATGGACCGCTTCGGCCGCATTCCGTTGTTTTTCTATCAGACCGCGGACGGCTTGCGCGCCGTGCTGCCGGTTTCGGTGCTGGCGCTGGTGGCGGCGGCCGTGCTCACGTGGTGGCTGCTGAATCGCACCATGATGGGCCGCGGCGTCTACGCGATGGGCGGCAGCCTTGCGATTGCCGAGCGTCTTGGCTACAACCTGCGCGCGATCCATCTGTTCGTGTTCGGCTATACGGGCATGCTGGCGGGGATCGCGGGAATCTTGCACGTGTCGAATAACCGGCTCGCGAACCCGTTCGATCTGGTCGGCTCGGAACTCGATGTCATCGCCGCGGTGATCCTGGGCGGCGCACGCATCACGGGCGGCACCGGCACCGTGGCCGGCACGTTGCTGGGGGTGGTGCTGGTGACGCTGATCAACAACGTGCTGATCCTGGTCGGCGTGCCGAGCACCTGGCAAAAGGTCATTATCGGCGCGTTCATTCTCCTCGCCGGCTCGCTGTTCGCGTTGCAGCGTAAGGCTTGATGCGTTCGGCGCTCAGATAGTGGGCGCTGGCCGGGCCGCCTGCGCCCACCCCAACGCGCTACAGCGCGTACTGCAACAACAGGTCGAAACCTAGTACCACGAACGAACAGCCAATACCAGCCAGTACGTTCGCGACCCGATGTTCGAAGTCGGGATGACGGGTGATGCCCGCGCCCGCGAGAAACACCACTTCCACGAGGATCTGCAGGCCGACGAACGTCAGCATGAGCAGGAATTCATAGCCCATGTACCGGAAGTTCGCGAAGTTCATGCCGTAATCGTAGATCCACCGCCCGACCCGATAAGCCTCATAGGCCAGCAGCAGGATCGGGAACAGGTAGCTCGTCACATAGGTGGGTACCGTTGCGTGGCGCAGCTCGAGATGAAAGTGGTGACCGTGTTGAGCGGTTTGCATGTCTCCTCCGTTTTTGCGTCAGTCTCGGGGCCATCTTCAGGGTTTGACTGACGCTCCCTGGAAAGGTGCAATTCGGGGATATCTGACGAACTACGCTCCACGCGGTTCGTCTTCATGGCCGAGCGACTGGACGTGTCTTAACTCGGGAAACAGTTTCATCCATAGCAATGCTACGCCGATTGTCGCGACGCCGCCGATCAGCACGGCCGGTTGCGCCCCCCACCATCCTGCGGTCACGCCCGACTCGAACTCGCCAAGCTGATTCGACGAGCCGATAAACAGCGAGTTGACGGCGCTGACGCGTCCGAGCATCTCGTCCGGCGTGCGTAACTGCACGAGCGAGAGGCGCACCACGACGCTGATCACATCCGCGGCGCCGAGCGTGGCCAGCGCCAGTAACGAGAGCAGAAACTGGTGCGAGAGACCGAACACAATGGTCGCCGCACCGAATGCGATCACACCGCCGAACATGGCGGCCCCCGGCCGGCTACGCAATGGAAAGTGCGCGAGCCAGATGGTGCCGCTGAGCGCCCCGAGCGCCGAGGCCGAGCGCAGCAGGCCAAGTCCGAGCGGTCCCGCGTGCAGGATGTCGCGAGCGAACACCGGCAGCAGGGCCGTGGCGCCGCCGAACAGAACGGCGAACAGATCGAGCGAAAGCGCCCCAAGAATCACCGGCTGCTTGCGGATGAAAGCGATGCCGGAGAAGACGGAAGCCAGCGTCACGGGCGCGCGGGTGGAGGGCTTCGCCTGTAGTGGAATACCCGACACCAGGGTGGCGGCACATGCAAACGTCAGCGCGCAAACGAGGTACGCCGGGGTGGGGCCGATGCCGTAGAGCAGACCGCCCAGGGCGGGCCCGACGATCTGCGCGGTCTGGCCGGCCGAGGTCGCCCATGCCGTGGCTTGCGGCAGTTGGGCGCGCGGCACCACACCGGGCAGCAGCGACGAGACGGCGGGCGACTCGAAGGCGCGCGCCGCGCCGACGCACGCGGCCAATCCATAGATGACGGGCGCGCTCAGCCAGCCGCCGACGGTCCCGAGTGCGAACAGCAAGGCAGCGGCGGTTTCGGCGCATTGGCAGATTGCAGCGATGCGCCGGCGGTCATAGCGATCGGCCACCTGGCCGACCACCAGCGTCAGCGTGAACATCGGTAGAAATTGCGCAAGACCGAGGAGGCCAAGCGCGAAGGCGCTATGCGTGAGCGCGTAGATGTGCCATCCCATGGCGACCGCGAGCATCTGGAAGGACAGCGACGACAGCACCCGGGTAAGCCAGAAGCGCTGAAACGGCTTGCTGCGCGGCAGGCTTTGCGGTGCCGCGCCATCTGTCTCGCTGGACGTTTCGTTGGGTGCCTGGATGCGCGGTTGTGCGGCCGGCTGATCAGGTTGAGGAGTCATCGTTGCGCCGCCCGGCGTCGGTAAAGGACGCCAAGTTTAGTGCATATGTCGTGATTGGGTGCGAAGACAGGGCCGGCTCGCAGCCGCGGTATTCGCGGCCTTGTTTCAGCGCTGAAAATCGATCGTCCGTACGCTGAATTGTTAAGTTTCTCTAAAACATTAGATAGGACTCACCCGTAATTTTGAGTTCGTGAGAGCCTAGTTTCGTCGTGCTGACGCACGGATTGACGGCGTGCCCGGTGCGGCAATTTCTTCTCTTGTCGCTCAAATGGGGTTACAAAATGGATCGTCTTAATCCTGCAGTATTAATTTCCGAATCTCTTGGCGGACAGACTATCGACCCGGCAAGTTTGGACATCTCGACGGAACGGAAAACGGAAAGAATGCCGTTCACCATTCGGATCGTCGCGGACCATCAGTCCCTTCAAAAAGCGGTTGTGATGCGGAAGCTGGCTTACAGCCGGCATCTGCCCGACTTCGCTCGCAAAATGACTATAGAAGAAGGCGATCACGAGCCCGGCGTGGTCGTGCTGCTGGCCGAGTCCAGACTGGACGGCGGCCCGCTTGGCACAATGCGAATTCAAACCAACCGGTTCGCACCTCTCGCGGTGGAACAGTCGGTCGTATTGCCCGGCTGGTTGCAGGGAGTTCGTCTGGCGGAGGCCACCCGGCTTGGCGTGGCGGGCGGCACCATCGGACGGATGGTAAAGATCGGTCTATGCAAGGCGTTATTCTTATATTGCCAGCAACAGCAGATCGACTGGATGGTCATTACCGCGCGCTCGCCATTGGACCGTGAGTATGAGGCGATGCTCTTTTATGACGTGTTCGAAAAGAATGCATTCTTGCCGATGGCCCATGTAGGGGGAATACCCCATAGGGTACTTGCCAAGCCGGTGGCGGTCGCCCGCCAGCGGTGGGCCGAGGTGCGGCACCCGTTATTTCAGTTCGTGTTTCAAACACATCATCCGGACATCGATTTATCTCCGGTAGATTTATCTTTTGAGCCAGAAACGGTAGGATGCCCGGAGGCTTCGCACAGTGCTCACGGCAGGTAAAACAAAATAGTCCGATCAGCAGGCCAATTCATGTACCGTGGCGATGGCGGAGCCGAATCAGAATCAGTTCTGCCATTGCCCAAGTCGAAGCTCTGCCGCAACAGGGGAATTCCAGATATGGAATCGGCGACTTTCTTTTCACGGTCAAGGTACATGCGTGCGGGGTCGTTCATCGACTGGCTGCTGTTCGCATTCTCGGTATATTGCGTGCCGGCGCTTATCGCGGCCGCCACAGTCGTTGCACTTGTGTGGGCGCCCCGGCAATTCGAGTCGCAAGGGTCGGTCATCGTCGATCTGCATGTGCTGCCGGACGCGACTAGCTCGCTCACTCCCGCCGGGGCGTTGCACGCGCTAACGGGCGAGCTGCAGGCGCCGCCCACCAGGCGCTTCAGCACCCATCTTGCCGAGACCCCGTTCTGGTTCCTGCTCGACCCGCCGGTTGTGAGTCCGGGGCAGCCGACGTTGATCGAATTTCCCTCGCGTCATGCGCAAACGCTCGCCTGCTGGGACGCCGCGAGCCTGGCGCCACTCGGTCAGGGCGACCGCGCAGGCACCCAGGGCAAGATCAGTCCAGTCAAGGCGGGCTTCGAACTGGCGCTCGACACGCCGGCAACGCAGGGCGCCATCTTGTGCCGCGGCACGTTCTCCGGTCCCGCCTATCTGAGCGTGCTTGCCTGGAATGCGCACGATCTCGATCGTTCGGCGCTCGACTTCCAGGAAAGCTCCGCATTGATCGCCGGCGGACTGCTGACGCTGGCCGTGTTCGTGTTTGTCACGGCACTGATCAATCGCGAATGGACCTATGTGATCTTTGCCGTATGGCTTGTCGGCAACCTGCGGCTCTGCGCGAACGCGATGGGTTGGGACATGGAGTGGATTGGCCGCATCATCCCGCCCGGTCATATACAGTTGCTGCGCCAGGCGACGTTCGCTATTTACTATCTGCTCACGGTGTCGCTGTTCGGCCAGTTGTTCCGTCGCGAGCTGAAGGTGGCGGGCTTTCGCTGGATGCTGCGCATCGTGCAGTACAACGGCCTGCTGTTGCTCGCCGCCGCTGCGACACTGCGCTACGCACAGTTCGTTCCGGTGCTTTGGGCGCTGAGCAGCGTCGGCATGGGCGTGCTGATCTTTCTGCTCGCACGGCTCGTATGGATGACGCGATCGCGCACTGTGCTGTGGTATGTGGCATCGATGGCGGTCGTGCTATTTGCTACGTTTTCCGAAGTATTGGGCGCCGCCTTCGGCATCAAGCTGCTGTTCGGCGGCGTGAATCCGGTGATCGCCGCACTCTCGTCGAGCATGATGGCGGCGTTTGCGATTGCCGAGCAGATGCGCGCCGAGCGCGAGCGGCGCCGCCAGATGCAGACGGAATTGCGCAATACCTACGACGTCGCGCCAATCGGCCTCTTCACGCTCGATGAGAGTGGCCGGTTCGTGCGAGCGAATCCCGCGTTGCGCGCGATGCTCGAATTGCCCAAGACGGAATACAAGGCCCGGTACTGGAAGGACTTTTTTGAAGCGGGAGCATGGGACGCCCTGCAGGCGCTGGCCCAGAAGGGTAGCGAGGGTGAACTCGAAGTGAGCGGTTCGCTCGAGCGGGGAACGAACGAGCGGCGCTATTCGCTCAAGGCGACGCGCTCGAACGGCTGGATCGAAGGTTCGTTGCAGGATGTCACCGAACGTTCGAAAGCGATCGAGCGTCTGCATTTTCTGGCCGAGCACGATCCGCTCACCGGCTCGCTGAACCGCCGGGGCGTGGAACTGGCGATCGCGGCGCAAAGCGAGGAACACACGCCCTGGGCGCTGGCCTATATCGACCTTGATCGTTTCAAGCTGGTCAACGACCTCTTCGGGCATCGCGCCGGCGACGAGGTGCTCAAGCAGGTCGTGGTGCGCACCCGCTCGCTCGTCAGGCCCGAATACGCGGTGGGGCGCATCGGCGGAGACGAGTTTATCTGCGTGATGAGCGACACGAACATCGACGAGGCGATTGCCCAGTGCCGCGAACTCATCTCCTTGCTCAGTGCGGCTCCGTACCAGGTCGGCAACTGTGCGTTTCAGGTCAAGGCGTCCATTGGCCTCGTGGAGTGCTCGCACGGCGTGCGGGTGCAGGACGCGTTGTCGAATGCCGATGGCGCGTGCCGGGAGGCGAAAGGCGTCGCGTACGGCCATCTGGTCACCTATCGCAACGGCGCGGCGGCGTTCGAGGAGCGCGCCAAGGAACTGATGCTGGTCGAAACGCTTGGGCAGAACCGCTTGCCCGCGGGCCTGTTCCTCGTCATGCAGCCGATCATGTCGCTCACGGCGCCGACTGAATCGCTCGACTTCGAAGTGCTGCTGCGCTGGCGCGCGCCGGATGGCTCGACGCTACCGGCCGGCAAGGTGATCGTTGCCGCGGAGGAGTCCGGCAACATTGCTGCCATCGACAGGTGGGTGTTGACAAGCGTGCTGGAATGGATCGAGACCAACCGGCAGGCGTTGCCGAATACACGTTTTGTGTGTGTCAATCTGAGTGGCGGCTCGCTCAATGATGAGCAGTTCATGGAAGATATCTTTGCCTTGTTCGCGCGCTACCGCTCGATTGTTCGCTACCTTTGCCTCGAAATCACGGAGAGCGTGGCGCTGCACGATCTGGAGAATACCCAGCGATTCATTGCGCGGGTTCACGACATGGGCGGCAAGATCGCGCTCGACGATTTCGGCGCCGGTTATACGTCGTTCAAGTATCTGAAGGGACTCTCGGCGGACGCCTTGAAGATTGACGGCGAGTTTGTCCGCACAATGTGCGCGCATCCCGCGGACACCGCCATCGTGGAAGCGATCGTCGCCCTCGCGCGCAATCTCGGCATGCGCAGCATTGCCGAGTGGGTTGAAGACGCGGATACTTTGCGCGCGCTGAAAGAGATCGGTGTGGACTATGTCCAGGGGTTTGCGATCGCGAGGCCCCAGGAGAGCGCTGCGATCCTGGCTGCCAGCTCGGCGGGTAGTTTCATCAAAGACCCGGCTACCCAAAGCTTTGTCGACAGTCTGCTCGATCCCGCACCGGCGATCGAAGAGGAATACGAAGTACGGGCGCGAGCCGGTTTGCACTAAACAACTATGAACGATCTTCAATATTGCTTCGATGCAGGCAAGGAACCCCCATGGCTCGCCGTCGCCCGCATGGAAAACGGCGTGACCCAGTATCCGGTGGGGCAAAGCAATCCGCGCATTACCGAATACCACGCTCACACCAACATTCGCGGCTACGACGACAAAGCTTCGTGGTGTTCGTCGTTCGTCAACTGGTGCTTCGCGCAACTCGGGATTGCCGGTACGCGCTCGGCACTGGCGCGCTCCTGGCTCGAATGGGGCGAGCCGCTTGCACAGCCGGCTTTAGGATGCATCGCCGTCTTGTACCGCGACGAACCGGATAGCTGGAAAGGACATGTTGGGTTTTTCCTTAGAGAAGACGCTGACAGCGTGTACCTGTGGGGCGGCAATCAGCTTGGCCGCGTCTGTGAGAACGCGTATCCGCGCGAGTCCGCGTTGGCTTATCGCTGGCCTACCGGGCGTTTCTTTGGATAAGATCGCTGGCTTGATGTCGCAAGGGGATGGCGGGGATGCGGATTGATATACGCGAGGCAACGGCCGAGGATGCCGAGGCTATTGCTGCGATTCATGTGCCGACCTGGCAGGCAGCCTACGAAGGGATCGTACCGGCAGAATTTCTCAAGGATCTGAGCGTTGCGGCTCGCACCGAGGGATGGCGAAAAGCGCTTGAGAAAGGGCGTATTCGTGTGTTGCTGGCGCACGCGGAGAACGTGCCCGTCGGCTGGATCGCGTTCGGCGCCTGCCGCGATGCGGATAAGGACAGCCAATGGGCCGAAGTGGAAGCGTTCTATGTGCTGCCGGCATTCTGGGGGCAAGGCGTGGGCAGGCGCTTGAGCGATACGGTACTAGCGGTGCTGGGCGATGCGGGCTACAAGAACGTTGCCCTTTGGGTATTGGCGGAGAATCATCGTGCCAAGGCGTTCTACGAACGAGTCGGCTTCGTCCCGGACGGAGCGGGCAAGTCGATAGAGATTGGCGGTGTGTCGCTGAGCGAACTTCGCTACTATCGTGCCTTGGCCGAGTGAGCGCATGAGCAATGCTGTTTGAATGGCGTGATTTTCTAATCGAGGAAAGCGGACGATGACGATCGCAGACGAAATCAGCCGGCTCATGCAGAATCACGATGAAGACCCGCAAGCGGCTGCCGAGCAACTGCACCGGATCGCAGAGTCGTCCATACCGGCCGACCAGCTTGGGCGCTTCACCTGGCTAGCCAATCACGTGGTCGGCGAGCTTCACAAGCGCTGGCCGGAGGCTCATGAACTGATCGCGAAGGCAGTCTCGGGTCACGATTCGTTGCCGCTGGCGGTGTTGCGCAACGCCGCGGTTTCAGCACATCTGAGCGGTGATTTGTTAGCGGGCATCGCGCTCGAGCGCCGCATGGCGCAGCAGGGTCTGCGTGCCGATCAGGCCGCGACGGTCGTGCGCGCGGCGGCGCTCAGTTTCCTCGTGACCCGTGAGCGTGCGATTGAAGTGGCAGTGGCCTTGCAGGCGGTGGTCGAAGCGCTCGAGCACTGCGAGGCGCCAAAAGACGCGGACACGCTGGTGGCGGGGAGCCTCAACAATATCGTGTCGGCGCTGCTGGAGCTGGATGACGAGGCGCTCGCGCGTGCGCCGCTTCGCGAGGCGATGGTCGAGGGCGCCTTTGCCGCGCGCGAGTTCTGGTCTCGCGCAGGAACGTGGATCAACGAAGAGCGGGCCGATTATCTGTGTGCGCTGGTATTCAACCGCCTTGGCGAATTTGCCAAGGCATTGGAAGCGGCGGAGCGCGGCCGCTTGCTGATCGAAACCAACGGAAGTGAAGACGTCGACCGTGCCTTTCACATGCTTGAATCGGCGCGTGCGCTGTTTGGACTTGAGCGGCGAGCCGAGGCAGCTCAATTGCTGCAGCAAGCGTCGGCGATTGCCGAAAGCTGGGACGACAAGTCTTTGCAGGACTGGTTTGCCGGAAAGGTCAAACCGTTGCGCGAGATGCTTGGTTAGGCGAAGCCACTTTATCTGGTGTTCATGCTTTTTTGAAGTGGTCACGCTGAGCACGTCCCGCTTGTTGATGCGCCCGTTGTCGGAATCGACCATGTTCAGTTGGCTATGCCCGCCGGAGGAGAAGCGATGGCGAGACGTTTCTTCGGAGACATTCTCGGGCTTGGCGAGTTGCAGAAGCCGGTGGATCTACCGCCGATCCGATCGGCAACCGCATCGAACTCCTCGAGCCGATCCGCTAAAAACGGCCGCTGGATCTCTCCACCGCCCCATCCATTGAATAGCGTGCTTCAACACGCTCATTTCTGCCCATCGCGGGGCCCGTGCTTGCCTTAACCTTGTCATGGGGCGCTCCGGCCAAACGGCGGGCGTCCCCACGACGCATCCGCACCGGAAAAGCCTTCCGTGACCTTACAAACGCTGAACCTGGCAATCCCCATTCATGACTTCGGCATCGACATTAGCGCCCTCCAGCCCAGCCCCTCATCAGTTGGCGGTTGCGCTCTGTTCGGCCGGAAAATTCGCCGAAGCCGCGGCGTTGCTGCAGCCGGTGCTCGGCTCGCGCGACAGCGTCGACCAGCACACCTTGGTGGAAACGTTGAACGTCGCAGCCGTCTGCGCACTCGGTCTGAACCAGTGGACGGATGCGGAGAATTATTGGCGCGAGTCGATCCAGCTTCAGCCCGATTTCGTCGACGCGTATAACAGCCTCGGCATTCTGCTGAAGGGGTTGAACCGGCTGCAGGAAGCGGAGGCGATGTTTCGCAGCGTGGCGGCGATCCATCCCGACCAGCCGCAGGCCTATAACAATCTCGGCGCGGTCCTGTACGGCCTCAAGCGATTCGACGAGGCAGAAGCAGGCTACCGCAAGGCGCTCGCGCTGCGCCCCGATTACGCCGAGGCACTCTACAACCTGGGCATCGTGCTCTACGATCACCATCGCTTCGGCGAAGCGGAAGAGGTGTACCGGCGATCGCTGGCGGTGCGCCCGGCCTGTGCCGAGGCACATAACAACCTCGGCAACGCACTTAGAGAACTGGGCCGCGTGAGCGAGGCAGAACAGGCTTACCGGCAAGCGCTGACGGTCCGCCCGCAGTATGCCGAGGCGCTCAATAACCTCGGCAGCGTGCTGAAAACGCTCAATCGGCTACCCGAGGCAGAACTCGCCTGCCGGCTCGCGGTGACGATTCGCCCGGACTATCCTGAGGCGCACAACAATCTGGGCAGCGTGCTGGGTGACCTCAAGCGGCCGGCCGAAGCCGAGGCGTCGTACCGTCAGGCGCTGGCGCAGCGCCCGAATTATGCGGAGGTGCACTACAACCTCGGCATCGTGCTGCACAACCAGGAACGCCTCGCCGAAGCGGAAATGGCGTATCGCCAGGCGCTCGCCATCAATCCGGTTGGCGTCGAGGCGTACAACAACCTCGGTGGCGTGCTGCAGGTCCTCGACCGCTTGCCTGAGGCTGCCGCGGTTTACCAGCAGGCGCTTGCGTTGCGTCCGGATCTCATCGAAGCGCATTACAACCTCGGTAACGTATTCAAGGAACTCAATCGCCTGGCCGACGCCGAGGCCTGTTACCGGCGAGCGATCGCCATCCGCGCCGACTATGCCGACGCCAGTTTTGCGCTGAGCACGTTGCTGATCAGTCTTGGCCAGTTCGAAGAAGGATTTCAGCTTTACGAGTGCCGTTATCGGAAGCAGCATTTCATCTATTGCAAAACGCCTGGTTTGCTGCCTTGTCCGCAGTGGCAAGGCGATACGCTCGCGGGCAAGTCGTTACTGATCTGGCAGGAAGACGGCCTCGGCGACATCCTGCAGTTCGCGCGCTATCTGCCGCTCATCAAGGCGCAAGGCGCCGCTCATATCACGGTAGCGTGTGTTCCTGCTCTGCACCGCTTGCTGGCAACGGTGGAGGGCGTGGACGCCGTGTTCGATCACGAAAGCGCATTGGGCAAGGCCGCGGGATTCGATTACTGGACCAGCCCTCTCAGCGCACCGCTGCATTTTCGTACCACGCTGGAGACGATTCCGCCGGTTACGCAACTGAAGCTCGCCCCGGCGCTCGTCGAGCATTGGCGTGCACGGCTGGCGATGTTGCCCGCGGGACGCAGGATCGGCGTTGTCTGGAAGGGCAACCCGAGGCACCTGAACGACGCTAACCGGTCGCTGCCTTCGCTCACTGCTCTGGCGCCGCTGTGGAGCGTCCTAGACCTTTGCTTCGTGAGCCTGCAAAAAGGTCAGGGGGAGGACGAGGGGCGCTCGCCGCCCGCTTTTCAGCCGTTGCTGCATCTCGGCTCTGAGGTGGCGGATCTGGCGGATAGCGCGGCGATCATTGCCGGGCTCGATCTAGTGATTTGCGTCGATACTTCGATCGCCCACCTTGCTGCGTCATTGGGCAAGCCTTGCTGGGTCATGCTGCCTGGGCAGGGGCTGGATTGGCGCTGGATGCATGAGCGGACCGATTCGCCGTGGTATCCGCAGACGCTGCGGCTCTTCCGGCGCGGATTCGAGGAGGGCTGGCCAGCGGTGATCGAGCGTGTGCGGGTAGCGTGCCTGGAAGAGTTTTCGGTTGCAGTTGCTTCGGATGACTGAGAATGCTACGAGCGACCGCGCCGCTGTGAAAACCCGCTACGTGGTATTTTGTGAGGGCATCAGCCTAGGGCCAGCGCAAGCCCGTTATTAGCGTGAACAGGCCCTAGCATTGCCGGCGCTGCGAACTGCGTCCGGCCACCTCAACCGATACGCTATCCCTCACGATCATGAGCTTCTCCGTAGACACTCTCGACCACGTCGTTCTAAACGTAGCGGATGTGGAAGCCAGTGCGCAGTGGTATGTCCGCGTGCTCGGCATGCAGCGCGTCGACTTCGAGTCGCGCACCGGCGTACGGGTCGCCGTTCACTTCGGTGCGCACAAGATCAATCTGCGCCCGAAGGACGCCGACATCGTCGCCTGGTTCACCGGCGTGGCGCCGGTGCCGGGCAGCGCGGATCTGTGCTTTGTGACCCAGGCGAGTCCCGATACGGTCAAGGCGCATTGGCTGACGCAAGGCATCGAAATCGAAGCGGGTCCCGTGCCACGCTCCGGCGCGCGCGGGTCGATGACCTCGGTCTATTGCCGCGATCCGGACGGCAACCTGATCGAAGTGGCCACCTATCCCTGAACCGATGACACGCTAAGACGAAGGGCGCATCGCCACGCTCATTTACGCCGGCGCAGCTCCTGTCCCTTCTCTGTGATGATCGAATCGAAATCGTCGATCTGCGAGAAGCGCACCGCTTTGACGACGCCGAACTTGCTCGTGTCCACCACGAGATGCCGCTCGACGGCGCTCGCCATGGCCGCCTGCTTGAGCGCGACTTCGTGGAAATTCCAGCACGTCACGCCGCGCGCCTCATCCACGCCGCCCGCGGAAATAAACGCCTTGTTGATGCCCATGCGGCGCAGCATCTCGATGCTCTCTTCGCCGGCGAACGAATCCGATGACGGCACGTACACGCCGCCCAGCAGGATCATGCGGACGTTCGGTTTGCGCCTCAGGATTTCCGCGACGTTCAGCGAATAGCAGACCACCGTGACATGCCGCTCGGCGGGAATCAGCCGAGCGAGCGTGGTGAGCGTGGTGCCGCAATCGATGAAGAGCGTTTCATTGTCGGAGATGAGTTTCGCGGCGTATGCCGAAGCCTCGGCCTTGGCCTGCGCGAAGTGATCTTTTTCCTGTTCCAGCGAATAGCCGGCGGTGTTCGGCACGTCGGTCGCGCTGACGATATAGCCGCCTAGATAGGTGAACTGCCCGGGGCTTGCGGCCACGTCCCGGCGTACCGTCATCTCCGATACGCCGAGCAGCGCGGCCGCGTCGCGCAGGCGCATCACGTTTTGTCTGGCCAGCGCGTCGGCGAGCGCGCGAAGGCGATCAGTTTTCAGCATGGAAGTCCTGGGGCCCGTGACGCACAGGTGCGTTATATTTTGTTCGAAATCGTGAAAGGATTATAACAATAGCCGGCGTGCGCGGCGAGCCATCGGGAGAGCAATCAGGTCGCCGATCGAGGGTGTTGGGTAGGAGAAATCTTTCGTGATAGCGGGCAGCGGGACGCGTTTTTGCTTGGAAAAGTGCCTCATTGGACATATTCTGACAAGCAACTCCCGGGAACTGACAGGGTGCCACCCGGTCTTCTCCTTATTCATCTAAAGGAGTCCTCTCTCATGACGCGTCCCGTCGATTCCGGCGTAATCTTCCTCGCCCGTTTGGCCTTGGCCGTTTTGTTCCTGTGGGGCGGTGTGATGAAACTCCTGGGGTACGCGGGTTTTGTCGGGTACTTGCAGGGCAGGGGCGTGCCGTTCGTGCAAATCGCGGCTCCGCTCGCCACCGCTGTCGAGGCGCTGGGTGGTCTGCTGCTGGTGCTTGGCTTCAAGATTCGCCCGCTGGCGCTCATCATGGCCGTATACACCGTGGCGACCGCCATCCTCGGACACGATTTCTGGAACGTGACGGACCCGGCCATGCAACACGACATGGTGATTCACTTCTGGAAGAACATCGGGATTGCCGGTGGCTTCCTGCTGCTGTTCGTGACCGGCGCTGGTGGTATCAGCATTGACGGCGCCCGCGCGCCGCGCGGCGGCTTGCATCGCTGACGGACCCGGCGCGTGCGAGGGGCCACGTTCATGCGCTACGCCTAGCCCAGCACCCATCAGACATAACGCCCACGCTACGTAAGCCGCGTGGGCGTTGTATTTCGTACGGCCCTGCTTTAACTGCGTTCGGTGGCCCGCACAGGATTCAACGTACGCGGCTTGCCCTCATGGTGTTGCTGCGCATGCGGCTCCGGATGAACGAGGCAGGCCAGCGCGAGCGCGGTGAGCAGCAAGCACGCGGAAATCGCCGTGGCCGCTTGCATGCCGAACACGATATGCGCGGCGCCGGCCCCACTCACCAGCGCGCCGAACGCGGCCACTCCCACCGCGCCACCCGCTTGCCGCGCGGTGTTCAAGACCGCGGATGCCGTGCCCGCGCGCTGCCGTTCGACTGAGGCCAGTATGGCGGTGGTCATGGCCGGTACCGCGAGACCCATGCCCGACGGAATCAGCAGGAACGGCAGCAGCAGCCCGATCAACGGCGTGGTCGCGCTCACGAGGTGCAGCAACCCATAGCCGAGGCCAGCGGTTAGCGCGCCGCAGATCATCGGCACCCGCACGCCATAGCGCCCGACCACCCAGCCGCTGAGCACGTTCGACACGAGGAACCCGCCCGTCAGCGGCAGGAAGGCGAGGCCGGCCTGCAGCGGCGTGTAGCCGCGCACGCGCTGCAGATACAGGCTCAGTACGAACACCATGCCGTAGTACGTCAGGTTCACGCAAATGCCGAACAGTACCGCCGCGCTGAAGGTGCGCTTGCGGAACAACGAGAACGGCAGCATGGGCGCCGCGATGCGGGTTTCGGTCATCGCGAAGGCGATCCCCGCGATGAGCGCAAGGCCAAAACCGCCCGCGACGAGCGGATCGGCGAGGCCAAGCGGGCGCCATTCGATGACGGCGCCGGTAAAGGCGGTCAGCGCGACAATGGCAAGGCACTGACCTGCAAGGTCGATACTGCGCGCCGGCTGTGCAGCGGCAGGCGACTGGGCCGTGTGTGCTGTGCGGGCCGAAGGAACGCACGCGAAAGTGGCGAGCAGGCCGGCCGCGCACAACGGCAGATTGACGAGAAAGATACTGCGCCAGCCGAAGGCGGCAATCAGCAGACCGCCGACCACCGGACCCGCCGCGATCGAAATGGCGCCGGCGGCGGTCCACAGGCCCACGGCGCGCGCCCGCAGCTTTGGATCGTGTCCGCATGCCTGATTGAGCAGGGCCAGCGAGTTCGGTAGCATCGCGGCCGCGCCGATACCCTGCAGCGCCCGCGCGGCGACCAGCGTCGCGCCGTTGAGCGCGAGTCCGCAGGCAAGCGAGGCGAGCGCGAAGGTCACGATGCCGCCGGCATACATACGGCGCGCACCAAGCCGGTCGCCGAGCACGCCGGCGGACAGCATCAGCACGGCGAAGGCGAGCGTGTATGCGTCGACGATCCATTGCAGGCCTGCGACGCTCGCGTGCAGATCCGCGCCGATCCTGGCGAGCGCAATGTTGACGATGGTCACGTCGAGTTGCGTGACGACGAACCCGACGCTGACCGTCGCAACAAGGCGGGCGATGGCGGGGGTGAAGGGGGCGGTAGGGGTATTCATGAGAGACATCGTAGCCACGCCGGGCACGCGATGTTTCGATGCGGCGTGAAGTATCGATGTTGCGGGTAAGCGCAGGCGAGTCTGTTACGGAGCGGGGTGACGCTGGGTCGCCGGTGCTGTGTCGCCAGCAGGACGGACGATAACGGATCGGGGAGGTGCGCCGCGCGCAGGAGTGGAGCCGGGCTTGGGTTAGCCTGGCGCTTGTGCGAGCAGTTGGTGCTCTGAATCGCCGGCTGGTGACGTGCAAACTAAATCTGTTATGGAGAATCTCTTCAACTTATTGATTGTTAACGAATATATTTCGTTTGGCGTTTCGGGTTCGAACAAATAAATTTGACTTGGGCAGCGCACGCTTCTTCCCACAAGAGACAAACGAAATCTGTTCTGGATGCGGAACAATGTCGGTATCTTGATTGGTCTAGCATTTGATCCGGCAGCAAACGGCTGATCCGCGCGACTGCGTGGAAGGTACAGCCTCGCGCTTACAATGTAGACATGCAGCTTGTGCAGATTTATCGACCTTGCGTGAAGAGGCCTCCGTATGCGAACGATTATGAGACATCGTCGGTCCGGCTATTTCCATCCGTCATGAAATTCGGAATGCACGAATCTGAGGTAGGGTGGGATAGGCCCGCGGCGGAAGAGGCAGAAGCGGGCGTCAAGTTCAGGCGGACAATCGAAGTACTAAACCTTACGCCAGTAAATCTGCAAAAGTTGTGTATCGCCATTCTGGAAGAGAAGCGCTCGCCAGAAAGCTGGCGTGCAGAGGGCCGCGCAGTCACCCCACAGCACTCCGGGAAGCACCTCCTTCTCAGCGTCGGGCCGCAACATAGCGCTGTCACCGGTGCAAAGCGAATAGATCAATTGGGCCATCAAGCCTCAAGTAAAATGTAATCAAAATCGGACAGCCACGAGAATCTGCTGGTTATAGCAATTTGCCGGATTGTTTACAAGTAGTCTCTCGTGGCACGGCCAACGAACTTGACGTCAGACGAGTACTCCAAGCAACCTTAGCGCCGCTTCTTGCGCGGCAGTCTCCTGCTAGATGCTATGGGAGGGCTGCGTCAGTCGCATCCATTTTGCGTGCTCCTTCGGAGAAAACGAGTCTGGAACTCCCGTTTTACTCCGGCGGGCATACTTCCATAGCTCTCCCATAGCATCTAAATTCTGCAAGCGCGCCTAGGATTTTTCGGCACCCAATGCAATTGGATCTATAGGCGAACCTGCGTTGATGATTTACCTGTGGGCTCCGTTTGGCTTTCCAAGGTGCAGTGTTCTTGCGATGAACTGTCGCCGTGTGTCAGTACGACGATCAGATTTTCCAACGCCATTCACGATGACCACTAGGCAAAAAGCTGTAAAGGTCCAACCCACCTCTTACCAGCGGTACGTCTCTTGGCAGATAACTAACCCAACGCGGCGAAACGATACTAGCTTTTTGTGTTGTTTTGCCTCCGGGCAGGGACTATGCTTCTCTTCGGATCGCTGAGGAATTCCTTCGTGCTGTGGCGAACGGGTACGTATCTGTTGGAAAACATCGTCTTTGGAACATACCGATCGCGCGCCATAGTTTCGAAATTCCGATGCCGACCGGGAAGGCCACACGGACAAAAATGAGGAGATCTACGTGAACCGAAAGATGACCGTGATCGCGGCAACTTTGGCTCTCAGCGGTTGTGGAGGTAATCTGTATGAGAGCGACAGAACATACAAAGAACCTGAAGGCTCGGATATATTCCTCATGTCTTATTATAGTCACGTAGATTCTCACATTCTGGTCGCGATACAAAAGCCGGCAAGTGGTCCGTCTCCCAAAGATAATGAGGCATCTGGGAGCGCTGCCACCGTCGTGCCCACGGAAAATTTGACGGCGTATTCGCTGACCGTAAGCGTAGTAAATGTCCCATCTAAACAGCGATATCTTTATTTTATAAATAGGTCCCTCTATAGTAGTTCGGTGGAATTCACGACCAATCTAGTCGGGCAACCGTCTAAGTCTGATACTGGTTCGCAACAGATGCTAACGTCTGCGCTTAGTGAGATTGGGCAAACCATTGGAGAGCTGGCAAGTGCAGCATCAAAATTTGGAGGGTTCGCAGCGGTAAAAAACCCTCCCAGCAATGGATTGCTAACCGAAAGCGAGTTGCCACGAGAATGTGCAAAACGAATGAGTGAACTTGTTCCCACGTACAAGGTTATTGATGTGCCTACTCTTACAGATAAAGAAGGAGAGATTTCGACATCTCTAAACCGTATAAGTGAAGAGCCTATTGAAGACGAAATCATAGAAAAGAGTCCAACCAAGCCGAACGGAGTCAAGCGTGGGGTTAGCGATATCCTAACTATATATTTGAAGATCCAGGGTTGTGCCCCACCTGATCCTTATGCGTTGCTTCGACAAGGCGACCAAAACCAGAATCCGGATAGAGCCACGACCAACGGATTTTGGGTTTATGACCCTTTGCCGGTAGCCATTACACCGATGTGCGGGAGCCAGGCTTATCCGGATGGAGTCGCGATCGGCGCGATGCAGATTTTCACGGTATATCGATATGCGCATGCGGTAAACCCGCAGCGCAAGTTTTGGACAAATCCACAAGATACATATACGCTTTCCGACGGGATCATCACCGGTCATAAGTTTACTGACCAGAGCGCACTAAAGACTGCGGTCGATTTGATTACCAGCCCGATTCGTTCGGCACTTCCGTCGGCACAAACGACTACCTCGGTTCAAGTCCAAACCGGTGGGGGAAAGCCAGATCAGACGACAACGTCAACTTCGACCCAAGTTAGCGGACCAAAACAATGAATGAATTGAAACTCTCACGTGTTTCGGCACCCAAATCGGCGCACAATCTAGCTGACACCTTAAGTTAGAACTTTGCTGAGTGCAAGGAAGCAAGACAGAAAAAAACGGAAATTTAAGTTCGGATCGGACGGGCGATACGAATAAGCAGTGATAGTACTTAGGAGGGGCAGGTGAAACCCCAGAGAAGACTGAGAGATTGAAGCGCAAGGTTGTAGCAGTTGCAGCTGAACATGCCCGGAGTACAAAACTGTTATCGCTCAGTTCCATAAGCAAATGCTCCATTTGACTCGCACGTACGAGTGACCTATGTTTCAGTTCGCTGATTCAGGCGAGTAATAACCAATACGAAGCGCCGTGGAGGCATCCCATGCCAGACCGTCGGGGGTTTCTTAAAGCTGCGGGTGTCGTCGCTGCGGCGGCGTCCAGCGAGGCTTCTGCCATGACGACATCTGAGTCCGGTGCCAGTACCCCCGGTGGAGCGTCTGAGCCCGCTCCACCGGTCAACATCAAGGTTTCCCCGGACCCCAAAATAGCACCTTTCACCGAAGATCGTCTCGGTGGAAAATCGGCTTCCGGACTGCTTGGTGCGGTTCATCCACAGACCTTTAACGCTTCGAAACAAGCGCTCGCCAAGGGACTTCACCATGCCGCGCATCCAGATGACCCGATTCATGCGTGGCTTCGTACGTTTGATGGCTCATTTGACACACATACCGTAACGGTTGTCGGCAACGGCGGCGCCGCGATTCAAAAGGGATTAGGTGTTGACCCAAAACGGGTGCCGTTTGAGCCACAGCTTTTTGAGGGACTTTTAAGAAGTGCGTCGTCACTTCTCGATCGTTGCCTGACTCTTCGCAGAGAAATGGGAACCTGCGAAACGAGCGGCATTCGCGTTGCGATGAGCTATCTGGCATTTCTGCAGGCTGTACCTCTACAGCGAAATTTCCTTCGCCTGTCGAATGCGACAGATGTAGCTGAAATCGAGTTCGACGCGCAATCGAAGGCTAGTGAGGCTTTTCATCCGCATTTTTTGCTTGAGAAGCAATTGCTGGGTCTTTCCATCCAGGCCAGCGGTAACGCTCAGGAAGCGATGCTGCAGGGAAAAAAAGATACGCTTCGGACCGAGGTGCTCACAAGGCAATTCAATATCGGTACCGACCTTCAACTCGCTGACTACACGCGTTACCTCTCCCCAGGTTCGGCTTCGAACTTCGCAGAGAGATACCTTCGGCTGCTAGCGTTCCTGTACGAGGATCTGACTGATGCATATCAGAAACTATATTGTGCGAGCCTTGGTCTGAAAAGTGTACTCAATATCTCCCAGCTGCAACGCTTCGACGGCGGCTCATTCCCCGCGCTTATTCCTTTGTTTACGAAGCCTGGCGACTCGCGTCCAGTGACGGCTTGGGTGTCGGGACTCATTCCGACGCCGACCAAGGTGCGCACGCCGGACGTTCTTGACGCACTCGTCTTGTGGACCCGAACGGTGATGCGCGTGCTCGAACGGCGCGCGATGAATGAGACAGAGGTTATCGTTTCAATCGCGCTATCCGCTCCATCCGTCAGGGGGGCTGCGCCGGCAATCAGTGCGGACGCCCTGAAAGCTATCAATGACAAAGACGGGGGTTCTGTTCCCTTCAAGCTCACTAGGGATATGCTTCCATTCGCGACAACCTTAACGGCACTGCGCGTCGTCGGCGTTGGACTTTCCGTGGTTCATGCACTAGACGACGAGCTTCCCGTCGAGTACTCGGGTGCTATGCAGTCATCCACAACGCCTGCTGCAAAGAACTCTGCTGCGTCGGCGTATGAGTTGCCGAAACTTGCCAGGCTGAACGCCATGATTCAGACTCCGCCGCAGGTCGACGCAAGTTCGAAGCCGTACTCACGGCCGCCCGTACTACTTACGAACGTCAGGATTCAAGGGAACGCCACAGGTGATGCGGAGCCACCGGTGGTAGCAGATCCGGCCTGCCGGAACGTTGATCCGCTGTCTGGATCATGGAGTATCTCGGTTGATCCAAATGCGGTTGTTTGGTATCCAGGCACTGCTCCCATCAAAATCTCGACCATCATAGGGGGGTTCATTCTTCATCTACGTATTCGCGGCTCTTTCGCGTCAACAGCATAGCGTGCCATGGAAAAATCCCGTGGCAAAGTCGCGACGACGCTTGGGCTCGAGGCATTCTGGGATGGCGTTGCGGTTTGGGCGACCTATGGAGCTGTCGCAGGTGCCGGTGCGGCCGGAGCGGCTGAAGTTTCGGCGGCCGTAGCCTTGACGTTTGGGTTGTCTGCCGCAGCGCTTCCCGCCTTGGTTATCGCTGCAGGATTGGCGGCGTTCGGTGACGAGCGCTACCTTGGAGGGCTCTCTGCGTTTGCGGATGTAATGCCCGCGATGACTTCCCCAGTGGGTATGTCTAGCGCGTTGCTCAGTATTTTCGTTTCGCCTCACGACGACCCGTTGCAAGGATCCCGGATTCTCTCTACCGCTGTTGATCTTCGGGATCTGGCGACAGCGGCCGATCTTCGCGAGATATTGACTGGCGAAGCGTCTCGAGAGACAAACATTCTGGTAGGGAAGGCAGTCACCGGTGTCTTCGGCACGGTCGACGACGTATCCTCCGAGTACCACCATATATTCGACAATGGGACGCCATCGTCCCCGAGAAGTGGCGCGGCTGGATCAGGAGGTTTGGCTCGGAGTTATTTTCCCGGAAACGGACTCGTAGATTTGGGCTCCGCTTCCTTCATGCCCGGTGGTGGCGATTACGACACTGTGACTTTCGGCGGCGACAGTAGCTACGGTGGACCGGTCATGACCATGACCATGACGATTAACCCGTCTGACGGCTCAGGCTACGATCTCCCGGGCGGTCCAGAGTATCGAGACCAAGATTCTTCCAATTACGAGCCGCCTGCGAGTCTAGGCGACGATTCAGGCGTCGGGCAACCTGTCGAGCCGCCAGAACCCACCCCTGCACCAAACACACCGGAGCCGTTTCCCACGCCAGCTCCTGAGCCGCTCCCGACTCCCGAGCCCACGCCAACTCCCGCACCATTGCCGCCGGATCCCGATCCGGACGACTAGGTCACGTGAGTTTGATCGGTTTGCCGCCAAATACCCAAGGCAGGGGGCCGGTGCGCGAATCGCGCGCGGCGGGATCTGCGCGGGGGCTCAGTAATGGGTATTCGTACCGCTGCATCCGAGGGCATGGCAACTAGTCGGTGTAGAAACGGCACGGGAAGGAGAGTGCGAGTGGCCGGTTCCTGATTTGTCTCCTCGGACAAGGACTTTTAGCTGGCAAATCGGTCTTTCCCGCAGGGTACTACAATTTGTGCCGTATGTGGCTTTACATACCAGATATTGTGGAATATATTCGTTCTTATAATGATGGGAGGCCCCTCAATGGAAAAGATCGACAAGAAGGCGATCGACAAGATCGCGTACGCGGCGCGGTTCGAGATTTACCAGCGCGCGAAAACCACACATAGTACGGTGCCGACGGTGCTTCAGCTTTTTCGGCCTGACCACGCTGCCAGCGTGCATTGCATCGAGTACGACGAAAGCACGCCTCTCGGGGTTCATGGTATCGGAAAAGACCGTTACGAAGTCGCCGGTCTGTTCGATCCGCAGCGTGGAGTCATCCGTGTCTCGCCGAAGTTCTCATATGAGGTGCGTCGCTTCACGGGTGCTCACGAACTCGGGCACTATTTCCTGCACGTGGGTTCCGGCATGACCTTGCATCGGGATCGACCGCTGGATGGCAGTTCCGTCGGACTCGATAAGCAGGAGCGAGAGGCGAACTACTTTGCTGGCATCTTCCTGGCTCCAGACGATATCGTGCGAAAAGCATACGCGACCAAATTTGGGCAAAAGCCGCTTTACCTCACAGACGGCGTAGCGTTTGCCCTGAAGGGCAAGGATGCTGATGAACTGATGCGCACTTCGGGTACCGGTTCTCGGGGTCTGTCGCGGGCCGTAGCAGCGGCGACGCAGTTTGGCTCAGGAAATCGCTTTCAGTCACTAGCTGCGACGTTCGGCCTGTCGAATACGGCGATGGCAATCCGTCTGGAAGAGCTCGGTCTTGTGGAGGAGCCGGGAGTCACAATCGACTGACGCTGCCTGCAGGCATCGAGCGGCGATGACGCTGCGTGTTTGATGTCGGACTCGACCGCGATCGCAAGGTCCTTGCTCAAGCGGCTGCAGAAGGCCTCAATGGGTATACGGATGGATTGTCGGGTCGCCGTGCTGGTCGGGGCTCAAGTGCCAAGTACTCGTGCACCCATCCATGCACAGCCGTCACTGCGTTAATCTCTACCTGGCATCCACTTGGGAGGCCAACCTTCATTGCGCTTTCGCCTCTGGACGAGTGGTTCCACATACCGCGTCCGCATTGCAACCGGTGCAGACTCGTAGTCCGTGCACAACCGACAAGCCACAAAAAGGCACTCGCCAGCGTTTGCGAGACCCGATCGCAGAAAAGTCACCGCAAATGAGCACTCAGAAAAGCACAACCCAGGTTGGCAATGAACTCGAAAAACGCATTTTCGACCTCGTGCAAGCCGAGATAGACGCTGACCGATTTTTTTTCGGGAAGCAGCACTGCAAGGTTTTCGCCAAGAAAGGGTACTACTCACGAGACCGCTGCTCGAACATCGTCTTCGATATCTCGATTGAGGCCTATCTACCGGGTGCGGACGAATACTCGATGCTGATCTTGATTGAGTGCAAGAACTACAGCCATCCGGTCCCTGTTGACGACGCCGAGGAATTTTTCTCAAAACTTCAGCAGGTTGGGGCTGCGAACGCAAAGGGAATCATTGCCAGCACAGCGCCTTTCCAATCCGGCGCTCGCGAATTTGCAAAAGCCAAAGGTATTGGGCTACTTCGCTATTTCAGCGCCGAGAATTTCAAGTGGGAACTAAGGCGCTCGCCGTCGGCATCTATCCGAGCCGACGCCGTATCCGGCTCAGACGTAGAAGAAGGGTTGATCAGCTCAACCTTTCAAAGCACGTCATTCGACTTGTACCTGCAAGGTCCAAACTTGTCGACCAACTCGCTTTGGGATTTTTTGAGCGACTTGACCATTGGCGCAGCAGATGACGGCGCCAATTGCTTGAACGAGATCGTTAACAGACGGAACGACACAACGACCTCTATCGCGTTTGTGACAAAAGAATCCATGGAAGGAGGGAGTGCAGCTATTTTGTCGGGTCTCGGTTATCGTGGTGGCGAGGTTTCATTGGAAGAATTATGCGAGCGGGAAGCGCGTCGATTCGGGTTGAGTTTGCGTCTCAATGTTCCCGCGCCTAGCTCGGGCAAAGGCGCGAAATCCTTAGGGCGAATCGTGTTCGATCCGTTAACAATCGAGATTTATGCACAATCAGAGCCTAACCGTGGACGCGAGCGTTTCACGCTTGCACACGAGATGGCTCATCATCTTCTGGACCACGGACGGTACTTGGTCAGAGAGGCCTGCGACAACGATGACTTCGTTTTGCCGCTTGGCGGCGGAGTTGATGAGACAGGATTAACTCGTCTCGAATTTCAGGCCAACTATATGGCCGCAAGCCTTCTAATGCCAAGACAGCACATTATTGAAGACTTCCGACGACTGCTTCGGAACATTGGCGTTTGGGACAAAGGGTTCGGAATGCTTTATCTCGACGACCAGCCGTGCAATTTGCAGAACTACGATTTTGTAACGGCGCGACTGATGGAGCGATATGGTGTTTCGCGAAGCGCAGTGCGAATTAGGCTCGAGTCGCTCGATCTGCTCAACGACCGCCGAAATCATCCCGCGACTCTAGCTAGTAAGATGTCGCGCATCTAAGCGCGCCTTTCCGGCATCTGAGCAGGATTTTGCCTACGGAAGGCTGGCGGTGCGAGGGAAGGGAGGGGAGCGCGGCATGGCTTGGTGAAGTGCGTGCACGATCACGACCGCTGCAATCCGCCTCCCTCCGCGACGGTCTCGCGCGAAGGCTTAGCATAACTGCGATCATGTCGGCTCATCCTTTCCGTCGGTTTGGCCCGCCGTCGCATCGTAGCGGCGGCTTTCTTCCGAGCTTGCCGCGAGGTTCTCGAGCGCCTTGCGGCTTTGGGATTGTCGCTCGCTGCGATAGGCTTCTACTGCGGCAGCCCGAATTCGACGTTGCCCGCCCTCCGTTTTCTCGATCGCACCGAGCTTGCCCGAATCCGCTAGCTTGACGACATGGGGGCGAGACACATTGAGAATCTGAGCAACGTTCTCGGTGGACAACATCCGGTCCTCCTTGAAGGAGGGGCTCGCAGTGTCAAAAATTTGAGTTGAGATATTGCTGGCGCTAAGGAGCAGCGTCAGTGCTGCTCGCGCTCAGGTTTCGATTGAGCGTCACCACATGAGAGACATCGTAGCCATGCCGGGCACGCGACGTTTCGATGCGGCGAGAAGTATCGATGTTGCGGGCAAGCGCAAGCGAGTCTGTTACGGCGCAGGAGTGGAGCCGGGCCTGGATTAGCCCGGCGCTTGCGCGAGCAGTGAGTGGCTCTGAATCGCCGACGCGACTAGCGAACCGACGATTGCGCCTGCGGCGCATCCTTGATGAAGAACGTGGTCAGCGCACCCAGCACGCACACGGCGCCGACATACAGCGCGGGCGCCATCGGGTTCGACTTCATCATCAGCGAGACGACGATCGGCGTGAGGCCGCCGAACACGGCATAGGCGACGTTATACGAGAACGAGATGCCCGAGAAGCGCACCGCGGCCGGAAACGCCTTCACCATCACGAACGGCACTGCGCCGATCACGCCGACGAGGAACCCCGTCAACGCATAGAGCGGCAGCAGCTTGGCAGGATCGACGGCGAGTTGCGCGAACATCACGTAGTACGCTGCGGCCAGCGCAAGGCCGCCGATAAACAGCGTGCGTCCCGCGCCGATGCGTCCCGCGATCGAGCCGGCGACCACGCAGCCGAGCGTCAGGCACAGCGTCGCCACGCCGTTGGCAAGCAGGGCGGTGGCGGGGGCGATATGGAATTGCTTTTGCAGCAGCGTCGGCGTCATCAGGATCACGACGACGATTGCGGCGGACAGCATCCACGTCAGCAGCATCGACACGATCACCGCGCGGCCATGGTCGCGCATCACCGCTTTCAAGGGGATTTCCGCGGCGAGCGACTTGCGTTGCTTCAGTTCAGCGAACACCGGCGTTTCATGCAGCCAGCGGCGCAGGTAAACCGAGAACAGGCCGAACACGCCGCCGAGCAGGAACGGAACCCGCCAGGCAAAAGCGGTGATGTCCGCCGGTGCGAAATGCCGGTTGACGCCGGAGGCGACCAGCGAGCCGAGCAGGATACCCGCCGTCAGCCCGGCCGTGAGGGTGCCGCAGGCATAGCCGATGTGACGCTGCGGCACGTGTTCCGACACGAATACCCACGCGCCCGGCACTTCGCCGCCCACCGCCGCGCCTTGCAGCACGCGCAGCACCAGCAGCAGCACCGGCGCCAGCAAGCCGATGCTGGCGTAGGTGGGCAGGAGGCCCATCAACAGCGTCGGCACCGACATCAGCAGCACGCTCAGGGTGAACATGCGCTTGCGGCCGAGCAGGTCGCCGAAGTGCGCCATGATGATGCCGCCCAGCGGCCGCGCCAGATAGCCGGCTGCGAAGATGCCGAAGGTCTGCAATTGGCGCAGCCAGTCGGGGATAGCCTGCGGGAAGAACAATTGGCCGATCGCCGGGGCGAAGAACACGAAGATGATGAAGTCGTAGAACTCCAGCGCGCCGCCGAGGGCGGCGAGGCCGAGCGTTTTGTAGTCGCTCGGACCGAGGGTGCGTGGGGTGACAGCCTGCTGTGCTCCACCCAGATTTGTTGCTTGCATTGCTATGTCGTTTTATTGAATGGGAAGCCACGCGCGACGCGTGGAATGCGGCGGTCGTCTGGCGAGAAGTGCGAAAGCGCTGGGTAGAGCACGGCACACAGGCGCGCTTGCCGGGATAAGGCAGGCGCGATGACGACTTTGGCCAACCGGGGATTTTACCCGACGAAGCGGATGGTCCGCCGGAAGTGCTTAATTAGATTGAACAACTTGGCTTTTGGCGGTTCGGCCGCCAAGGTGCGTTTGCTGTTGCGCGGCACGACGTGAGCCGCGCAAGCTGGCCATGGCAGGTCATGCGAAACGCATGCATGCGTGGGAGCTTGGGGCTCGTCTGTCAGAGGACGCCGATCTGCGCGCAAATTAGGACTGCGCCTATATACAGGTGGTGGAGCGACTCCCAGAATCGCGTCCGAGCCATTAGTTGAGAGCCACCCTCATGCGTATTGCCATCCTTCAGCGCGACCCTCTGCAACGCCAGTCGATCGAGAAGATTCTGACGCAAGCCGGTCATAGCTGCGTGACTTATGACGACGGCCTGAACATGTCGAAGGTGCTCGCCCGCTCGACGGTCGATCTGCTTGTGCTCGACTGGAGCGGCGTGCGTCTGTCCGGTGTCGATGTATTGAAATCGGCGCGGGCCGTGGGCGGCGACCGGGTGCCGGCACTGTTCGCTTCGTGCGACGGTTCGGAGGCGAGCGTGGTCCGCGCGCTCGCCTCCGGCGCGGACGACTACGTACTGCTGCCGGTGCGCCCGGCCGAGTTCCGCGAACGCGTTGCGGCGCTGCTGCGGCGTGCGTATCCGGAGCGGTACAGCGTCACGAGCTTCGACGTCGGCCCGTACCACTTCGACGCGCGTCGCCAGCTCATCACGTTGCGTGGCGAGCCGGTGCCGTTGTCGGGCACACAGTATCGTCTGGCGTCGCTGTTCTTTGCCAACATCGGCCGCGTCTTGTCGCGCGATCATATCTTCGCGATGGTGTGGGGCCGCGAATTTCGCGAGTTCACCCGCACCATCGATAGTCACGTATCGCGCCTGCGCCTGCTGCTCGAGATCGACGAGGAAAACGGCGTTCGCCTGCAGCCGGTCTATAAGAGCGGCTACCGCTTGCTGAGCCTGCACGAGGGCGCACGGGTCGAGAAACAGGTGGCGAGGCCTCGTCTTGCCGCTGCGTGAGCCGCCAGCGCGGCTCTCCCCGATCCAACGCCGGCGCGGCGCTCTCAGGTTCGCAGGTCCCGCTCGCTCAGAACTGCGGCAATGCTGGGCGCGTTTCGAGCGAATGGCGAATCAGCGCTTCGACCGCCTTGCGCTCCTCGCCGGCGAGCGGCAAACGCGGCGGGCGCACCGGTTCCGTGCCGAGTCCCACCATCGCTTCGGCGAGCTTGATGTTCTGCACCAGCTTCGGCGAGACATCGAGTGCGAGCAGCGGAGCAAACCAGCGGTAAATCGCGCGGGCTTCCTCCACGCGTCCCGCCTTGATGAGCTTGTAGATCGCCACGGTCTCGCGCGGAAACGCGCATACGAGGCCGGCCACCCAGCCGTGCGCGCCCATCAGGATCGCTTCCATGGCGAGGTTGTCGACACCGCATAGGATCGCGTAGCGATCGCCCACCGCGTTGATCAGATCCGTGACCCGGCGGACGTCGCCACAGGATTCCTTGATGGCGACAATCTTTGCTTCGTCGGCCAGTTCGGCGAACATCTCGGGCGTCGTATCGACGCCGTAAGCGAGCGGATTGTTGTAGATCATCAGCGGCAAGGCGCTGGCGGCGGCGACGCTACGGAAATGCTGCAGTGTCTCGCGCCGGTCCGACAGGTAGCGCAGGCCCGGCAACACCATATAGCCCGCCGCTCCGTGCTTCACGCCCGCCTCGGCCTGGCGGCACGCGTCGAGCGTGCTGTTTTCCGCGATCGTCAGCAGCACCGGCACGCGGCCCTTGGCGGCGTCCACTGCGATATCGAGCACCTCCAGTTTTTCGTCGAGCGACAGCGTCGAGGCTTCGCCGAGCGAGCCGCACACAATGATCCCGTCAACGCCCGCGTCGATCTGCGCTTCAATATTTTTCCCGGTCCACGCGCGGTCTATGCTGAAATCCGCGTTGAACTTGGTAGTGACTGCAGGCAATACGCCTTCCCAGATGTGTGCCACGACTTCTCTCCTGAGTTTGATGGATTGCTCGCAGTGTAAGCAGGGAAAATGCCGCCGTCTTGCGTGTTCGACGCGTGTGAAATGACGATTTCAGCATAGACGATGTGCAGCGGTGTCAGCGGAAATATCCCGTATGCTGCTTGAATAAGGCTTTCCCACGGCGTTTTTTCTGCCTGGACCGCAGCATTGCGGAAGTTATTTCCTGGCATATGGACGGCTGGCCGGTCGCGCGTGACGTACGGCCCTCCGCGCTGGCCGCCGGGAGCGCTGCTGTGTCTTGTTAACGGTGTAGGTGATTATGCTGAAATCGTCACAATCCACGCGTAATGACGCCAAGACTGGCTGGCCCGGCGTTCCTAAGATGGCAGCATGAAAACCCTGAACGTGATTGATTCGCACACCGGCGGTGAACCGACCCGCCTGGTTGTGTCCGGTGGTCCGGATCTCGGCAACGGGACGCTGGCCGAGCGGCTCGATGTGTTTCGCACGCGTTTCGACGACTGGCGCGCCGGCATCGTCACCGAGCCGCGCGGTTCGGACGTGGTGGTCGGCGCGCTGCTGTGCGAGCCGGACCATGCGGATTGCGCGGCCGGCGTGATCTTCTTCAATAACGTCGGCTACCTCGGCATGTGTGGACACGGCACAATCGGGCTGGTGGTTTCGCTCGCCCATATGGGACGCATCGGCCCGGGGCAGCATCGCATCGAGACACCGGTCGGCATCGTCGAGGCCGTGCTCAATCCGGATGGCAGCGTCGCGGTGCGCAACGTGCCGGCTTATCGGTACCGCGCGGCAGTGAGTGTCGACGTGCCTGGTTATGGTGCGTTGACCGGCGATATCGCTTGGGGCGGCAACTGGTTTTTCCTCGTCGCCGAGCACGGCCGCACACTCGAAGCGCGCCACATTCCCGAGTTGACCGCCTTCAGTTCGGCGATCCGCGACGCGCTGATCGCCCAGCACATCACCGGCGCGGATGGCGCGCTGATCGACCATATCGAACTGTTCGCGGCCGGTTCGCGCGAAGGCGTCGATAGCCGCAGCTTCGTGCTGTGTCCAGGCAATGCCTACGACCGTTCGCCGTGCGGCACCGGCACCAGCGCCAAGGTGGCGTGCTTGGCCGCCGACGGCAAGCTTGCCGAAGGCGCGGTGTGGCGGCAGGAAAGCATTATCGGCAGTGTGTTCGAAGCCACCTATCGGCGCATGGGCGAGGCCGATGGCGAGCGCATCAGCGTCGTGCCGACCATCACCGGGCATGCGCACATCATGGCCGAAGGGCGTCTGTGTTTCGACGAGCGCGATCCGTTCGCGTGGGGTCTGCGCACGGCATGATGGCAGATGTGGTTATCGTTGGTGCGGGGATTGTCGGTGCGGCATGCGCGGCGGAACTGGCGGCGCGCGGCATGCGGGTGGAGGTGCTTGACCGTCACGGCATAGGCGGCGGTGCGACGGCGGCTGGCATGGGACACATTGTCGTGATGAACGACTCGCCCGCCGAGTTTGCGCTGAGCATCTATTCGCGCGAACTGTGGCTCGAGCTCGCGCCGCAACTGAGTGAGCGCGCTGCATTCGCGCGCTGCGGCACGCTGTGGGTCGCTGCGGACGACGAAGAATGGCAAGCCGCCCGCGCCATGCACGAGACGTTTGCGGGGCGCGGCGTGGCTGCGCAACTGCTCGACGGCGCCGCGTTGCGAGCCTGCGAACCGGCGCTTGCGCCGGGCATGGCGGGCGGCCTGCGCATCGAACACGACAGCATCGTCTATGCGCCGACGGTGGCCGAATGGTTGCTCACGCAATCGCCTGCGGCCAACAACATCCGCGTGCGGCTCGAAACGGAGGTGACCTCCGTGGATGCGCATGGCGTGACGCTCGCCGATGGCGAGCGCAAAACGGCGGCCCACGTGATCGTGGCAAATGGGATCGGCGCGCAGACGCTGGTGCCGTCGCTGCCGCTTCAGCCGAAGAAGGGTCATCTGCTGATCACTGACCGCTATCCAGGCCTGATTCGACATCAACTGCTTGAACTCGGCTATATCAAAAGCGCCCATCATGCGGCAGGCACCTCGGTGGCCTTCAATGCGCAACCGCGGCCGACCGGCCAGTTGCTGATCGGATCGTCGCGCCAGTTCGATACGACCGATCCCGCCGTCGACATGCCCGTGCTCGCGCAGATGCTGCGGCGGGCCGCGCGCTATCTGCCTGCCTTGCCGACACTCAACGGGATTCGCGCCTGGACCGGTTTTCGCGCGGCCACACCGGATGGTTTGCCGCTGATCGGCCGCATCGACGACGCGGCGCCCGGCCTGTGGCTCGCGGTTGGACACGAGGGGCTTGGCGTGACCACCTCGCTTGCCACGGCGAAGCTGCTCGCAGCGCAGATCGCCGGGGACGCAGCGCCGATTCCCTTGGAGCCGTATTTGCCGCAGCGTTTCGCGTTGGGAGCCTGTCATGTCTAGCCATCGCGCGAGCGAGCGGGTCCGGGTGACGATCGATTCCCGCACGGTGGAGGTCGAGGCCGGCACCCTGGTCGTGGCGGCGCTGGCGCTGGCGGGCCTGCGCGGCACGCGCATCGCCGTCAGCGGACAACCGCGCGCCGCTTTGTGCGGCATGGGAGTTTGCCAGGAGTGCCGCGTCACCATCGACGGCCGGGTGCATGCGCTGGCCTGCCAGACCGTCTGTCGCGACGGACAGGTCATTCAGACGACGGGGCCCGTGTGAGCACGAATCAGCACTATGACGTCGTGGTGGTAGGCGCCGGGCCGGCTGGGTTGCATGCCGCTCGCGCGGCGGCGCAGTCCGGTGCGCGGGTTGCCGTGCTCGACGACAACCCGCGGGTCGGCGGCCAGATCTGGCGGCAGGGGGGGCAGAAGCCGAAGGCGCCGCTGCGCGAGGTTTACGCGGCACTGCAGGCGTATCCGAACGTCACCGTGTGGTCTTCGGTACGCGTGGTCGCGCCTTTGGCGGAGCGGGCGTTGCTGCTGGAAGCGGCGGAGCGCGGTGGCATCCGCATCGGCTACGGCCAACTGATTCTCGCGACTGGCGCCCGCGAGCGGCTGCTGCCGTTCGCCGGCTGGACGCTGCCCGGCGTGACTGGGGCGGGCGCGCTGCAGGCGTTGATCAAGGGCGGCACGCCGGTACGCGGCGAGCGAATTGTGATTGCCGGCAGCGGGCCGTTGCTGCTGGCGACGCTCGCTACGGCGCGCGCCGCAGGCGCCGAGGTGGTCGCGGTGATAGAGCAGGCTTCGGCGGCCTCGTTGGCGCGCTTTACCGCATCGCTCGCGGCGACGCCTTCAAAGCTGGTGCAGGCGGCGCAGCTAACGCGCGGATTCTTAGGACTGCGTTACTGGAGCGCAAGCGTGGTGCGCGAGGCGCGTGGCGCCGGCCGGGTCGAACAGGTCACGATCCTGCGCGGCGGGCACGAGGTGACGCTTGCTTGCGACCGCGTGGCGTGCGGTTACGGTCTGGTGCCGAACGTCACGCTTGCGCAAGCGCTGGGATGTGCGCTCGACGCACACGGTGCGATTCTCGTCGACGAAACGCAGCGGACTTCGGTCGCGGGCGTGCTTGCTGCAGGGGAATGTACCGGCATCGGCGGCATGGAGTTGGCGCGTACCGAAGGCGAAATAGCGGGACGGGTGGCGAGCGGCGTGGCGCACGATCTGGGCTCGCTGCGTGCGCAACGCGCGCGTTGGCAGCGCTTTGCGCAGCACGTCGAAACGGCGTTTACGCTTGGCGCGGCGGCCCGGGCGCTGCCGCCCGCGGACACGCTGCTGTGCCGGTGCGAAGACGTGACGATCGCAGAAGTGCGCGCCTATTCCCACTGGCGCGATGCCAAACTGCACACCCGCTGCGGCATGGGCGCATGCCAAGGGCGCATCTGCGGGGCGGCGGCCAGCACCTATTTCGGCTGGCCGGCGGCGCAGCCGCGTCCGCCGTTCCATCCGGCGCAAATTGCCACGCTGATCGAGGCAGACGAATCCGCCGCGGCGCAGGCGCAGTAAGCCCGCACCGCTGATTTCTTGATCGCCGCGCGCGGCCCTATAATCGACCGCACAAGACCACTGCACCGGATGCACGGGACACGCAAGATGAACACGCTGGCTCACCCGCTCGACCCGGCCGATGCCACGCTGACGGGCATGCTGTCGCATTTCACGCTGCTCGAGCCCGTTTTCGATGCGATGCCGGACGTCGTGTTTTTCGTCAAGGACGCCCACGCGCGTTACGCGCTCGTGAACCGCACGCTGGCCTCGCGCTGCGGCTACAAGGACAAGACCGCGCTGCTCGGCAAGACCGCCGAGGACGTCTTCCCGCGCCGCTTCGGGCGCATCTACACGGCACAGGACAAGGCGATTATCCACGTCGGCAACCAGATGGTCGATCAACTGGAACTGCATCTGTATCCCGGACGGCAACCCGGCTGGTGCCTGACCTGCAAGCAGCCGCTGCGCGATCCGGCGGGGCAGGTGGTGGGGCTGGCCGGCATTTCGCGCGATCTGAAAGCGGACGAAGGCAGCCATCCCGCCTATAGCCGGCTCGCGACGGTCGTGCAGTACATTCAGGACAATTATGTGCAGCCGCTGAATCTGAAGCAGCTTGCGGCGATGGCGGATATGTCGGTGGCGCAGCTCGAGCGTTACTTTCACAAGGTGTTTCATCTCACGCCGCGCCAGGTGCTGCTGAAAACGCGGCTGGATGCGGCGACCGCGCTGCTGGTCTCGCACGACAAGGTCACGGACGTGGCCGCTCTATGCGGCTATACGGATCACAGCGCCTTCACCCGGCAGTTCAAGGCCACCGTCGGCATCACGCCGACCGAGTACCGCATGCTGCTGCATGGGACCACGGCCAGCTAACACGGCCAACCAAGCGCCCGCATTGCATGGCACGCCGCCGTCCGAGTCATCACTATTACGTCTATGTTGTCGCGTTGTCGGACAAGGTCTGGAACGAGGCGCGTTTTCGCCGCGCCAATCCGGACTACCGGTTCGAGCGGCCGTGCGCGTATGTGGGGATGACGGGACTGGACCCGGACTTGCGTTTCGACCGTCATAAGGCCGATATCCAGGCGAATCGCTATGTGCGCGATTACGGCCTGCGGCTCATGCCGGAACTGTATGAGGTGTTCAATCCGATGCCCTACGACGGGGCGCGGGATATGGAGGTGGAGCTGGCGATTGGCTTGCGTGAGGCGGGTTACGCGGTGTGGCAGGCTTGACGAGCGGCCGCGCGGCTAGGCTGATGCCCGGATTCGCGGCAGGATCAGCGGATGCCGAGGCCGCGCAGCACAGCATTGCCTTCCGGCGTCAAGCGGATGCTCGGCGCACCGGCTTCGCTGGCGACGGTTTCAACGAGGCCGGCTTCGTGCAGCATCGGAATTTCAGGCTTGGCGAACGCGTCGATCGGCGCATGCAGCAACAGCAGCAGCGTCGCGAGTTCGTGATGGCTCAGCAGCCGGCGCAGCATGGTCGGGCGCTTGGCCGGCGCCGCCGCATCGTTCGCTTCGTGATCAGTCTTGTTCATGGTATCCACCTCCGGCTTCTTCATTGTCCGGAGGATCATGAGGCTCGAGTCTTAAACCACTCTTAAGACTCGGACTGGAATCGGCGGGATCGCGTGACTTTTGGTCTGGCCTGGATTACCGGCGCTTACGTCAGGGTGCGCAGATTTTGCTCGCGCCCTCAATCCAGAGGTTGTCCACGTGGCGCTTGCCGGCGTAGAAGCGGTAAGTCGTCGCGCCATTGTCGGCGCGGATCTTGACGACGTTCGAGTCGCCGAAATCGAGCATCTGGCCTTCCGGCAGCGGGGTGGTCTTGAAGGTGGCGTGATGTTTGGCGGCTTCCTGGGTCATGCATGCCACCACGTCGTTGACGGGGCGCTGCGTGTTGCCGTCGATCACGGGCTCGCCCGAATCCGGGTTCTGGAAATACGCGCACGCGCTGAAAAGCAGGGGAACGGACAGGACTACGGCAAGCTTTTTCATGAGTCTCCAGAGGTATCGGTTCTTGCGGTTCGCCAAGCGCGGCGCCCGGCGGGCGGCGGCCGCCGGGCGCCGCGCCGGACGGCGGATCAAAAGGCGATTATATCGCCGCAAGAAACGTGCCCCGAGGAAGGAGGCGCCGCGGAACCGGTGCAAGGTGCGTGTAAGGCAGCCCCTGACGCACCCGCACGGTTCGCGGCAACAGCCGGAAAAGTAGCGGCAAAAAGCGACCGAAGCCGCTAAAAAGCGGCAACAGCCCGCTTAGAACGTGACCGCGATCCCCAGCATGCCGACGAACTGCGAATTCGTCGACGACGGCGTCGAGTTTTGCGAATCGCCGACCGCCGGCGTCGCCTCCACGATATTGCCGGCGCCCTTCGACCCGAGCGTGTCGCCGCTGGCGTGCTGATAAGCCTCCAGTGCATACAGGGTAGTGCGCTTGGACAGGTGATAAGCCTGTTTCAGCGAATACTGCTGGTAGCGCGCGGCGCTGGTGATGCCGTTGGCCTTCGACGCCAGCGTGTAAGAGAACGCGCCGGCGACATCGAAGGCCGGCGTGAAGCGGTAGGTGGCGAGCGCAGCGTAGGTGTTGAAGATGGCGGTGTCGTGGAAGATCGACTTGCTGCCCGCCACGTACTGAACGTTCGAGTACGTCAGACCCATCATCAGGTTGCCGATCGTGTAATCGGCTGCCGCGGCGATGTGCTGGAGCGCCTTTGCAGACACGTAACCCGTATTCAGCGACGAAGTGCCGAAGCTGCCCGTGGAGGCCGAATCGAAGCCGCTGGTTTGCTGCGCGTTGTCCAGGCGCAGGTAGCCGGCGGCGAGGTTGACCGGGCCGGTCGCATAGCGCACGCCCGCGCTGATGGTCTCGCCCTTGCCGGTGCTGCCGGCAATGCCGCCGAGCGCGTACATGCCGCTCGCCTGCAGGCCGTTCCAGTTCGGCGTGGTGTAGATCAGCGAATTGTTGATGCGGATCGTGGTGTCGAGCCCGTCGATATCGCCCGGGTGCGCGCCCGTTGCGCCGGTCAGCCAGTTGCTGGAGGCGAGCGGTCCGACAAACTGGTAGTACGGGGTGTACTGGCGGCCCATCGTAAACGTGCCGTACAGCGGGTTTTGCATGCCGACATACGCTTGACGGTTGAAAATCTGCGTAGACGACGACAGTGCGCCCGTATTCGGATCGAAGCCGTTCTGCAGATCGAAGATCACGGTGGTGCCGCCGCCGATATCTTCAACGCCGCGCAGACCCCACTTCGACGCGTACAGATTGCCCTGACGCAGATAGGTGTTCGACGCCCCCTTCTGGTTGTTGGCGTAGACGATCGCGTCGTCCACCGCGCCGTACAGCGTGACGCTGCTTTGCGCGAACGCCGGGCTGGCGAGCAGGGCTGCGCTGGCCGTGAACGCGAGTTTCTTGAATGTACCGCCTGACTGCTTCATCTGCTGTCTCCTTCGTTGCTGGTTAGATCGCCAAGGTAAATCGGTAGTTTTTATCGAGACCTTATTTCGGCCCGTTACTTGTCAAACAATATTTCAATATCAACGCCAACTCGTCAAACAAGGTAAATCACTAGTTGATGCCGTGCTTGCGATGCTGTGCCTGTGCGGCAAGCCGGACGGCGGCGTTACCTGCCCCGTAGCCGTCGTAACCGCCCCGTCGCTCAACGATCTCGAGGAAGAAGCGCTGATCGAGCTGGGCCGTATAGGCGTGGAAAAACTCGCCGCCTTTTTCGTCGCGGTCGTACAGGATGTTGCGGGCTCGCAACGCTTCGATCGTCTCGTCCGGCAGCGCGTAGCGGGCGGCCAGGTCGTCGTAGTAGTTGCGCGGGATGGGCAGGATCGGCAGGCCGGCGGCGGCGAATTGCGGAATTGCCGAGAAGATGTCGTCGCTGCGGAAAGCGACGTGGTTCAGGCCGGAGCCACGATAGGTCTGCAATGCTTCGGCTACCGCCGTGTGCCGGTCGAGCGACGCGTTCAACGCAATGCGCACCGAGCCGTCGCGACTGCGCAGCGCCCGGCTGCGCATCAGTCCATAGGGGTCCGGCACCAGCCAGCTCGGTTCCGCTTCGAAACCCAGGGCCGTGCGGAAGAACAGCACCCATGTATCGAGCGCGTCGGCGGGCAGCGAAAGAACCACGTGATCGATCTCGGTCAGCAGCGCCGGTGCGTGTGGCGACCGGCTTTCGTTCAGCACGAAATCGGCTTCGAACAGCGTGGGTGCGTCGGGTGTTTCGTCGACGAAGTAGTTCAGGCTGCCGTCCGGCGCCCGTACGGCCGGCAACACGCGTTCGTTCGGTCCCACCTGACCTGAGAACGGCGCATAGCCGAAGCCCGCCGCGCGCTCGAAGGCGAGCTTCGCATCGTCCACGAGCAGCGCCGAGGCGCACAGCGAGAGCCCGTGCTGCTGAAAAAACGCGCTGGCAAACGAGTCCGCTTCGGCGTTCAGCACGATCGAAGCGGCGCCGTGCTGGTACAGCGTCACATCTTTCGAGCGATGTCGTCCGGCACACTGGAACCCCAGCTTGCCAAGCCAGTCGGCGAGCTGGGTACGCGCCGCGTCATCCACCGCGAATTCGAGGAACTGGAAGCCCACATGCACGGGCGCCGGAGACGGCCGGTAGAGCTGCGCGGCCGGCTGGCCCTGCTGGTTCAGCTTGTTGCGGGTCTGCTCTTCGAGAAACAGCAGCGAACGGTGCCCGTCCGCGGCTGTCGCCGCCGTCGGCGCGGCGCGAAAGCCGTCGTTGAAAATCTCCAGCGAGAGCGGCCCCTGGTAGCCGGTCTCCACCACGCGGGCGGTAAAGCCGGCCAGATCGAAGTCGCCCTGGCCCGGAAAGCAGCGGTAATGCCGGCTCCATTCGAGCACGTCCATCGCCAGCTTCGGTGCGTCGGCGATCTGCACGAAGGCGATGCGCTCGCCGGGAATGCTGGCGATCTCGTCGACCGGGTCGTCGATCGACAGTGTATGGAAGCTGTCGAGCACGATCCCGAGGTTCGGATGGCTTACCGCATTCACCAGCCGCCACGCATGCCGGTAGGAATTGACATGACGCCCCCACGCAAGCGCTTCATAACCGGCGATCACGCCCGCCTGCTGCGCCGCCAGCGCCAGCGCGCCTAACTGCTCGACGATCAGGCCGTCGTCGCGAAGCGTATCCGCCGAGACGTTGCTGCAAACGAGCAGGCGATCGGCGCCCAGCTCATGCATCAGGTCGAACTTGCGCTTGACGCGGTCGAGATTGCGCGCGAGCCGCTCGGCGCTGACGCCCTCGAAGTCTCGAAACGGCTGGAACAGCATGATCTTCAGGCCGAGGTCGGCGGCCATGCGGCGCACGTCGGCCGGCGAGCCGTCGAAATAGAGCAGGTCGTTCTCGAAGATTTCGACGCCGTCGAAGCCGGCCGCCTGGATGGCGACCAGCTTCTCCACCAGGGTTCCGCTAATCGACACGGTGGCAATCGAACGTTGCATGACGGCTCCTGCGGGCAAAGAAAAAGAAGCGTGAAACGAGGCCTGACGCGAGAGCCTGAAGCGGGGCCTGAGCCTCGCCGGTGAAGCAGGCGGCGGTGGCGGATGGCGTTGCAGAATGGTCCAGCCAGTTACTTGTCTACCTCAAACTCAGGGGCAGTTTTTGCCACTGTAGTTCGAGTTTTGGCGATTCTATACAAACTAACTAGATCGTACAAATTAGAGAAAACCCCAGAAGACCGAACCCCCGATCTGGCGCACACTAGGGCTACAGTGGGGAAAAGTGGCCGCATTGGCTGCGCTGCCCGCGCCTGAATTTCATGGAGTAGCCGCAATGAGTTTTGCCTCGGTGCTGGTCCTGAACGGACCTAATCTCAACCTGCTCGGCACACGCGAGCCGTCCATCTACGGCTCCGAGACGCTCGACGACGTCGCGCGGATGTGCCGCGATGCTGCGCAACGGTTGGACCTTGCGCTCGATTTCCAGCAGTCGAATGCCGAACATCAACTGATCGACTGGCTGCACGCAGCCCGCACCCGAGTGGATGGCGTGGTCATCAATCCTGCGGCGTACACGCATACGTCCGTGGCGCTTGCCGACGCGTTGAGCGCGATCGCCAAGCCGGTGATCGAGGTGCATATTTCGAACGTGCATCGGCGCGAGGCCTTCCGGCACCACTCGTATGTGTCGGCGTTGGCCGAGGCGGTGATCATCGGCTGCGGGACGCAGGGCTATGTGCTGGCATTGGAGCGCATGGCGACCATCCTGAAAGCGAGGATTGCGAAATGACGGCGACTGCTGGCAAGCAATCGTATCTGGTCGGACTGATCGGCGCGGGCATCGGAGGCTCGCTGACGCCCGCGATGCACGAGGAAGAAGGCCGGCAGCTCGGCCTGCAGTATGTCTATCGCCGCATCGATCTGGAAGCGCTCAAGCTCGATGTGGCGGCGCTGCCGGACATCCTGGTTGCGGCGGAAAGGATGGGCTACAACGGCCTGAACGTCACCTATCCGTGCAAGCAGCAGATCATTCCGCTGCTCGATGAACTGTCTGCCGATGCGCGCGCCTTGGGCGCCGTCAACACAGTGCTGCTGAAGGACGGCAAGCGGATTGGCCACAACACCGACTGGTCCGGCTTCGCGCGAGCTTTCCAGCGTGGCTTGCCGGATGCGCTGCTCGAACGCGTGGTGCAACTCGGCGCCGGCGGTGCGGGCGCCGCCGTCGCCCATGCGGCGCTGACGATGGGCGCGCAGGCGCTGACGCTATTCGATGTCGACGGCACCCGCGCATCCCAACTCGCGGACGAACTGCAGCAGCGCTTTCCGTCCGCAACCGTGCGCGCAGGCGAGTCGCTCGCCGCTGCGCTCGCGCAGGCGCAGGGTCTGATTCACGCAACGCCCACGGGTATGGCGAAGCTGCCAGGCTTGCCGTTGCCGGCGGAGTTGCTGCATGACGGCCTGTGGGTTGCCGATATCGTCTACTTCCCGATTCGCACGGCGTTGCTGCAGGCGGCCGGGGCGGTGGGCTGCCGCACGCTCAGCGGCGGCGGCATGGCGGTATATCAGGCAGTGGACGCGTTTCGCATTTTTACCGGCCTGGAACCGGATGCCGAGAGGATGTTCGAGCACTTCCAGTCGCTGCTGCCTAAGCCATAGACCGGCAGTGAAGTGTACCGAAGGTGCTGTAGAGCACACCTAATAAAACGCAGCTTTGCATAAGACCGGAGTAACGAGCTTTGCATGGGATCAGAGTCAAGCGCAAAGGCGCGAACTCTGATCGACAGATAAAGCGCTAACTCTGACCGACAGGAGACAGACAATGCCGCAACCGATTCATCCGACCCAATCCGATCTGCCGGAGCAGCCGCCGCTGCCAGCCGGCGCGGCAGCGACCGGCGCGCGCCGCACGAACGTGCGCTATCGCATCCTCGGGCTGCTTGCCATCGGCACGATGATCAACTATCTCGACCGCACCGTGCTCGGCATCGCGGCGCCGCAGTTGACCAAGGAACTGGGCATCAACGCCGCGATCATGGGCCTGATGTTCTCGGTGTTCTCATGGAGCTATGTGGCCTCGCAGATTCCAGGCGGCCTGTTTCTCGACCGCTTCGGCAGCAAGGTCACGTATTTCCTGTCGATGACGTTCTGGTCGTTGTGTACGCTCGCACAAGGGCTGGTGCACGGCATCGCGCCGCTGTTCGCATTCCGGCTCGGCCTCGGCGTGGCGGAGTCGCCGTGCTTTCCGACCAATAGCCGTGTCGTGGCGACCTGGTTTCCGCAAAGCGAGCGAGCCATGGCGACGGGCACGTATACCGTCGGCGAATACATCGGCCTCGCGTTCTTCAGTCCGCTCCTGTTCGCGCTGATGGGCGCGTTTGGCTGGCGCTCGCTGTTCTACGTGGTGGGCGGAGTGGGCCTGGTCTTCGGCGTGATCTGGTGGTTCAGCTACCGCGAGCCGCGCGACCACCCGGCCGCCAATGCGGCGGAACTCGATTACATCGAGGCGGGCGGTGGCCTGACGCATCGCAAGCAGAACCCAGGCGAGCCGCGCACGGGAGAAGCGACGCCCAAGCCGAAGGTGAAGTCGAGCGGCTTCGAGTGGCGCACCATCGGCCAATTGCTCAAGCATCGCCAGCTCACCGGCATCTGTCTCGGCCAGTTCGCCGGCAATTCGACCTTGGTGTTCTTCCTGACCTGGTTCCCGACCTATCTGGCCACCGAGCGCCATATGGGCTGGCTCAAGATCGGCTTCTTCGCGATCATGCCGTTTATCGCGGCGTCGATTGGCGTGATGTTCGGCGGCACCTTCTCCGACTGGCTGCTGCGGCGCGGCGTGTCGCCCAACGTGGCGCGCAAGCTGCCGATCATCGCCGGCCTGCTGCTCGCCTCGACGATCATTCTCGCCAATTACGTGCAAAGCAACGTGACGGTGATCGTGATCCTCTCGGTGGCGTTCTTCGCGCAAGGCATGGCGGCGCTCGGCTGGACGCTGGTGTCGGATATCGCGCCGGACGGCCTGCTCGGCGTGACCGGCGGCATCTTCAACTTTGCGGCGAATCTGGCGGGCATCATTACGCCGCTGGCGGTGGGGCTGATCGTGGCGTCGACCGGCTCGTTCGTCGGCGCGCTGGTGTTCATCGGTGTGATCGCGCTGATCGGGGCGCTGTCGTACATCTTTATCGTCGGCGATATCAAGCGGATCGTGCTCGCCGATTGAGCCTCGGGTGCAAGGCGCAGGCGGGCCACCTGTAGCGGTGGCCCGTCGCCTCAATGCTTCACTGCCTGTGCATCAATCCGCGTTGTGCAGGAAACGCAGCACGGCGTCCACCACCATGGTCCGGTGCCGCGTGCGCAGGCGCGGATGCGACGGATCGCGGCCGAATGCCGTGCCGAACGTGTGGCGGTTGCCGATACGGTGAAAGCACAGCGAGCTGATCAAGAGGTGCAGGTCGATCGCATCCACGTCGGCGCGAAACTGGCCGCTCGCAATGCCGCGCGCCAGCAGGTCTTCGATGGTGTGAATCGCACTCGCGTTGCTGCTCTTGAAGGTCTTCAACTGCTCGACGAACTTCGCGCCGTGAATGTTCTCGATGGTGATGAGACGCACGAAGTCGCGATGCCGGTCGTGATAATCGAAGGTGAATTCGACCAGCTTACGCATGCCTTCCAGCGGATCGAGTTCGCTGACGTGCAGATCCTGCTCGAGCGCGCGAATATCGCCGTACACCTTTTCCAGCACTGCCTGGTACAACCCTTCCTTGCTTTCGAAGTAGTAGTACAGCATGCGCTTGGTGGTATGGGTGCGCTCGGCGATGGCGTCGACACGCGCGCCGGTCAGCCCCATCGCGGAGAACTCCTGGGTCGCGACTTCGAGGATGTTGCGCTTCGTCTCTTCGGGATCGTATTTGCGGCGGGCGTCGTTAGTTCGGGCGGTAGTGCGCCGAGGTTCGGACGGGATGCCACTGTGATCGGGCGCGGCGGCCTTGCTTCCCTTTTTCATTGTGTATTCGAGCGGCGATGACGGCGCATTCTAGCATGGCGAAATTCGTGCTTCGCCGCGGCTTCGCGCCATCGCACAAGGCATCGGGTGCGGTCTCAGGAGGGAGCGCGGCGGCGCGCCGCCAGCGCGTCGCGGGCCTGCATGGTGGTGTAGGTCAATTGGGCGGCGGCGAGTCCGAGCGTGCCGAACGTATGCGTGAGCCCAAAGCTGGCGAACGCCTCCGGCACCGGCCGCTCGCCTGAGATAGCGGCCGCCAGCAATTCGCCGGACACGGTGGTGGGCGCCATGCCGTGGCCGCCGAAGCCGACCGCGTACCAGACGCCGTCGGCGCTGCGGCCGATCTGCGGCATCTTGTGCCGCGCATAGCTCATCAGACCGCCCCAAGCATGCTCGATGCGCACGTCGCGCAGTTGCGGATAGACCTTCAGCAGATCGCGCCGCAGCAGCCGGGCGATGGCTTGCGGCTCACGGTTCAGCACGGAGATGCGGCCGCCCCACAAGATGCGCGTGTCGGGCAGCGGGCGGTAGTAGTCGAAGGCGAAGCGCGTGTCGTAGATCGCCGCGGCGGTGTCGATGGCCTCGGTGAGGCGCGTGCCGAGCGGTTCGGTGGCCATTACGTAGGTGGCGATCGGCAACACCGCACGCTCGACCTTCGGGTAGACGTTGCGCACGTAGCCGCCGCCGGCCATCACAACCTGGCGTGCCTCGACGGCGCCGTCGGCGGTTTCGACCAGAAAGCCGCTGCCTTGCGGCTGCAGCCGCAGCACCGGCGAGCGCTCGTAAATCTGCGCCCCTGCGGCTGAGGCGGCCGCGGTGACGCCGAGGACATACTTGAGCGGATGAAAGTGGAACGCGTTGCGCTCGAACAGGCCGCCGTGATAGCGGTGCGTCTTCAACTGCGCGGCGAGCGTGGCCGCATCGACCGGCTCCCAGTCGACGCCGAACGAGTCGCGCATCAGGCGGCGTTGCGTCTCGAGCCGCGCCGGTTCATCGAACCAGTTGGCGAGAATCACGCCGGCATGAGTCGCGTCGCAGTCAATGGCGTAGCGGGCGATGCGTTGCCGCATCAGATCGACCGCATCGGTGGTGAGCGCATAGAGTTCGCGCGCCCGCACGGGGCCGAGGATCTTCAGCAGATCGGCGCAGTCGAGACTATAGCCGCCGAACACGAAGCCGCCGTTACGCCCCGACGCGCCGAAGCCCGTCTGCTGCGCTTCGAGCACGACCACCTCGCGCACGCCGCGTTCGACGAGGCCGAGCGCCGTCGACAGGCCGGCCAGCCCGCCGCCGATAATGCAGACATCGGCCGCGCGCTTGCCGGTAAGACGGGCACGCTCGGGGCGAACCACGGTGGCTTCGTAAAAGCTTTGCATAAAGTAGAGATGAGTTGGCCGGCGCCCGCTGTTTCAGCAGGCGTCGACATGAAAGAGAGGACTCAGGATACCGGCAACAGCTTGCCGCTGAACACCACCGGGCCGCTCGGGCCATTCGGGTCCGGCGAGCCGCCCGGCGGTTCGATCGAGATGGCGAGCGCCGCGTAGCTTTCCGGCCGCTGCTGCGCCGCCGGAACCTTGCCGTTGCCGCTGTTGGGCAGCACGCCGAGCGAGACCGGATGACCGCTGGCCGGGATGCCCCACAACTGCATGGCGCGCTGCGGCGGCAACTGGGTGTCGCCGATACGGTGCAACGTCATGGTGGCGTGCACTTCATCCCACGCCACCAGGATGACCGGCTGCGCATCCTTGTTGTTGAGCACGGCAACATGAGATACCTCGGTCCCGGGTTGCTGCGCGACCGTCTGCGCGCCTTGCGGGGCGAGCGCCCCGAACGGCATGAGCGAACGCACGGCGACGAACACGGCGATGGCCGCAAGCGCGGTGACGCCGATCGCCCAGCCGCGCCAGAACGCCAGGCTGTCGAACCAGCCGCGCGCCGGGCGGGTGGCCTGTACTGGCCGCAGCGGCTGCACTGTCGGCCGATCCGGAGCAGGGCTGTGAGCCGTGACTATGCCGAGGCGCTGCTCGATCGCCTCCCAGACCGCCGCGGAAGGCATCCGCGCCGGCGCCAGTTCGGCCATCGGTTCGAGGCGCTGCTGCCATTCTTCCAGTGAGGCGCGGATCGTCACGTCGTTCTCGGCGTAGCGTTGCAGCCGTCGCCGCGCGCCGCCGCGCAAGGTGCCGAGTGCATATTCGGCGGCCAGCAGATCGACCAGTTGAGGATAGCGGTGCAGATTCATCGTGCACCTCCCAGGCAGCTCTTGAGCTTGCTCAGGCCGCGCCGGATCCACGATTTGACCGTGCCGAGCGGAACGCTCAGGGTTTCGGCAATCTCACTGTGGCTCTGGTCGCGCAGATAGGCGAGCGCGACGGCTTGCCGCTGCGCCGGCTCGAGCTGCTGCATACACCCGTCCAGCAACCGTGCCTGCATGCTCACGGCCGACAATGCTTCCGGATCGGGGTCCCCCGTTGCCACCAGATCGTCCAACACTTCACTCCATTCGGTTTCCTGCGTGTTCACCCGCCGCAGGTGGTCGAGTGCACGGTTGCGTACGATCGCCGACATCCATGTCATGGGGGCCGACAAGCCGCGCCGGTAGTCACCCGCAAAGCGCCAGATATTGACGAAGCTGTCCTGCAAGACCTCTTCGGCCCACTCATGCTTGCTCAATATACGGAGCGCAAGGCCGAACAGTTTCGGCGCCGCGACGTCGTATAGCTCGCGCAGTGCCGCAGCGTCCTTCCCGGCGACGCGTTCGAGCAGCACAGCGAGCGTTTCCGGCGTCAATTCTCGAGGGTTGGCGGTCATGGCCGAATGAGTGATGACATGCGGGGGTATGTTACTCAAATTCCGTCTGAGGTTATATCCGGTTTTTTTAGCGCCGACCTGCATCCGTTGTGCCTGCGGCAACGTAGAGAGGTGCGTAGGCAGACCTGCGGCAAGAGCCGTGCGTTATCGAAAGGCCACGCAGGGAAGGGGGGAAGGGGGGACGGGGGTAGTCGTGGTGACTAGGGCTGGCGTTCGGCGCCGAACGGCGCCGGCACAGCTTCACGCCGGGCGGGACAGTCAATGTCCGGCGCACAGGAAGTCAGCATGCGTCAGGGTAGGCTCATTCGGCAGCACGGTCAGGCCAGTTCAAAACAACCTAACTGGCTTGACCGGAATGGGCGAATTTTTCGCATCGCGCGCTTGAAAAGCGCGTTTCAGACCAACCCTGGCCGCACGTTTTCGCAGATCGCCTGCCGCCGATCGTGCGCGGAAACCATCAATATCTCACTAGATTTGCTGCTGCGCCACGACTCTCTGAAGCGGTGTTGTTGGCGCGAGACTGTGAGGTTATTCAGGCCCCTTTGCGTTTTGCCGATCCGCGCTACACTGGATTGAATGCAGGCTAGATTGCTCGCTCGGCGCCTGCGAGGGAGATGCCGCCATGAATCGGCCACTCGTTAGGTTTCCGCTTCGCGTTGCCGGCGGTGCGTCGGTGTGGAAGTGGATTAAATGGTCGCTAATCGCGGCCGTTCTGGTGGCGCTCGCCATCCTGGCCAAGCTTTGCCAGATCGAAATCGAAACCTCTCGCCTGCAGGCGCGCTACCTCTCCGAGTTAACGCGCGATGTGGACTTCACGCTCGCAGATGGTGCAAGCCCCAATATCCGTTTTCCTACCAACGGCCCGTACGACGAACGGCTTGGCTATGCGCTCATGCCATCGTTCCAGCAGCGCCTGAGTGCGCGCGGTTTCGTGGTGGCCTCGCAAGCGCGCGATTCGGAACGGATGCTCTCGCTTGCCGACGACGGCCTGTTCCTGCCCTACCAGGAGAAAGACCAGGCCGGCTTGCAACTGTTCGACGGCACTGGCCAAGCGCTTTTCCACGCCGCCTATCCGCGCCGGATCTACGGCAGCTATGACGTGATTCCGCCGCTCATCGTCAACTCGCTGTGTTTTATCGAGGACCGTGAGTTGCTCGATCCGAACCAGCCGAACCGCAATCCGGCGATCGACTGGGGACGTTTCGGCCACGCACTGTTCGATCAAGGCGCACGGGTTTTCAACCGGCACCAGGCGCAACCTGGCGGCAGCACGCTCGCTACGCAAATCGAGAAGTTCCGTCACTCGCCGGACGGACGGACCGCGACGCCGCCGGAGAAACTGCGCCAGATCGCGTCCGCTTCGGTGCGTGCCTACCTGGATGGACCACAGACCATGCCGGCGCGGCACGAAATCGTGGTGCAGTACCTGAACTCGGTGCCGCTGTCGGCGCAGCCGGGCGTCGGCGAGATCAACGGCATGGGCGACGGTCTGGCCGCCTGGTATGGGCGCGACTTTGCCGAGGTCAATGCGATTCTCAATGCGCCAAGCTCCGCGGACAACCTCGCCGAGCAGGCGCTGGCGTTCCGCCAGGTACTCTCGCTGATGATCGCGCAGCGGGCGCCGTCGTACTTTCTGCATCACGGCTACGGCGAACTCCAGCGCATGACCGACAGCTATCTGCGGCTGCTCGCAACGGGCGGTGTCATCTCGCCGTCATTGCGCGACGCGGCGCTCAATGTCCAGATTGCGCTTAGCCCCACGCCGGTGCGGCAAACCGATGAGTCGTTCATCAGCCGCAAGGCGGTCACCTCGATGCGCGCGCACTTGCTGGCCGCGCTCGGTTTGCGCAGTTTCTATGAGCTCGACCAGCTCGACTTGCAGGCCACCGGCACGCTCAATAATTCGGTGCAGCAGGCGGTGAGCGACCGGCTCGCGAGCGCGGCTACCAAGGACGGCGCGCAGGCCGCGGGGCTGTACGGATTCGAAATGCTGCGCCCCGGCGACGACCCTTCGAAAATCACCTACAGCCTGACGCTCTATGAACGGCACAACGGTGCGAATCTCGTCCGGGTGCAAACGGACAGCGTCAACGAACCGTTCGATATCAACTCGGGCGCGCGCCTGAACCTCGGTTCGACCGCCAAGCTGCGCACGATCATCACTTACCTGCAGATCGTCTCCGACCTGCACGAGCGCTATGCGTCGCTGAGCGCGGCCGATCTCAAGCGGGTCCAGCCCGATCCGCAGGATGTCCTGACGCGCTGGGCGCTCGACTATCTGGCGCATACGCCCGACCACTCGCTGCAAGCGATGCTCGATGCGGCGGTGGAGAGAAAATACTCTGCCAGCGCGGGTGAAACGTTCTATACGGGCGGCGGCGCGCAGACCTTCACCAATTTCGAATCGAGCGACAACAGCCAGATCCTGACTGTGCACCGCGCGTTCCAGCACTCGGTGAACCTCGTTTTCGTGCGGCTGATGCGCGACATCGTGCGCTACGAAATGATCCAGACCTCCGGGCCGTCGACGCAATGGCTCGACGATCCCGCCGCGCGCCAGCTCTACCTGACCCGCTTCGCCGATCAGGAAAGCCGCGTGTATATGAAGCGTTTCTACACGAAGTATCACGGCAAGATGCCCGACGACGCGCTGGCGATCATGCTGCGCAGCGTGCACAAATCGCCGCCGAGGATTGCCACGGTGCTGCGCAGCGTGGCGCCCAACGGCTCGCTGGGCTGGTTCGACGCGCAAATGCGCGAGCAGCTAAAGGGTACCCCGGCGCAGTGGCTCAGCGACGACGATCTGGCGAAGCTCTACACGAAGTACGCGATGGACCGCTTCAATCTGAACGACCGCGGCTATATTTCGCGCGTGCATCCGCTGGAACTGTGGCTGGTCAATTACCTGCGCGAGCATCCCGATGTCACGCTCGACCAGGTTCAGGAGGCCAGCCGCGACGTGCGGGCGACGACCTATTCGTGGCTCTTCAAGACGCGCTACCACGCGACCCAGGACCGCCGGATCAAACACATGATCGAGTTGCGCGCCTATGACGCGATCGGCAAGTCGTGGCAAGCGCTCGGCTATCCGTTCGCCAATCTGACGCCTTCGTATGCGGCGGCGATCGGCGCGTCGGGCGACCGTCCGGCGGCGCTTGCGCAACTGATCGGCGTGATCGCCAATGGCGGCGACAAGGTGCCGACCGAAAGCATCACGCAACTCGACTTCGCCAAAGATACGCCGTACGAAACACATTTCGTGCGCGCAACGGTGGCGCCGCAGACGCAGTTGTCGCCGCAGGTCGTCAATGTCGTGCATCAGATGCTGAACGATGTGGTGCAAGGCGGCACGGCCAAGCGTCTCGCCGACGGCATGGTGTTCCCCAACGGCACGACGCTGCCGGTGTTCGGCAAGACCGGTACGGGCGACCAGCGCTTCGAGGTGTTCGCCAAAGGCGGCCGGCTGATCGAGTCGCGCAAGGTCAATCGCAGCGCAACCTTCGTGTTCATGATGGGGGATCGTTTCTACGGCACATTGACTGCTTATGTTCATGAGCCGTATGCGTCGCACTACGAGTTCACGAGCGCGATGTCTGTGCAGTTGCTGAAGTCGCTTGCGCCGGCGTTGCAGCCCTTGCTGAGTGAACCGAAGGCGCCTGCCGCGTCCGCCGTGCCTGCGGTGAAGCGGAGCTGAGGGGCTGCTTGGGGCGGTGCGGATGCCGCCTCTCAGTACTCAGTACTCAGTACTCAGTACTCAGTACCCGGCCTCGGTCGCCGGTTTGAGAAACAGTTCATGCACCGGTGCGAAGTGCGCGTAGAGCGGCAGGATCGCGCCGCCCATGGCGCGCGCATCGGCGCCGATGGTGCCCTCCAGCAGTTGCGGACGCACCATGCCCTCCCATTCGAACCCATCCAGCACGCGCTCGGTGCGGCGGATGATTTCGCGCACCAGTTGCCGGTCGAGTTCGCCGTCGATTACGACCGCCTCCAGATCGAGCAGGGCAGTCGCATTGATCAGCGCGCCGGCAATCGCGGGACAGGCCGTGTCGAGCCACCGTTCGGTCTGACGCCACCACTCCGGCGCCAAGGCGCGATGATCGTGCGCCGCGGCGGCCAGCGCGCCCGCGTCGCTCAGCAGTTGTTCCAGCACGAACCCCGAGGCCGCATGCAGCAACTGGCGCGCTGCGCCTTGTCCCGTTGAGGAACCGTCCTTTCGACTCGCAGCGCCGGTCAGCGGAATCGAGCCGACGGCGCCGGCGTTAGCGTGCGGGCCGCCATGCAGACGGCCGTCGATCACCAGCCCGCCACCGATGAAGGTGCCGACAAACAGATAGAGAAAATTGTGGATGCCGCGCCCCTGGCCCATCACGAGTTCGGCGGCGCAGGCGGCGGTGGTGTCCTTGGCGAATTCGACGGGCAGGCCGGTCATCGTCGCGATGCGGGCGCGGATGTCGATGTTGTGCCACGCGTCGAGCGCATCGGGCGGCGCCCCCAGGAAATCGCGCCAGCCGCCAAGCCATAACGGCGCCGCCACGCCTACGCCGACCACTTGCCTGGCTCGCTCGCCGAGTGTTTCGTTGAGCCGCGCAAGCTTGGCCTCCAGCGCGGGAAACAGCACACGCGGATCGGGATACGCATACTCGAGCACGTCGCGGCTGCAGACGTGGCCGACGAAATCCATCGCCAGCACGTCGAGGCTGCGGCGCCCGACCTTGATGCCGATCGTATAGGCGCCCTCGGGCCGCAGCGCAATCGGCACCGAAGGCTGGCCGATGCGTCCGCGCACGCGCGGCTGGCGCGCCAGCAACCCGTCGTCGATCAGACGGTCGACGATCATCGACACGGTCTGCATCGACAGGCGCGTCAGCCGGCTCACGTCGGCCTTGGCAAGCGGGCCGTGCAACCGGATCGCCTGCAGCACGATCCGTTCGTTGAACTGCCGCATGCCGACCTGATTCGAGCCGACGGTGCGCTTCAGGGGTGGGCGGGTGCCGGTGGTATCCATCGCGAGGCGCTCGTCAGCGGGGTGCGTGCATCATGCGATGGCCTTGACGTCCGCTTCCTTCGCGCCGGTCATGATGGCGACCGCTTCGGACATGTGGATGTCCTTGGTATTGACGAGCGCCGCGCGCCGTCCGAGCCGCTGGATATGGATGCGATCGGCGATCTCGAACACGTGCGGCATGTTGTGGCTGATGAGGATGACCGGCAAGCCGCGGTCGCGCACGCGCCGGATCAGTTCGAGCACCATGTTGCCTTCCTTCACGCCGAGCGCCGCGGTGGGTTCGTCGAGAATCACCACGTGGCGGGCAAACGCAGCGCTGCGCGCCACCGCCACGCCCTGGCGCTGTCCGCCGGACAGGGTTTCGACCGCCTGGCGCATCGAGCGGATGCCGATCTGCAGGCCCTTCATATGCGCGGTTGCTTCTTCGAGCATGCGGCGCTTGTCGATCATCTTGAAGATCGAGCCGCGCCAGCCCGGTTTGACCAGCTCGCGTGCCAGAAACAGGTTTTCGGCGATGCTCATGGCGGGCGCCACCGCGAGATCCTGATAGACGGTTTCGATGCCCTGGGCGCGGGCATCGAGCGGGCTGCGGAATTTGACCGGCTTGCCGTCGAGCAGAATCTCGCCTTCGTCGGGCACCGTCGCACCGGAGAGCGCCTTGATCAGCGACGACTTGCCGGCGCCGTTGTCGCCGATCACGGCCATGATTTCGCCGGGCATCACTTCGAAGTCGCAGCCGTCGAGCGCCGTGACGTGGCCATAACGTTTGACGAGTCCACGCGCCTGCAGAACCGGCGTCACGTTGGAAGCAGTTTGGGGAGTAGGCATGACAGGCTCCTGATGGCTCATCGAGCGCCGCGGTGGGACAGCTTGTCGGCGGCGACGGCGAGAATCACCAGCATGCCGGTGATCAACACCTGATACACCGACGACACGCCGATCAAGGTCAGACCGTTGCGGAACACGCCGACAATCAGCGCGCCGAGCAAGGTGCCGACAATCGAGCCGCGTCCGCCGAACAGGCTGGTGCCGCCGAGCACCACGGCGGTAATGCTGTCGAGGTTCTCGGTTTGCCCCGCTTGTGGATCGCCCACACCGGTGCGCGACACCGACAACAGGGCGGCGATGCCGTAGATCGCGCCGGCCAGCGTGTACACGGTCAGCAGGATGCGTTGCGACGAGAGACCCATGAGCCGCGCGGCTTCAGCGTTGTTGCCGAGCGCGTAGAGATGCCGTCCCGGGACTGTGTCGCGCAACACGAACCAGGTGGCCAGATACATCAGCAGCGTCAGGACCGTGCCGTAGGTCACCTGGGCCGGCCCGATGCTGAACGTGTTGCCGAGGAACATGATCGCATCGGGCAGGTTCGAGACGCTTTCCGCATTCGAATAGATCTGCGTGAGCGCGAAGGCGATGTTCAGGGTGCCGAGCGTGACGATGAACGCCGGCAGTTTGATGCGCGTGATCAGCGTGCCGTTGAGCGCGCCGAACAGGGCGCTTGCACCGATGCCGCAAGCGATCGCGAGAATCGGCGGCACGCCGAGGTTGACTGCGAACTTGCTCATGACGATCGAGCCGAACGCCATCACCATGCCGCAGGAAAGGTCGATGCCGCCGGTCAGCACGATCAGCGTCTGGCCGATTGCAATGACCGCGACGACCATGGTCTGCTGCAGGATCAGCGAGAGGTTCTGGAACGACAGGAAGCGATTGCTCTGCGTGATAAAGAACACGCAGGCCAGCAGAAGGGCGATCAGCGGGCCGATTTCGGCGAGCGAAGGCAGTCGCTCGGACAGGGCGCGGTGGCCGCTGGCTGGGGCGGAAGGAGTCGACATGATGGAATTTCCTCGCTACTAAAGCGTGACGCGTCGGCCACGCGGCAAAACGGTGGGAGACCCGTCGGCGGGCCTCCCATTTGCCTGGGAATGCTTACTGGCCCCAGCAGTTCGCCAGACCGAACTGGGAGTCCTTGCTGTCCACGCCGCTCATCGGCTTGTCGGTGATCAGCGTGACGCCGGTGTCGTGATAGCCCGCGACCTTCTTGCCGCTCTTGGCGTATTCGACGCCTGCATCGACGCCGAGCGAGGCCATCTTCAGCGGATACTGCTGCGAGGTCGCGGCGATCGCGCCGGCCTTGACGTTGCGCACGCCTTCGCAGCCGCCGTCGATCGAGACGATCATCACGTCCTTGTCCTTGCCGGCTGCCTTGAGCGCGCGATACGCGCCGGCTGCGGCCGGTTCGTTGATCGTGTAGACCACGTTGATGTCGGGCGATTTCTGCAGGCAGTTCTCCATCGCCGTCTGGCCCTTCGCCTGATCGCCGCGCGTGTCCTGGCTGCAGACGACGGCGGGGTCGCCTTCCTTGATGCCGAAGCCCTGCAGGAAGCCGTTATGCCGCAGTACCCCGACCGAGACGCCCGGTGCGAGATCGAGCGTGGCGATCTTGGCCGGCTTGCCGCCCATGGCGGCCTTCGCGTATTGGCCGATCAGGACGCCGGCCTTGAAGTTGTCGGTGGCGAACAGGGCGTCCGTGGCGTCTTGCGGTTCGGTCGGCGTATCGAGCGCGATCACCATGACGCCCGCGGCGCGGGCCTTCTTGATGCTCGGCACGATGGCCTTGGTATCGCTCGGCGTAATCAGAATCGCCTTGGCGCCCGCCGTCATCATGTTTTCGATGGCGGTGACCTGGCTCGCGTTGTCGCCGTCGAACTTGCCGGCCGCGGTCAGCAGCTTGGCGCCGTCCTTTTGCGCCGCGGCTTCCGCGCCCTGGCGCATCTTGACGAAGAACGGGTTCGTGTCGGTTTTGGTGATGAGACCGACTACGGGCTGATCGGCGACGGCCAACGTGGCGCTTGCGCACCAGACAGCGGATGCGGCGACGCACAGCGTGGCGAGACGCCGGGCGGCGGGATGCTTGCGGGAACTCTGATTCATGGGACGCTCCTCCGGATAATTGATAACGACGTTTTTGGACTACGGTCGATTCAATAGCTGATGGGCGCTGGGGGCGCCTCTCGTGGCCTCGCTGCCTGCGTCGGATGACACAGGATCGGACTGGCCTTTCTGACTAAATCACTTTGTTTTATTTAGTACAGCAGGGTGGGTAACTGGAGTCAAGACGGGGGAAATGTTGCGATGCGGTTGCCCAGGGCTCGCGGGTTTGCAGGCAAAGGCTTGGCTGGCGGGGAGTTGAGGGGATTGGTGCGACGCAGGAGCGCCGCCTTGGGGTTGGGGTAAGTCTGGATTTATTTTGATTTGTTGCGTTGCGGCAAGAGAGGTCTATAATAGGGTTATTACCTAGGTAGTTAACCCTAGCCTGAACTGGAGCTTGCCATGAGCCACATTACCGCCACTTCCGCCCCCGCCGCTAACGGCTGGCTTGCCCGCCTCGGCGCACTCGCTCGCCGCGCGCTGCAACTGCACCTGCAAACGTGCGCCATCATCGCTGAAGCGCATCGCCGTCCGGAATAAGCTCGGGGCGCATCGCGCCCCAGTTGTTACAGATCCAGAATCACCGTCGATTCTTCGCCGGTTTCTGTCTTCGCGGGTATCGCACTGCAAATCAGCGCATGGCCCGGTTCGATTTGTGCCTCGCATGGTACCGGGTACGCGACCTCACCGGCGAGTAGCCGCGTCGAGCATGTCCCGCATGCTCCTGATCGGCAGTTCGACTCCACCGTCACGCCATTTGCCTCGGCAAGTTCGAGCAAACTGCCAGCCTCGTGCGACCACTTCGCTTCACGTCCGCTACGCATAAATACAATTTTCGACGACTGCGCGGCGTTTTGGGCCGGAGTTGGCGCTTCTGCGCGTGTTCCGTTGGCGATGCTTTCGCTGCGTTTGACGCTGGCCGGTCCAAACGCTTCGAAGCGAATCCGCTCGTCAGCAACGTTGAGCGCCCGCAGGCCGTTGTAGATATCCTGCATGAACGCGCCTGGACCGCAGAGATAAAAATCGTAGTCGCCGAATGGCAGCACGCGTTTGAGAAACGCGATGTCCACGCGTCCCACCGGGCGCGCGGCGAGTGAATCTTCCGCATCCGTGGCAGGACGGCTATCCCGCAGATGTACCGAAACATTGGGGTGCGCCTCTGCCGCTGCCATGAGTTGAGCAGCGAACGGGTGCTCGTTGGCGTTGCGCGCGCCGTGCACGAAGTGGATGTGTTCGGGCTGGGTTTGCCCGCCCGTGTCCGCGAGCAATGTATTGAGCATCGCCATCATCGGCGTGATGCCGATCCCCGCGGACAGCAGCACAACCGGGCGTCGGCTGGCGCGATCCAGCTTGAAAGCGCCTGCGGGCGCCTTTGCTTCGATGACGTCCCCTTGTTGGATATGCTCGTGCAGCCATGCGGAGGCCACACCTTCGCGCTTGACGGTGATGCGGTAGTGCCGGCCATGATCCGCATCCGAGAGCGTGTAGGTGCGCATGAGCGGCGTGGCGAGTCCAGGCACGTGCAGGCGGATCGGCAGAAACTGGCCCGGCTCGAAGCGGGCAAGCGGCGAGCCATCAGCGGACTCCAGATAGAACGAGCGCGCCGACGGCGTCTCCTCGCGCGCCTCGACCACTTTCAGCTTGCGCCAGCCGCTTGCCGCCAAAGCCGCTGCTGCCTGCGTTGCCCAGGTACCCGTTTTCTCGAGTTGCGGCGCATATTGCACTTCCGACCAGCGAAACGGCAACGCGCCTGGCGTGCGCCGAACTTCGCGGATGTGAAAGCGCATGAGCCGCTCTGCACCCGCAAACGATTCGAGTTCCGAACCTTCCCAGATGATCTCGGCATCCACCGCGAGATACAGCAGATCGCCGCTTGCGAAGTCGATCACCAGCAAGCCCGCCCGCGGATCCTCCAGCAGATTGCCGATCGTATTGAAGAACTGATTGCCGCTGAAATCCGGTGTGGTCAGCGTGCGCTCGTCGTCCACACGAATGAAGCCGGGCTTGCCGCCGCGATGCGAGACATCGGCGCCGCGTCCAAAACCCGCGTCGTCGGATGCGTTGGCGCTGGCGATAAAGAACGTGTCGGCACGGGCGAGCAGGGCGCGGTCGGCCGGGCTGAGCGCCGGCGATGGGACCGGCGCGATGCGCGGCTCATCGGCAATGGAAGCGACGAAGGTAGGCGCACGGCTCTGGATGTACTTCGCGCAGTTGCCGAAGCTTTGGCTCACGCTCAACGTGAGCGTCTCGCCGTCCAGCGCCGTGATGACCCCGTTGACCCGGTTGCGCCGACGCGTGGCCGGCTGAATCCCCAGTCCGCCGATCAACGCGCCGACGTGCCATGCCGCAGCCAGCGGATCGCCGGCCGGCGCGCGCCCGGCAATGCGCACGGTGCGCTCATCGGGTGTCGAGACGAATCCAGGCGCGCCGACGCGCAACGAGGCCCACGGTTGACCGCTTGCGTCGAGGCCGCCCAGCACCATGAACGGCTGCTCCGCAAAGAACCGGCGATGCTGCTCGGGCATGTAGTCACGGATGCCCCGGTGGGCGTCGGCATTCATCCGCTCGCGCACGCCCGCACGCTCCTGCGCTGCGAGTTCGCCCGCATGAAACGGCGATTCACTGGCGCGCCAGCCAGGCGCAGGAGCGGGCATTGACATGATCGACTCTCTGGGTGGACGTAGAGTGCGATGCGCGTGACGAGGCTATTGGGCCTCAGCGAGCAGACCGACCTTGGTCGTGGGCAGCGGCACGAAGCGCGGCAGCGCTTCCACGCGCTTGAGCCACGCACGGATATGCGGATACGGTTCGAGCGAAATGCCGCCTTCGGGGGCATGCGCGATATACGAATGAGCGGCGATATCGGCGATGGTCGGCGTAGCGCCGATCGCGAACGGCTTGCTGCTTAACTCGGCGTCGAGCACCTTGAAGAGGTTGACGGCAATCTTTTGCGCCGTCTCCAGGTTGTGCGGCGCGCCGAACGCGGTCACCAGACGCGCAGCGCACGGCCCGTAGGCGATCTTGCCGGCAGCGAGCGAGAGCCAGCGTTGCACGGCAGCGGCGCCGAGCGGATCCTGCGGCAACCAGGAGGGATCGGCATATTTGCGCGCGAGGTACACGAGGATCGCATTCGAATCGCTCATGACGATCTCGCCGTCTTCGATCACGGGCACTTCGCCGAACGGATTGAGCGCGAGGTGGGCAGGCTTGCGGTTGTCGCCGGCCTTCATGTTCAGCTCGATGACCGTGAACGGCAGGTCGAGCATGGTCAGGAACAGCTTGACGCGATGACCATGGCCCGACAGCGGGGTGGTATGCAGCCGGATCGGTTGGGCAGGCTTGGTAGAGGACATCGGGCGCTCCTTGAAGCAAAGTGGCAATGGACAAGTGATGCCAGCTTATTCTCCGCGGACTGGCCTGAGAAGATGGATAATCGTGGTTACTCTTTCCTCTTAAAGTGGACAATCGAATGGCTAGTGCGAGCGATGTGAATCTCAACCGGCTGGCGGTCTTTGTCGCGGTGATCGAGGCGGGTTCGTTGACGGCGGCGGCAGAGCGGCTCGGCATCGCCAAGACCATGGTCAGCACGCATATGCAGCGGCTCGAGGCGGAAGTGGGGGCGAGCCTGCTGGTGCGTACGACACGGCGGGTCAGCGTCACCGAGGCGGGCAGAGCGTTCTACGAAGCCAGCCGGCAAATCCTCAGTATTGCTGATGAAGCGCTGCAGGTAGTGGAAGAAGGCGGCGGTACGTTGCGCGGTACGCTGCGGGTGGCGACGCCGGTGGATTACGGCGCGATGGTGGTTGCGCCGGCGCTGGTGGCGCTGCGACAGGCGCATCCGGAGCTGTGTATCGAACTGGTGTCGAATGACCGGGTGGTGAATCTGCTGGCCGAGGGCGTGGATGTGGCGATCCGGGTGGGGCGGCTGGCCGATTCGAGCCATCGGGCCGTGAAGATCAGCAGCTTCGTGCGCTGGGTGGTCGCGAGTCCGGAGTTTGTGGCCGCCTGGGGGCGACCGGCGACGCCTGCGGCGCTGGCTGGGATGCCGTTTGTGGGGATGGCGGTGTTGCCGAAGCCATTGACGATGTCGCTTGAGAATTCGCGCGGCAGGAAACTGACGGTGCGGTTTGCGCCTGGGTTTCTGGCGGATACGGCGCCGGCTTGCCGCGCGGCGACGCTGGCGGGTGGCGGGGTGGCGTGCCTGACGAATTTCTCGGTCAGCGAAGATGTTGCAGCGGGACGCCTGATCCGCCTGCTGCCCGATTGGGCTTCGCCGCCTGGGGGGATTCATGCGCTGTTTCCGGCGGCACGGTATCCGTCGGCGAAAGTCAGGGCGTTTGTGGATGCGTTGCGCGCGCATGTGGAAGTGGCGCTAGCTTGAAAGGGGCTTGCCGGCCGGCGCACGGCAACGGGCAAGGCCGACCCGCGAACCGCCGGGCCGCCCCTGCGACGGCGCCGAGCGTGGTTTAACCCATCACCACGTTCGTGAGCTTGAACTGATACGACACGGCGCTCGTGCCGCCACCGCCGCCCGTCATGACGATGTCCGCGCGTGCGATGCCGAGCAGCGACAGCTCCGTATTGATATCGGAGAGCACGGCCGAGTTCATGACCGCGCCTTGCTCGATCTGCGACGCGGTGCCGATCCACAGTGTCGGCTTGAATTCGAACACCGCTTTCTGTCCCGGCACGATGCCGGTCTTGTGCGCGAGCAGGCGGTTGTCCTTGAACACCGACGCGGTGATTGCGCCGGTGCGCAAGTCGTTACGCAACTGGATCTCGCGCGAGTTCGACGAAGCGCCGGCCAGCGCCAGCACATTGCCCGAGGCGACGCGCGATACGTTGAACATCTGACCGTTCTGCGCGAGCTTCTGCGGCATGTAGTTGCCGTCGGCGTCGCTGGCGGTGACGCTGGTGCGCATCGGAAACACGAACGGATGGTTGTCGCCGCGTCCGCAGTTGCTGATGACCTTCCATGCGATCGCCAGTTCGTCGAAATCGGTGGAGACGTTCTTCTGGAAGATCACGATCTGGCTGTTGTTGACGTCGTTCGACAGATTGATGAAGTTGAGCTTGATGTCCATGACAAAGCCTTTCTGATAGGTAGAGGAGCGGCGGCGGCCAGGCTGCCGCCGCCGGCGTGCGGCTTACGCCATCACGACGCGTTCCATCCGGAACGTGAACGGCAGTGAGCGGGGGCCAGGTCCGCCGCCCGTCATCACGATGTCGGCGCTGGCAATACCCAGCAGCGACAGCTCCGCGTTGATGTCGGAGATCACCGCCGAATTCAGCAGCGCGCCCTGCTCGATTTGCGACGCAACGCCGATCCACAGCGTCGGCTTGAACTGGAACACGGCCTTCTGGCCCGGGGCGATCGAGGTCTTCGTCGCGAGCGGCGTGCCGTCCTTGTAGATGGTGGCGTTCGCCGCGCCGCTCGCGAGATCGTTGCGCACCTGCACCTCGGAGCTGTTGCCCGGCTCCGTGGCGAGCGTGAGCACGTCGCCCGAGGTCGAACGCACGACCTGAAACACCTGGCCGTTGGCCGCGGTCTGCTGCGGCATGTAGTTGCCGTAGCTGTCGCTCGCGCTGACCGTCATCGTCATCGGAAACTTGAACGGGTGGTTGTCGCCCTGGCCGCAGTTGCGAATCACTTTCCACGCGATCGCCAGTTCGTCGAAATCGGTTGCGACGTTTTTCTGGAAGATCACGATGCTCGAGTTGTTCGCATCGTTGGAACGGTTGATGAAATTCAGCTGGATGTCCACTTGCTTGCTCCTTGAGTTGAGAAAACGGCAATCGGTTTGCCGCGTACCTTGCCACCGGCCTGTTCTCGCGAACAGGTCGTCGAACCAAACCGGAAGGGAAGGCCCGCGTTGCGCGGGCGGCGCCATACGCTAGAGGTGCAGCACGTTTTCGAGCGCGAAGCTGAACGGCTGCGCCTGCGTGCCGCTGCCGCCGCCTGTCATCACGATCTCCGCCGCGGCGATGCCGGCAAGCTGCAGCAACGTGCTGTCGCTCGACATCACCGCCGAACTCAGCGCGCGGCTCTCCTGCACCTGCGAGGCGACGGCGATCCAAAGCGCCGGAGTGAAGCGGAATTCCGCTTTCTGCCCAGGCGCGACAGCCTGCTTGGCGGCGAGCAGCTTGCCCGAGCTGAACGCATTGACGTTGACGGCGCCGCGCGGCAGGCGGTTGACGACCTGGATATCGGCGCCGCTACCCGTGCCGTCCGCGCCGCTGGCCCCGGTCGCGTCGGGCACGAGCCGGCCGCGCCCGGTCGGATGGGCGTGAATGACGAAGCGCTCGCCCGGCTGCGCGGCGACCCGCGGCGAGAAGTTGCCGTGGTCGTCGCCTAGTGCGATTTCGAGTGCGGTCGAAAATACGAATGGGTGAATACAGTCGCGTCCGCAGTAGCGGATGACTTTCCATGCGATCGCAAGCTCGTCGAGATCCGGCACTACGTTGCGCTGGAACAGCACGACTTCGCTGTTGCCGCAATCGTTCGAGCGGTTGATGAAGCTCAACTGGATGTTCACGACGCGCGCTCCGTATCGTCAGTCAGATTGGTGTCGGCCCATTGCGCGAGGGCGGGAGCCACGCCGCCTGCCAGTGCCGCGATATGCAGCGCATGCGCGCGGCTTTGCGCCTGCACGTCGCCGGAAAATTTGCCGAACGCCATGGCGAGGTCCGCTGCGCCGCGCGTGTGGGACAGGTCGTCGAGGTACTGCGCGGCGGCGTCGGCAATTGCGCCGGTGTGCTGCATGTGCCCCTGCGCGAGACGGGTGGCAAGATCGGCATTCAGCGTGGCGAGCTGCTTGACTGCCACAGCGGTGTCCTTCAACGCCAGCCGGTCGCGCTGTTCGCGCCAGCTTTCGTCAAGTGCCGACTGGCAAACGGTGGCGTAGCGCTGGCCGGCTTGTAACGCGGTGCGTGCGAAGGCTCGCCATGCGCCGATATCGGTGACGGCGCCCGGCAAGCCCGCCGGGTTGGCCGACTTCGTCACGACTTTGCCGAGAAGTTCGAAGGCGGCGAGATTGGCGGTTTCCCATTGCGCAATTAACGAGGAAAGCATGGTGAGTCCTTAAGGTGGTTGGCGAGTTCGAGATGAACGGGTGCGGGGCGCATATGCCGGTTTTGGCGGTGGCTCGACGGTCGCGCTTATGGCCGTGCTTCGCCGAGACGCTGGATCATCTTCATCACCGCAGCCATCTGCGGCGCCTCGCGGGTATAGAAATCGGGGTGTTCCGGATCGGCGCTCGTGTAGCCCCAGAAGTCCCAGCAGCCGAGCGGGTTGACGGCCGATTTGCTGCCGACCTGCGGATAGATCACGATGAGGCGATTGGTATCGGCGATCTCGTTGTAGCCGGCGCCGCGCACGAAGCGTTCGCCGACCGTATCCACGTTCTGCGCGCAGCCGTGGAACACCACATGCACCGCGCACGATTTGTGTTCGCACTCGGCCGGCACGTAGACATAGCCGGTGTCGGCGAGCGAGGCGCGCCCGCTGGGATCGAACACGTGCTGATCGAAGGCGAGCAGCTTGCCGCTCGCCTGCGCGGTGGGCGGATTGAGCGGCGCGGCGGGTTTCGCGTAGATCCAGCGCACGATTTCGTGCGACTGTTCGAAGCCGCAGTTATTGATGAACGGGCTCTTGTTCGCGTCGCACGCCGAGTCTTCGGGACGATTGGTGATCAGTGCATGGCCCGCATCGGCATTGCGCTGATACTCGATGTTGGCGCGTGGCACCTGGGCCAGCTCGTAAAATTGCTCGGCCTGATCGACCACGCGCGTCGCTACGATCGTATCTTTCGCACCGCTGAACAGATAGATGCGCTGATCGCGCAAACCCTCGGTGCTGTCGATCAGGCCGGCTTGCGCATAATGGCGTGCGTCGCGCCATGCACCGGCCGCGGCGGGCGCGTCGCCGAGTGGCTGCATGCACAAGGTGACTGCGGCGACCGCGGGGGTGACGAATTCCGATTCGCCCGCGCAGTGGAAGGCTCCACCCGCGACGATGCCGGCGCCGACCAGTTGCGTCGAATAGGCGACATCGAATTGCGCGGCCATGAACGCACCCGACGACAATCCCGATACGGACGTGCGCTGCAGATCGGCGCCGTAGGCAGGCAGCGGCGGGCTGACGGCAGCGTGAGCGGAACTGACTGCCGCGAGCGCGAATGCGAGTCCTGCAACGCATGCGCGCAAGCGCCGCCGGGCCGGGAGTGGAGGGGTCAATCCGTTGAACTGCGGGGCTGCGTTCATGCCTTTGCTCCTGTCGTCGTGTTAGGTATCGGTTTGCTCTGCCAGGTGATTCGTGCTGTGTTGTGCTGCACTTGCAGCGTACGTTTGCAACGGGACCAGTTGAATAGGGCGGAAGGCCGGGTCGAAGGCATGGGACCGATGGCCTGGGCGAGACGGCCTGGCACGGGCCAGGGTGCGATGGAGCGGGTCATCGCACCCGCTATTGCGTGCTGCCGCCCGTGCAGTACGTCACGGGAATCGACACCCGGTGGTCGGTGGTCGTGACCTCGAGCGGCTGATTGCCGGCGGTGTAGCGCAAGCGGAGCACGCCGCGCGGCCCGTAGCCGCTGTCGATGTCGGCGGCGAAATCCTCGCCGTCGACGATGTGTGCAAGGCTCTGGCCGCTTAGCATCGCTGGACGGCGTTGTGGGTCGTCCCAGTTGGCGTTGTCCGCGGACACATAAAAGCCTGGCCACACGCCGTTTGCATAGAGGCTTCCTAACGTTTGCGCGAGCCGCGCCGCGCAGCGTTCGCACAACGCCGGCAGCCGTGCAGTTTGCAGCGTGCTGCTGATGCCGGCGACTTCGGCGCTGCAGGTTGGCGCGGCAGTTTGGGGATCCGGTGCGGCAAGCGCCGAGGTCGTCGCGACACTGACAACGGCTGCGAGGAAGATGGCGCGAACCGGCCGGGTGGGCGTGCACAGGCAACGGCTGCGGCGGCCGTAACGTGACGGAATCATGAGAAGGCTCCTAAAGGAAGGATGGCTAAAAAAGAGTTGCCAAGAGGCTGGTGGCTACTAAATGGCCCTTGAGTGGCCGCGAGGTGGCCACTCCGGGGTGACAGGAACGCCAGGCAACAGCTACGAGAGAAACAGCTTGCGTTCGGCCTGGCGGCGGCGTGTGAGGCCCGCGAGCGGCTTGCCGCCGGCCTTGTTCCAGACCAGAAACTGGTCGGCGGCGCGCGCGGTCGCACCGGCGTTCAGGTAGCGCAGTAAGGTCGACGAGCGCAATCGCCCCGCGCCGAGGTTGAAGACAAAGGCCATCAGCGCGTCGAATTGCTGCTGTGTGACCGGCACGCGTAACAGCTTGCGCAGCGCTAGCTCGGCGCTGCGCAGATCCTTCCTGAGCAGCGCTTCGGCTTCGCTCGCGGTAAGCGGACGGGTGAAGCGCTCGTGCGGCAGGATCAGATGACCGTAGCCGATGGTCGGCTTGCCGACCGCGTCGAGGTAGCGGGTCAGACGCAGGCCCTCGAAGTGCTTGATCAGATCGATGCCTTGTGCACCGGTGCATTCGGGTTGGTCAGGCATGGGAATTCTCCTCGTCGCCGTGCCGTGCGCGCGGCAGCAGACGATTCGTGTATTCGTCGATCACGCGCATGATCGCTTCGGGCGGAGCGAGCGCCGCGAAGTGCATTTCGATGTCGATGTGCTGGCTGTCGCGCGTCGCAGCGCTGCCGTCAGTGCCGGTCCTTGCCGACGGCGGGGCGAGCGTCACGTAGAAGCGGCCGCGCTGGTCGCCGCCCGCGAAGCCGCCTGCGGGCAATGCTTCGGTGAAGTCCGCCCGCACCGTCAGATGCACCACCATCCGCTCGAGCGCGAGCCCGCGCGGCGTGGCGAGCGCGACCAGCGGCACCGGCATCGTGTGCTGGGCGTCGAGCGCAACCTCGACCTCGCGCGGCGACAACAGGCCGTCCTCGTCCTGATCGAAGAACTGATCGAGCACAGTGGTGTACTGCTGCGCGAGCAACTGGTTGGCCGCGGCCGCCGCGTGCTGCATGCCGCGGGTGATCTCGTCGAGCGCGAGGCCGCGCGGAGGGGGGCGGTCAGCGCTGGAAGGCGGCGAAGCGGGAGGAGGTGAACCAGGCGGTGAGCCAGGCGGCGAACCAGGAGGCGAACCAGGAGGCGAGTCAAAAGGCGGTGTGGCGGAAGGAGAAGCAGGAGGCGGCGCGACGGAAGGTGGCGACGCAGAGGCCGCAGCAGACGGCTGGCCGAACCCAGAGGAGCCCGAAGGAGCCGAGCGCATCGCGTCCGGCGAGTCATCCTGTGGCGAACCATCTGCACCCCGTGGGTTGGTTTTGCCGCTGGCGCTCGCCGGCTGAGCTGTGCCCGCCGTGCTCGCTGGGTCCGCGCCGCGCACATCGTCTGTGGCGTGCTCGCCTGTTACGCCGGGCGGCACGCCGGCCGCCGTTGCCTCGCGCGAGGCGCGACGCCGCTTGAAGAAGCTGAACATGATGAGGTCCGCTCTCGCTCGCCGGCGCGCTTAGTGCGCCACGGCCTGTTGCTCGCCGCCTGCCTGCGTCCCGCCCGCTTGCGGCGCACCGTCTGCTGCCGCCTGGCCGACCAGCTTGCCGTCGGTGGGCGTTGCGGGCAGCGGCTTGACGTCTTTCGACTTGTCCTCGGTGACGACGGGCTTGGTCGCGGCCTCGGTCAGAAAATCGATGACCCGCATCAGCGCTTCCGGCGGCGACTGCCGCTTGATCTGCGTGTGGATCGAGTACTTGGCGCGCGTGTCCGTGCTGCGCGTCTGCTCCGACTTGTGCGACACCCGTCCCGAGATGCTGACGCTGACCGGTCCCCAGCCGAGCTTGGCCTGCACCTCGCCGCCCGCCTCGGTCGACGACGCGTCTTTCTCCGATTGCGTGATCTCCATCTCGAAGTCGATCGTGCCTTCTTCGATCGCGATGATCGGATGCACGATCGCGGCAAGCAGCGGAATGCGCATGGTCTTTTGCACCACGCCTTTGGACACGCCGCTTTCGTCGACCAGGGTTTCGTCGTAGTCGAATTGCACGGCTACCGCCTTGCCGTTTTGAATACAAACCTGCATCAAAAAGTCGGCATAACTTTTTGCCGCCTGGGTTTGCGCGCTAATCATTGCTTTCAACGGCCCTGCAATCATTTGATCCATCGGCAAAGCGTTAATGACCGAGCCGATAAAATTGGCATCCATAAAAACCCCCTTCATGTGGCGACAACGAGAATTCGCTGTCTTTATTCAAGTTACATAAACAATGATCGGCAGGGGATAGGCCGTCAGTCATGCACGACAGCCCATGAAAATGACACGGAAATTCTTCATGAAAGACATGCGCGTCCGAATTAGAACGTTTGTCACGGATCGACGGGCCTAGTGCGCCCTTTTTAAAACAGAGGTAAAAGCGAGCCGAAGGGACGCGAATAATCTCAATCCGAGCGTTCCGTTACCGAGGGAAACAGCGCAAATGAACGTCCTGATGATCGATAGTCCGCCGCTTTTCGTAGCCGGGGTCGCCGATGTGCTATGGAAACGCGACAATAATTGGCATGTCTGGGCCGCCCAACATCCCGAGGATATTTACCGGCTGCGCGACAGCCTGCCCCCGGGAACCCTTGCAGCGGTGACGATCGAGTGGGATGACCATGCGGCCCAGGTGGGGTGGCCGAAGGTGCTGCGGGACGCGCTCGGCGCCGTGCCGTGGCTGTTCGTGGTCCGTACGGTGGGCCGCCAGGCGATTGCGGATGCGCTGCTGGCGGGGGCGGCGGGCATCGTCGAGCGGCACGCGAGCGCCGACGAATTCGCCGACGCGCTCGGCCGGGTTGCCGCGGGAGCGATCTATGTGCCGGCCAGCTACGGCGTCGGCGCGCAGGCCGAGCGCTCGCATGTGCATGCCGGCGACGAGCGCTCGTTTGAGCGCCTGACGCCGCGGCAGCGCGAAGTCTTACGGCTGCTGGCCGAAGGCAAGTCGAACAAGCAGATCTGCCGGGTGCTGAACGTCGCCGAAGGGACGATCAAGAATCACCTGTATGCGCTGTTTCGCCAGATCGGCGTCAGCAACCGCACCGAGGCCGCGCTATGGCTGGCCCGGCACGTAGCGGCGGACGCCTCGCGTGCGCCGAGCGCGCCGTTGTTCGACGTGCACGGATAACACAGTGGGCAGGCGGGGGGCGGAGGCCCGCCACCCGCACACGTCGTCCGGCAGCCGGGGACCGGCTCAGGTGGGCGGGCTCGCGCGCCCGGGGTCTTCGGCAATCAGCGTGGCGAGCGCCCGTTGCATCGGCTCGGAGCCCACGCTGACTTCGCCGGCAAACGGCCGGTCGACGGCCAGCACGAAGAAAAACGCGAGCCCGAGCGTGATGGCCCAGATCGACACGAGCACCACGTTAAAACGCGTACCGGGTAACGCGTATAGCAGCACCAGCGACATGCCGCTCGCGATCAGCATGACCCCCCACAAGGTAACCGGCATCGCGGAATCGAGATCTTGCAGGCGCCTCTGGCGGTACTTCACCATCTCGTTCACGCGCGTCAGTACCTCGGCGAGCAGCACGTGCTCGCGATCGTCGGAAGGCTCGATCTGGTTCACCGCCGCGAACATGTTGTCGAACGCCGCTTCGGTGCCTGCGTCCGCGCTGGCGTGCTGCTGCATCAACGGCCATTCGTCGCGCACGACGCGCTGCAGATAGATGCCCAGATCGTGGCGCGCCACATAGGCACGCTCCGCATGGAACGACGCCAGGTCGTGCGAGAGTTCCGTGGCGCAGGCGGCTTCGGCCGCGACGTTGTCGGAGGCGGCCTGGTACGAACCCCAGACCGAGATCGCCGAAAACGCGACGAGCAGCGAATTGATCGTCGTCACGGCCGACATCATGGCGATCGTCATGCCGCGTTGTTCGGCGTCGAGCCGCACCGGAAAGAAGCAGCGGAACAGCGCGTAGCCGGTGAGCGCAACGGCGAGCGTGGCCGCGACGATCAGCGCCCCCATCTCGGCGGACGGCAGGTTGTAGAGAAACAGCATGGCGTTACTCCTCGGCGTTTTGAAAGTTCTGTAATCCGCCGGCCGGTGCAGAGGCGCTATCGGCGGCGAGCATCGCGCGGGTGAAGTCGGCCAGACGCCGCCGAGCCACCTCCCCGGAGGCGGACGTATCGAGCGATTGCTGCAGATCGAGCAGGCTCGCGGCCAGTTCGCTCTGCCACTGGGTGCGTTCGTGTGCGGCACGTGAGCGCTGCGTTTGCAGGGCGGCGTCGGCGTCGTTCGCGCGGTCGCCGCGCACCAGCGTTTCCAGCGTGTCGACGAGCCGCTGCAGCAAGCGATGCACAGCGGTCGCCGAGAACCCCCCGAGCATGGCCAGTGCCGGTTTGCCGAAACTGTGCATGCTGCCTTGATCGAACAGGCGCGCGGGCAGCATCTCCACGAGGATCAGTCCGGCGATCAGGCCGAGAATCAGGCGTGCGCCGTATGAGGCGTCGTATTTCGGGTCGTAGGTCGACGCGGCGATATAGCGGTGTGCCTGGAACAAGGTGGCGAACGACGCGCCAAGTCCCGCGCAGAACAGCAGAAACAGCACGTTCCACAAGAGCCGCGTGCCGTTCGACTGGAGGAAGCCTCGATCGATGTTTTCGCTCGATACGTCAGGTGACAGGCCAATGACAATCACCGCAATCAGAAAGCCGAGCGCCGCGACGGTGAGCAGCCTGATTAGCGGGACGGGGCCCAGCCAGCCGAGAGCGCGGCGGTCGCGATGCTGCGCGTCGAGCAAGGTGACCGCTTGCGGTGTGGCGGGTGCGATGGCCGTCGACAGCTTGCGATGAATGGCGGCGAGCGCATAGGCGTGCTCACGCGTCGAATCCTGTGCCGTGGCTGGGACGCTCTGGGGTGCCTTGCCGAGCAGGGCGCTTAGCTGCGCGATGAGCTCCGGTGCGACCGGCAGCCCGTGATGCAGCGCATAGCGCGCCATCGCTTCGCATTCGTCGCGCAACTGCACGGCGAGCGTACTTGCAGCGGGGCTGGTCGGCGGGGTGGGACGTGCGAGACTGCGCAGCCGCAACAGGTCTATGAAACGGTGCGCGCTCATGTTGCCGGCCGAAGACGTTGGGTTGTGCCGTGGCAAATCGAAGCAATGCCGATGCCGCGAATCAGCTTCGTCATGGTGTGCTCCAGTGGGGTGCGTAAGGGACAGGAAGGCGCTTTTGTGCGCTTCGAACCGTGTTTCCGGCAGTGCGAAGCGGCGCTGTTACTTTGCTTCGTCCGGATTGCGCTCACAATCCGGCAGAAGTCACGGACGGCGCCAGGCAGGAGTACCCGTGAAGGGTGTTCCGCGCGGGCAAACAGGTGAACCAGGCCGCCACGCTCACACCGGTTATGCTGGATGCATTAGTCTGGACTGCTTGAGCTTGATCGAACGTGAGCAGGAAGTTATGGTCATGCTTGCGCCGTCGACACCAATAGCCACGCACCAAACCGGCACGCGACAAAAGGATAGGAAAGAGCAAGATGAAAATGGATGCTTTCGCGTTTGGCACGACCAACTGGGCCGACGTCGAACCAACTGAGCACAAAGGCGAAACCGGCGTGGCCTACTGGCGCACGCAGTTTTTTGGTGATGAGCAGAATCGAATCCGGGTTCGTATGGTCGAATACACTCCCGGTTACCTTGCGGACCATTGGTGCAAAAAAGGACATGTCCTTTTCTGCATGGAAGGCGAGTTGGAAACGACTCTCGAAGACGGACGCAAGTTCGTCCTGACCGCCGGGATGAGCTACCAGGTTGGCGACAACGCAGAGGCACACCAGTCCTGCACGAGGACGGGTGCGCGACTGTTCATCGTCGATTGAGCCGGTAAGCGTCAGCCGCGGCGCTTCAGTCCTCCTCGCTCCCGGTTTCCAGATCGAGGTCGAGCCGATAACCGACCCCATAGATCGAGCGGATCATGTCCTGCCCCGGCCGGACCGTTTGCAGCTTGCGGCGCAGGTTCTTGATATGGGTATCGACGGTGCGGTCGGTCACGACGCGGTGATCGTCGTAGAGCTGCCGCAGCAGGTGATCGCGCCGGTAGATCCGGCCCGGGGTCGATTGCAGCAATGCCAGCAATCTCAGTTCGATCGGCGTGAGCTGTAGATCCGTGTCGTCGAGGCGCGCGACGTGCCGCTCGACATCCAGTTGCAGTGGCGGCCTGGGCGCCGGGTCCGGCTGCGGCGCCGTCGCCGGCAGTTGTCCGGCGCGCCGCATGATCGCCTTGACGCGTGCGACCACTTCGCGCGGACTGAATGGCTTGCAGACGTAGTCGTCCGCGCCGAGTTCGAGGCCGAGCAGACGATCGATCTCATCGACACGCGCGGTCAGGATGATCACGGGCACCGCCGAGAAAGTGCGCAACTCGCGGCATATTTCGAGTCCGCTGCGTCCCGGCAGCATCAGGTCGAGGAGAATCAGCGACGGGGGCTGCGCCCGCACCGACGGAATGACCTGCAGGCCGTCAGCGAGGGTCGTGGTGTTGTAACCCTCGGCCCGAAGATAGTCGGTCAGCAGCGCGGCGAGCTTCGGCTCGTCCTCGACGATCAGGATCCGGACGGTGGGGAACGTATCAGTCATGGTGAGAGGGTTGGAGCGGAAAACGCAGCTTGATCCAAAGACCGCCGAGCGGCGAGCGCGCGGCTTCTATGGTTCCTTTGTGGGCTTCGGCGATATGCCGGCACAACGCGAGCCCCAGGCCCGCGCCGCCGCTTTGCCGGCTGCGTGAGACGTCCACGCGGAACAGGCGCTCGAACAGGTGAGGCAATAACGGCTCGGGTACGCCCGGGTAAGTATCCTGCACGTCTATATGCAACTGCTGGTCGTGCATCGAGGCGCTGACAAGTACCTTGCCACCGGGATCGGTATAGCGTAGAGCGTTTTCCAGCAGGTTTTTCAGCAGTTGCGTGAGCCGGTGCGGGTCGCCCACGATGATCGCCGGCTGGTCGGCGATCTCCGTTTCGAGCGCAATCTGCCTTGTATTGAGGCGTTCCTCGAAGGCGTCGGTGGCGGCCCTGACAATGCCTGCGGCATCCACCGGCACCTTTTCGAACGACAACGCGCCGATATCGGCGAGCGACAGCTCATACAGGTCGTCGATCAACTGGCTGAGCATCGCTACCTCACTCTGCAGCGACGAGAGCGACGCGCGGTCGAGATGGCGCACGCCGTCCTCGATCGCCTCGAGTTCGCCGCGCAGCACCGCCAGCGGTGTGCGCAATTCGTGCGAGATATCGGCGATGAAGTTCCGGCGCGAGCGCTCCGCCTGTTCCAACGAGTCGGCCAGCAGGTTGAAGTCCTGCGCCAGCCGGTTGAATTCGTCGCCACTGCCTTCCGGCACCCGGGTCGCGTAGTCGCCGCCGGCGAGGCGGTGGGTTGCGTCGACGAGGCGCCGGATCGGCGCGAGGAAAATGCGTGCCAACACCATCGCCACACCTGCGGCCAGCAATGCGGCCAATGCAACGATGATCCACGTCGCCCGTAACTGCCGGACCTGGAAACGGCGGTCGGCCGCATAGAAGAGGTTATCGGGGGAAGCCACGACAAGCCAGCCGACCACCTGGCCCGCGACCTTCAACGGTTCAAACTGCGAATCGGGTGGCGGTAAAGGCCCATTGCCCGCAATGCGATGTTTTTGCGCGTCGAACAGCGTGCAGGGCGGAACCCACCCGTGGCCGCGCGGTCCTTGATCGCTCCAGCGCGCCGCCGTCGCGGGCTGCGAGGCCGCACCGGGTCCGCGCTCCTCGGGCGGGTTGCCGGCGGCATCGGGCGGGGGCCCGCCAAACGGCGGCCCTGCCGGCCCATCCTGGCCGCCTGCGCCGCCTGTCTGATCGGGGGGCGGCCCGGGCGGGGCGCCTGGCGGGGGCGTGTCGCTGCCCGGGCCGCCCGGACCCTCGAGACGAGTTCCCGGGTCCTGCGGGTTCGCCTCCGACGCGCCGAGGTGCGCGTTTTCGATGAACCCCGCCCATGCGTTGCGGTTGTCGCGCAGGAAATTCCAGTTGCCGTGTTGCGCATAAGCGCCTTCCAGGGCCTTCGTCAGGCGGGTGACACTGCTCGTGTTCCGCTCGCCCAGGTAGTGAAAAAAGCCGTTTTCGAAGCTCACGCGCATGGCCGCACCCATGGCGATCGCGATGGCGATGCATGAGGTGGAGATAGCCAGAAACAGCTTGGACGTGATGCCTAATTTCATGTGGATTCTCTGCCGCCGCTCCTTCGCGCGGCCGCTGGCTCAGGGTGAGCGCCGGTCTCCGCCGCAGCGGATGCACTCGTCGGAAGCGGCGTATGGTGCCTGATTTTCGCGTTGGCGTGCAGTGGCGCCTCCCCGTGCCCTGCGTTCTTCACAGTTTCTCCTCGATTTCCCCATTCTGCGTGCGCATTTCATCCTTACTATCGGTTCCGGTAGCTCCAGTAGACCGCCTTTGATGCAAGGCTCGACTGCGGGGGCGAAGCGGGGTCAAACCGGATTATTCTTCACCGCAGTCTAGAGGTATTCGAACGTCATGAACACGCGACTTCTTGTTATTGAACCAGACCAGGCGGTACGCGACGAACTGCGCACCCATTTTCACCGTGATCAGATCGAGATGTCGGTGCTGTATAACGCGACCGCGCTGGTTCGCCGGGTCGAGCTGGAGTTGCCGTCTGCCATCGTGATGCGCGCCGAATTCCCGCTGTCCGAATCCCATGCGGCCCTCCAGCGTCTGCGCGCTGCCGGCTATGACGTGCCGGTGATCATGATCAGCAAGTCCGCTGACGTGATCGACAAGATCATTGCCTTCGAACTTGGCGCCGACGATTACCTGGTCGAGCCATTCGATGCGCGCGAACTGACGGCGCGCATCCGCAATGCGTTGCGCCACCGCTCCTCGGCTGTCTATGCCGCGCCTGAAATCCGCGATCGCTATGCGTTCGGCGACTGGCAGATCGATTTCGCCACCCGCCGCCTGATCAAGGACGGGGAGGACGTCGGTCTGCGGTCGAGCGAATTTGCGCTGCTCAAGATGTTCGCGGCCAATCCGATGAAGATCATGTCGCGTACCAGCATCATTGCCTTGCTTGGCAAGCACGACACCGGCCAGACGGAGCGCGGGCTCGACGTTCTGGTGTTTCGCCTGCGTTCGGTGATCGAAGCCGATGCCGCGAAGCCGAAATACATTCAAACCTTGCGCGGGCGCGGCTATATTTTTGTGCCCTCCGGCGAGGTAGGCGAGACCGGCGCCGCGCGCGACACGCGCTCCAGCCACGTCAAGCCGCAGCGCACGCCGGTCGCCACCGACCGTGGGCAATTCCACGCAGCGTGGGCATAACATTAGCTATGCCAGGCAATTCGAGGAATCTCCGAGTATGAACGGTCTGATAGGGTGGGGCCGGCTGGTGGCCGCGTTCCTGATGCTGGCATTGGTTGGTGGCAAAGCATTCGCAGCAACGCTTCCCACCGTGCAGCCGGTTATCTCCTGCGAGCAACTGGCGAGAGCCGACCTTTCCGATGCAGTCGGTGCGACGGTGAAGATCGTTTCCGCAAGCTCACTCAAGACGGCCAAGGGCGATTTCTGTCACGTGATCGGGATGATCGCACCGCAGATCGGGTTCGAGGTCGATCTGCCGTTGCAACACTGGACGCAGCGGTTTCTGCAAGAGGGATGCGGCGGGCTGTGTGGCGACATCAATATCCATGTCTCCAATGCCCATGGTTGTATCCCGGCGCTGAACGGGGAATTTGTCGTCTCATCCGACGACATGGGCCATAGCGGGGGAATGATGGATGCCTCCTGGGCAGCGGATCCCCAAAAGCGGATCGACTTCGCCTACCGGGCGAATCACCTGACGGCCGTGGCCACGAAGGCGCTCATCAGGGCCTACTATGGCCGGCTGCCAAAGTATTCTTACTTCATGGGCTGCTCGGACGGCGGTCGCGAGGCGTTGATGGAAGCGCAGCGCTACCCGGACGACTTCGACGGCATTTCGGCAGGCGCGCCGGCGGCCTTCTTCCAGTTCCAGAATTCCTTCTATCACGGCTGGAATGTGGTCGCGAACCAGCGCAAGGACGGCTCGGCGATCTTGCTCAAGGACCGCCTGCCGCTCCTGCATCAGGCCGTGCTCGATCATTGCTCCACGCTGTCGGGCGTGAACGATGGGATCTTGCAGAACCCCTATGCCTGTAAGTTCGACGCCTCCTGGGTTCGCCTCTGCGCCAAGGACGACAAGAACCGCTCCACCTGCCTGAGCGAGGAAGAGATCGGCGCGGCCAGGCGTCTCTATGAGGGCGCGACGGATGCGTCCGGCCACAAATTCGTATTGGGCGGTCTGCCGCCAGGCTCTGAATTGCGTTGGCCTGTGCCCGAGGCGCCGACCGCACACTCCATGTCCGAGATGATGGTGCTGCCCGCGCTGCAGTATGTCCTGCTGCCGGAACCCAACCCCGGCATCAAGTCGCTCGCGGACTTCCCTCTGACGATGGACAACTTCAAGCGGGTCGCCCGGCTGGCTTCGCTCTACAACGCGACCAATACCGATCTCCGGCCGTTCATGCGGCACGGCGGCAAACTGATCCTCTGGCATGGCCTTGCTGACGACTCCGTGAGTCCGGCTTTTTCCATTGCCTACTACCAGGGCGTTCGCGCCGAGCTGGGAGAGAAGGCGACCGATGAATTCATGCGCCTCTTCCTGCTGCCGGGCGTCGGCCATTGCGGGGGAGGCGAAGGCTTCGACCAGGTGGACTTGCTGTCGCCGCTGCTGGCATGGACCGAGCGGAACGTGGCGCCGAAAGCCCTTCTTTCGGAGAAAGTTTTCCGGCCGGCGCTGCCGATGCCACCCGGGCCGCCGAACCTGTCCGGGCCGCCGAATCAGCCGCCCGGGCCACCGAACCTGCCTCGGCCGCCGAGCCCGCCCGGACCACCGGACCTGTCCGGGCCGCCGATGCCACCCGGGCCACCGAACCTGTCCGGGGCGCCGAACCCGCCTGGGCCGCCGAACCCGTCCGGGGCGCCGAATCCGCCTGGACCACCGAACCTGTCCGGGGCGCCGAACCCACCCGATCCACCGAACCCGCCGCCAATGAACGGTGTAAAGGATGCTGCGTTCCAGTTCCACGGCCTGATGCCGCCCAGCTCACCCGTGGCTGCGCAAGGCCTGACTCCGCTGGCGAGCCGCTCGGTCTATCCCTATCCGTACATTGCGCACTACACAGGCCATGGCGATCCGAACAATGCTGCCAACTACGAAGCAGTGAAATCGGCCGCTTTCGACCAGATGACTTTCGGCGCGCCGGCCATCAATTACATCAGGGCCGGTAACCAGAATGCGTTTCGCAGCATCGATGGCCGCCTGGTCGGGAGCCAGGAATAGACCGATCACATCGGAAGCGCGGCAGGCAGCACAGGCGATGGCAGCGTCACCCGCGAGGCTGCCATCGCCTTTCTCCACGAGAAACCGGCGCGCTAGATCATCAGCCCGCCTGAGACCTCGATACGCTGGGCGTTGACCCAGCGATTGTCTTCGCACAGCAGGGCCGCGATCATCGGTCCGATGTCGTCGGGCAAGCCCGCACGACCCAATGCCGTGGCATTCGCCACCATCTTGTTGACCTCGGGATTGTCACGCACCATGCCGCCACTGAAGTCGGTAGCGACTGCGCCGGGCGCGACGGTATTGACCGCGATACGACGCGGACCGAGTTCCTTCGCGAGATAGCGAGTCAGCACCTCGACCGCGCCTTTCATGGATGCATAGGACGCACTGCCCGGAAAGGCGACGCGCGTCAGCCCCGAAGAGATATTGACGATGCGGCCGCCGTCATTGATAAGCGGCAGGAGCTTCTGCGTCAGGAAAAACACGCCTTTGAAATGGACGTTGTAGAGACTGTCCAGCTCTTCCTCGCTGGTCTTGTCGAACGGCATGTGATGCGAAATGCCGGCGTTGTTGACGAGGTAATCGAAACGCTCGGCGCCCAGTTGCGCGAGCGACTCCCGGACCTGTCCGACGAATGAATCGAACGTGCCCGCCTTGCCGGTATCGAGCGGCAGTGCAATGGCTCGTTGTCCTTCGTCCGCCACCAGGCCGACGACCTTCTCGGCTTCTGCCTGATTGGCGCGGTAGGTGAAGATGGAACTGACCCCTCGCCGGGCGAGATGGACCACCGTATTGCGGCCCAAGCCGCGACTTCCGCCTGTGACAATTGCGATCTTCGTCACGGCACCTGCTGAATCTCCTGCTGTCATCTTGCGCTCCGCTTCAGGTTGTACAGGCGCAAGCGTATTCCCGCCGCTCCGGCCGCTGAATGCCGGAACTGCTTCGCTTCTTGCCTAATCCTGCCCGGACGTCTGCCACGAGGTACGAGTGGCGGTAACATGCAGGAATGCGAGCGCAGTGAAGGGGTTCATATGTCAAAGGCTTTGGTCGAGGTCCTCAAACGCTATACGGACAAGCGTGCGGACGAGGTAAGTCCATTCGTGACGGCGATCGAGGGAATGACGATCATGAGATCGGATCGCGAAAAGCTGCCTTCCCATATGATCATGAAGCCGGCCCTCTGCGTCGTCGTGCAAGGCGCCAAGTGGAGCGCGTTCGGTGACAGGAAATATGACTACCGGGCAGGACAGGCCCTGGTGGTGAGCGTCGAGATGCCGGCATTCGGCAGGGTGGTGAAGGCCAGTCCTGCCGAGCCGTACCTTGGCGTTGTGATCGAATTCGACCTTGCGGTGATGCGCGATGTGATGGAGCGTCTCGACACGCCGCCCAAGCCGGATAGCGATCTCGAGCACGGCGTGTTTGTCACCGACTTTGACGGCCCGCTGGCCGATTGCGTGCTGCGCATGGTGCGCCTGCTCGATACGCCTCAAGCCATTGCCATCCTCGCGCCGCTGATCATGCGGGAAATCTGCTACTGGCTGCTCACGGGGCCTCACGGCAGCGAGGTCGCCAGGGTCGTGCTGGCCAACAGCCACGCGCAGCGAGTCGTGACGGCGATTCATGCGTTACGCGACCAATTCACCGAAACTGTACGCATCGAAGAACTGGCGGCCGTGGCGCAAATGAGCCCTTCGGCATTTCATCGGCAATTCAAGGCATTGACATCGATGACGCCGCTGCAGTACCAGAAGCAGCTTCGCCTGCTGGAAGCGCGTCACTTGATGGTGACAGGCGCCGCGACTGCCGAGGTGGCGGCCTATCAGGTGGGCTATGAAAGCCCGTCGCAATTCAGCCGTGAGTATTCGCGCATGTTTGGCGCGCCGCCCCGGCGCGATATCGCTACGCTGAAAACTGCGGTCGCCTAGTGGTGCTGTTCGTATCGCCAAGCGCGCAGCGGTGGTGCCGCGTTCAAGCGGGGCATCGTCTCCGATGACTGCCTCAGATCGTCCCGAACAGCGCCCTGGGCCGATCTTTGAGAGTTGCCGTTAACAGCCTCAACGCACTCACCAGTTGCTCGCGGCTCGTCGCGCAGGCGAGGTTGATCCGCACGCCGTGTTCGATTTCCGAGCGGTCTACGGCAAATGCCGACGACGGCATCACCACCACGCCGCGCGCCTTCGCATTGGCCGCAAAATCGTCGGCACGCCACGGCGGTGGCAACTTGAGCCACACGAACATGCACGCCGGATCGGTCTGCAGCAACGCTTGCGGCAGCAGTTCGCGCGCCAGATCCTGGCGTGCGCGAATTTCGGCGAGCTGCGCGTCCATGATGTGACGGGCGGTGCCGTCCTCGATCCAGACCGAAGCGATCAGCATCGACAGTGGCGCCGGCATCCATGCGGTGGTGCGCACCGCTTCCGCACACAACGCGGCGCTATCCGGCGGGCTGAGCAGATAGCCCAGTCGCAACCCCGGCGCGAGGATTTTCGAGGTGGCGGCAATGTGAAACGTCAATTCCGGACACAGGCTCGCGATGGTCGGCAGGCGCTGCGACACTAGCGGTCCATACACATCGTCTTCGATGATCGCCACGCCATGGCGGCGCGCAATGTCGACGAGCGCCATCCGGCGTTCGAGACTCATCGTGATGACGGTGGGATTCTGCAGGTTCGGCACCGTGAAGATGGCCTTCACCGGCATACGCTGACAGATGCGCTCGACTTCGTCGGTCAGCAGACCGTCGAGGTCGCTAGGAATGCCGACGATTTCAAACTGGAACACCGGTGCGAGCGCCTTCAGCCCGTAATAGGTGAGTTGATCGGCGAGGATGACGCCCTCGGTGCCGATCAGGCTGTTCAGCACCGCGTATAGCCCGTGCTGCGCGCCGCTCGTCACCACCACATGATCGGCCGCCGGCTCGAAGCCCGGCGCGGCCATCCAGCGGGCGCCGGCGGCGCGCGCCCATAAGGGCCCTTGCGGCGGCTGGTATTCCTGCAGTTGCGCATAGCGCGGGTCGCGCGGCAATTCCGCGAGGGTGCGCGCAAGACAGGCCAGAAATTCGCCGGTGGCCGGCCGGTTGACGGTCAGGTCGATTGCGGCACCGTTTGCGCTCTGCGCAGGCTCGACGCTCGGCATCGCGCCGCCCGTGACTAGCGAGCCGCGCCGCTTGCTGCCGATCACGAGGCCGCGCAACTGCAATTCCTTGTAGGCCCGCGACACCGTCGAGACGTTGATCCCCAGCTCGGTCGCGAGCTGCCGCTGGGGCGGCAGACGGCTGCCGGGCGGATACACCCCGCTGCGAATCTCGTTCTCGATCGAACTGGACACTTCGACATAGGTGGCGCGCTTTGCCTGGGCCGAGGTGCCGTTGGCGTTGCGCGCCGGGTTTTTGCCAGAAGCCATAAGAATGGATGTCTCCATACAAAACCAGCTTTGTCCGCAATTGTACGGAGTTTGGCCGATTCTATACCACCAGCAGTCGACTGCAACCCCTTCCGGGCACGGAGCGGCCGGCGTTGACCGGCTGAGCAAAGACCGCGCCAGAAGCCATCCAGGGAAAATTCCAGGGCCACACAATGTACGTTTTATTTGCACACAAAAAATTGTTGTGTGATTCTAGCTGTCATGGTTTGTCTGGTGGCGGCTGTCCCGACACCGCCGGGCAAAGTCGAGAAACCGGTCAGCAGGAGTGTTCCGATGAGCGTTGCGCAGTCCCCCGAATACCGTTCGCCAGGCGGCGAGCGCGCGCTGGAAGGGTGCGCGTGATGTCCGACGTCGCCATCGTGGGAGCGGGATTCATCGGCCTCGCGAGCGCCGCGTCGCTGATGCGCGAGGGGCATCGCGTGACGCTGTTCGATCCGTCCGGCGTCGGTCAAGGGGCGTCGTTCGGCAATGCCGGCACGTTCGCGCACTACGCCTGCATTCCGGTGAACAACCCGTCGGTATTCCGCGATCTACCGCGCTTTCTGTTCTCGAGCCAAAGCCCGTTCCGCTTGCGTTGGGGATATTTGCCGCACCTTGCACCGTGGCTCGCCCGCTTCATGATGAGTTCGTTGCCCGGCCGTAGTGCGGCGAGCGCAGCGGCGCTTGCGGCGTTGCTTGGCCACGCGCAGGACGGTTACGCGCCGCTTCTCGAAGCTGCGGAGCTGGCTCGCTTCGTTCGGTTCCGCGAGTGTCTTTATCTTTATTCCAGCGCGGCTTCGTTCGACGCGGCTCGTGCCGCCCTCGACCTACGTCATAAGCTCGGCGTTGCCTTCGAGGTGTTGTCAGGTGCTGACGTTCAGGCGCTCGAACCGCAACTGGCGCCGATTTTCGAGCGCGGCGTGTTGTTCAGCGACAGTTGGTATCTCTCCAGTCCGCAGGGCTTTCTGCAGACGCTCTATGAACGGCTTGCGGCGCAAGGGCTGACGCTGGAGCGTTCCACCGTCAATGCGGTGCAACCGTCTGCGCAAGGCGCGGCTCTGATGGTCGATGGCGCCGCCAGACGCTTTAGCCACGTCGTGATCGCCAGCGGCGCGCGCTCTGCACAGTTCGCGAGGCAATGTGGCGACACCGTGCCGCTGGACACCGAGCGCGGCTATCACGTGCGCTATCCGGGCATGCAACAACTGATTTCGCGGCCGGTTGGCTGGGCCGAACGCGGTTTCTATATGACGCCGATGAGCGATGGTCTGCGCGTCGCGGGCACGGTCGAACTGGGCGGCTTCACGGAAACGCGTAATCGCTCGCTGCTCGACCTTCTGACTTTTTCGTCGAAGCGCGCGTTGCCTGCGCTCGACAAACCCGACAGCAGTTGGCTCGGCTTTCGTCCGACGTTGCCGGACGGCGTGCCGGTACTCGGGCGCTCGAGTGCGAGTGAACGCGTGATTTATGCATTCGGTCACCAGCATCTTGGACTTACGTTGGCGGGCATCAGCGGCCGGATCGTTGCCGACCTGGTCGCGGGGCGCGCAGCGCCGCTCGATCTCGGGCCGTATGCCGCCACGCGGTTCCGGCAGATGGCCGGGGCTGTGCAGCACACGCCTGACGTTTCAAGGCAAGGATTCATAGGACGGTCTCGACGCGTCGCGCATCGAACCGACAAACCTGGAGAAAGCGCGACGTCACATCTCGCAAGGAGCGCATCATGAATCGCCGCTATTGGCTGTTGAGTTTGGCCGTCTGTGCCGCGCTAGGCACGCAAATGATGCCGTCGTGGGCCGCCGATCCGGAAGTCGTCAAGATCGGTTTTGCCGGACCGTTGACCGGTCCGGTGGCCCGCGTCGGCAAAGATCTGCAGTACGGTGCGCAATTGGCGCTCGACGAGGAGAACGCGAAGCACCCCATGATAGGCGGCAAGCCGGTCACCTTCGTGCTCGACGTGCAGGACGATCAGGCGGACCCGCACGTTGCGGTGCAGGTCGCGCAGAAGCTGGTCGATGACGGTGTGGTGGGGGTGGTTGGCCACTACAACTCGGGCTGCAGCATTCCGGCCTCCGCGGTTTACCATCAGGCGGACGTCGCGATGATCACGCCGGGTTCCACCAACCCGGATCTGACGAAGCAGGGCTACAAGAACGTGTTTCGGACGATGGGGCACGACGGCATTGGCGGCGTCGTGGCGGGTCACTTCGTGGTCGAGCAGATGAAGGCCAAACGCATTGCGATCATCGACGATCGCACGGCGTTTGGAGAGGGCCTCGCCAATGCCTTCGAAAAGGGCGTCAAGGAAGCGGGCGGTAATGTTGTCGACCGCGAGTTCACCAACGACAAGGCTGTCGACTTCCGCTCCATCCTGACAACGCTCAAGAGCAAGAATATCGACTTGCTGTTCTTCGGCGGCCTGGATGAGCAGGGCGCGATGCTGGTCAAGCAGATGCGCTCGCTAGGCATGAGCGCTCAACTGTTCGGCGCCGGTGCATTGAAGAGCAATGCGTTCCTGCAGATCGCCGGCGCGGCGGGGGACGGTACCCAGGATCTGGAACCCGGCCCCGCACTCGATAAGCTCCCCGCCGCGCAAGAGTTCGGTAAGCGGTACAAGGCGCGCTTTAACCAGGATGTCGAGCTGTATGCGCCGTTTGCGTATGATGCTGCGCTCGCGATGATCAAGGCCATTCACAGTGCAGATTCGCTTGATCGTGCGAAGATTGTCGGCAGCCTGGCGAAAGTCACGGTCACGGGTGTGACGGGCAAGATTACCTTCGATCCTTATGGCGATCTGATCAAGCCGCCTTATACGCTTTTCCAGGTCGAGCAGGGGCAATGGAAGAGTGTCAAGACGGTGGGAGGCAGCGGGGTTTAGCTTGACGGGGTGCATGCTCCCGGAAGGTCGCTTCCGGGGGCTTTATGCGCGTTGCGGCCATTGTCGCCTACGCGCGCATCCATTCTGCATGACAGGCGCCAACAACGACTGGTGGAAAGCCCACAGAGACCGGCATTAAAAAATTTCGCGGATCCGCGACGGATTTTTATTCGAGTGGCGTTAAAGAGTGACTAAGGCCACCTGCGAGACAAACAATGCCAGGGACGAGAATTACACATTTCGCTGGACACGGAGCGCAATCATGAGATTGTTCGCATTCCGTACCAGTACGCTCTCAGCCATGCTTTTCTCGGCTGTGCTTCATCTCGCCCCAGCGTTTGCCGGCGATGTAGCGTCCACGCAAAATGCCGGTTCCGCTCCGCCAGAACGCTATGCGTTAGTACGCACGCCGGTGCCCGTCATTCAGGACGGCCGCCTTGAGATCACGACATCCGCGGGCCGTGGCGTCGTCCCGATTCACGTAACGCGCGATTGGTCGACGCCCCAGCCCGACGTGACGCGTGCGGTCATCGTCATTCACGGCTGGGTCCGACGGGACCTGACTTCAGGGGAGCGCGCCGCGATCAACGCGGGTCCGGCTGCGCAGGGCGCCATCATCATCACGCCGCAATTCCTGACGGCTGCGGATATAGAAGCCCATCAATTGCCGGCCGACATGCTGCACTGGGGAACGGATGGATGGAAGACCGGTTACGATGCGCACGGGCCGGCGCCGATCGGTTCGTTCAGCGTGATCGACACCATCTTCGCGCGACTCGCGGACAAGACACTGTTTCCGGCCCTCAAGCAGGTTGTGCTCGCCGGGCACTCGGCGGGCGGTCAACTGGTCCAGCGATATGCGGCGGTCGGTCATGGACAGGCGCCTCTGCTGGCGCGCGGTATCGCTATCCGTTACGTGGTGGCCAATCCGTCGTCCTACTTGTACTTCGATACGCAGAGGCCGGTCGCGACGGGCGAATCGCTGTGCGCGAAATTCAATCGCTGGGAATATGGCTTGAGTGGCGGTTTGCCGCCTTATGTGACGCAGCCGGTCTCACCGTCCGAGCTCGAGAAGCGCTACCTCGCGAGCGATATCGTGTACCTCTTCGGAATGGACGATAACGATCCGAACCACAAGGAGCTGGACCGTTCATGCGGGGCGGAGGCGGAGGGGCCGACACGCCTGTCGCGTGGGCTCAATTACGTCGCTTATCTACGCTCGCAAGATGAAGCGCATTTTAGCCAGCGCTTTCTCGAAGTGCCGAACGTAGGGCATAGCAGCTCGCACATGTATTCGTCGACGTGTGGCATGGCGGCGCTGTTCGATCGGGAAGGATGTGGCGCAGTGACGTCATCCCAGGTGATTCCGGGGGCGGCTAGCCGCCTTGGTTCGCCATAACGCCACTTCTTGATCCTTGCGTAGGGACGCGTACATCGGACGGGCGCTATGCGCCCGTCTGTCTTACAGGTAGCTGCAGACGTAGTCGAGCGTTTCGATCACGTCGATATCGAAGCGGCTCTTGCCGGGCACCGGGAAAGACTCGCCCGGGCCGTACGTTTTCCACTCGTCGCTTCCTTCGAGACGGATGCGGCATTGGCCGGCCTGCACCTCGATGAGTTCCGGAGCGTCGGTGCCGAAGTTGAGCGCGCCCGGCAAGATCACGCCGAGGGTCTTGCGCGTGCCGTCTGCGAAGAGAACGGTGTGCGAGACACACTTGCCGTCGAAGTAGACGTTGGCCCGTTTGATAACGGAAACCTGATCGAATTGCGTTGCGGCCGTCATGGCGGTTTTCCTCTGGTTCAGCGTGGATGGATTCGTCGGCGCCGCGTGGCGGCAGCAGGCAGTGCGCGATCTGCGCAGAGCGTCTGCGTGGGGCTTTCGGGCGGGCGCCAGTCCGTCATCATACAGGCGGTTAGAGCGACGTTGACGATTACCCGGCGCGGTACCAACGACCGGATTCCGGGCACACGGCGACTCGCTCGCCGTTCAGCAAGACCTGCTCTTCATGCGGTTGTAAGGGTGTTGAAGGGGCGACGTCGAAGGCAATTTTCAGCGCGCGTCCAACATGGGCATCTTCAATGGGAAGCTCCCACGTCAGGAATATCTGAATCCAGTCCTGGTCGGAGGCGAAGTCGGTCGCATTGAAACCGCTGCTGCCACGCCGAATGACGCCGTGAGGCTGACCCGTATCGAAAATCACAGCCGTTCCACGCCTCAGCGGTATGCGACGGTCCAAAGACGGAAAATGCAGGTCCAACCCCTTGTCCTCGCTCAGGAAGAGATTGCAGAACGCGGCGCCGCCGTATTGCACACCGTCATGGTGGTACCTTGCGCCGCGGCAGGCCATCAGGGCCAGGTCGCCAGCGGCAAGCACAGTAGGCAGTCCAAGCGTGCCCATCCAGTCCGATACGGCCTGCACGCAGCGCGTGTAGTCGGGCCAGCGAAACTGCGTTCGCGCCAACGGCATGACTTCGACGTCGCCGGGCTCCAGGGTCAGGTTCGACGATGTCTCCCTTTGCCAATCTGCAAGCAGACGGGCAGGGGGCGCGGGCACGTCGAGCGTGTCCGACAGCACGACGTCGCTCACGCATCGACTACGGATGGCGTCGCCACTCCAGTAAAAGGAGGTCAGCATGGGTGGCGCTTGATGCGGTTGAGCGGGTTATTCATCTGGATCATTGTAGCGATTCGGAGGGGACACTCCGGCCATCAAGAACGGCGGTCCTGTCATTGCGTCTTGATAGACTTGCAGTTCCAGAAAGAAAACGGGGAAAACGGGTGAGCCTCGACGAATACTACAGGCGCCTGGAATTGCCGGGAACGGCATCGCAGGCAGACGTCAAACGCGCATACCGCCGGCTGAGGGCGAAGTACCACCCGGACCGCAACAAGGGGCGTGAATCATCTGTCGAGCCGGTGTTCAAGCGCATTCAGGAGGCGTTCGAGATTCTGACCGGCAAGCGCAAGGCGCCGACTTTCAGCCCGGAGGCGGCGCCGGAGGAGGCGCGCGACCAGGAGACCCCGCCGCGCGAGCACCACAGGCCGCCGATGCGCGGTGCGAACTGCCTGGTCGAACTTTTCGTGCCGCTCGAAGCCGCGATTTATGGCGGCGATGTTCAAGCGTCTTACGCGGTGAACGGGCCGTGTCGCCAATGTCGGGGAACGGCCTCGGAGTGCATACGCTGCGGCGGCAGCGGCCAGTCGCTCTCGGGCACGCGTTGCAGTGCCTGCGCGGGGACCGGGCGTCCGCTGGCGGGCGGCGGGTGTCCAATGTGCCTCGGCACGGGTGTCGCGACGTACCGGAAGTTGGAGACCGTCACGGTTCCCGCGGGTGCCTGGGATGGCCAGCGTCTTGTCCTGAAAGGTGGCGGGCATCCCGGGACGCATGGCGGGCCGTCGGGAGATGCGATCTTCTCGGTGGTGATCGTGTGCGACTCGGCCTTTCGTCGCAATGGACTGAATCTCGCTTGCGAGATTCAGGTTGATTTCGTGACGGCCACGCTCGGCGGCACCTTTGAAGCGCAGATTCTAGGCCGCACGCTGCCGGTCAAGATTGCGCCGAACGCGCACGCCGGCAGCACGATTCGTCTGCCCGGACATGGACTCACGGACCGCAACGGCTTGCGCGGCGAGCTGACGTTGCAACTGGTGCTGGTGATGCCTGCTGCGGTCTCACATCTGAGCGGCGACGAACGGGAGCGGCTGCGCGAGATGTTTGCGGAAGCTGAGCGCCGCGCAAGTAAGGTCGTCTCGGCGCGCCAGTGAGCCGATTGGTTGCGGCAGCACAGGCTTGCGAATTTGCCCTTAGAACGGCACGTCGCCTTCGATGGTCGTGCGGTAGAGCTTGCGGCGCAGATGGTCTGGCGTGCCGGCCGCAAGATGCATCAGCGAGCGGTTGTCCCAGAACACCATGTCGTGCTCGGCCCAGACATGCCGGTAGAGATGCTCAGGGCGCACACTGTGCGCGAAAATCTCTTCGAGCAGTTGCTTGCTCTCGTCTTCAGGCAGCCCGATCACGCGCGTAGTGAAATGTTCGCTGACGAAGAGCGCCTTACGACCTGTCTCGGGATGGGTGCGCACGATCGGATGCAAGACCGGCTTCACCTGGGCAATCTGCTCGGCGGACAGATTCGGCCGCCACGGACTGCGCTTCTGCAGTTCCGCGTACTTCGCGAGATAGGTGTGCTCCGCGATGCGCCCCTCGACGGCATTGCGCAGATGCGCCGGCAACGTGTCCCACGCGAGATGCATGTTGGCAAACAGCGTATCGCCGCCTTCGGCGGGCAGTTCCTGCGCATGCAGCAACGAGCCCAGGCTCGGCTTTTCCTTATATGACAGATCCGAGTGCCAGAAATGGCCGGCGTCGCCCAGGCCAATCGGTTTGCCGTTCTCGACAATGTTCGATACGACCAGCACCTCTGGATGTCCCGCGAGCTGAAACTGGTGCAGCACGTGAATCTGCAGGGGGCCGAAGCGCCGACTGAAGGCAATCTGCTGTTCGGGCGAGATTCGCTGGTCGCGAAACACCAGCACATGATGGTCAAGATGCGCGCGGTGGATGCGCGAGAAATCCTCCGCGTCAAGCGGACGGCTCAGATCGAGGCCAAGCACTTCGGCGCCCACAGGGCCGTCGAAGGCGCGAATTTCGACGCGTCGCGGCGTCACGACGGCTGACACGCCGGGAACGGCCGGCTGCGTAGATTCGGCGGAAGTGGAAGCAATTGTCACACTAGACTCTTCGTTTGTTCGGAGCAGAGGCGCCGGTCATGGCGCGAAAAGCTCAATCTACTGCTGTGCGTGGCCTCGCGCAACGAAGCAAATCCGATACGTTTATCCGCTGTAGTGATAAACCCGATGCTGCACCGGAGATCGGGGAGAATCAAAAAATGCAAAAGATAAATATTGAATCGATATAAACATATCGAAACTTGATAATTCTCAGGGTCCCGCTTCGTCGCTACGCTTGCATGTAGATGGCCAGCGCGGCCATATGGCTGCATCTGCTGCAACGCCCGTTTCAACGCACCGACGCCTTCCGGCACGCACAACGCCAGCGCGTAATAAAACCGCGTTCTTATGAATGTATCGACATGTCTTCTCAATCGCAAACACTCGAACTCGCCGGGCTTCACGCAGACCGTGAGGTAGGGCAGGGCCACGGCGGCAAGCATATCGTTGCCGTGCTGGCGGCTTTCGCATGGCTCGGCGGCGCGGCGCTTACGCAATGGTGGCCGAGCGCCGACGACTGGCCGTACACGCGCCACTTGTTGATCCTTAAACTCGCGCTTGCGGTGCTGTCGGCGACGCTCGGCGTCGTTGGCTGGCGAGCGGACACGCCGACTCGAACGCGAGCGCAGAAGCCGCACCCGCGGATCGACGCATGGCTTGCGGCAACCCCGTGGCTGCTCGCGCTCGCAGTTGGCGTCACCGGTTGGGAAGTCGTCACTGCGCAGCTCGAATGGTTGCCGCGGCCTTTCTTTGCGCCGCCGCAGGCGTTGATTGCGGTGTACTTCGACGACCTGCCGCGGCTCGCATCGAGCGTTGCGCATTCATTTGGATTGCTCGCCTACGGCTATCTGCTCGGCGCGCTGACTGGCTTCGTGGTCGGCGTGGGCATTGGCTGGTCACGGGCGCTCGGCTACTGGCTGCATCCGGTATTGCGTCTCGTGGGACCGCTGCCCGCGACAGCCTGGTTGCCGCTGGCCTTCTTTTTCTTCCCTTCGAGCTTCAGCGCCAGTGTGTTCCTGATCGCACTTGCAACCGCGTTTCCAGTTGCCGTGCTGACCTGGTCCGGCGTCGCAAGCGTGAATTCCGCGTACTACGATGTGGCCCGCACGCTTGGCGCGCGTCCGTCGTTCCTGATCCTGAAGGTTGCGATTCCCGCCGCGCTTCCGTCGGTGTTCGTCGGTCTCTTCATGGGATTGGGCGCGTCGTTTTCCGTGCTCATCGTTGCCGAAATGATGGGCGTGAAGGCGGGGCTTGGCTGGTATCTGCAGTGGGCGCAGGGGTGGGCCGCCTATTCGAACATGTATGCCGCGCTGTTCGTGATGGCGCTGATGTGCTCCGGTCTCATCACGCTGCTGTTCCGCGTGCGCGACCGCCTGCTCGCCTGGCAAAAAGGATTGCTCAAATGGTAGCCGCATCTCCCATTCAGACTGCACCTGGCCGGCCCGAGGCCGGGCGGGGCGCGCGTATCGACGTGCGCAATGTCAGTCATCGCTTCTCGTTGCGCGGCGAAGCGCTGCCTGTACTCGATGACATCACGCTCACTGTCGAACCAGGCGAATTCGTCGCGCTGCTTGGCGCTAGCGGCTGCGGGAAGTCGACCTTGCTGCGTCTCGTCGCGGGACTCGACAAGCCCACGCGAGGCGCGTTGCAAGCGGACGGCGCCGCCATCACCGGACCGGATCCGTCACGCGTGGTTGTGTTCCAGGATCCGACGCTATTCCCGTGGCGCACCGTGCGCGAGAACGTCGGACTGGGTCCTGAGGCACAACGCAAGGGGCGTGCAGCGTATGGGCAGGCGTCGCAAGGCAGCGTTCGCGAGCGCGTCGATGCAACGCTGCAACTGGTTGGCCTCGCGCAGTTTGCCGACGCTTTTCCACATCAACTGTCGGGCGGGATGGCGCAGCGCGCCGCGCTTGCTCGTGCACTCGTCAACGATCCGCGACTCCTCGTGCTGGACGAGCCATTTGGCAAGCTCGATTCGCTCACGCGCATCCGGATGCAGGGCGAACTGGTGCGGCTGTGGCAGGCGGCGCGGTTTTCGGTGCTGCTCGTGACGCACGACGTCGAAGAGGCGCTGTATGTCGCAACGCGTGTCATCGTGCTGAGCGAGCGGCCGGCGCGCATCGTCGCGGAAGTGCGCAACGATGCGCCCTATCCGCGTCATCGGGACGATCCGAAACTGGTCGCCTTGCGCCGCGAAGTGCTTGCGCAACTCGGACTCGAGGCCTGAACCGGGCTGGCTGAAACAAACCACAGAAACCCACACAACACATCGGGGAATCAACGACATGAACTTTACCGACGACACGATGCCCGCGAACGCCGCGCGGCGCGCATGGCTGCGCAAGACCGCCTGGGCCGCGGGCGCGGCGGCGCTCAGCGGCGCGTCTTTCGGCTTGCCCTGTGTGCGCGCCGTTGCCGACGACGGCCTCAAGCCGCTCAAGCTTTCGTGGAACGCCGGCGCGATCTGTACGGCTCCCGTGCCCGTCGCGCTCAAGCAGGGCATCTTCCAGAAGCACGGCCTGCGGGTGGAGCTGGTCAACTTTGCAGGCTCGACGGATCAGTTGCTCGAAGCGATCGCGACGGGCAAGTCGGACGCGGGCGTCGGTATGGCGCTGCGCTGGATCAAGCCGTTGGAGCAGGGCTTCGACGTGAAGTTGACGGCCGGCATCCACGGCGGTTGCATGCGGCTGCTCGCGACAAAGGCGTCGGGGATTGTCGACCTGCCGGGCTTGAAGGGGCACACGGTGGGCGTCAGCGATATGGCCAGTCCGGCGAAAAACTTCTTCGCCATTACGTTGAAGAAGCTCGGCGTCGATCCTGACAACGACGTGCATTGGCGCCAGTATCCAGCGACGCTGCTCGGCGAAGCCTTGAAGAAGGGGGAAGTGCAGGCGATTGCCGATGGCGACCCGACGATCTGGACGTTGCGCGAGTCCGACCATTTGCAGGAAGTGTCGAACAACCTCTGCGGCGAATACGCGAACCGCGTGTGCTGCGTGCTGGGCGTACGCGGCTCGTTGATCCGCAAGGACCGGGCAACCGCGCAGGCGTTAACCGAGGCGCTGCTCGAAGCCACCGAGTGGACTGCGAATCATCCCGACGAAGCGGCCGCGATTTTTTCGCCGAACGCGCCGAACGCCGATGTCGGACAGTTGGCCGCAATGCTCAGGAGTCACACCGATCATCATCACCCGACCGGGGACGCTTTCAAGAAAGAGATCGCCTTGTATGCCGACGATCTGAAGTCGGTTGGCGTCATCAACGCCGGCACAGACTCGGGGAGCTTCGCAACGCGGGTGTTCTCGAACGTGTTGGTCTGAGCTGGACTCTTTTCTGTTTGACATGCGCTGGACGCGCCGCGTTGCGTCGCGATGGCCGCCCGGCGCGACTCATCCCATGCTTCGAGTGAACCTTTCGGCTAGCCGCTCCCGCTCGAAGGCCTCAACGACGAAATCGACAAACACCCGTGTTTTCGCCGGCAGCAGCGCCCGCGTTGCGTAGTAGAGCGAAATCGTCCCGGCGTCCCCGTACCAGCTCGGTAGCAATCGCACGAGTTCGCCCCGTTCGATCGACGACAGCACGTCCGACACGGCCAGCAGCGCAACACCCAGGCCGAGAAGCGCAGCCTCGCGCATCGCTGCCGGGTCGTCGACCGTGATGGTCTCGCTGAGCCGCGCAAGCATCTCGCCGCTCGCCGTGTTGCGCATCGTCCGGTGGCGCACGCGGCCGGTGGCGCACGCGGCCGGTGCGGCTCGCTTGCTGTCCATCGCCGGCGGGCAGACCTCGGCCAGGAAAGGTCATTCCTCGCGGTCGACATTTGGACATTCATGCGACTGCTTCACTCTGCGGATTCAACCGGGCGGTGCATGCCGTGTACATGGGGCAGGGACCGGCCAGGAGGGGGCGTTCGCCGAGATAGCCAGATTTGTCGACAATTCGGAAAACGTGATCGGTACCGTGGTCGATCGACCTGATGACCGGCTCTTCCGTTGTTGCCCCCGGATTTCGGCACGAATACTTATGTCCGAATCTGGCCAGAGTGCACGCCGCGTTTGCTTTAAAGTCTGGGCATGCGCCTCGATCCAGACACCTGCTACCAAACGATGCTCTCAAGGGACCGCCGTTTTGACGGCTGGTTTTTCGTCGGCGTTTCGTCTACTGGGATCTACTGCCGTCCGGTCTGCCCTGTCCGCACGCCAAAGCGCCAGAACTGCCATTTTTTCGTTAACGCCGCTGCGGCTGAAAGAGCCGGATTCCGCCCTTGCTTGCGGTGCCGTCCTGAACTAGCCCCTGGAAATGGCCTGCTGGATGTTTCGAGCCGACTCGCTCAGGCCGCTGCGGTGCTCGTTGAAGAGGGCTTCCTGAATTCGGGTAGCGTCACCGATCTGGCTGCTCGCGTCGGCGTGACAGACCGGCATCTACGGCGGATTTTCGAAGCCGAGTTCGGTGTATCCCTGATCGAGTTTGCCCAAACACAAAGACTGCTGATGGCCAAACGGCTGTTGACAGATACACGCTTGCCCGTCAACACGATCGCCCTGGCATCCGGTTTCGGGAGCGTCAGGCGTTTCAATGATCTCTTTCTGAAGCGATACGGACTGAATCCGCTTCGGTTTCGCAAGACAACCGAAGCGCCTCCTGCAGAAAGCATGACCTTTGCACTCGGCTATCGACCACCGTTTTGCTGGTCCGGAATTCTCAGCTTTCTCGCCCGTCGGCACATCAAAACCGTCGAGCATATTGGCGACGGCACCTATTCGCGCACGATCGCATTAAAAGAAGGCGGGCGCGACATCTTCGGCTGGATCAGCGTACGGCACGCCCCCCAGCGATACGCGCTTGAAGTGACACTCCCGATGGCTCTCGCGCCGGTTGTCGGGCAGGTTCTCGTGCGTGTCAGGCGGCTATTTGATCTGGCCGCACGCCCCGACCTGATCGACGCACATCTGGGCGATCTGGCCGCCGTATCGCCTGGCAAACGCGTACCTGGTGCCCTCGACGGCTTCGAGATCGCCGTGCGCGCCATAGTCGGCCAGCAGATATCGTTGTCCGATGCGCGACCGATCCTGTCGCGCATTGCAGAGCACTTTGGAACGCAGACGACAGCCCCGTTGGAATTGACCACGGTATTTCCTTGCGCATTCGCCTTTGCTCGCTTGCCAGTCTCTGCGCTCGAGAATATCGGCGTCACGCGACTCCGCGCCGAAGCCATCATTACTGTCGCAAAAGAGGTGTCGTCGGGACGGATGACTCTCGAACCGGCTGCACCTTTGGAAACAACGCTTTCCACATTGCGCGGCATTAAAGGGATCGGGGAGTGGGCTGTTCAGTACATCGCCATGCGCTCGCTGGGTTGGCCCAATGCCTTTCCTGAGGACGACCCGCTGCTGCGTAAGCTGCGCGGTGGCGCTAGTCCATTCGAACTCGACCAGCTTGCCGAACAATGGCAACCGTGGCGCGCTTACGCGGCCGTCCGCATTTGGGACCAACTCGACGAGCAATATCAATGACACCAGGTTATCTGACTCCGAGTCCGTTGGGCGATATGGTTTTGCGCGTAGAGGATGATTTCTTGACTGGGCTGTTTTTCACCGGACAGAAATACTTTCCGTCAATTCCGGTTACGCGAATCCAGAGCAAAGCCCCCTCACTCGTCCTCCATGCCCAGCAACAAATCGAGGAGTTCTTCGCGGGCGAAAGAAGAGTGTTCACTGTTCCGATCGCTTTGCGTGGCACGGCGTTTCAGCAGCGGGTCTGGACAGCGCTTGCTGCCATTCCCTACGGAAGCGTGGTCTCGTATAGCGATGTGGCAGCGCACGTTGGTTTGAGCACCGCCTACGCACGCGCGATCGGCAGTGCGGTCGGTCGTAATCCGGTTTCGGTGATCGTTCCGTGCCACCGGGTCGTCTCGACATCAGGCGAACTCACAGGCTACGCCGGAGGTGTTGATCGTAAAGCGGCGCTTCTCGACCTCGAAGACCAGGGGAATCTGCGTGCACCTTCTCATCTTCAGAACCAGTCCACATCGCCATGAACGCCATCGAGCTTGCCTGCTGGCATGGTCGATTCTTTATGCCAGCGGGGGGCTCGACTCCGATCTGAAAGAGGTGCTCCAGCAATCCCGTCTCAGAATAGAAACACCTCGGACGGCAAGGGCGCGATCCAAAGAGTTTTGCTGCGGGGTAACCCTATACCCGAGAGACTTCCGCCCCTTGGGTGCCGTGTAAGCAGCGCCACGCGGCAGACTCCATCTCTCCGCTGCGATTGGCGCTCGCTGCCGCACAACTTGCATGCCTTAAACGATGCCTGTGCTGCGATCGGAGAACCGGGTTGAGCACAAGCGGACAGGTACGCAATAGCATCCAAAGCCACTCGCCCCGACTTCGCTGCTCACCTTGCGCTTACCGATTCGTCGCAGAACTGAGACACTTTGAACAGCACAGGATCCGATCGCGAGAATCCTGTTGCGACAACTGAGGATACATGTTGCTCCAGAGGGAATGGCACGCTTTCTGCTCACCCTTCCGGCATGCCCGTCGATGAATGCGCAGCAAAAACTAAATAACTCGCGCGGATCTTGGTCGGGCCGCGCGAAGGTGAGCGCGTTGCGAATTTATATAGACAAATCGCACCGGGGAAAACATGAAAACCAAAATGAAAGCAGGCAGTCACAAAACGTCTGTCATTAAGAAAAAAGGATGCCGAAGGAAACTAAAAGGCATGGCGGCAGTGGAATTTGCCATTGTGCTGCCTGTCTTGCTCACGGCAGTTTTCGGGATCGTCCAGTTCGGTATCGTCCTCTACGACAAAGCGGTGATCACCAACGCGAGCCGGGAAGGGGCACGAGCCGGAATTGTGCTGAAGAGCCCGAAGCCCACTGCAACGGATATTCAGACCGTCGTGACGAACTACACGTCGACTTACCTGCTCACGTTCGGCAAGCAGAATACGCCGGTGGTCACCACCACGGGCGCAGGCGGTACCTTCGGCCAACCGCTTTCAGTGTCGGTCTCCTATCAGTACGCGGGATTGGGCAAGATGATTCCCGCCATGACGGGTTCAGTCACGCTGTCTGCCACGACCGTGATGAACAACGAATAGGGGGCATCATGCGCACGGGGAACAGAAAGAAACAGCACGGGGCGGTTGCCATCACGACGGCGCTAATGTTGATCGTCCTGCTGGGGATCGCAGCGCTCGCCATTGACATCGGCAATCTGTTGGTCGCACGCAATGAGCTTCAGAACGCAGCAGATGCGGCAGCGATGGCGGGCGCGGGGTGCCTGAAGCCGCGCACCGAGTGCAACAACACCGCCGCCACCCAGCCGGACTGGACGACAGCCGAAGCGACGGCCACAGCGTTTTCGACCTCCACTACGACCAATCGGGTCCAGGGTGCCTACGTGAAAGCCGGTACGGTAGCAGCCGGCTACTGGAATGTCACGGGGACGCCCTACGGCCTGGAAGCACTGCCGTTCACACCGGGAGCGAACGATCTGCCTGCGATTCAGGTGACCATCCGCAAAGACGGGTCGAACGCGAACGGGGCGGTGCCGGTGTTTCTGAGCGGGGTGTTTGGCGCCAGTATCCTGAAAGCCAGTGCAGTAGCGACAGCAGTGCTTTCCACGCCGGGCAATGTGGGTCCAGGCGGGTTGTTTCCGTTGGCGATGTCCCAGTGCTTATATAACAACTATTGGAATTCGTCGACCAATGCGCCGAAGAACGCCCCCAACAGCGGCGTGGTATCCGGCTTCGCGTGGCCGAACCAGGTTGCTGGACAGCCGTACATCTTCCAGATCGGCTCGGCTTACCATTACGGTAGCTGTAGTTCTGGGCAGTGGACGACGTTCAATGTCAATGACAACAGTGCCAGCTATGCCAAGGGCTTGTTGACGAGTGGCAACAGCACCACCTTCTCCATCGGGGCTTCACCGGGCACGTGGATCCAGACCGGCACGGAGGACACGCTCTTTAAAAGCACGGCTGCCTGTAGTTCGGCGGGCAATGGGCAATGCGCGTGGGTGACCGCGCCGATCGTGAGCGACCCGACGACCAGTGGGTTTCAGACCGTCATCGCGTTCGCTTGCCTGCACATTCTGGATGCGAAGAACGGTTCTCAGCCGTACGTTCTCGTGCAGATGTCAAATGACATGAGCCATTGCGAGACACCGAACTCGGGCGGAGTTGGAACGAATTACGGCGCTTACACCCCACCAAGGTTGGTGCAGTAGAGGTGAACAGGGCGCGCAAGAAAGGCGTTCCATCTGCAATAACTCTACCTGGCTCGCGTCGACGCGCTAGTTTTCGCTCGTCAGCTGGACAACGAAATCAAGAAAAGCTCTCGTCTTTGCCGGCAGTTGATGCCGCGATGGATAGTAGGCGTACAAGGGATACCGCTCGTCCGCCCAATCGGGAAAGAGATTGATCAAGTGGCCGTCAGCAATCAGATGCTCGGCACCGAGGAGAAGCATCTGCGCAATCCCGGAACCGGCGAGACATGCATTGAGAAGCGCGCCAGGATCGTTGACTGTGAGGCGCCCCCGGGTGTCGATCACAATGCGTTTGCGCTTGCGATGAAATTCCCAGGTGAACGGCTTGCCCGTATCCGGGTTACGAAATTCAAGGCATCTGTGGTTTCGGCTTGCGATGTCTTCCGGTTTTGCCGGGCGCCCCCAGCGAGCGACGTACGCCGGCGCAGCGACCGTAACAATGCCGCTATCGAGCAGCTTTCGCGCGATCAAAGTGGATGCTTTGGGCTCGCCGAATCTCAGGGCGAGGTCGAAGCCGTCCATGACGAGATCGCCAAGACTGTCTCGCGCGATGAACTCGATTTCAAGGTCGGGGTGCGCGTCCATGAACCGGTCAAGCTGCTGCCCGAGAATTGTCCGGTAGAAGACCGGATCCAGATTGATTCTCAGCTTTCCACGCACAGCCGACGCGCCACCTGCCGCGGCAGCGGCTGCTTCCTCCAACCCGGCGAGGTGGGGCATCACCTGCTCGTAGAAGCGGCGTCCTTCTTCTGTCAGGGACACGGAGCGCGTCGTTCGGTTGAAGAGCCGGATCTTCAGCCTCTTTTCGAGCCTTGCGATGGCCCGACTGACGCCCGGCGGCGACATGCCCATCACTTCCGAAGCGGCTGCAAACGTCCCTGCATCGACTACGGCGGCAAACACGCTAATGCCGCCGGACAGCTTTTCGCTACTGGATCTCATGATGGCGCAGGTTAATCCGGGTGATTGACCGCAAGCGATCAATTGCAGGCCAACACAGCAACGCCGGATCGGACGGCAACGCTGGATGCCGATCCCAATCATGCCTCATTGGTGACTTACTGTCACTTATCTAGTGCCACCCATGTCATTTTGTTTCGACTGGCGTTTCCCCAGAATGCACCTCACCGAGACACTTCGCCTCGCCGCATCACCCTACATATCCACGCATGGAGAACGAGCAATGTACGCAATCACAGGAATTACCGGTAAGGTCGGCGGCGCACTGGCCCGCGAGCTTTTAGCGTCTGGTCAGCCGGTACGTGCAATCGTGCGCGACGCCGCGCGGGCAAGCTCGTGGGCGGAGCGCGGCTGCGAACTTGCAACGGCCCGCATGGAAGACGCTTCGTCGCTCGCCGCCGCGTTCGAAGACGCGACGGGCGTTTTCATCCTGCCTCCTTCGGAGTTCGATCCGGCGCCGGGGTTTCCCGAAGCGCGCGCCGTGATCGACGCCGTGTCGACGGCGATTCTGAAGGCGCGGCCTGAAAAAGTGGTTTGCTTGTCCACGATCGGCGCACAGGCTGGCGAGAGCAATCTGCTCACTCAACGCACGCTGATGGAGCAGGCACTGCGCGAGATGCCGATGCCGGTGACGTTCCTGCGGCCCGGCTGGTTCATGGAAAACGCCGCATGGGATGTCACGTCCGCACGTGAAGACGGCGTCATCGCCAGTTACCTGCAGCCGCTCGACACGCCCGTGCCGATGGTCGCCACCGCCGACGTAGGCCGCGTTGCGGCCGAACTGCTCCGGCAAACATGGAGCGGCGTGCGCATCGTCGAGCTCGAAGGCCCGCGTCGAGTGAGCCCCAACGACCTCGCGTCGGCTTTTGCGCGCGTGCTCGATCGCCCGGTGCGCGCGGAGGTTGTCGACAGGCAGAGCTGGGAAGCGCTGTTCCGTTCGCAGGGCATGAAGCATCCGCTGCCACGGATGCGGATGCTGGATGGATTCAACGAAGGCTGGATCGATTTCGAAACTCATCCCGATGCGGTCGTCCGCGGTCAGGTCGAACTGGAGACGGTTCTGAGCGAGCTTGTGTTGCGTTCGGCCTAACTGGAACCTGGTGTCATTCCCTGCAACTGACGAAGCGGCTCAAGTGGAGCAAGAGGAAGTAACTCGAAGTTCATGAGATGAGCTTGGCCCAAGGGTAGTTTTTCGAGCATCTCACGGGCGGCTGCGGGATCCGTAACGTTCAATATGAACGCCACACCGACACGTCCCTGAAGCGAATACCATTGATCGATCTTGCCGTCCAGGTAGAGCTTTACGGTCTCCTGAACCTCCTTTGGGAGGATCGCGTGCACGGCTCCGAGATCGACACCGGGATTGACGGTGCCGATGGCAAGGATGCGTGTAGTAGGCGTCGGCGAACCGGCGGACTGCGCGTGTCCTGTGCCTATACCGGTCAAGCCGATGAACAATGCAACGAGGCCGGAGGCGAAGGTGATTTTCGTCTTGGTCATTTCTAGCGATCCTTTCTCATGAGATTCTCCGTTCTACGGCGTCGAGCGTGCGCAACGAATAGACGAGAGAAGCCCCGGCATTGACCGAAATCGCAACGCCAGGCGCTTCGGCGATTTTGCGCAGCGTCAGCTTGGGAAGCATGCGCTCGACAAATTCGGAGACGCTGCCGCTTGCTTCGCTGGCGCCGTCGATGAAGACAGGAATACTCATTGACGGCGCCGCCTGCACTTACTTGCCCTGGATCAGCAGACGCAGCGGGGCGAGCGGGCCGACGTGCATGAACTCGTACTGCGCGTACCCGTCAGACGTCAGCGGCAGGGCGCCCACCGCCGCCTTGGCCTCTTCGATCGACTCGACGTTCATGAGGAAGATCACGCCGGGCTTATCCTGGCGGAACCACCACTGCTCGATCTTGCCGTCGAGATAGAGCTTGAGCGTAGCGGGCACTTCGTTCGGCATGATCTGCATCTTCTGTTCGTCGGAAAGCGGCTTAACAATCGTTGCAACGGCTAAAACTTTCATGAGTGAACTCCTTTTGCGTGTTCGTGACGGATTGGAGCGCTAAGTATCGACTCTGCGCCACAAAAATCGAACAGTCGTAAACGACAACTTTGCTGTCATTTGCGTCACCGGCTCGATGAAAAAAGTGTAGCCTTTCGATCCTAAGAACGGTACAGTCGCAAACGACAACTTTAGGGTCGTTTACGTCATGAGAATTTTTGTTCTCGCCCTCGATGGTGTTTTCGATACAGGGCTGACCGTGCTGCTTGACGCGCTAGGGCTCGCAAACAAATTTGCGGCCCAACAGATGGGGGGCGCGCTCTCTTTCGAGGTGTCGATCGTCGGCGTGAGAAAGAAGGTCAAGTCCGGTCAAGGACTGGCAATACCCGTGCAGGCGATAGCGCCGGATTCGAAGCCGGACTGGGTGGTCATTCCGGCGCTCAATACCGGAAGTCCGGAGACGTTGATCCCGGCCCTTGGGCGGCGGGATGTGAGTCAGGCGCTGGAGCAGCTACGGAAATGGCATGCCGAAGGCGCGCATATTGCGGCATCCTGTATCGGGACATTCCTGCTGGCGGAAGCCGGGCTTCTCGATCAGGGGGAAGCCACGACAACCTGGTGGCTCGCTCCGCTGTTTCGGCAGCGGTACCCCAATATTCTGCTCGACGAGACCCGGATGCTCGTGCCGTCGGGCAGAATCGTTACCGCCGGGGCCGCCATGGGCCATCTCGATCTCGCCCTCTGGCTAGTGCGCAAGGCCAGCCCGGAGCTGGCAGCCGTCGTCTCGCGCTACCTGCTCGCCGACTTCCGTTCCTCGCAAGCGCCTTACATCATCCCCAACCATTTGGCGCAGGCAGATCCTGTCATTCAGCGCTTCGAGCGGTGGGCGCGAGACCACCTCAAGGAAGGTTTCTCGCTAGACGATGCAGCCGGTGCGATGGCTATGAGCCCTCGGACACTGCAACGGCGTTGCCAGGCTGTGCTCGGGAAATCGCCGCTTTCCTACTTCCAGGACCTGCGGGTTGAACGGGCGAGATATCTTGTCTTGGGCAGCGACCTCGACCTTGATGCCATCGCGGCCGAGGTCGGCTACGTCGACGGCGCGACGCTGGGGACGCTTTTGCGCCAACGCCTGGGACGGGGAGTACGGGAGCTTCGCGCTGATCTCCGCTAACGCGGGCCGTCTCGTGGAAAAGATGTGAAGTCCTGAACGACTTATCGGCATCTAAACTGAACGGCCGCTATGCACGCGAAACAGCCGTGGCCGGCGGCCTTGTCTGAATGTCGCCAATGGGTCGAGGCCGCGTAAAAACGCCGAGCTCGGTCTGCTAGTGAAGTGCCGGCGGGCGCGCATTGCCTGGCGCCAGATTGCGCAAGACTGATCCGATTTTGCCGCGTCGAAGATAGCGATATAGATAAAGCCGGCTCGATCGATCGTCAGACCGCCCAGCGGCTGCTAACGCTCGTATGGCGTGCTCTTTCGCAGCCGGGTTGATATTTCCGGAAAATTCAGACTAACCGGTAAAACAGGAAGTATTTGCCGAAATGCAAAACGCATTAATTCGTTATGTTTAAAATTTATGTCGGCTTGACGTTTTGAATTAGATATTAATTTGCTTTCGCCGCAAGATGTTTTGTAAAATCGCCGCGATAGCACCGGGCGCATATTAAACGTGAACGCGGGGCGGCATGGGAGCGCAGGATCTAATCAGCACGATTACAGGCGGCGTGTCGCAAACTGGCCGGTTGCTGAAACTGGACAGCCCGTTGGGCACAAACGTCCTGCTGCCGCAGCGAATGGTGGGGCACTCCCGCCTCGGCCGTCACTATGAGTTCACGCTCGACGCGGTTTCCACCAGCGGCGATATCGAACTCAAGACGCTGATTGCCCAGCCGGTGACGCTGTGGATCCAGCAGACCGACGAGTCGTATGCTCCCCATCACGGTTACGTCCACACCGCCCGCCGCCTCGGCTCCGATAGTGCATTGACGACCTACCAGCTCGGCTTCGCCTCCTGGATGCATTTCCTGCAGTTCAGGAAAGACGCCCGGATCTGGCAGGACAAGTCAGCGGACGACATCCTCACCGATGTCTTCAACATGCACCCGCAGGCGCAGGGCGCATTCCGTTTTGCCTTGCGCAACACGTTGCCGCAGCGCTCGTTTTGTGTGCAGTACGAAGACGATTGGAATTTCTGCCACCGGCTGATGGAAACCGAAGGACTGTACGGATATTTCGAGCAGGGTGCGGACGGCAGGTCGCACACGCTCGTGGTGACCGATAACCTCGATGGGCTTCAGGCGCTCTCACCGCAGACGGTGACTTTCTACCGGGCCGGCACGAACAGCGAAACCGACGCGCTGGTGCAGTGGAGCGGCACACGTACGCTGCAGAGCACGACGCTGACAACTCGCACGTTCGACTACAAGTCTCCGTCGACCCCATCCAACCCGAAGGGCACCAGCGTGCCGACCTTGACGACGCAAGGCAAGCTGCCGGTGCAGACCGAGGTGTACGAGTACACCGGCGCCTACACCTACGGCGACCAGGCGCGCGGCGATCACCTTTCGAAGATCCGGATGGAAGAGTGGGAGTCGCGCGCCAAGCGTTTTCACGGAATCGGCGCGGTGCGCGGTATCGACATAGGCCGCTGGTTCGAGCTCGACGATCACCCGGACCATAGCAGCGGCAACGAGGCGGAACGGCAGTTTGCGGTGGTCAGTGTGAAGTGGACGATCGAGAACAACCTGCCCGCTTCGAGCGGCACGACCGATTTCCCGCATAGCCTGAACGGCGTATTGGCTGCCGCGCGCGCCCAGTACGGTTCGAGCGGTTCGCTGACGATCAAGGGCAGCGACGGCAGCGAAGGCTTCTTCATGGTGACGCTGGAAGCGCAGCGCAAGTCGGTGCCGTTCCGCAGTTCGTTCGAGCATCACAAACCGAAAATGCATCTGCAGACAGGGACCGTGGTGGGGCCCGCCGATGAAGAGGTCTACACGGATTCGCTGAACCGCATCAAGGTACAGATGCACTGGGACCGTCTCAATCCCGGGGACCAGAATGCTTCATGCTGGATGCGCGTGGCCCAGTCGCAGGCCGGAGGTAGCTACGGCGGGGTGCATGTGCCGCGTATCGGCGAGGAAGTGATCGTTTCGTTCCTCGACGGGGACTGCGACAAGCCAATAGTCACAGGCCGGGTTTACAACGGCTCGGCCACGCCAGACTGGAATTCGAACGGCATCCTCTCGGGGTACAAGTCGAAAGAATACCAGGGTAGCGGCTACAACCAGATGGTGATGGACGATGCGACCGGGCAGAACCGCGTGCAGCTCTTCAGCACGAGCGCGAATTCGCAGTTGCATCTGGGGTATCTCATCAACCAGACGGGTAACTCGCGCGGCGAGTATCTGGGGAGCGGGTTTGACCTGAAGTCAGATGCCTACGGTGCACTCAGGGCCGGGCAAGGTCTTTACATCTCGACGTATCCGACGACCGGCGCGGCCAGCCAGCCGCTCGACGCACGTAATGCGGGAAGCCGACTGGTGAACTCGGAGAGTGTGATCGAAGCGCTGTCGCAGGCAAGCGAGATGCATCAGGCAGAAAGCCTCAAGGACGGGCAGGACGCTCTCAAGTCATTCACGGACGCGACGCAGAACAGCGTCACGGGCGCCTCAGGCAGTGGCGGCAATACCGCAGGCGGCGGGACCGGCAACGCAAATGCGTTCAAGGAACCGATCATGCTGTTTGCGACGCCTTCGGGGCTTGCGATGTCGACGCAAAAGTCCGCCCACGTCTCGGCCGACCAGCACATCAACCTGGTCAGCGGCCAGAGCACGAACATCGCGACCGGAAAATCCCTCATCGCCAGCGTAACCGCGAGGATCAGCCTGTTCGTCCAGAACGCGGGAATGAAACTGTTCGCCGCGAAGGGCAAAGTCGAGATCCAGGCGCGGTCCGACAGCGTCGAGGTTACGTCGCAAAAGACACTCAAGCTTCTCTCGGCGACGGAGAACGTTGAGTTCGCTGCGCAACAGGACATCCTGCTGACCTCGGGCGGTGCGTATATCCGCTTGTCAGGCGGCAACATCGAGATTCACGCGCCGGGAAAGATCGATGTGAAGGGGAGCCAGCATAACTTTTCTGGTCCCACCAGTCAGCCGTATACACTGCCGACATTCAAGCCGCCTTACCAGGCGCAATACGTATTGCAAAACGAAGCGGACGGCTCCCGTCTGGTGCATCACGCCTACCAGTTGAAGACAGCATCGGGCCGTACTCTGCCTGGTTATACCAACGATCAGGGCGAAACCGTGCCGGTGTATACGCCGAACGCACAGGACGTGCATCTGCAGGCGCTCAAGCCGGACCCGGCCCCGGTGCAGCCGTGGAAATTCGCGGGCGGCGGGCAACCGGACATCCGGGCCGATTATCTGGACGACGCAGACAGCGCCTGAACAGGGCAGGGGATTGATGAGATGGGAGCGACACTTCAACCGGCGGGCTCGACCTGCACGACGATCAACGAAGACGTTCAATACGCGCCGATTCCGCCGGGCAACAAAGGTTATCTGCAGGAAAAAATCGAATATGCACTGCAGATGCCGAAGGTCGTCTACATCCGCCTGCCCGATGGCACGACGACGGTCAATTTGCTAAAACAGGTGGCGATGACGACGGCGATTCGAATCGATGAAGCAATCGCCAGTTTTTATTGGCAGTACAAAGCGGAAGTGAGCTTTGATATGGCGCCGTATTTTGCATCGGGAGGGATGGCGGCTCCGATACCGTACTTGAGTGCTGACAAAACACAAGGCCCGGGACGGCGTCATAGTCTGAACCCATTTCCGCCAGGCATGAAACCTGGGTTGTTACGCCGTCCCGATGTGATTATCGTTAAAAATCCGCTGAACCGATGGCCAGGGCGCGGGACTGTCGACGAAGACGGGGCATCGCACGTCGACAACATGCTCCGGCTGGTCGAGGTCAAGTTTCCGGGGGATGCGTGGGGCACCGGACAAGAACAGGCCTATCGGATAATCGCAGGCGACTTCAAAAACCGCATGACGGTTATCGATGTGAGCGATTGCAACGGCGAGCTCGAAAAGGCCCGACAGCGGGCTCTGGCCAACGCACCTGCTCCGCAGCCCGCCACGGAGGAGGAGCGCAAGCGCGTTCCGATCCGCTCGACTGCGCCCATCGCGGATCCCGCGTGGTATGAGAACTGGTGGTCGTGGGCCGAACAGCAAGCTCAAGAGGCTGGCGCCGCAGTCGCGCCGGTATGGGATGCCATTCACAACGGCTACACGTACGTGTCCGCGGAAACAAACGCCTTTCTGCATCAGCACGCGCCTTGGATATTCACGGCGGGTCACTGGATGGCAGACAAGGCATCCGATGCGTGGGTGTGGCTCGACGAAAAAGGGCAGGAGATCTATCGCTATACTACCGCGCAACTCAAGGCCGGTTGGGATGAGATCGTGCGCACTACCGATATGACGTGGAATTTGCTCAAGCAGATCGATTGGGCGCAGGTTGGCATCACGACGCTCAAGGTACTGGCTGCCATCGTCGTGGTGGTCGCCGCCGTTGCGATCGTCATTCTGCTGGCGCCCGCGCTGGTTGCCATTTTCACTGCACTGGTTGCGATTATCGCTACGGCGGGCGCGGAAGCGCTGGCGGGATTGGCGCTAGCGCTCGGCGTTACCGCAGTCGCATCGGCCGGATAATCTTGTATAGCATTCCAGAGATCAACAGACAGCTATTGAATTATGACCGTTCGCGATTCGAAAACCGTATTGACCCCCCCGCAGGCATTAGCCCGCTACAAGGAGGAATTGAGCCTGCGGCTTCCAGACAATCGCCTGGGGGTGTTGCCCGGTGTGATAGGCACGGTTTACTTTGAGCGCGGTTCTCAGCCGGAAGTGCGTCAGGCTATCCTCGAGTGCTTCGACCGCTTCGACGAAATGTTTGGGACGCATCTGAAGGGAGGCAAGGACGAGGACCTCGGCAAGTTCACCAAACGTACCGCGGCGGGTGTGAACAAGATACGGCGGGCGATTCTCGATACGCCGTCATACCTGCAGGTCAGCGTGATCCGCTCCAGCGCTACCGATCAGGATACTGCGGCGCAATACAGTATTCAGACGCTAACCGGACTTGCATTGCCGCAAGAATACGTTTCCCCGACTGGGCGGCTAAGGGTGCCCAAAGGTAAGGAGTCGGGCCTGTCCTACCTCAAGTTCAACGTTCCAATGGAACTGGTTGAGACAGACGAAGGTATCGCGCAGTACGAGAGCTTTTTTCGCTACATATGCGAGAGGCTGGTAGTACGCGGCGGTTATGGCGGATTGTCTCCGGTACTTGCCTACAGCTATCACCGCTATATGCCGCAAGAATGGGCGCTTGCCGAGCGTTTTAGCGGTCTGGAAATAGACAGCACTGCGCACATGATGAACGAGAGCTACGATCCGGTCTCTTACGAAGGCGAGTCTAAAGACGATCTGACGGCGGTCTACGATTACCTGCATCCCGGTGCGAAGGTTGGGCGATGGGGATTTATCAAGGGTGTGAACTGGTACACGATCCTGGGCGAACTGTTCATTGAGCGCCTGGGCGGCGAGGCTGCCATACGCGAAGCGCTCGATCGTCCAGACATTCATATCGAGCGCGCAGGTTCCTGCCTGTTAATCCGCGCAGGGGACTTTCCGCGTCTCGGCGCGCCCGAGGAAGGACTACCGGAACCCTATGTGTTCGTGAATAGCGTCCTGCGCGTGCTGCGCGATCCAAAACCCGATAGTTTGCATACCTATGTTCCAGATCTGCCGAGCGCGAATACGACGAATGCCCGGTCGTGGGTGGCTCGCTTCGACCTCCCGGATGCTTCACCGATTCCCGAACCGCCTAACATTGTCCCGCAACCGGTGAAGCGCGATCCCGTACACCATAGCGTGCCGGGTGGCAGTCCATGTCCCGAAGCGGGATGGTGGCAGACGCCCGCGAAGGCGGGAAGCCGCCGGTACTTTGAGCAGGGAGAGATCATGCCGGTCGTTAAGGGCAGCAGTTGGGGAGCGACACACTGGGTGTGGTCGGACAAAGAGGACGCCTCGTGACGGCCCCGAACAAGCAACGGTTGCAGTGGTTATCGATGACCGATTGCGCGTCCGATTGACGCCGACCTGTCATGACCGTTCGCGATTCGAAAACCGTATCGACTCCTCTGCAGGCACTCGCTCGCTACAAGGAGGAATTGAGCCTGCGGCTTCCTGACAATCGCCTGGGTGTGTTGCCTGGTGTGATAGGCACGGTCTACTTTGAACGTGGGTCGCAACCCGACGTGCGTCAGGCAATTATTGAGTGCTTCGACCGGTTCGATGAAATGTTCGGGGCCTACTTGAAGGGGGGCAAAGACAAAGATCTCGGGAAGTTCACCAAGCGAACCGCTGCCGGCGTGGAGAAGATCCGGCGGGCCATACTTGATACGCCGTCGTATCTCCAGGTTAGCGTGATTCGCTCCAGCGCAACCGATCAAGATACCGCCGCTGACTATAGCATTCAGTCATTAACGGGAGTCGCGCTACCCGAAGACTATGTCTCACCCGATGGGCGCCTCAGAGTACCTAAAGGCAAAGAGTCGGGCCTGTCATATCTCAAGTTCAACGTGCCAATGGAGTTGGTTGGGACTGACGAAGGTATCGTGCAGTATGAGAGTTTTTTGCGCTATGTATGCGAGAGGCTCGTAGTACGTGGCGGTTATGGTGGATTGGCTCCAATTCTCCCGTACAGCTATCACCGCTACGCACCACAAGAATGGGCGCTTGCCGAGCGCTTTAGCGGTTTGGAAATAGACAGCACCGCGCATTTGCAAAAACAGGACTATCAAGCGACGTCGTACGAAGGCGAGTCAAAGGAAGAGATGACCGCGTCTTATGACTATTTGCATCCCGGTGCGAAGGTTGGGCGATGGGGATTTATCAAGGGTGTGAACTGGTACACGGTCCTGGGCGAACTGTTCATTGAGCGCCTCGGCGGCGAGGCCGCCATACGCAAAGCGCTCGATCGTCCAGACATTCATATCGAGCGCGCGGGTTCCTGCCTGTTAATCCGCGCTGGGGACTTTCCGCGTCTCGGCGCGCCCGAGGAAGGACTACCCGAACCCTATGTGTTCGTGAATAGCATCCTGCGCGTGCTGCGCGACCCAAAACCCGATAGTTTGCATACCTATGTTCCAGATCTGCCGAGCGCGAATACGACGAATGCCCGGTCGTGGGTGGCTCGCTTCGACCTCCCGGATGCTTCACCGATTCCCGAACCGCCTAGCATTGTCCCGCAACCGGTGAAGCGCGATCCCGTACGCCATAGCGTGCCGGGTGGCAGTCCATGTCCCGAGGCGGGCTGGTGGCAGACGCCCGCGAAAGCGGGAAGCCGCCGGCATTTTCAGCAGGGAGAGATCATGCCGGTCGTCAAGGGCAGCAGTTGGGGAGCGACTCACTGGGTATGGTCCGATGAAGGAGACGCGTCGTGACGGACGCGAATGATCGACCGTCGGTGCGGCTATCGATGGCCGATCACGCGTCTGACGTGACACATAGCTGGCTGGAGCAACATGCGCCGTGGGTGCTGACGACGGGGCATTGGGTCCCGCATTTTTCGACGGAAGGTTGGGCGTGGATCGACGACACAGGTCGCGAGGTTTGTCGCTACGAAATCGCGCAGTTGAAGGCCGGCTGGGATGAGATCGTGCGCCAGTCGGATATGACCTGGGACCTCATGCAACGGATCGACTGGATGCGGCTCGACATGATGATCATCCGGGGCAGGGTGTCCGTCGTTTGTGCTGTGGATGGCGATGTGTTCGGCGTATTGTTGAAAGACGACGCAGCACGCGCGCAGTCGAAGCTCGACGCGTTGCCCGCGATTTTCATCGCCCTGCTCGTGATAGTCGGTTCGACGGGAGCCGATGGGCGCACCGCACTCGCGGCCGCGCTCGGTGTCGGCGCTGAATGAAGCAAGTTCAGGGTCGCGCACTGTCCTCGCGGGGCACGTAGCATGCACCGCGCATGCCGAACCACGCCGGCCTCGGATTGGGGACCAGGACCCATTCGGGGCGATTCCGAAAATCGCAACTCACCGTTGCGAACAACGCGCTTAATTATCAGCGACCGCTTTCCTAAACTTGGTATCGGCTGCTATGACTCAATCCCGCGCTCTCGGCGCACTGTATGCCGTCAATACTGTGCGATATCGGCCTGAGAAGCCTTATCGCGCGTCGCTAGCCTGATTGAGACATAGAGATACGAATAGATCGTTTGCGCCGAAATTTCAGTCCAATCTAGGAGGAACGGGTCATGAACAAGGTAACTAGCACACTAATCGCGGCTGTCGCCGCACTCGCGCTGTCGGGCGGCGCTTATGCACAAAACAACACGCTGGCGACTCCGAGCGTAGTGTCGCCGGCCGCCAATGCAACGAGCGGCTACGGTGCGCCTAGCGCCACCAACTCGGACAGCGGCATGAGCGCCGGGTCGACGAATTCGGGCCTGCCGAACAGCACGAGCAATAGCTCGACGTCCCTCACCAACCTTCCCGGGAGTCACAACACGCTGGCAACCCCGAGCGTAGCGTCGCCGGCTGGTCAATAGCCGCAATTCGGATCGAGCCGCGTGCGGCGACTGCGCAGGAAATCACCCAAGGTTTGGGCGGCGCTCGCCGGCATGATCAGCCTGTTAATCCGTTTACCGGTATAAAGTCACTACTTCAACAGGGTGGCGGATGATCGCATAGTGGGTGGGTAACTACCCAGGAAACCTCACTATGCGTATCTTTCTGACGGGCGCAACCGGCTTTATCGGCTCGGCTCTGGTGCCCGAACTCATCGCAGCCGGTCACCAGGTGATCGGCATGACGCGATCGGACGCGGGCGCGCAGGCCCTGACTGCGGCGGGTGCCGAAGTCCATCACGGCACACTCGAAGATACCGACAGCCTGCGCAGCGGCGCCGCGAAGGCGGACGCCGTCATTCACCTCGCCTTCGACCACGATTTCTCGCACTTCGTGGAGAACTGCGAGAAGGACAAGCGCGCGATCGCGGCACTCGGCGCGGCGCTGGCCGGCTCCGATCGTCCGCTTCTCGTCACGTCGGGCACGGGTGTCGGCAGCCGCAACGACGGGCAACCGGCCACCGAGGATGTGTTCAACACCACGCACCCGAATCCGCGCATCGGCTCGGAGCTGGCCAGCAATGCACTGCTGGAGGCGGGCATCAACGTGTCGGTGATGCGCTTGCCGCAAGTGCATACCCCTCTCAAGCAGGGCCTCATCACGCCGCTCATCCAGATCGCGCGTGAGAAAGGCGTGTGCGCCTACGTGGAAGAAGGCCGTAACCGCTGGCCCGCGGGACATCTGTCGGACGTCGTGCGGCTGTACCGGCTCGCAATCGAGAAGGGCGAGCGCGGTGCGCGCTATCACGCGGTCGGCGAAGAGGGCGTCAGCTCCCGCGAGATCGCGGAGGCGCTGGGGCGCGGCCTGAAAGTGCCGGTCGTCTCGATCGCGCGCGAGGAAGTGCAGGCGTACTTCGGATGGATGGCGATGTTCGTCATGCTTGATATGCCGGCATCGAGTGCTCAGACGCAGGCGCGTCTGGGCTGGCATCCGACAGGTCCGACACTCATCTCCGATTTGAACCAAGCGCGGTATGTCTAGGTTTTGACTCAACCTTCGCGGCCGCTGTAGGCCAGGCGGCCGCGATCTAGCATCCGGGAGACGCTCCGGAGTCAACGCGTGATTGTGTCGGAGTTCGATCAGCCGTCCGGTCTTGGGCCGACATGAGACAGCGGCCGGAACGTCTTGCGTTCGACTCATTGGGCGGCCGTGCACACGAATGTGTGCGAGGTGACGATCAGTTGGTTTGGGTAAAGCGCTGTTCGGCCAGAGAGAAAATTTTCATACCCACGAGCATGGCGATGACGAACAGAATCGCCTTAAGCTCACCGCTGCCGGCGCTCACGAGAGCCGGTCCCGGGCAAAACCCCGCCAATCCCCAGCCGGCACCGAACATGGCGCTGCCAGCAAGCAGGCGGCGGTCAATCCGCGTTGCGCTCGGCAGTAACATTGGCGCGCCAAACAGACTGTGCTTGAGCCTGTGTGCAATCGCGAAGCTGATGCTGCCGATGGCGATTGCGCTGGCCATAACGAACACCAGTGACGGATCCCAGTTACCGGCGATATCGAGAAAGCCCAGCACCTTCGCAGGGTTGGCCATGCCGGAAACGATCAGGCCTGTGCCGAATATCAGCCCGGCCAGCAGCGCGTTGAAAATCAGCATGTCAAAGCCCCAGCAGATGGCGGGTAATGAAAACGGTGAAAAAGCCCACAGCCATGAACGTCGCAGTAGCGGCAAGCGAGCGGACCGAGCCTCGTGAGAGGCCGCAGACACCGTGACCGCTGGTGCACCCGGACGCATAGCGGGTGCCGACGCCGACGAGCAGGCCGGCCACAACGAGCACCGGCGGCGATGCCGCAATCGTGACGGGCGGCAGCGCCGTGAAAAGCTTGAATATCCACGGCGCGGCGAAAAGTCCAAGCACGAATGCGGCACGCCAGGCACGATCACTGGATGTCGTATCGAGCAGGCCACCAAGAATCCCACTGATGCCGGCGATGCGACCGTTGCCGAGCACAAGCAGCGCTACCGCAAAGCCGATCAACAAGCCGCCGGCAAGCGCGGGAAACGGCGTGAAGTGGGCGAGGTCGATGCTCATTTCAGGCGTCCTTTGACTTTGCCGCAATAGAGGCTCGATAGCGTTTGCATAATGCTTAGGACTTCGACGCTCGCGAGGCTGTAGTACATGTACTTTCCCTCGCGCCGCGCACTGACGAGACCTTCTTCCCGCAGCACGCCAAGATGTTGCGAAAGGCTCGGTTGATGAAGGCCGACCGCCTCTTCCAGTTCTCCGACGTTATGTTCGCCTTCGATCAACTGGCACAGTAACAGCAGACGGTCTTCCTGCGCCATGGCTTTGAGAAGGGCACAGCATTTCGTCGCGGATTGCCGCAGCGAGTCGAGCGCGGCGGGAGACAACGGCGTGTTCATCGATCAGTGTCCTGCTGGTTGATAATATGTTGACCAATAGTATATGAGAATATATATTGTTTTTCAATGTATTGATTGGAGCGTGCGATGAAGCCGCTGGTAGAAGCGTTCTTTGATCGGACCACCTGTACCGTCACCTATGTGGTTCACGCCGGCGATGGCTCGGCGTGTGCCGTCATCGATTCGGTGCTTGACTACGACCCCAAAGCTGGCCGTACCTCGACCCGATCAGCCGACAAGGTCGTGGAATTTGTTCAGGCGCATGCGTTGCGTGTCGAATGGCTGCTGGAAACGCATGCCCATGCGGACCATCTTTCGGCAGCGCAATACCTGAAGGCGCAACTGGGCGGCAGGATTGCCATCGGCGAAAGCATTCGTGCGGTGCAGGGCGTTTTCAAGCGCGTTTTCAACCTGGGTGACGACGTGCCGGGCGATGGTCAGCAGTTCGATCATCTGTTCGCAGCCGGCGAGACGTTTCAGATCGGCGCGCTGAGTGCGCACGCCATACACGTGCCTGGACATACACCGGCTGACGTGGCGTACCAGATCGGAGACGCGGTTTTTGTCGGCGACACGATGTTCATGCCGGACGTAGGTAGCGCACGGTGCGACTTTCCGGGTGGTGACCCACATACGCTGTATCGCTCGGCACGCAAACTGCTGTCGCTACCTGACGAGACTCGGCTTTATATGTGTCACGACTATCCGCCGCAGTCGCGTCAACCGCAGTGGCAAACCACCGTGGCTGAACAGCGCAAAGGCAATATTCATCTGCATGACGGGAACTCCGAAGATGCGTTCGTCGCGATGCGCACCGCACGTGACCGGACGCTCGATATGCCTACGCTCATTCTTCCGGCGGTCCAGGTCAACATCCGGGCAGGCTTATTGCCTGGACCCGAAGACAACGGCGCGCGTTATCTGAAGATCCCACTCGACGCATTGTAGGGCGCGCATTTAGGTGTAACCGCACCCATTTACGGTCCGTTCAAGCGGACATTTCTAGAGGAGGCGCTTGCGCATGCACGTGGCGGTCGACGGGCACAGAGCCGCGAATTGCCTGCACAACCGCACTTCGCTGGGCGCCTCGTCGCGGCTTACCCTCTCATAGCCCGCTCGTTCGAAAAAGCGTTCCGCAGTGGTTGTCAGCAGCCAGATTTCCTGGTGGCCAAGTGAGCGTGCGTTGTCTTCGAGCTGTGCGACCAAATCCCGCGCGATGCCTGTCCCGCGCAATTCTGACGTGACGACGAGCGATCGCAAGAGCGCGCTCGAGCCGAGCCGCTCGAGTCCGCCGCTAGCGACAACCGATCCGCTTGCGTCTTCGGCAACCAGGAATCCCTCGATGAGCGTCCTCGAAACATCTTCTACAGGTAAGCCATTCGCGTCCAACAGGTTTTGGATTTCGCCCAGGTCGGCGTCGTCGGCCATTCTTATCTGCATGGCAGCATGCTCACTCGAAATTGACTTGATGCTCGTTGACCTTTTTGCTGAAGGGGAGACGTATCGCGAGGATAAACGCAGCAGCCGAAACCAGCGACACCAGCAGCACGGTCCATTCGACAGGCACATAGTTTCCGTCGGCCGTCCAGATCGCGGCAGCCGAAATCGGAGCGACGCCCTTGGCAATGTTCGAGGGCATCGAGAGCAGTCCGCTCACGGCCCCATAACCCTCGGTCCACATAATGTCCTGCACGATCGTCCCACGGAGGATCGTCATCATGCCGTTTGCGCCGCCATAGACGACTGCGAACAGGATCAGCAACGCCGGTGACGTGCCGGCGCACATGAGAACAACCACAGATGCAGGAAACGCCGTTGTAATCACGATGCCCACAGTCGACGGACGAACCTTGCGGCCGACCGTGAACCACAGCACACGCGCGAGTACCTGCGCCGGACCAATGACGGCCATCGTCGTCACGATCAGCGCGGGCGACACCCGCCGTTCCGCCATGAGCGGCACCAGGTGGAAGGTTAGCGCCGCAAATGTCGCATAGTAGGCCGTGAAGCAGATAGCAAGCGCCCAGAATGTCGGGGTTCGTAGAGCACGCCTGGTTGCTGCTGCGTTGGTGGCTTTCCGCGCGGTCTTGTAATCCGGATCGTCTTCGCGAGGCGCATCGCGGCCGATTGCGCAAACATGGATGGGCAGGCAGATCGCCAGATTGAACCCGGCAAGCGCGAGAAGTGCATCTCGCCATTGGAGCCAATCGACCAGAACCTGAGTTAGCGGGATAAAGACGGTGCTGGCAAAGCCGGCCACCAGCGTGATTAACGTGATCTTTGTGCGAAAGCTGCCTGGAAAGTCCCGCGTAATCACCGCGAAAACCGGATCGTATAGTGTCGCGGCCATCGCGACACCGAGGCCGATCCAGACGACGAACAGCGTCACAAGGCTCTGCGCTTGTGACCACAGCGCCAACATCGCCGCGGCCAGGACGGTCCCGCAGACCATGACGCGCCGGCCGTGGCCGTGATCGATCCAGGTTCCGACCGGATAAGCCGTTAGTCCAGAAATCAGGAGGCCTACCGAGAGGGCCGCGTTTGTCGCCGTCCGGCTCCATCCCATCGCGTCTTCCATCGGAACGACAAAAAGCGAAAACGCGTAATAGATCGATCCCCAGGAGACGAGCTGCGCGACTGCGAGCGCCCAGGTTGCGACAGTGCCGCGACCGCTGCGGCCGTCACTCCGTTTCTCTGTCGTCAGTGTCTGCATTGGCGGTCACCGTTTCCTGATCCATGGCGGTGGCCGCCAGTGTCGTTGCAAGCTCCGGGTGTGCTTCCTTTCGCTCACTGTAGCGATCGGTCAGGTATTCCGAGCGGTCACGCACGAGCAGCGTGAACTTGTACAGTTCTTCCATCACGTCGACGACGCGATCGTAATAAGCCGATGGTTTCATCCGCCCGTTTGCGTCGAATTCCTGCCAGGTCTTCGCCACCGACGACTGGTTCGGGATGGTCACCATGCGCATCCATCGGCCGAGAATCCGCAGTGAATTCACGGCATTGAACGATTGCGATCCACCGCACACCTGCATTACCGCGAGCGTGCGGCCTTGCGTCGGGCGAACGCCACCGCTTTCAAGCGGCAGCCAGTCGATCTGGTTCTTGAACACGGCCGTCAGGGTTCCGTGACGCTCCGGGCTGCACCATACCTGTCCCTCCGACCACTCCGAGAGTGTGCGCAGTTCTACTACCTTCGGATGATCGGCGGGCACGCTGTCCACGAGCGGCAGGCCGTGCGGATCGAAGACCCGTGTTTCCGCGCCGAAATGGCGCAGGATGCGCTCGGCTTCCAGGATGAGAAGCCGGCTGTATGAGGTGGCGCGTAACGAGCCAAACAGCAAAAGGATCCGCGGAGCGTGTTGCGAAACCGTACGCGGTTCGAGCTTCTGCAAATCCGGCGAGTCGAGGTGGGGTGCGCTGACGTTGGGAATATCCTGCGTCATTAAAGGAGCCTCCGTCCTTCACTGTCGACGACTTGCTCTCCGTCCTCTTTCGTGAATGAGCCTTTCTGCCCAGCGGGCAGGATGTCGAGCACTACCTCTGACGGCCGGCACAGGCGCACGCCAAGCGGTGTGACGACAAACGGCCGGTTAATCAGGATGGGATGCTCCATCACTGCATCGAGTAACTGCTCGTCGCTCAAGGACGTATCGCTCAGACCAAGCTCGGCGTAGGGCGTACCCTTTTCACGTAGCGCAGCGCGTACCGTCAGGCCGGCGCGAGCAATCAGGTCCTTCAGTGTCTCCCGGTCAGGCGGGGTTTGCAGATACTCGATGATTTCAGGTTCGATTCCGGCATTGCGGATCATGGCCAGCGTGTTGCGCGACGTGCCGCAAGCGGGATTGTGATAAATCGTGACGCTCATACCTGTTGCCCCTCGATGCCGTGTTTCGCTTCGTACCAGTGTTGCGAGCGGTTGACCACGCCGACAACGAACAGCATGACCGGCACTTCGATCAGCACGCCGACCACCGTGGCCAGAGCCGCACCCGAATGAAAGCCGAACAGGCTGATTGCCGTGGCGACCGCCAGCTCGAAGAAATTGCTGGCGCCGATCAGACTGGACGGCCCCGCAACACAGTGCGCGACGCCGAGCCGCCGATTCAACAGGTACGCGAGCCCCGAATTGAAAAACACCTGTATCAGGATCGGCACCGCGAGCATGGCGATAACGAGCGGTTCCTTGACGATCGCCTGCCCCTGAAAGGCAAACAGCAGTACGAGTGTCGCGAGCAGTGCGCTGATCGAATACGGACCGAGACGTGCGACCACCTGCCGGAAGTGCGCGTCACCTCTGGCCAGCAGGCGCCGGCGCAGCAATTGGGCAAGGATGACCGGAATGACGATGTACAGCACAACCGAAGTGATCAGCGTATCCCACGGTACCGTGATGGCCGACAGACCGAGCAGGAGCGCGACGAGCGGTGCGAAGGCCACGATCATGATCGAGTCGTTGAGCGCCACTTGCGATAACGTGAAATAGGGATCGCCCTTGCAGAGTTGCGACCACACGAAGACCATCGCGGTGCAGGGGGCCGCGGCAAGCAGGATCAGGCCGGCAATGTAGCTGTCGAGCTGGTTGGCGGGAAGCCACGGCGCAAACAGATGGCGGATGAAGACCCACCCTAGCAGCGCCATCGAGAACGGTTTGACGAACCAGTTGACGAACAGCGTCACCCCTATACCGCGCCACTGGCTTTTGACCTGGGTCAGCGCGGCAAAGTCGATCTTGACCAGCATCGGAATGATCATCACCCAGATCAGTACTCCGACCGGAAGATTGACCTGCGCCACTTCCATACGGCCGATTGCCTGGAAGAGCGGGGGAAGTGCTTGCCCGAGCAGGATGCCGCCCACGATGCAGAGCGCAACCCAGACCGTCAGGTAGCGCTCGAAAAACCCGATCGCAGGCCGTGTGCCGCCGAGCGCTGTATCAGTGCTGCTCACTGGATTCCTCTGCAGGCTTCTCGCCGATGGCGCGCATTTCGTACTGAATCGCATTGTGGTCCAGTACGTGCAGCGGCAGATTCACAAACTGGCTCACGCGATTCATGATCTGCCGATAGACCTTGTCGAAGACCTTGCGCTTGTCGTCGTCGCTACCCTCGAAAGCTGCCGGGTCCTCGAAACCCCAATGCGCCGTCATCGGGTGGCCCGGCCAGATCGGACACACTTCACCCGCCGCCTGGTCGCAGACCGTGATGACGAAGTCCATGTGCGGGGCGTTCGGCGTCGCGAACTCGTCCCAGCTCTTGCTGCGCAGCTTGGCAGTGTCGTAACCGAGCGCTTCGCAGCGCTCGATGGCGAACGGGTTCACCGCCCCGGAGGGGTGACTGCCCGCGCTATACGCCCGAAACTTGCCTTTCCCCAGCACGTTGAATAACGCTTCGGCCATGACGCTGCGCGAGCTGTTGCCCGTGCAGAGAATGAGGATCGACCAGGTTTTGTCGCTCATCCGCGGCTCCCGAATGTGACGGCAGTTTCGAGCGGCGCACAGCATGCAGCCGAAGATTGCGATTGCTCGCGCGATTGGCCGTAGACCGGCGCGGATTCGAAGGTCCGGAACGTTTCCCAGGCGATGCCCTGCGGATCAGTCGCCCACGCTTTGTCCGAGCGGGAATAGCAGCAGGTTGTGTCCGTCTGGGCCTGTACCGGCAGTTCCGCAGCGGCGAAGCGCGCTTTCATTTCGGCCAGCTCCGCGTTGGTTTCAACCTGAATGCCGATGTGATCCACACCTGGCTTCGCACCGCGCTGTGAAATCGCAAAGTTGACAGCCGGGTTTGTCAGTTCCCACTTGCAGTAGTCGCTTTTGAGGACGGTGGGCTCTGCGTTGCCGAACATCGCGCGATAGAACCGGATGCTTTCGCTCAGATTCTCTACCGCGACATGGATGTGCATGCGCTTCATGGTTTGTCTCCGCAACAGTTCGGGAGATCGCTTGCGGCACAGGTCGCGCCCGCGCAGCAGTTCTCCGTCAGGAAACCGATCAGGCCAGTCATGGCGTCGAAGTTCGCCGTGTAGATAACGAATCGCCCCTCCTGCCGCGGCGTCACGAGGTCTGCATGTGACAGATCCTTCAGGTGGAACGAGAGGCTGGAAGGGGAAAGCCCTAGCTGCTGAGCGATTTCACCGGCAGCCATACCGTCCGGACCTGCGACGACCAGCATGCGGAAGATCGCAAGGCGCGATTCATGGGCGAGCGCGCCCAAGGCGCGTACAACGAGATCTGAGTCCATGTCCGGAACAATAAACTATTCATTTCTATATTTCAAGTATTGTTGAAATGACGGCCGCATCTTCGTCTACGTCGCTTCGCCGCGTTGCTTCGTTCAACGCATGCGCGGTTGACCACTCACCGGGTCACAAGCCGTCAACCAGATTGAAATGGCTACGCTATACTTGCTGCGATGAAAATCTTGCGGACACTTCTCGTCTTGCTGCTGTGTGCGATGCTGCCCCTGAGCGGGCTGGCAGCCAGCGGTACGACTGGAGCGTGTCCGATGGAATCCGCGATGGCCGGCGACACCGCCGCCATGCCGGCTGACATGCCCGGCTGCGCTTCGATGAGCCCGACTTCCAACGAACACGGCAAGTCGAAGGTATCGCTGTGCAAGGTGAGTGCCCAGTGTCAGATGGGCAGTCTCTATCACCCCGTTGCCACTCCCACCGTGACCCGGCCCGCCGGGCCGTTTGTCCCCGTCAGCTTCCACTACGCGCAGTCGCTCTCCATCCGCGCGCCGGATGGCCTCTGGCGTCCACCGCAGTCCCTCTAACTCCATCGTTCTGGTGCACCGCTTTGGCGCGGTGATGTCGTCCTGCTTCGGGACGTGAGTTCGTGTGTCCGCTCGCGCGGCCATACGCGGCTCGACCATTCGAGGTTAGAACATGCTTTCCATCATCGGCACGCCGGCATCGCGGCGCGCCTGGGTTCGCTCATGCGCCGTCTTTTTCGCGTTCGGCCTGCTGGCTGACCGCGCGGCGCACGCCCTGGACGCGGGTTTGACGCTAGACGAGGCGCTGCAAATCGCAACCAGTCACTCGTCCTCGATCCAGGCTGCGCAAGCCTCGGTTCGGGGAAGTTCAGACGTTGTCGTAAAAGCCGGGCAACTGCCCAATCCCACGCTGAATCTGAGTGTCCAGGATCTGCCCATCAATGGACCCAATGCCTTCACCATCGGGCAGGACAATTTCACGATGCGCGGCATTGGCATCCAGCAGGAATGGGTGTCTGCGGAAAAGCGCCGGCGGCAGACCACGCTTGCCGATCGTGCCGTCGAGCGCGACAAATCAACGTACCTCGAAAAGGTGGCCGAGGTTCGTCAGCAAGCGGCTGTGGCCTGGCTCAACGCCATCTATGCAAAAAAAGCTGTCTCCCTGAGCCAGGCGCTGGTTGACCATCTGAGCCAGGAACTCACCGCAAAACAGGCGTCGTACCGTGGCGCAAAAGGGACGGCGATTGATGTCGCCCAGGCCAACCTGACGCTTGGGAATGCGCGTGACGAACTGATCAGTGCCCAGCAGGACGAGAAGACCGCGTTGATCACGCTGTCGCGCTGGACGGGAGCAGGCAATGTGATCGAAGTAGCCGGCACGCCGCCGGAACTTGAGTCACAAGTGTCCAGTTTAAGCGTCGAGCAACTCGCTCAGGTCCAGCCTTCGTTGATTGCAGCCCACGCAGCCATCTCGCTAGCCGACGCCGACACGGAAGTGACCCGCAGCAATAGGAGTCCGAACTGGACATGGGGGCTGACCTACTTCAAAAGCGGCGGAAGGTTCCCGGACTACGTGTCGGTAGGTGTCTCCATTCCTTTGCCGATCCACCGCGGGAACGTCGAAGACCGCGACGTCGAGCAAAAGTCCGAGATGGGTACGCAGGCGCGGCTCACTTACGAAGACACCGAGCGGCAGGTCGCCGCCGATATCCAGAGTCTGACGGCAAAGCTCGCCAGTGGCCGGGAACGTCTGGCCAATGCAAGGCAAACCGTTCTTCCCGCCGCTGAGCAAAAAGTGCAACTGGCCAATGCCGCCTACCGGTCGGGTGCCGGCACGCTCGCCGATGCGTTGGACGCGCGACACATGCAACTCGAAGCGGACCTTCAGGTGTTGAACCTTGAACGGGAAGCTTCCCTCGTCTGGGCGCAACTGGAATATCAGGTTCTGCCGCCCGACATGACCTCCGGCCAGTAAAGAGGAACACATGAACCAGAAACTGATCGTACGCGCCGTGACGGCAGTGTTCACCGCAGCCGCGCTGCTGGGCGCGGGCTATGTAGTCGGCACCCATCGTGCTGCAACAGACGCACCCATGGCGTCAGCCGCGGCCGCGACTCCATCCGTGTCCGGGGACAAGGTCGACCCAAAGACTGGCCGCAAAGTGCTCTATTGGCACGATCCGATGGTGCCCAACCAGCATTTCGACAAGCCCGGTAAATCGCCCTTCATGGACATGCAACTGCAGCCCGTCTTCGCGGATGAAGGCGGTTCAAGCGGTATCAAGGTCGACTCCACGCTGCAACAGAATCTCGGCATCCGCTATGCGACGGTGGTCCGGCAGGACACCGCTGAAGGCTTCGATGCGATCGGCACCATCCAGTTCGACGAGTCGATGGCAGATGTCGTCCAGTCGCGGGTGACGGGTTATATCGACCACCTCTATGCAAGCGCCCCGATGCAACGTGTGGCGAAAGGGGCGCCGATTGCGTCGCTCTTCGTGCCCGACTGGCTGGCGCCCCAGGAAGAGTACCTGGCGCTCAGGCGCGGGGGTATGGATGCCGGCCTGCTTGCCGCCGCCCGTGAGCGCATGCAGGCACTGTCGATTCCGGACGGGCTGATCGCGAGCCTCGATCGAACCGGCAAGGCGCAGACCCACGTCACGCTATTCGCCCAGCAAGCCGGCGTGCTGACAGAACTCAATGTTCGCGACGGTGCGATGGTGTCGCCGGGACAAACGCTTGCCAAGATCGCGGGCCTGTCGAAACTTTGGTTGATCGTCGAGATACCGGAGTCGCTCGCGTTGCAGGTGCAGCCCGGCATGGTGGTCGACGCGACGTTCGCCGGCGACGCCTCGCAACACTTTAGCGGCCACATCCGCGAAATCCTGCCGGGCATCAGTCCGGACAGCCGGACGCTGCAGGCACGCCTCGAAATCGATAACGCCGGCCTGAAGCTCACTCCCGGGATGCTGATGCGCGCACGTGTCAGTGGGGCGAAGCCGGTCTCGCGGTTGCTTGTGCCGTCCGAAGCGGTCATCACGACCGGCAAGCGGTCGATCGTCATCGTCAGGAATAGCGACGGCCGGCTGCAGCCTGTCCAGGTCGCGGTCGGTAACGATAGCGGAGACAACACCGAAGTGACGAGCGGGCTGACCGAGGGTCAGCAGGTCGTCGCATCGGGACAGTTCCTGATCGATTCGGAAGCGAGCCTGACGTCCGTGCTGCCGAAACTCGAAGGAAGCGCGGCACCTGGGGCATCGGCCTCGGCGCCTGCTTCTGCTGCCACGCCCGCTGCCGCGCAAACCTACCAGACAACCGGCAGGGTCGAAAAAGTCACCGCGGGCGACATCACGTTCTCGCATCAACCGGTGCCGGCGCTGGGCTGGGGGGCGATGACCATGACCTTCGGCAAACCGTCTCCGGGCGCCTTCCCGGACGTCAAGGTGGGCGAGTCCGTGCATTTCGTCTTCAGGCAGTCCGATGACGGCTACCAGTTGACGCAGGTCGAACCGGTCGGAGGCACGAAATGATTGCGCGCATGATTCGCTGGTCGATTGACAACCGCTTCCTCGTGCTGCTTGCGACGGTGCTCGTCACCGCGTGGGGCGTGTATTCGGTGACGCAAACACCGCTCGATGCGCTGCCGGATCTGTCCGATACGCAGGTCATCATCAAGGCCTCGTATCCCGGCAAGGCGCCGCAGGTCGTCGAGGACCAGGTGACGTATCCGCTCACGACGACCCTGCTGGGTGTGCCAGGCGCGACGACCATTCGCGCCTATTCGTCGTTCGGCGATGCGTTCGTGTACGTGCTGTTCGATGACAAGACGGACCAGTACTGGGCCCGTTCGCGCGTGCTCGAATACCTGAACCAGGTGCAGAGCCGTTTGCCTTCGGGCGCGACAGTCTCACTCGGGCCTGATGCTACGGGCGTGGGCTGGGTCTACGAATACGCACTGGTCGACCGCACCGGTCAACACGATCTCGGGCAACTCCGCGCCCTGAACGACTGGTTTCTCAAATTCGAGCTGAAAGCGGTGCCGGACGTATCGGAGGTGGCCAGCATCGGCGGCATGGTCCAGCAATATCAGGTCGTACTCGACCCGGACAAGCTGCGCGCCTACGGCATCACGCAAGATGCTGTTGTGGATGCCATCGGCAAGGCTAATCAGGAGTCCGGCGGTTCGGTGGTCGAGCTCGCCGAGTCCGAGTACATGGTCAGGTCGTCAGGCTATCTGCATTCACTCGATGACTTCCGCAACATTGTGCTGCGCACGAACGACACAGGAACCCCCGTATTGCTTGGCGACGTCGCCCGCATCCAGGTTGGACCTGAAATGCGCCGTGGGATTGCCGAGCTGAACGGTGAAGGCGAAGTCGCCGGCGGTGTGATCGTCATGCGCTCTGGAAAGAACGCGCTGACGACCATCGAAGCGGTCAAGGCGAAGCTCGCCGAGCTGAAAAAGTCTCTGCCGTCGGGCGTGGAGGTCGTGACCACGTATGACCGTTCGCAGCTCATCGAACGAGCCGTCGACAACCTCAAGGACAAGCTCATCGAGGAGTTCATCATCGTCGGCCTGGTCTGCGCGGTGTTCCTGTTTCACCTGCGCAGTGCGTTCGTTGCGATCCTGTCGCTGCCGCTCGGGGTGCTGGCCGCGTTCATCGTGATGCGTTATCAGGGCGTCAATGCAAATCTGATGTCGTTGGGCGGCATTGCGATCGCGATAGGCGCGATGATCGATGCAGCCATTGTCATGATCGAGAACGCCCACAAGCATCTGGAAGCGTACGATCACACGCACCCCGATACGCCGATCACGGTCGCCCAGCGGTGGGAACTGATCGCGCAGTCCGCAGCCGAGGTCGGACCGGCGTTGTTCTTTTCGCTGCTCATCATTACGCTGTCGTTCATTCCGGTGTTCTCGCTCGAAGGCCAGGAAGGGAAGCTGTTCGCTCCGCTCGCGTTCACTAAGACCTACACGATTGCCGCCGCCGCCGGATTGTCGGTGACGCTCGTGCCGGTGTTGATGGGTTATCTGATCCGCGGGCGCATTCCTCATGAGAGCGCCAATCCGATCAACCGCGTGCTGATCCGGCTATACCGTCCGCTGCTCGAAGCGACACTGCGGCGTCCGTGGGCTGCGATCGGACTGGCGGTCATTGTGCTTGCCCTCACGCTGCTTCCCTTGTCGCGGCTCGGCGGTGAATTCATGCCGCCTCTGGACGAAGGCGATCTGCTCTACATGCCGACCGCGCTGCCCGGCATCTCGGCAGACAAGGCTGCCGAATTGCTGCAGCAAACGGATCGCCTCATCAAAACGGTTCCGGAGGTGAAGACCGTGTTCGGCAAATCGGGACGCGCCGACACCGCGACCGATCCCGCACCGTTCGAGATGTTCGAGACGACCATCCAGTTCAAGCCGCGCAGCGAATGGCGGCCGGGCATGACGCCGGAGAAGCTGGTGGATGAACTGGACGCACGCGTGAAGATTCCGGGCCTCTCGAACGTCTGGGTGCCGCCGATTCGCAATCGTCTGGACATGCTATCCACCGGGATCAAGACACCTGTCGGGGTGAAAATCTCCGGCGCGGATCTCGGACAGATCGACAGGATTGCGACGCAGGTCGAGTCCGTCCTGAAGAACGTTCCGGGCGTCACGTCCGCATTGGCGGAACGCCTGAACGGCGGTCACTACATCGACGTCGACATCGACCGCCTGGCGGCTGCCCGCTATGGTCTGTCGGTGACCGCCATTCAGTCCGTCGTGTCGACTGCGGTGGGTGGCGATAACGTTGGCGAGGTGATCGCGGGCCGCGAGCGCTTTCCGATCAATATCCGCTATCCACGGGAGATCCGCGACTCGGTCGACAACCTGCGTCAGTTGCCGGTTGTAACGGACCGCGGCGCGCAGATTACGCTGGGCGACGTTGCCACGATCAGGATCTCCGATGGCCCGCCGATGATCCGCAGCGAGAATGCGCGATTGTCGGGGTATGTCTACGTCGACATTCGCGATACCGACTTGCAATCGGCAGTGAAGGCAATGCAAAGCGCGGTTGCGCAACATGTTGTCCTGCCGCCCGGCTATTCGATCACGTGGTCGGGTCAGTTCGAGTATCTGGAGCGGGCTGCTGCGAAGCTGCGCACGGTAATTCCGGTGACGCTCGTCGTCATTTTTGTGCTGCTTTTCCTGACGTTCAACTCGGCGGCCGACGCGCTGCTGCTGATGTCGACCGTGCCGTTCGCGCTGGTCGGCGGGTTCTGGCTGATCTGGATCCTGGGGCACGCGGTGTCCGTTGCCACGGCGGTGGGATTCATCGCGTTGTCGGGAGTGGCGGCCGAATTCGGAGTCGTAATGCTCTTGTATCTCAAAGGCGCGCTCAATCAGCGACTCGTCAGAGGGGAACCGTTTACCGAAGCGACCCTGGTCGACGCCATCCGCGAAGGCGCGGTGCTGCGTGTGAGACCCAAGGCGATGACGGTCGCGGTCGTCCTGGCGGGCCTCATTCCGATCATGCTGGGCCACGGTTCCGGCTCTGAAGTCATGCAGCGCATCGCTGCGCCGATGGTGGGCGGCATGGTGACCGCGCCGCTCCTGTCGATGCTCATCATTCCGGCCGCCTGGCTGTTGCTGCAACGCCGCCGCGTCGCGCGCACGAAGGCAAGCACGCAAGAATCGCTTCAACCTCACGTAGTACCCACTGGCACGCTCGTGCCGCAAACTCACTCTGGAGAAAACCAATGAAGAAGTCGATAACCCTGACGGCTGTGCTCTGTGCCGGTCTTACGCTCGCCGGCGCGGCGCTGGCGGCGGACGATATGGCGGGCATGAAGATGAACAACGGTGCAATGGAGGCCGCGGCGCCGGACAAGGCCGAGCTAACCGATGCGGTCGTCAGGAAGGTCGATCCGTCGACCGGCATGGTGACGCTCCAGCACGGTGACCTGAAAAACATCGGCATGTCGGCGATGACGATGGCCTACAAGGCCAAGGACGCGTCGATGCTCAAACAGGCGAGGGCGGGCGAAAAGGTTAAGGTGCGCGTTGAAAATGTGGATGGCACGCTGACCATCGTGAAGCTTCTGAAACAGTAACGGTTCGCGGCTGCACAGCGATGCGCCGGCGGTTTGTCCCGTCGCTAGCGCATTGCTGTGTCAGAACCATTACATCGATACTGCCGGTCAACCTGACACGCGAGCGGCAGAGAGCGGCGACAACAGGCACAATACGTGGCGATGGCGCCATCCACACACGCTGCGTTCGACACACGCACCGAATGATGCCGCGTCACCAGAATCCGCCTCTTCGATGCTCTAATGAACCACAATCTCCCCGACCGTGCCGTCACTCCCGCGCGCGCACCGAACTCGCCGCGCTTCCTGCTGTTCCTGATCTGCCTGTTCGCCTCTTCCGGGCAGATGGCGATCGACATTTACGTGCCCGCGCTACCCGCGATGGCACGTTTCTTCGCAACGTCGCCTCAGGCGATCCAGTCGAGCGTGTCCGGCTACATGGCGGCTTATGCGCTCGGCCAGCTCATCTTCGGACCGGTAGCCGATGCGTACGGGCGCAAGCGCGTCCTGGCTTTCGGGCTCGTCATCTTCACGATCGGCTGCCTGCTGTCGCTCGCCGCGCCGAATCTTGAGACATTCCTCCTCGCACGTTGTCTGCAGGGTTTCGGTATCGCCACCACCAACCTGCTCGCCAAGGCGATCATCACGGATTCGTTTTCCGGACAGGCGCTCATACATGCGTTCACCTACATGGCGACCGCGTGGGGGCTCGCGCCGATTGTGGCGCCGGTGATCGGCGCCCACCTGCAAACGTGGTTTGGCTGGCAGGCCTGTCTTGTCTTCCTGCTCGTCTATTCGCTTACGATGTGGGGCGTGCTGTGGCGCTATCGCGAGACCTTGCAGCGGCCCGTGCACCTCGCGCCGCGCACACTGTTGACGAACGCAGGCAAGGTCCTCTCGAGCCCGGTGTTCCAGAGCTGCTTTCTTGCGCAAGGGCTGTGCTACAGCATCCTGCTCGTGTTCAACATCATCGGACCGTTCATGGTACAGAACACGTTGCACAAGCCGCCGACCTATTTCGGCTACCTCGCCCTCGGCATCGGGATGATGTACTTCCTGGGCGGCCTGTCGAACCGTGTGCACGGCCCGCGCCTGCCGGGCGCAGAGCAGCGGCTGCGGATCGGCGCGCGCGTGATGGCCGCTGCGTCGATCGCGATGCTGGTGCTTGCGCTGACGGTCGGCCTGCGCGTCTGGACGCTCGCCACGCCGGTGCTCGTCATGGGGTTCTGCGCCGGCGCGATGTATCCCACGCTGATGGCCAAGGGCAATTCGCTGTTCCCGCATATCGCCGGCCTGACGAGCGCGATCCTCGGGTGCGCGCTGCTGCTTGTGTCGTCGGCGATGATGGGGCTCGCCGGCTTCGTGTCGGTGCAGGTCCTGACGCCGCTTGCGGTGTTCTTCGTGATCCTCGCGCTCACTGTCGCCGCAATGGTGACGAAGCTGCTGCGGCATCTGGCGCGGCAGCAGCCCGAGGCCGTCGTGCGCCGCAGCGGCGAGGTGGCGTAAGCGAGAGGGGCGGAGACCCGCACCCGTCACATAGGAACTCTGGTCGGAGGCCAGGAAGAGCGCCGCGCTGGCAATCTCCTCGGCCCGGGCGAGCCGGCCGAGCGGGACCATGCTCTGGTACATCTTCACCAGATCCTCGCGTGTCGCCGACTGAGCGTCGAGAATCGGGGTGTCGGTTACGCCAGGGCTGAGCATGTTGACGCGAATGCCGCGATCCTTGAATTCCGCGGCCCAGGTGCGGGCATAAGAACGCAACGCGGCTTTGGTCGCCGCGTAGGCGGTGTGGCCAGGAATGCCCATGACGTGCATGGCCGACGACACCAGAATGATCGACCCACCACCTGTCATCATCGGCAGCAGCTTCTGCACCAGGAAGACGGGTCCGCGGGCCATCAGATTGAATGCCTTGTCGAAATGCTCGGGCGTAATGGTGTCGATCGAAGCCTGCTCCGTATAGCCCGCGTTCGACACGATGATGTCGACGGCGCCTTTTTCGTCTCTGACCGCCGCCGCGACGCGGTCGAGGTCATCGAGGTTCGCGGCGTCAGCCTGGATGGCGGTGACGTTGCGTCCGATCAGCCCGGCGGCCTCGTCGAGCTGTGCCTGCCGACGGCCGAAGATAAAGACATGAGCGCCTTCGGCGACAAACCGCTGGGCGGTCGCCAAACCGATACCGGTCGTTCCGCCGCTAATGACGGCAATCTTGCCTGCGAGAGTGGACATGGAAACCTTCCGTCTGTTCGTGAGTGACAGGAAGATCGTAATTGCAGTTGCCGGTAATGATAATCGGCGGATTTTTCATAAGATCTATTCTTAAAAGGAATTGCTCAGACGGCCAGGGCATGCCAAAGTCGTTAGTAATAGTGCAACTTCCCATACGATTGATTCTCCAGGGGAATGCGATGGATCGGTTTCACGAATTGAACGCGTTCATCGCCGTCGTTGAAGCAGGCGGTTTTTCCGCCGCGGCGCGCAGAACCGGGGAGTCGCAGTCCGCCATCAGTAAGGCCATCGGAGCGCTGGAAAAGCGCCTTGGCGTGATGCTGTTTAACCGAAGCACACGCAGCGTGACCCTAACGGACCAGGGGCAGAGATACTACGATCGGACCAAACCGCTGGTTGACGAGATGGATGAAGCGGACAGCGAACTGACCAGCAGCACGCTGAATGCCTCCGGTCTGATCAGGATTGCCACGGCCTCGACTTTCGGCCGCCTGCACATTCTTCCACTCATCCCCGATCTGTTGTCGCTCAATCCCGGGCTTCAGGTAGATCTCGTTCTTTCGGACTTCGTGCGGGATATGGTGGAAGATCGGATTGATCTGGCGATCCGAGTGGGGCCCGTCAACGATCCTGACGCGGTGGTCAGGCGCGTGGCGAGCACCCCGCTCGTATGCGTCGGCTCCCGTCGCTACTTCGAGCAACGCGGAATACCCAAGACCCCCGCCGAGCTCGTCGATCACAATTGCCTTCTATATGGAGGCCTAACGGAGTCAGCGAACTGGCCGTTTGTAGGTCCGGAAGGTCGATTCAGCGTGACCGTTCGCGGAAATCTTTCTTCCAACAGTGTCGAAACGATCCGGGCGGGTGTTCTGGCTGGCGTTGGCATTGGTCTGTTTGCCAAAGTTTCTCTTGCCGATGAGCTTCTACATCCGGACGTGATCACGGTTCTCGACGAATTTATAAGCGACGTCAGAGACGTAAGCCTCATCTGGCCAAAACGTCGGTTTGTACCGGCACGCGTGCGCCGCGCGACGGACTTTTTTACTACGGCCCTCGCGCAGCGTGTTTAGGCAAACGGAATCAATCGGTGCGCCAGGCGAAATCTCTAACCGATCTGGGCTGCGCCGCCGGCCGTTGGCTGACCTCGCAATGCCTGCGCTACCGCTGCAACCGCACGCGCCACATCCTGCGCGTTGGTTTGCCAGTTGCATACAGACACTCGCATGCAACGCTTCCCGCGCCAGGTGGTGTTGCTGAATAGCGCTTCGCCGCTGGCCAGAACCGCACTCGTGACCGCATCGGTCCATTGGTCGTGGTCACTCTCCGTGGCGCCCGGCTGGGGATCGATAAAACGCACCAGCCCCTGATTGATTTGCGGCTCCCACATCAATTCGGCACCGGGCAGGGCGGAGATGCCGGTCACGAGGCTATGCGCTGCGTCGCAACAACCATCGATCAAAGCGGCGACGCCGCGCCGGCCCAGTTGTCGCAGTGCGGCATACGTTGCCACGCCTCGCCCGCGTCTCGACCAATCTGGATTCCAGTCCTTTTGTTCGCGAACCTGATCGTTGTGCGATATGTAGCTTGCTTCGTAGGACATCGCTTTACGATGCGCCTCCGGATGCGCAACGAAAACAAAACCGCTGTCGTACGGCACGTTTAGCCATTTGTGTCCATCGGTTGACCACGAATCGGCATGCTCGACACCCGCCAGCAGATGCTTGTAACGCGCACTGGCGTTAGCCCACAGGCCAAAGGCCCCGTCGACATGCACCCATGCGCCATAGCGATGCGCGAGTGGAATCAGGTCGGCGAAACAGTCGTACGCGCCGATATTGAGGTCGCCTGCCTGCAGCAAGACAATCGTGAGCGTATCCGGGGCGTTCTTTAGCGCCGACTCTAGCGTTGCCGCATCGAGTTGACCGGCCTGATTGGTCGGCAGTCCCGTTACCGAAGCTGTTCCCATGCCCAGCAAGCGCGTTGCGCGCGTGATGCTGCCGTGAAACTGATCGCTGCTCAGGATACGGATCTTCGGTGCGCCGAACAGGCCGTCCCGTTCGACTTGCCAACCCCGCTTCTCGAGCAATGCGTTTCGCGCTGCCGCCAGCGCGGTAACGTGCGCCATCTGGCAACCGCTGGTCAACGCAAAGCTGGCGTGCCTGGGCAAACCAAGCAAGTCTTTTAACCAGTCGCCGCACGCTTCTTCAATCACCGCTTGCGCGGGGCCGCATGCGTAAGATGCAGCGTTTTGATCCCAGGCGCTGGTCAACCAGTCCGCCGCCAGGGCGGCGGGCAATGATCCGCCGATCACCCAACCGAAAAACCGGCCGCCGGCACTGCCCATGATGCCGCCGGCGGTGTCGGCGACCAGTTCGTCGATCACCTGATCCGCGGGCATGCCCTCGCTGTTGAGCGGCTTCAGCAAACGTTCGCGTAGCGTATGCAAACTTGCGCGGGCTGCGACAGGACTGTGCTCCAGGTTTTCCAGATGCGCCAAGGAGTGGTTCAGCGCGTGCTCAAGTGCCGGGCGAAAAGCAGAGGTGTCGTTCATGCGAAATTCCAGCGTAGAGGTGGCCGTGGATAACCACGCGTCGTGGCGCAGCCTGCGCTACGGCCTGTGGTGCGATTGGCTGACATTCGGTTCAAGTTTAACCAATCGAGACTCCCTTGGCTGGCGGTTTTCGGACATCAGGTTCTGGTTATTGGGGGGAACCGGAGACACTCGACGACGCGTCGTACATCATTGACAATTGATCTTCATTTTGAAGCGTGATATTTTCAAAGCGTTTGGGGTACCGCTACCTGTCTCTGCTCGCACTAACGTTCGGTATAAACGTTGTGCTGGCGAGGTACGCGTATGCTCACCACTCAGGCCGCATGGCTCATTCTTGCTGCGAGCGTTGCTGCTGAATCGCTCGGTACAGCCACTCTCAACCTGTCCTCCGGTTTCACCCGCTTACTTCCTTCCGTCGCCACGGCCATGTGCTACGCGACAGCCGTCTGGCTGATGGCTATTGCGACGAAGCGAATCGAAATGGGTATGGCTTATGCGGCCTGGGCGGGAAGCAGCGCCGCGTTGACGGCGGTGATCGGGATCGTCTGGTTTGGCGAGGCATTTAGCGCAATTAAGGCAATCGGAATAGGTACCGCCATATCCGGAATCGTTTTGCTAAATCTCAGCAGCAATGGATCCTAGCACCTGGCTGTCAGCGTAGCGACGTGATGGTATTCTCGGCAAAATGCACATACAGGCTTCCCAATCCGAAGGAAGACAACGAATGATTCCGATCACCAATTCGTTTGCTGCATGGACCGTGGTCCTGGCTTCGGGACTGCTGGAGATCGTTTTCTCCGTGGCCATGAAACTGTCCGATGGTTATACAAAGTTGGTGCCAGGTGCACTGTCGATTGTGGCAGCAATAATGAGCGTCTGGTTGATGAGTTTCACGCTCAAAATCCTGCCGCTGGGTACAGCATATGCCGTCTGGGCCGGCATCGGTGCCGCAGGCACCGCCGTGGTTGGATTGATCTGGTTCCACGAGTCGACCTCGCTCGGTCGCCTGGTGTGCCTTGGCCTGGTTATCGCAGGCATCGTTGGATTGCAGTTTCAGGAAGGCTCCTGATGTCTTTGCGTGCCGAACGTTGGCTCAAGCCATCGGCCACTATTGCTGCGTGAGCATCAGGTTCAGGTTCTGAACCGCAGCGCCGGATGCGCCTTTGCCGAGATTGTCGAAAACCGCGGACAGCAGGACGTGCCCGTGTTCCACGTTAGGAAATACGCTTAAGCGCATGTCGTTCGTACCGTTCAGCACTTGCGGATCCAGGTGCTTTAAGACGGACGATTCGTGCAGCGGCAAGACACGTACGTGGGCCGTCTCGGCATAGTGGCGTGCGAGACATGCGTGTAACGTGGCGCCGTCCACGCCGGGTGCCAGCAGCCGCAACGCCAGGGGCACCGTCAGCACGATGCCCTGGCGGAACGCACCATACGCAGGGACGAAGATCGGACGCTGCGCGAGCCCGGCGTGCTGCTGGATCTCCGGGGTGTGCTTGTGTGCGAGTTCCAGACCATATACCTGGTATGAAGGCGCGTTGACGGCGCCCGGCCGCTCATGTTCATCCACGCCGGCACGCCCGCGTCCGGAGTAGCCGGACACCGCATGAATGCTGACAGGGTAGTGGCCTGGTATGAGCCCAGCCTGCAAGAGGGGACGGAGCAAGCCAATTGCACCTGTCGGATAGCAACCGGGGTTGGTGACCCGACGTGCGTTCGCAATGCGCTCAGCCTGTCCCGGCGTCATTTCCGGAAAGCCGTATGTCCAGTCCGGCTGTGTGCGATGGGCGGAACTGGCGTCGATTACCCTGACGGCAGGATTGACAATCGCGTCCACTGCCTCGCGCGCGGCGGCATCAGGCAAACAGAGGATGGCGATGTCGCAGGCGTTGATGGCTTCTGCGCGACGCCGCGGATCTTTGCGTTCCGCAGCGGCAAGCGTCAACAGTCTAAGGTCGGTCCGGTTGCGCAGCCGTTCGTGGATTTGCAACCCGGTGGTGCCTTGGTCGCCGTCGATGAAAACAACGGGTGAGCTCATACGTGGATACTCCGCTGACTATCGGTTGTAACGGTTAGAACGAGCCGCTATGTTCCATGGACCGCTAGAATAGAGAAAGTTGAATTTCATAACGTGAACATTCAGTTTTTCTGAATCTGGACGTCGACATGCGAGAGATCAGCCTGGACCGCTTGCGCACTCTGGTCGCCATTGCCGACCGTGGCTCATTTGCCGAAGCGGCGCGTGCGTTGCACCTGGCGCCGCCAACGGTCAGCCTCCACATCGCTGAGCTCGAAGACCGCATTGGGGCTCCACTCCTGTCACGCAAGCGCGGACATGTAAAGCCGTCGGCGATAGGAGAGGTGCTGGTGGAGCGCGCGCGTCGACTGCTGGCCGATGCGGAGCAGGCGTTAGACGATATTCAACGCCAGGTGCAGGGGCTCGAAGGCCGCGCGCGGCTCGGTGCGTCGACCGGCGCGTTCGCGCACCTGTTGCCGCAAGCGCTCGAGGTGCTGCGCCAGCACCATCCCGCTATCGACATTCAGGTTGCAGTACTCACTTCGCATGAAACGCTGTCCCGACTCGCGGATGGAACGCTGGATGTTGGGCTGGTCGCACTGCCTCAGCCCCCGGTGGCCGGACTCGTGATCAAGCCTTGGCGCCGCGATCCCGTGATGGCCTTTGTGCCGGCGCATTGGCGGTGTCCGGCTCGCGTCACGCCTGAATGGCTCGCCGCCCAACCTCTCATTCTCAATGACGCGACCACGCGTCTCTCGCGTCTGACGGCGGAGTGGTTCGCGACCGCGGGGCACCATCCTGCGCCGCGCATTCAGCTCAACTACAACGACGCGATCAAGAGTCTGGTGGCGGCAGGTTACGGCGCGGCGCTGTTGCCCCATGAGGCCACGACGCCATTACCCGACCAGCGCATTGTCATGCGTCCGCTGCGCCCGGCGTTGTGGCGCCGGCTCGGCATTGCCCATCGTGCGGGGTACGTCGAGCGTTCCACGCAACACGTACTTGATGTGTTGTGGGGTCTGCGATTGGCGTAGGCGTTGCCATTTGCCGCTTCGGTTCGTTGTCGCTGGGACAGTAACCTATGCACGCCATGACGAACAAAAGGCCGGTTAGCCGATTTGCCTTGGCAACATGCGTTCCGCGCTATGTCAAACAACGGGCCTTGAATCTCCGGCGAAAAAATTACAAATGGCTTGACGAAGGGATCGGGCAGCAAGAGGTTCTTTTAGCACTCCGACTCCATCACCACACTGCCCATTAGCGGGGACCTGACAATATCGTTACGCGCCTCGGGTTACGAGAAATTACATATAGCGGTTTTCGTAAAATACAGTAAGCATCCGCGCTGAGGCGCCGATCAGCTCGGCGCACCTGGCTGCTATGCTTTATTCAGTCGTCCAGTTCTGCCGGGTTTTACCTGCGTAACTCTAAAAGGGACTGTCTGAATTCCGCTTCACAGACCCGCAGGCGCGCGCTTCAATAGCTTCGTGATCATGCCGCTGCAAGTCATGGACTATGACTTTGACGGGTGTTTTTTTCCGGGCGCCGAAAGCTTGCCGCACTCTGCCGGTCCCATTTCGTCGAAGCCAGTCAACGTGCGACAAACCCATGTCCCCACTCTTTACCGAAGTCTACGTCTCCAAGGCATCCCGGGTTCAGCTTCGCCCAGTCGATATGTCCGACGCCCAACGGATATTCGAAATCTGGTCTGATCGCGAAGTGATGCGCTTCTATGACATAGCACCGCTAAACAACATCGATGAGGCCCGACTGCTTGTCTCCGCTATGGTTAAAGAGCTGGCGGAAGGACTAAGTGTGCGCTGGGCCATCGTATCGACACGCAGCATGCGTTTCATTGGCTCATGCGGGTTTAGATTCGATTCCAAGTTCAGTTCGGCAAGTATCAGCTTCGAATTGGAACGTGATTCATGGCGACAGGGTTTGATGCGCGAAGCCCTAACCGCGGCGATTACGCATGCATATGACCACTGGAATATCAACCGTATCCAGGCGGTAACGAGCCTCGAGAATCACGCCTCGATCCGTCTTCTAAGAAACTTGGGGTTTGCTGAGGAAGGTGTGATGCGGCAATGGGGTTACTGGAAGGATGCATTTCACGACGTCCGCCTTTTCTCCCGGATCAGGGCCGATCGATGGGTGATGCAGACATCAATGTCTGCGTGAGGTCACATGCTGGCGGATGCCCGCAGGCTGTTCTAGTGTGATGCTCACTCTACCGGCTCAGTTCATTGCGATAAGTGTCATGCGTGCTGCTGGCCTAATATAGCGCCTTCACAGCAGCGTGCGATATCCTTGGGCGATCACATCGATTGCCAGATACCCAAACAAAACGGCGGACAACAGACTAGCCGCCAGCGTGGCAGGCTCGTTCTAGCTCCCAGGCGATGCGAAGTCAGCTCCGCTCAGTGTCCGCTATCGGGCAATCGATCGGTCCCTCGCGGTTCGTCTCACTCACAGAAAATCACGATCCCATGACAACAGGTATGACCTCATCGCGCCCAGCCCGGACCGGCGCCGCGGCCGAAGTTCTGGCGGTCTTTCTCAGGCTGGGGCTGACCTGTTTCGGCGGTCCCATCGCTCACATTGGCTACTTTCGCCGCGAATTCGTCGAGCGGCGTCGCTGGCTGGATGACGAGACGTTTACCGATCTGGTCGGGCTATGCCAGTTCCTTCCCGGCCCTGCGAGTAGCCAGGTGGGATTCTCGATTGGCCTCCTCAGGGCAGGGTGGCTGGGTGGGCTCGCCGCCTGGTGCGGGTTCACATTGCCCTCCGTCCTGCTCCTGCTCGCCTTCGCAGCCGTTGCCCCAAGCCTCACCGGACCGGTCGGCGGCGGACTGATTCACGGTCTCAAACTCGTCGCCGTCGCTGTCGTGTCCCAAGCCGTGTGGGATATGGCCCGACGATTGTGCCCGGATCATCGCCGGGCCGCCATCGCACTCGTTGCTATCGCAGTGCTCAGCATTCTGACGACTGTCTATGCACAACTCATTGTGATCGCACTCGGCGCAGCACTAGGATTCATCTTTTGTCGGACAGCGTCGCCAACCCGCGCCACTGGTGTGACACAACATGCTCACGAATTCCGTGTGTCACGTGTTGCGGGCGCTGTCGCGCTAACGCTTTTCTGCGTCCTGCTCTTTGGGCTTCCGGCCATGGCGCAATTCAACGGCAGCCAGGCCGTCAAAGTTTTCGACGGTTTCTACCGATCCGGCGCACTCGTCTTCGGCGGTGGTCACGTGGTGCTGCCGCTCTTGCAGCAGCACGCGGTTACAACGGGCTGGGTCTCTTCAAGCGATTTTCTCGCCGGCTACGGCGCCGCACAGGCAGTCCCTGGTCCCCTCTTCACGTTCGCCGCTTTTCTTGGCTGGATGATGGCCCAGGCGCCGAATCATTGGACAGGTGCGCTGCTGGCCACCGTCGGTATCTTTCTGCCTGGACTGCTGCTTGTGCTGGCGGCGTTGCCCTACTGGCAGGCGCTGCGCGCACGCCCCTCGATGGCCGCGGTCCTTGCCGGCGTGAATGCGGCCGTTGTCGGACTGCTGGCGACCGCGCTTTACTCGCCTGTCTGGACCAGCGCGATACGCTCCGGCGTCGACTTTGCCATTGCGACGATTGGCTTTTTCCTGTTGACGCGCTGGAAGGTTCCGCCACTTGCGGTCGTTGTGATCTGTGCGCTGAGCGGTATGGCCGAGGCCCTGCTGATGTAAGTCGCCCAAAGTACCGGCTTATAAAACCGGCTCGGCGGGGCGGTATTCGACGACGCGCATCCGCGCGGGTGATCTCCGACGATTTGAAACGGGCGGCACATCCTTTGTTTCAAGTGTTTCATCCCTGGCGGGGCCGCGCCTTGAGAAACACGCGTCTTCACACAAGGCCTTGTCGGCAAAGCACTTTTCGTTGATTCATTTGATTCGTCGAATTTTGAAAATGAGCCATGTGGTGTATCTTCGATTCAGGATCAACGGTGAATCGATATGGACCGGGACGCACTTTGTGAGTTGCTGAAGGAACGTTACGAACTGCTGCCGAAGCAGGAGCGCGTCGCGGCAAACTACGTCCTCGAGAACCCGAACGAAGTTGCGGTCGTGTCGATGCGCGACCTCGCGCGGCTTGCGAATGTACCGCCGGCGACGATGACGAGGCTCGCGAAGCGGATCGGCTTGCCCGGCTACGAGTCGTTGAAGGCAGTGTTCGTTGAAGCGATGCGTTCGCAAGGCTATGCGTACAGCGGCCGCGCGCAGCAGATGGTGCAGTTGAACCGGCGGATCGGCGGGCATGCGCATGTGCAGGATCTCGCAAGCGAAGTGATCGAGCACATCCGGGCACTGTGCCATCCGGAGAACGTCGCGATGATCGTCCGTGCCGCGCGCCGGCTTGCGAAGGCGCGCCAGATCTACTGTCTCGGACTTCGTTCGTCGTTCGCGGTTGGCTATCAGTTCGAGCACGTCGCTTCGTATTTTGCCGGTAACGTGCGGCTGATCGACGGCGCGGGCGAGAGCGGCGTGATGGCGGTGCTTCATCAGGCGTCGCAGAAGGATGTCGCAATCGTCTGCAGTATGTCGCGTTACGCAAAAAAGACGATCAGCATCGCCAGCCATCTTCACCAGTGTGGCGTTGCAATCATTGCGATCACCGACAGCCCGATGTCGCCAGTGGGCCGGCTCGCGAAGGAGACGATCCTCGTGCGCAACAAGACGTCGTCATTCTTCGACACGATTGTGCCCGCGATGCTTGTCAGCGAGATCCTCGTCATGCTGTTGTCTGCGGAATCCGGGATCGACGTCGAATCGCTGGTGTCGAGCGCGGAGGAGAAATTGATCGGACTTGGTGAATGGTGGGACGTCGAATGAACTGACCGATATGGTGCGTCTTGTGAATGGGAACAGGTCCAGAAAATATAGTTTGCAAACCTAAATAGATTGAGGTGTAAAACATGAAGATGAACGGCAAAAAGTGGGCTGTGGTGGTGGGCGTATGCCTTCTGATGACAGGAATCGGTTCCGCGAACGCGGCTGATGCGTTGCAGCGGATCGAGTCGAGCAAGGTGATTCGCGTCGCGATTCCGACCGACTATGCGCCGTATGGCTTCGTCGGACCAGATATGCAGCCGGAAGGGATCGACGTCGATACGGCAAAGCTCGTTGCGCAAAAGCTCGGCGTGCAGTTGCAGCTTGTACCTGTCACCGCGCCGACGCGCGTAGCGTACCTGCAGACGGGTAAGGCCGACATCACGATCTCCTCGCTCGGCAAGACACCCGAGCGTGAGAAGGTGATCGACTACTCGATTGCGTACGCGCCGTTCTATGACGCCGTGTTCGGTAAGACCGAGCTCCCGGTCAAAAGCTTTGCAGACATGGCGGGCAAGACCGTATCCGTCACACGCGGCTCGATGCAGGATCAGGAAATCACGACGATGGCGCCCGGGGCCGTGATTCGCCGCTTCGAAGATAACAATTCGACAATCCAGGCATTCCTATCTGGTCAGACGCAGATGATGGCAGTCGGCACGACCGTGGTCGCGACAATGAAGAAGGTGCACCCGGATCTGGATGTCAACCTGAAGGCGATCCTGTCGAATTCGCCGTGCTATATCGGCGTGCCGAAAGGGGAGCCGGAGCTTGTGGCGAAACTGAACCAGATCATCCGCGACGCGAAAGCCGACGGCACGATCAACCGGATCGCGATGAAATGGCTTGGAGCGCCAGCAGGCGATCTCCCCGAATGACGAGTCACACGATGCGTTGCTCCATACTGGGGAGCGGCGGCGTCCGTACCGTGTCGGGAGGGTTCGCGTGAGCGCAACGGAAACCGCGATTCGCCGGCTTGCCACGTGGATTGCTGCGCTGACGCCCGCCGATCTTCCGCCGGTCGTCGCGAAGGTTGCGATCCGCGCGACGATCGACACGATCGGCGTCGCGCTCGCCGGCAGTCGAACCGAAGTTGGGTCGCATGCCCGACGCTTCGCGGGCGAGATGTTCGCTAAAGGAGACGCCGCCGTCTGGGGCAGCACACTGGCGTTGAAGGCGCCCGCCGCCGCGTTCGCGAACGGCGTCGCTGCACACGCACTCGACTTTGACGACAACTGCTACGCGGGCTTTGTGCATGCATCGGCGGTCGTTATTCCGGCGGCCTGGGCCGCCGCACAGGCAGCGGGCCGCTCGGGAAGTAGTTACCTCGCATCCTATGTCGCCGGCGCCGAGGTCGAATTCGCCGTTGCCCACGCAATGGGCCTCGCACCCTATCAGCGCGGTTGGTGGACTACAGGTCTTTACGGCACGATTGGCGCCTGTGCGGCCGCCTGTCACGCGTTCGGACTCGATGCGGACACTACCGCGTCGGCGCTCGGGCTCGCAATTGCGGGGACCGGCGGCACGAAGGCGGGTTTTGGTACCGATGCGAAGGCATTGATGGTGGGACATGCCGCACAAGCCGGTGTGGGTGCCGCATTGCTCGCGCGCGAGGGCTGCGTCGGGCCAGATAGCGCGCTCGACGGCCCGAACGGGCTCGCGATGCTGACGGGAGCCGACGCGTATTCCACCGCCCCATTCGACACCCTCGGCCAGACCTGGCGGCTGCTGTCGCCGGGACTCGACGTGAAGCGGATTCCGGTCTGCCTGTCGTCGCATGCGGCTGTCGACGCGTTGCGCGATCTGATTGGCGAGGGCCTCGATGTGCAGCAGATTGAACGGATTGTCTGCGATGTACCGCCGATCGTCGCGAAGAACCTGATCTATACGCGGCCCGCCACGCGTCAGCAAGCGCAGTTCAGTCTGCCGTATGCGCTGGCGGCGACGCTCGTGCACGGCGACGTGACGCTTGCCGGGTTCGAGCCAGCCGGGTTGGCCGCGCCGGAGTTGTTCGCTGCGATGCAACGCGTGCGAATGCACACGTCGAACCGTTGGACCGATCCGGCACTGCTGGCAGACGCGCCGGAAGGTGCGTGGCTGCGCGTCGAAATGCGCGACGGGCGGACTATCGAACGCTTCCGTGCAGCAGCGGTCGGCACGGCCGCGTCGCCAATGAGCGATGCCGAGTTCGATCACAAGTTCATGTCGTGCGCGACTTCGGTGCACGACACCGCAACCGCCGCAACCTGGTTGTCGGCCCTGCGAGAAGTCGAGCGCATCGACACGCTCGCGTCACTGACGCCATAACCTCGAAAGCATCCGGATCCTTGCTGAACGTCACTGTTGACCCGCGTATCCGGATTGCTGAAATTGCCGGCCACAACGCGTGGCTGTTTTCCCTGTTGACTGGAGACAATGATGGATTTTCCGCTGACCGTTCCACCTTCAAAAAAACATCAAAGCTTCCTGTGGTCGCCGATCTGCACGAATCTCGACGAACTCGACGCGCACGTTGCAATTCTCGGGATTCCGTTTGGCCAGGCGTATATCGCCGACCATATCAGCAACGACCAGAGCAAGGCGCCCGACGCGGTGCGGGCGATGAGCGACCGGATCTGCCGGGCGCTGCACCACTACGATTTCGATGTCGGCGGTCCGATCTACGACAACCGTGCGTTGAAGGTCGTCGATTGCGGTAACGTGCCGGCTGACCCGCGCGACCTGAGCACACACGGTCCACGCTCCGAGCAGGCGGTGCGCAAGATCCTGAAGGCGGGCGCGATGCCGATCATCCTCGGCGGCGACCATGCGATCCCGATTCCGGTGCTGCGCGCGTTCGACGACCAGGGACCGATCACGCTCGTGCATATCGATGCACACCTCGACTGGCGCGATGAGATCAACGGCGTACGCGAAGGCTTGTCGAGCACGATCCGCCGTGCGTCCGAAATGGAACACATCGGGGAGATTTTCCAGATCGGGCTCCGCGCTCAGGGCAGCGGCCGGCAGGCAGATTACGACGCGGCAGTGGCATACGGTTCGCATCTGATCCCGGCATACGAAGTGCACGAAGTGGGCATGCAATCCGTGCTCGACCGGATCCCCGCGGGCGGGCGCTATTACCTGACGATCGATGCGGATGGCCTCGATCCGTCAATCGCGCCGGGCGTTGCCGGCCCTGCGCTTGGAGGGATCACCTACGTACAGATGCGTCAGTTGATCCACGGCCTGGTCAAGAAAGGCCGCGTGGTCGGCATGGATATCGTCGAGATCACGCCGTCGGCCGACGTGAACAACATCACATCGATCACCGCGGGCCGGCTCATCGTCAACATGATCGGTGCTGCGGTCCGCGCCGATTACTTCGACGCTCCGCGCGTCGGCTAGCGGATACAACCATGACTTACCAGTTCGATTTCCTGTCGATTCTCGACTACGGGCCGATGCTGGCGAAGGGCGTTGCGCTGACGGTGGAGCTGATCGCCGTCGGCGGTGTAGCGGGGCTGGCACTCGCCGTCGCGTGCGCATGGGGCAAGACGCAGGGGGCGCGCTCGCTGCGCTTCGCTATCGACGCGTACGTCGAACTGTTCCGCAACACTCCGTTCCTGATCCAGTTGTTCTTCGTGTTCTTCGGACTGCCCAGCTTCGGCATTCACATTTCGTCGACCTCGGCTGCATTGCTCGCCACGATGCTGAACCTCGGCGCGTACTGCACCGAGATTCTGCGCGCCGGGATCGCGAGCGTGCCGAAGGGGCAGACGGAAGCAGCGCTCAGTCTCGCGATGACGCGCTGGCAGACGTTTCGCCACGTGATCCTGCGCCCGGCGTTGCGCAAGGTCTGGCCGGCGATATCGAGCCAGCTCGTCATCGTGATGCTCGGCTCGGCAGTGTGCTCGCAGATTTCGGTCGAGGAGCTGTCGTATGCGGCGAACTTCATTCAGGCGCGCAATTTCCGTGCATTCGAAACCTACACGGTGACGACGCTGATCTATTTCGGGCTTGCGGTTGCGCTGCGTGCGGTGCTGCGCGTGATCGGCGATCGCTACGTGGTCGCCCGGAAGCTGAACCCGGCCGCTGCGGCGCCGATCGTCGTGGCGGCGGAAGGAGTATCGCAATGATGACTTTCACGCTGTGGGACGTCGTACGTGGCTTGCTGCTCGCGCTGCGCTGGACGATTGTGTTGTCGATCGCCGCGTTCCTCGCCGGAGGTGCGGTCGGTCTGCTGATGATGACGCTGCGTGTGTCGCAACGGCCGCTTGCGCGCGCCGTCGCGCGCGGATGGATCGAACTGTTCCAGGGAACGCCGCTGCTGATGCAGTTGTTCATGATCTTCTTTGGCCTGGCGCTCTTCGGTGTTGAGGTGCCTGCATGGGTCGCTGCGCTCGTTGGGCTCACCTGCTGGTCGAGCGCGTTTCTCGCGGAAATCTGGCGCGGCTGCGTCGAAGCGGTGCCGCACGGACAATGGGAAGCGTCGGCAAGCCTGGCGATGAGCCGGTCACAGCAGATGCGGCACATTATCCTGCCTCAGGCATTGCGGATTGCGGTGCCCCCGACAGTCGGCTTTCTCGTTCAGATCGTCAAGGGGACAGCCGTCACGTCGATTATCGGCTTTGTCGAACTGGCGAAGGCCGGCAGCGTCATTACGAACGCCACGTTCCAGCCATTCACTACGTTCGGACTGGTCGCATTGATGTATTTCGCGCTGTGCTGGCCGCTATCGGTCTGCAGCCATGTTCTCGAGAGGAAGCTCCATGTCGCTCATCACCATTGAAGATGTCAGGAAGCGCTATGGTGCGCTCGAAGTGCTGAAGGGAATCGACCTGCGCGTCGACAAGGGCGAGGTTATTGCGATCATCGGCAAGAGCGGATCTGGCAAGAGCACGTTGCTGCGGTGCGTGAACGGGCTCGAGCGGATCGACGGCGGTGCGATTCACGTTGGCGATGTCCGTGTGTCCGACGACGACGCGGCGTTGCGCAAGCTGCGGCTAAGGGTCGGTATGATCTTTCAGCAGTTCAACCTGTTTCCGCATATGACGGTCGGACGTAATGTCATGGCCGCACCGATGATCGTGAAGGGTGTGCGCGAGGCCGACGCGCGGCGTATCGCCCGTGCGAACCTTGAGAAAGTCGGACTCGAGGCGAAATTCGACAGTTATCCTGATCAACTATCGGGCGGTCAGCAGCAGCGCGTTGCGATTGCCCGGGCGCTGAGCATGGAACCGGATGCGCTGCTTTGCGACGAGATCACCTCGGCACTCGATCCAGAGCTCGTGAACGAGGTGCTCGCGGTAGTACGCCGGCTTGCCGACGACGGAATGACGTTGATGATGGTCACGCACGAAATGCGTTTCGCGCGCGACGTTTGCGATCGCGTCGTGTTCATGCATCAGGGACGCGTACACGAGACCGGTGCGCCGGACGAGTTGTTCAACCAGCCGCGCACGTCCGAACTGTGCCAGTTTCTCGGCGTCGCGCAGGCCGCGACGGTCTGAGCTTGGCTTGCCACGGGGCAAGGAATGCCAGAATCCTTGCCAGGTCGTTCGGCAGCCGCTTTTCAGCGACCACGCGGTCCGTTTCGTCGATCACACTCACTACGCTGTTGTTCGAATGCAGGTCAATGCCGCTATAGTTCATGATGGCCTTCTTCCGGTTAAAGCGGTTTTGTCAAACTCACTTTAACCCCGTCGCCCGTCAGGGAGGCGGTGGGCGGCCCGCTAGATGATTTTCAATCATGAGTCTATCGAAGCAATTCCAGCAAAATCGGGAGTCTCCATGCATTCCTCTGAACCAGAAGAACTACCTGCCGGCGCGCGCAACAGGCACGATCTTGAGGTAGTGCGACGACTCCTCGACGAGAGATATAGTTGTCGCGCATTTCGGCCGGAGCCAGTTCCCCGAGACGTCATTGAGGAAATTCTCACGTCAGCTCAACGGACAGCCTCCTGGTGCAACAGTCAGTCATGGCATGTCGCAATCACGGAAGGTGAGGGTACTGAGCGACTCAAACGCATCCTGTACGAACACGCGTCGAACGAAGAGCCGCCGGAACCTGACTTTGTATTTCCGCGCGAATACCGCGGCGTCTATCTAGACCGACGACGCGAGAGCGGATTTCAACTCTACAGCGCGTTAGGAATTGAGCGAGGCGATAAGCCCGCCTACACCCGGCAGACACTGGAGAATTTTCGATTGTTTGGCGCTCCGCATGTGGCAATTATCACCACGGACGAGGCGTTAGGGGTCTACGGGGCAATCGACTGTGGATGTTACGTCAACAATTTTTTGCTTGCCGCGCATGCGAGCGGTGTAGCAACAATCCCCCAAGCCGCACTGTCGTCGTATGCGAAGGTCGTCCGGCGAGAATTGAGCTTGGGCGAGGATCGAAAAATGGTCTGTGCAATATCGTTCGGTTATGCCGATGAAGGGCATCCTGCCAATTCGTATCGAACGAATCGCGCGCCGCTCGAAGAGGCTGTCAGGTGGGTCGCTGTGTAGATAGCCGCGCGGTTGTCACTTCAGGGTCGAACGGCCGATGTTAGCAACCGGGCGAATCGCTAACGACTCGCCCGTCAGACTGGTTAGTGAGCAGAGTAAAGCGAGCGCGAGCCGGTAAATACCGAGACCGAGGGAGCGCCGGATTCCGACGAGCCGCTCACCACACCACCAACGCCGCTCGTCGATCCATTCTGTACGGCAACGCGCGCTTCCGCAGCCTGGATGTCCGCTGGATAGCTGGCATTGTCAGCGACTGCGGGGTTGTAACCCGCCTTCTCGAGCTGGACCAGTTGACTACGAACTTCGGCGCGCGTCACGGGTTGATTCGATTGCGCAAACGAAACGACAGGAGCGGACAAAGCGACAGCAATAGCAACAGCCTTGATAAGCGAGTTCATGATCACTACCTCCAGAGATTGTTTTGCAGGGCACTGCAAACAGGTTTGTGTGCAGCCGGTGAACACAGTCTAGGAAGGTAGCGGATTAGGGTAAATACCTAAGTTATGAAATCACTTTTCTTGCAAACGTGACAATGGAGATGTCATGCCAGCGCAAATTCGACGACGTGAAGCGAGCCGGTCTGCTTCCTCGTCGTGGCGCAGCTCATTGGGCATGCCTTGACCGGCGAATGGTTGCGAACCGATCACGTAATCTCGTTGCATCGGTGAAGCAATATAAAGCGCAAAGCGTGAAGGGGGCCTTGGCGCTGGCGGAAACTTGCAGGTGAATTGATCGCCGTTGGCGCCAATCCGCTCTGCTATGGTCCTGACCAGCCAAGCGGAATTGACCGTAACTCATTCAGGTTTGGACGTTCGAAATTGACACCCAAAAGGCGGTCATGATTCGACAAGGGAAGTTCGCGTCGAGGTCGGGCAGGCGACTGACGGGCGCTGGCCGAACTTCCGGGTTCGGCCAGAAGCGGCCAATCGCTCAAGTGCACTAATGGCCATTCGAGTGTCGGCTCCAGCCAGCTTTCCGCCATCTAGTTCGAATCCCCAAGGCTTCCCTGGCAGGAAGTATCCGTCGGCAATTTGATTCGCCGCGTTGCCTTCTTGGCATCGTTGCCCGGCCGACTTGTCAGGATGGCGCTCGTAATGATGTGAACGAGATGATCCGCTCGCGGCGCGAATGAGGGTTGGTCGACCGCCCAGCCGAGGGCCGTTATCAGGGCGAACAGATCGTCCCCATTCATATCGGCGCGCGCCGTTCCCTCGCCCTGAGCACGGAGCAGTAGGCGCGCGCCTGCTGAGTGCACCGCTGCGCACGAAGCATAAAGCGCGGAATCCGGGTTCGTGTGGGCTGCCGCCATCATGGCGACAACACCCCTGTAGCTTTGGGTGAATACCACCAATTCCCGAAACCAGATGAGAAGTGCTTCGTCAGCCGAAGTCGATGTTTCGAGCTCGGCTGCCTTCTGCGTCAGTGGATCCAGATGGGTACACAGCAACGCTTCGAATAGGGCTTCTCGCGTCGGGAAATGACGAAGCAGTGTGGCCAACCCGACGTTGGCCCGGCGAGCAATATCGCGCATCGATGCGTTGGCACCATGATCGGTGACGACGTCACGCGCGATCGTGAGGATTTGGCTGCGATTTTTTTGAGCGTCGGCTCGCATAGGAGATGTTGACAAGTGGATCGGTGATCCATATAGTCTTTATGTGGATCGGTGATCCATATCATACAGCGCTGTCTGGCATTTCTCCAGCTTCCGCGCAACTCCAATGAAAGAGCACATGAAATGAACAGACTGAATGGAAAGACCGCCGTGGTCACCGGCGGCGCTACCGGCATCGGCCTTGCCGCGGCAAAGCGCTTCATCGAGGAAGGCGCTTTCGTCTTCATCTTCGGACGCCGGCAGGAAGCACTCGACGTGGCTTTGGCCGACCTCGGGCCTAATGCCCGTGCGGTGAAGGGCTCGGTCTCCGATCTGACTGACCTCGACCGGCTCTACGCGGCGGTGAAGGCCGAGCGCGGAACCCTCGACATCGTCTTCGCCAATGCCGGGGCGGGAAGCCAGCTTCCGCTCGGCAAGATCACCGCCGAGCACATTGACGAAACCTTCGACACCAATGTGAAGGGCACGATCTTCACGGTCCAGAAGGCGCTGCCGCTGATGGGTCCGGGTGGTTCGATCATCCTGACCGGATCGAGCGCCGGCACCACGGGCGCCCCGGCATTCAGCGCCTACAGCGCCAGCAAGGCGGCAGTGCGCAACTTCGCGAAGACCTGGGCGGAAGACCTGAAGGGCACCGGCATCCGGGTAAACGTGCTGTCGCCCGGGCCGACGGCGACCGAACTTGCGAAGGAAGCGCTGGGCGAGGAAGGCGTGAAAGCCTTCGGCTCGATGACTCCGCTCCAGCGCATGGCCGATCCGGCGGAGATCGGGGCGGTGGCCGCCTTCCTCGCGTCGCAGGACAGCAGCTTCATGACCGCCAGCGAGGTCGCCGTCGACGGCGGCCTGGCGCAAATCTGAGGACAATCAAATGGAACAATCTCTTAAAGGAAAAACCGCTCTCGTTACCGGGGCATCGCGGGGCATTGGCCGTGCCATCGCTGAACGTCTTGCAAAGGATGGTGCGACGGTCGCGCTGACCTACAACGCCAGCAAATCCGGCGCAGACGAAGCGGTCGCGGCTATAGAGAAAGCGGGAGGCACTGCGTTCGCGATCCACGCGGACCTCGTTGACCCGGCGACAGTCCCGGCCTTGTTCGAGAGACTCGACGACGAGTTCACCAAGCGGAAGGGAAGCAAAGCTCTCGATATTCTGGTCAACAACGCCGGCAATTCCGGCTGGGTCGGCTTCAAGGACGCGACGCCGGAGAGTTGGAACGCCCTGATCGCGGTCTACGCCCGCGCGCCCTTCTTCATCGTTCAGGCCGCGCTGGATCGTCTCGCTGATGGTGGACGCATCATCAACATCTCATCCGCTGCCGCCACGAAGCCCGTAACAGCCGCGCCCGTCTATTCGATGGCCAAAGCGGCCATCAACAACCTGACCCATGCGCTCGCGTCCGAGTTGGGGCCGCGCGGAATTACCGCGAACGCCGTAGCGCCGGGCTACACGCGAACGGACGTGAACGCCGCCATCCGGGAGAATCCCGAACTCGTCAAGGCGGTCGAGGCCGAAATCGCACTGGGACGCTTTGGCGAGCCTTCGGAAATCGCCGCTGTCGTGGCGTTTCTGGCCTCCGATGACGGTCACTGGGTGACCGGTCAGACGATTGAAGCGAGCGGCGGCTACAAGCTCTGATCGCGCCGAAAAACCAAAGGAGAACATATGAGCTACGCAATTATCGGCTTCGGCAAGATCGGCTACGCGCTTGCCAAGGCGTTTGCCCGCAGCGGTGTCGAAGTATCCGTTGCAACCACGCGCGACCCGGAAAGCTTTGCGTCCGATACCGCCGCGATCGGACCCGGAATCATTCCCAAAACCCTGGCGGAAGCTGTCAAGGCAGACACCATCTTTTTAGCTGTCCGTTTCGAGTCGCACCCGGAGGTCGCGAAAGCGCTGCCGAATTGGAAAGGAAAGACCATCATCGACGCGATGAACACGTTAGCCCCGCTTGAGGAACTGGACGGTCTCCCGTCCTCAGTTTTCGTCGCGAAGGCGTTCACCGGAGCCAGGCTGGTGAAAGGCTTCAACCATTTGGTCGCTGCCGTCCTTGACCAAGACCCGGCCATACACGGTGGCAGAAGAGTCGTGTTCTTGGCGAGCGACGATGACGGTGCCGCAGCGGAGGTTGGTGCGCTTGCGGAAAAACTCGGTTTCGCGCCAATCAACCTCGGCGGGCTTTCGGAAGGTGGACTGCTTGTGCACGCGCGCGGAAATAGCTGGGGTCAACTGATATTCAAGGATCTCGTCAAGTTCAAATAGCGGCGCGTCACGACAAAGTCACAGCAGCCACGCGCATCACTAAACGCATGCGGGGATCTGATCGAGATTCAGTTAGTGCTTCTGAGCGAGTGCATCATAGCCGCAACGACCCGCCGGCCCCACCTCGCTCCAGCGCTACGGCTTGAAGCATCGATTTGGGCATCCCCGGTTTGGGATGGCCGTCAGGGGCTCCGTCTGGCCATCCCGTCAATGCGTCTGCGAAGCGAATTACATTCGACGCTAACCGAACAGCTTATTTGCGGTCTTGGCGATCAGTTCGCCCTGATGACGTGCGCCGGCAAGCTCGATGGCGCTCGGCTGACGCTGACCTTGTCCGCCGGCAATGGTGGTGGCGCCATAGGGGGCGCCGCCGACAATCTCATCCAGTGTCATCTGCCCCTGGTGGCTGTACGGTAGTCCGACGATAGTCATGCCGAAGTGCAGCAGGTTGGTGATGATCGAGAACAGCGTGGTTTCCTGTCCTCCATGCTGGCTGGCGCTCGACGTGAAGGCGCCGCCAACCTTGCCATTGAGCGCGCCGCTCATCCACAGACCGCCGGCCTGATCCAGAAACGCGGCCATCTGGGAGGTGATGCGCCCGAAACGAGTCGGCGTACCGACGATGATCGCGTCGTAGTGGGCGAGCTCGGCGACCGTGGCGACCGGCGCTTGCTGGTCGAGTTTGAAGTAGGCGCCCTTGGCCACTTCCTCAGGCACGGTTTCCGGCACGCGCTTGACGTCAACTGTGGCACCGGTCGAGCGTGCACCTTCGGCAACAGCATCCGCGAGCGCTTCGACATGCCCATACGATGAGTAATACAGAACCAGAACTTTAGCCATTTGGAACTCCTATTTATGTTGTGTGTAGATTCCGCGGTGAAAAATCAGGTGTTTATCACGATGGTCGTGCACCGGAAAGCCAGGGAGATCACTGCGCGGCTATGACGGTGTGGAATCCAGAAAGACGTAGAGTGCTTCAATCTTCCCGTCGCGAACGATGATGACATCCAAGCCCGTATAGTCGGGCGCCTCGCCACGCGGACCGGAACCCCAGGCAAGGCGGCCGGCATTGTGGAGGGCCTGAGCTTCGCCGTGCGCCGTATAGGCAAAGTGCGGGTGCGTCGCTCGAAGATCTCCGGCGAATTTGTCGAGAGCGTCATGCCCGACGAATTCACCCGGAGGCGCGTAGAGCACACAATCTTCGGTATAGAGTTCCTTGATGGCTGCGCGCCGACGCTCTGCGTCACCTTCGCCGAAGACTTCCTGAAGGTTGCGATAAAGCAGTTCATGAATACGGTCGTTCATTGGGGTTTTCCTTCGTGATGGTTTGTGGACTGAGCCACGTCGCGTTGCGCAACTGTCTCTATTCCCTGTGCAATGAGACAAATCTACGGCAGCGTGCTACTTTTCGAAATGGAAATGATTGAAAACCATCATTGCAGGATTGTCGATGTCAAGACTGCCGGACTTTGAAGGGTTCGCGATGTTCGCGAAGGTCGCCGAAGAAGGTTCGTTTGCAGCCGCGGCGGCGACAATGGGCGTCTCTGTTGCCACGGTTTCCCGGGCGGTCACCCGCCTGGAAGAGCGGCTGGGAGGGAGACTTTTTAACCGTACTTCCCGAAGACTTGCCCTCACGGACTACGGCCATACGCTTGCCGAGCGAGCGGCGAAGATCTACGCCGACGCCGAGGAGGTTGAAGATTTCGCACGTGAGACATCGAGCCGACCGCGCGGCCTCGTCAAGCTCGCTGCACCGCTCTCCTTTGGCGCTTGCTGGGTTGCCCCGCTGCTGCCCGAATTCTTCCAGACCTACCCGGATATTTCCGTGGATCTTCATCTCACGGATACCCATGCGGATCTGATCGGGGAGGGCTTCGACGCCGCGCTCCGTATCGCCATCATGGAAGACTCGTCGCTCGCGGCACGTCTGATTGCACCTGTGCGTCGGTTTGTCGTGGCATCTCCGGCCTATCTGTCTCGCTATGGCCGACCGCAGCACCCACGCGATCTTGGCGCCCACCAATGCGTGACCTACGCCAACAGGAGCAAGCGCGACGTCTGGCACTTTACCCACCAAAGTGGCGAGGAATGTACGATCACACCGGCCGGAGCATTGCGGGTAACCAGCGTGGAAGCGTTACTGCCCATGCTTCTCACGGGACTTGCCATCGCGGAGCTTCCCGAGTTTGTCGCAACACGGTATTTCGTGGACAAACAACTCGAACCGATTCTGACTGGTTGGCGATTGCCCGAAGGCGGTTTGTATTTCGTTACCCCTACGGCTCGCGCACGGCCAGCGAAGGTTAGCGCGCTGGTCGATTTCTTTGTCTCCAGACTTGCCGCAGCGGAATGGAGCGCAGAGACGTTGATGGGTTGGAAACCGCCTGGCCATCGCATCAAATGATTGTGACGCCGCCCGGTTACAGCTCCGATCCCTGACAACAAAGCGTTGCGGTAACCAGTAGGGCCGAAGAAATGTTCGGCCCAGTCGCGGCCATTCGATCGCGCCTCTGTTCAGAAACTATGTCTGATCCCCGCCATCACACCGAGCTGGCCCATGCCCGGCCCGGGTGTGGTGCCACCGCCGCCCTGGCTCACCGTATACGCAGCCTTCGCGCTATTCCACAGATACGCGCCTTGCAGATAGACCGCCGAGCGCTTCGACAACAGATACGTCGTGCGCAGCGCTGCGATCGTGCCGCGCGTATCGTCCTGGCTGTTGACGATGTGATACACGCCGCCATCGACAATGAACGCCGGAGTGACCGGATACGATCCCGTGAGATAGAACTGGTCCGAATGCACGTTGGGTGTCGCGGGCGAGACCGTGTCCACACGGCGGCCAAGCCAGCCGCCGCCAAAGCGCAGATTCCCGATGTGCCCATAGCCGTTCAATTGCAGGCGCACGTCGGTGTCGCCGGGGTTTGTCAGCGCGAAGGTCGGCGTGCCGTCGTAGAGGTCGGCCGCCGCACCTGGGCCACCATGCTGCTCGTCGTAGGCCGCGGCCACGCCGTAGCCATTGCGGTCGTAGCGCAGCATCGCCGACCATTCGCGGCAGGTCTGCGCGCTTCCCGGCACGGAGCCTACGCAGGTGCCCTGGCCCTGCGAGTTGCCGGTGCCGGTGGAATCGCGGCCGAACGACCATGTCGCGCCGAGCGTGAACCCGGCATAGCTGCCCTTGTAGACGATCGTGTTGTCGCTGCGCGCGCTCGGCAAATACTGGTCGAACGACGCGGTGCCGCCGTAGATGTCGGGGCCTAGCAGATCGGCGTCGGAGAGGGCCCAATACGTCATCGTGTATTGGCGGCCGAATGTGAGGCTGCCGTACGGACTATTGAGGCCCACCCATGCCTGGCGCCCGAACAGGCGGCCGCCCTGGTTCAGGGTGCCGCTGCGCATGTTGAAGCCGCTTTCGAGAGTGAAGATCGTCGAGAAGCCGCCGCCGAGCCCTTCGTTGCCGCGCACGCCCCAGCGTGAGGGCATTTCGCCGGTGACGCCGGGCATGCGCACCACGCTGTCGCCGGCTGCATTCGCGTGCGAGACGTACTCGATGCCGGTATCGACGATGCCATACAGCGTAACGCTGCTCTGCGCCCACGCCGTGCCGCCCATGCCCGCGAGCGCGAGCCCTGCTGCAATCCGAAGTTTCATGATCTCCGTGTTCTCCTGTTGTGCCGGTTACGATGCAACGGCATCGTCCGGTCGTGTTATCGATTCGTTTCGGGATGGATCTGGAAATAGGTAATACAGTAGCAATCCTAATCATGTAGCGTGGCTTGCCGGATATGCGCGAAACCTGCAAAGTCACAGAAACATCGAACGTGCGGCGGCTGTTTCCCGGCGAAGGTACTGGCGCCTTCGTCCGGGGGCGCCGCGGTATTTAGCGGCGGGATGCTTTCGTGCCGCCCGGAATGTGCCGCCGGACCATGGCGAGCGCGAGCAGCACGAACGTCATTGCGGCGCCAAGCATCAGCAGATAGCCTGACGCACGGGCCGCCGTGATCACGAGTGCACCAGCGAACGCGCTGAGGATCGCGCCGACGCGGCCGAACGCGAGCGCCGACGCGGTGCCGGTTGCGCGTACACCGGTCGGATAGACATAGGCGCACAACGCGTACATCGTCGACTGGACCGCGTTGACGAACAGGCCGTGCAGCCCGAGACCGACGATCAGCAGTGCGGTGTGCTGCGTCGCGCCGACTCCGAGCATGATCCACGCGCTGAGCGCGCCGCCCGCACAACACAGCAGCAGAGGCCAGCGCGAGCCACTGCGTGAAATGGCGAGTGCGCAGGCGAGCGCGCCGATCACGCCGCCGAGGTTGTAGGCGGAGAGCCCGTATCCCGCGAGCGATACGGACAGCCCTTCGCTCGTGAGCATGGTCGGCAGCCAGCTGAACGCGCTGTACACGGCGAGCAGGCACATGAAGAACGCTGCCCAGATCGCCGCCGTGTCGCGTGCACGGCCGTCGCGAAACAGGGCGGTGAAGCCGACGTGCTTTTCGGCGCTTTGTTCGCGCACGTCGGTGAAGGCTGCATCGGGCGGAACCATGCGTCCCATGCGGGCGAGCAATCGCACGAGATCGGGCCAGCGCTTTGGGCGGCGCGCGAGAAAGCGCGGCGACTCGGGCAAGGCCGCGAGCAGCACCACGGCGAGCAGCAACGGCAACACGCCGCCCGCGAAGAACAGTCCGCGCCAGCCGTACGTGGGCACCACCTGACCCGCGAATAGCCCGGCCAACATGCCGCCGAGCGGCACGCACACGATTGTCGCCGTGACGGCGAAGGTGCGGCTGCGCGCGGGAGTGAACTCAGCGGTGATCGTCGTCGAAGTGGGCAAAGCGCCGCCGATGCCGAGGCCCGCGACGAAGCGCAGCGCCGCGATGGCGGCGATGTTCGGCGCTAGGCCGATCGCACAGGTGGCCGCGCCGAATACGAGCACGCTGCCGATCACAGCCCAGCGACGGCCGAAGCGGTCGGCGAACAGCCCTGCGAAGGCGCTGCCGATCCCCATGCCGGTCAGTCCTGCCGCCACCACGGGTGCGAACGCGTTGCGCGTGATGTGCCACTCCTTGATCAGCACGGGAATCGCGAAGCCGATCAACTGGCTGTCAAAGCCGTCGACCACGATCGCAAGCGCCGCGAGCACCGCCGCGATCCGCTGTAGCAGCGCGTAGGGACCTTCATCGAGCGCATGGCCGATATCGACGGCCGTACCGCCGTACGTGACTGCAGGGCTGCCGGCGCCATCGAGCGGCGCAGCGCCGGCAGCCGGCGCAGAGGGAGTGTGGCTCATCGGTTGTCTCCTTGCTGCGCGTCGTGCGCGCATGCATTTGTAATCGTTGTGCGAGTATCGGCGCTCGCGCGCACGAACTGAATTTCCGATTCGCGCAAAAGTCATGTCGTTTCGGCATGACCTGCGCGCGTGCGGTCAATCAGAACGGATACTGGCGAGGCGTCGTCTGCAGCGTGATCCAGCGCAATTCGGTGAACTCTGCAATGCCCGCCTTGCCGCCGAAGCGGCCGAAGCCGCTGTCCTTGACGCCGCCGAACGGCATCTGCGCTTCGTCGTGCACGGTTGGCCCGTTGATGTGGCAGATGCCGGATTCGATGCGCCGCGCCACGTTCAGGGCCCGCGCGCTGTCGCGGCTGAATACGGCCGACGAGAGTCCGTACGGGTTGTCGTTCGCGCAGGCAATCGAGGCTTCTTCGCCGCGCACGCGCACGATGGCCTTGACGGGGCCGAACGACTCGTCGTGGTAGATGCGCATCGCGGGCGTGACATGATCGAGCAGCGTCGCGGGCATCAGCGTACTGTCGGCCTTGCCGCCGCACACGAGCGTCGCGCCCTTCGCGAGCGCGTCGTCGATCAGCGCATTGCAGCGCTCGACGGTGCTCATGTCGACCACGGAGCCGAGCACCACCGGCCCCTTGCGCGGATCGCCGAGCGGCAGGGCGCGAGCCCTTGCGCCAAGGCGGTCGACGAACGCATCGGCGATAAGCTCGTCGACGACGATGCGCTCGGTCGACATGCAGATCTGCCCCGAGTTTGCGAACGCGCCGAACACGGCTGCGTTGACGGCCGCGTCGAGGTCGGCGTCATCGAGCACGACGAACGGCGCCTTGCCGCCAAGTTCGAGCACCGCGGGCTTGAGATGGCGCGCGCATTGCTCCGCGATCAGGCGGCCCACGCGTGTCGAGCCGGTGAAGTTCACGCGCCGCACCTTCGAATGCGCGATCATCGTTTCGACGATCGTCGCCGCATCCGCGGGGGCGTTCGTCACGAAGTTCACCGTGCCGCGCGGCAGGCCGGCTTCCTGGATCGCTTCGACGATCAGACCGTGCGTCGCCGGACAGATCTCGGAGCCCTTGAGCACGACGGTGTTGCCGCAGGCGAGTGGCAATGCGATTGCGCGCACCGCGAGGATCACTGGCGCATTCCACGGTGCGATGCCAAGCACGACGCCCGCCGGCTGGCGCACGCCCATCGCCAGACTGCCGGGTACGTCGGAGGGAATCAGCTCGCCGCCGATCTGCGTCGTCATCGCGGCCGCCTCGAGCAGGCCTTGCGCGGCGAGATGCACATTGAAGCCGGCCCAAAGGCCCGAGGCGCCGGTCTCGGCCGCCATCGCGGCGGCAAACGCGTCGGCCTTTGCTTCGAGCGCGTGCGCAGCCTTCGTGAGCAAAGCGCGGCGCTCGCCTGGTCCGAGCGCCGACCATGCGGGGAACGCTCGCGCGGCGGCATCCACGGCCGCCTGGGCGTCTTCGATCGTCGCGGCAGGCGCCCGGGAGGCGACGGTTCCATCGAGCGGGTTGCGGCGCTCGAACGTCGCGCCGTTGCGCGCGGCCACCTGTTCACCGTCGATCAACATCGACACTGTCTTCATCGTTTGTCTCCTATCCCATGCAGAGCTCGATTGTCTGCTAAGGGTGATGCGGTTATGCAACGAGCACTTCGACGAGCGCAGGACCTCCGCTCGCGAGTGCGCTGCGCAGCGCGTCCTGCAACTGCGCGGCTTCGTTCACGCGTACGCCGGGGCAGCCCATGCCGCTGGCGATCGTCACGAAGTCGAGGCCGGGCAGGTCGGTACCCTGAACCGGATCCTCGGGGCCGAAGCCGAACACCGGCGCGAAGTCTTGCAGGGCCGCGTAGCGCGTATTGTTCAGGATGACGTATGTAATGGGCAGGCGAAATTGCGCCGCGCTCCAGATCGCCTGGATCGAGTACATGCTGGAGCCGTCGCCGATCAGCGCGATCACGCGTTCGCCGCGGCGCGCGAGCGCAACGCCGACTGCCGCCGGCATGCCGTAGCCGAGGCCGCCGCTATCCATCGTGAGAAAGCCGCCTGCGCGCTCGATCGGCAGATAGGTTTGCATGACCGGTCGCGCGCTTGGTGCTTCCTCGACGACGATGTCTTCGGCGCGGCGAGTCTCTGCAAGCGTTTGCAGCGCAAACGCAACCGACATGCGCTCACCTGGCGCGGCCGGCGGCAGCGCCCGCGGCGGCAGCGGCTGCGGCGCGGGCAGCGCGCGTTCGCGCGGCGCGGGGCGCTCGAGCAGATCGCGCACGCCGAGCCGCACGTTACCGACGGCGGCCACGCCTTGCGGCGTCCAGGCAGCCGTGCCTGGATCGTCGATGAGCTGGCACAGTTGCGCGCCGGGCGGCACGTGCGGGCCGTAGCCCTCGACGTGATAGGTGAAGGCGGGCGCGCCGAGCGCGAAGACGAGATCGTGGCCGCCCAGCAGTTCGACGATGCGCTCGCGCATCGCGGGCAGGAAGCCGGCGAACAGGCGATGCGTCTCGGGGAAGCTACAGCGCCCGCTCATCGGCGCAACGAATACGCGCGCACGATGACGCTCGGCCAGACGCACGACGTCCTCGACGGCGCCGGCACGGTCGACTGCTCCGCCCACCACGAACGCGGGCCGTTCGCACGCGTCGAGCAGCGCGCCGATGCGCGCGAGCATCTCCGGATCGGGCCGCGTGACGTGCGCGACGGCGCGCTCCGGCAAAAGCTCGGCGGGCTGGTCCCAGTCGTCGACGGGAATCGAGACGAACACTGGACCGCGCGGCTCCTGCATCGCGATCGCATAGGCCCGCGCGATGGCGAGCGGCACGTCCTGCGCGCGTGCAGGTTCGATGCTCCATTTCACATAGGGCTTCGGCAGTTCGGTTGCCTGGGACGCCGCGAGGAACGGTTCGAACGGCAGAATCGAACGCGCCTGCTGGCCGGCCGTGATGACGAGCGGCGTACGGTTGCGGAACGCCGTGAAGATGTTGCCCATCGCGTTGCCGACGCCCGCCGCCGAGTGCAGGTTGACGAGCGCCGCATTGCCGCTTGCCTGCGCGTAGCCGTCGGCCATGCCGACCACGACGGCCTCCTGCAGACCGAGCACATAACGGAAATCGGCCGGGAAGTCCCGGAACATCGGCAATTCGGTCGAGCCGGGATTCGCGAAGACCGACGTCATGCCGACCCGGCGGGCGAAGTCGATTACCGCATCGCGCACGGTCGTGCCCTGTGCGATGCGGTTCTGTGTGTCCTGCTGGGGCGCGCTGCCTGCCATCGATGACCTCCTGTTACCTGAGCGCGTTGTGTCGATAGGGCATTATCACGAGGCTCGGGGTAATCCGAAATTGCCAATTCGGCAAAAAGACATTACCTTTGGGCATGACTTTCAATCTCCAGCAGCTCCATGCCTTTGCCACGATTGTCGCGGCGGGCAGCCTCGGCCGCGCGGCCGAGACGCTGCATGTCACTCAGCCCGCGCTGAGCCGGGCGATTCGCCGGCTCGAGGATCAGGTCGGCGCGCCGCTGTTCGAGCGCCATTCGCGCGGCATGCATCTGACCGCGGTCGGCGAGGCGCTGCTGCCTCACGCGATCCTGCTGCAGCGCGAGGCCGAACAGGCCCGCGAGGAGATCGACGCGATGCGCGGGCTCGCGCGCGGCACGATCCGCTGCGGCGCGGTCGGCAGCATTGCGAGTCTCGTGTTGCCGCTCGCCGTGAGCGGTGTGCTCGAAAAGTGGCCTAAATTGCGGGTCGAAATCATCGAAGGCGTCTGGGATCGTCTGGCAGATGCGCTCGTGCGGCGCGAGATCGACCTGGCGCTCAGCATGGCCGTGCCCGACACCGACGAGATCGCCGCGATCGGCGACTGCCGCTGGGAAGATTACAGCTATGTCGTGGCGGCGCTCGATCATCCGTTGCGCGGCAAGCCGGCGCTTACGCTTGCCGACACGCTGGACGAGAAATGGGCGATTCCGCCGCGCGGCACCGCGCCGTTCGAGCACATGCAGCAGGTGTTCGCCGAGCATGGGCTCGGCTTGCCGAACGTGGTGGTCGAGACGCGCTCGATTACGGTGCTGAAGAGTCTCGTGGCGCGCTCGGGTTTCCTGAGCTGGATGGCCTCGACGATGTACGGGACGGAAAGCAAGGCGGGCGTCTTCGATACGCTCGAATTGCCCGGCGTGGTGGGCCGGCGCACGCTCACGGCGTTCCGCCGCCGTCACGGCATTCTGCCGAGCCCCGCCGTGAAACTGCTCGAACAGTTGCGGCAGTTGACGGCCGTGCCGCAATAGCTGGCGCACGGCATCTCCGATGCGCTGGCCGTGCCCTTCAGATCGACTTGACTTCGCCGCCGTCCATCCTCAGCGTCGAGCCTGTCATCCAGTGCGCTGCCGGCGATACGATGAACGCCATCAGCTCGGCGATTTCCTCGGGTGTGCCGTACCTCGCGATGCCTGCTTCGAGTGGAAACTTCGCCGTTGCTTCTTCGACAGTCATGTTGTGCAGCGGCGCCCAATGTTCGAGGTAGGATTGCCGTCGGCCGGTCATCACCGGGCCCGGCAGCACACTGTTGACCTGCACGCCGTCTGCGATCCCCCGGTCCGAAAAGGCTTTGGCGAGCGCCACGATCGCCGCGTTGATCGTGCCGACGGCTGCGTACGGCGCTTTGGGAAACAGCGCCGAGTTGCCGGACATCAGCACCACCGATCCCGAGGTTTTCTTCAGCGACGGCCACGCCGCCACCGTCAAGCGCCGCGCGCCGTGCAGCTTCAGCACGAGGCCCTGGTCCCATTGCTCGTCGCTCATGTCGAAGACGTCGATCTGCGGCACCGCACCCGCGATGTTGAGCAATGCGTCGATCTGGCCAAAGCTGGCGAGAGTTTGCTCGACGACCTGCTGCGCCGCCTCGGGCTCGGACAGATCGAGGTCGATTGCAAGAGCCTCGGCACCCGCCTTCTTTACGTCGACCGCGGTCTGCTCGAGGTTCTCGCGGTTGCGCGCAACTAGCGCAACCGCGTCGAAATCGCGTGCGAGTCTGATAGCGGTTGAACGGCCGATCCCCTGGCTCGCGCCAGTGACGATGGCAACTTTACTGGACATTTCCTTTCTCCTTGAGCAGTAAGTGAATGGCTCCGATGCGATCTCAGCGGGCGTAGGCCATCTCAGCGATTCAGGAATTCGCCCATCGCCGCGGCGATTTCGGCGGCATGGGTTTCCAGTGCGAAGTGCCCAGTGTCGAAGAAGCGCACCACCGCAGCCGGCAAGTCGCGCCGGAATGCTTCGGCTCCGGCGGGCAGAAAGAACGGATCGTTTTTCCCCCAGGCAGCAAGAAGGGGCGGTTGGTAGGTTCGGAAGTACTCCTGAAACGCTGGATACAGCGCAACGTTGCTCCTATAGTCGCGGAACAGGTCGAGTTGGATCTCATCGGCGCCTGGGCGGCCCAGGTAGAACTCGTCCAGCGAATAGCCGTCAGGCGACACCCGCGCCGTATCCGGGACGCCGTGCGTGTACTGCCATACGGTGGTCTCGTGCGTCAGCAGCGCACGAAGCGCCTCGCGATTCGCGCTCGAAGGATCGTGCCAATAGGCGCGGATCGGATTCCAGCCCTCGCTCAATCCTTCTTCGTAAGCGTTGCCGTTCTGCGAGATGATCGCAGCGATCCGCTCGGGATGCGCGAGTGCAAGTCGAAAGCCCGTGGGTGCGCCGTAATCGAACACGTACATCGCAAAGCGATCGAAGCCGATGACTTCGGTGAAACGCCCGATAACCTTGGCGAGGTTGTCGAAAGTGTAGGTAAACACATCGCGGCTCGGCATGTCCGATTGCCCAAAGCCGGGCAGGTCCGGTGCGACGATATGAAAACGTTCGGCTAACCTCGGAATCAGATCGCGAAACATGTGGCTCGAACTCGGAAAGCCGTGCAGGAGCAGCAGTTTCGGAGCGTCTGAGTTTCCCGCTTCACGATAGAACACCTTGACGCCGTCTACGTCGGCGTAACGATAAGCAATAGAGGACATGAGTTTTCTTCCTGATGTATCAAACGAACTGCCGCAGAGGGCAGAGGATATGCGCCTGCTGAAATGACAGGCCGCCAGCATCTTTAGTGAGCCCGGATCGCGTGTGCCGCTTCGACGATCACATGCGTCACCGCATCTGGATCAGTCACGCCTGGCGTGTGATCGACCGGGTATGCATGCACCCGGGCGTTCATTCGCTGTGCCATGAAATGCTGGGTGTCGGGGTTGATCATCCGGTCCTGCTCGGCAATCAGGAACCAGCTCGGAAGGTCTTTCCACAGCGGTCGCCCGACTGCTTCACCGATGCATGTCACGGAAATGGGCCGCTGAACCGCGCCGAGCACCGTCAACTCCTGAGGTGTCGCGTGCTGCGCGAAAGCCGCAGCGAACGCATCGTCCGGTAGCCAGATCAGGCCATGCTGGTCCGGCGCCAGTTTCGGCGCCAGTGGGTGCGTTTCGCCGCGGTAGAACACGTCGGCGACCGTTTCGCCTTCGTCGGGCGCGAGCGCGGCCACGTAGACCAACGCCTTGACGTTTTCTGCGCGCGTCGACCCGATCACCGCGCCTGCATAAGCATGCCCGGCGAGTACCACCGGTCCGTCGATTCGTTCGAGCGCTCTATCCAATGCGGCCGTATCTTCACGCAGCGAGGTGAGCGGTAACGGCGCCGCGATTGCCCTTATGCCATAAACCTCCAGACGCTCTATGACTTTGCTCCAACTCGAGCCGTCCGCCCACGCGCCGTGCACAAGCAGCGCGCTCACAGTGTCAGTTGCCATTTCTCGCTCCTTTGAAGGAATTGGGGAGTGCTTCGGATGCTTACACGTCGCTTATCTTGGTAACCTGATTGATGTGTTTTTAAAGGTTACAAACGTATGTTGTAACTTGTCAAGTATATTTTTAGTGGTTACGATGTAGGCATCGTCACTTTAGATTCGTCACAAGAAATGGACTACCTTCAGATCCCTGCAATATTCGTTGCTGATGCAACCGGACTGGATTTTCTGAATTCAGTGGCGACGCCTGTGGATGAGGAAGTCGACTGGATCAGCGACGGGGAGGGCTTGTTGGCCTGGCTGGACCAGGCGGGGCTCGTTCCTTCAGGCGTGCTCGAGGCAATACGGGGCCGGTGCACGCAGGCCGAACTCAACGAGGTGGCCGGGCGGGCCCGCGAGCTGCGCGAGTGGTTCAGGGGTTTTGTCAGAAAGCGGAAAGGGCGGGCGTTGGTCGCGAAAGATCTGCGCGAACTCGAACCTTTGAATCAACTGCTCGCGCAGGATGCGCAGCACGGCGAAATCGTCACGAATGCTGAGGATGGCGTAACGACTTTCGAGTTGCGTGCGAACCGGCAGTGGCAGTCAGTTGAGTCGTTGTTGATGCCGATTGCCGAAGCGCTGGCCAGACTCGTCTGTGACGAGGATTTCACGTACGTGAAAGCTTGCGAAGGCCCCCGATGCACCTTGATGTTTGCCGATCACACGCGAGGCCACGCGCGCCGGTGGTGCAGCATGGCGATCTGCGGTAACCGTGCCAAGGTTGCCGCGCACCGCAAGCGGATCAAGGAGCAGGGGAACGGCTGAGCTAGCGTTCGGAGCGACGCGCTGCGTCTTGATGCAGGCGTACCGGTTGCGGTGCGATGTCATAGGCGCGACGGCACCACTTCGTTAGTCTGCTATGTCGCCAGCATTGCGTTATCGCGGGCCTAACGATGCAATGGTCTTTCTGACTCCACGCAGCGCGCGGGTTATGTAACCCGATAGCAGCTTAAATTCCGCCAGCCGGCCACGCGCGCTGAGAAAAAGCGTGTGCGTATCATGCAGCGTTTCGTGATTTGCCCAATGTGCTTTGTAGGAGGCGTAAAGCGGTCGGAAATCAAAATCGCGCCCATTCGCGTGCGACCACTTTACGCAGAATTCCTGTAGAAGATTGCCTGGCGAACCGCCGCTGAGCGCTTCGTCGTAGGTCATGATGAATCCCTCGAAGGAATGCGGGCCAACCAGATTCACCGACGCTGCGACGGGCCTGCCGTCGAGCTTCAGAAAGGTGACGAGAGGAATGGTCGACAGATCGGTCCGCTGCGCCAGCGCGATGAAAAAATCCCGTACCTGTTCGTTCATCAGGTACTTTGTCTTCACCCCCCGGGAGATCGCCCAGCGCCGCTTCGTCGCGAATAGCCACGTCAGCACCGCCTCTGCGTCATCGGCGCTCTTGCACCATCCGAACTCCAGTTGGCCCTTCGCACTCAACCATCTGAGATGGCGTCGCAAGTCGGCGCGCAGCGACTTCGACAGCGTGGCCACAAAATCATCCCATTGCTCAAATTCTCGCAAGCCGATTGAGTAACCCGGAAGCTCATGCAATCGTTTCGGAATGAAGGGCAGCAACCACGACTGCCTGAGTGGCCCGATTGCTTCTTGCAGTGCGCTATCGCTTCTCACGAAACGGATCTCGAGCGTGTCTGCGCAAACGTTCATTGCAGCGTGAAGCACTGCGGCGATAACCGTGCTACCTGCTCGCGCATGCACGAGCGGGGCGCCGTATTCTTCGTCGCTTCCGCAACTCAAGGGTCTGGCGATCCGCAGCAGGCCCCTGCGGTAAATCGCTAGCGGCCAAAGGGCACGTAATTCACGGCGGTCGTACACCATGGCCACGGCAACATGCGCACCGTTTGCCAGTGCCACTTCGGCGGCCAGCTCGCAGTAGACATACGTCAGACAGAATGAATAATTGTTCGCCGCGGCCGCGAGGTTATCCCATTCCTGCCGGAGCATTCTGAACGAATCGAGATCCGTGAACGCCCTGACTTCGTGCCGAAACTGGAACGACTCCGGAGCGCGGTCCGTGATGGGAAGCGGTCCGGTCAACATGCCGGACTCCGCTCCAACGCCAAGGTTAGGAGCCTCCGCGACATGACCTCCCCCTTGCGATCGAACTTGTCATTCTGCGAACTGCATTTCCAATGCTAACGACGCGCGAGGGCCGGTCCTAGTCGGATAAAGACGGATGGGGAAAACGCGGGTCTGTCCGGCTGAGGATTCAACCGGCCGATTCACGGACCGGTTCGGTTGCTGGTATCCGTTCGCTTAAGGCCGCTGCTGATCAGGCACGCCCGCAATCGATCCGCGGGCCATCTCCTTGCCGACATATTCGACGAAGGCTTTGACCTTGGCCGAATGCCTTCGCTCACGAGGGCTCACCACATGGATGGGAATGGCGGGCGGCGTCCATTCCGGCAGGAGTTGGCGAACTTCGCCGCTCGCGAGTTCCTGATCGAAAAGCCACATCGGTGAATAGCCAATGCCCATTCCAGCCAGGACCGAGGCTCTCATGACTTCGCTGCTGTTGGTTTGCAGGTTGCCTTCGACACGCACGACGCGCGTCGTTCCTGCGGGTTCCGCCGCGCCCGGGCCCGCCGTAAAGTTCCAGTTATTGCGCATGGCCAGTTCCGTGTAGACGATGCAGTTGTGTTGGGACAGCTCTTCAGGAACGGCGGGTGCTTTTGTCCCCTTGGGCAATGAGCGCAGGTAGCTGCGATGGGCGACGAGCATCCGGTAGCTTGTCCCCACACGCCTCGCGATCAGGCTGCTGTCCGGCAAGTCGCCGATCCGCACCGCCACGTCGATGCCCTGTTCAACCAGGTCGATGAAGCCGTCGTGAAGCCGCAGGTCGATCTTCACGCTGCGATGCGCGGCCAGAAACGACTGGATCACCGGCATGAGTTTGAGGCGCCCGAAGCCCACTGACGCCGCGACTCGCAGCCACCCTGTCAGGTCCTGCTCGCCGCGTTGCAAGGTGCCCTCGGCCTCCGCAATTTCCGCCACGAGGCGCCGCACCTGCTCGAAGTAGCGCTCGCCGTCTTCGGTCAGTGCGAGTGAGCGCGTCGTGCGCGTGAGCAATCTCGCCCCAAGCTCACGCTCCAGCGCCGCGACCTGTTTGCTCACGGCGCTCTGGGTCGTGTCGGACTCGTGCGCGACCGCCGAAAAACTCCCTGCTTCTACGACCCGCACGAACGTCTTCATGGCCTGCAGTTTGTCCATTTACGTCTCGTATATTCCTGATAGGACTTAATGATATGACCGGGCACCATCTATATCAACCATTTGGAATCAGTCAAAGTGCAGTCATGGCAAGCGCAATGAAGCGCAACCCAATCGAAGGAGCATTGACATGAACCAACCCGTCGTTCTCGTTACCGGCGCATTGACCGGAATCGGCCGTGCCACGGCTATCGCTTTTGCCCGCGAAGGAAACCGCATCGTTGTCAGCGGCCGTCGCGATGAGGCTGGTCAGGCGCTCGCCGCCGAACTGCGCGCCCTCGGCGCTGAAGCTGAATTCCTGCGTGCCGACGTGCGTTTCGAAGCGGAAATCCGCAGCGTTGTCGAGCAGACCGTCGAGCGCTTCGGGCGCATCGACGTGGCGGTCAACAACGCCGGCACCGAAGGCCAGTTGGCCCCGATCGCCGAGCAGTCGTCTGCCAATTACGAAGACACGTTCGCGGTCAACGTGCTGGGCACGCTGCTGTCCATCAAGCACGAGATGCGCGCGATGCTTGCACAGGGCTCGGGCTCGATCGTCAACCTCTCGTCGGTCGCCGGGCAGGTCGGGATTGCCGGCGCGTCGGTGTACGTAGCCAGCAAGCACGCTGTCGAAGGTCTGACGAAGAGCGCGGCCCTCGAAGGCGCGGCTGCCGGCGTACGCGTCAACGCCGTGGCGCCGGGCCCCGTGGCCACTGAAATGCTTAACCGTTTCGTCGGCGGCAGCGAGGAGGGCAAAGCGGGCTTCCTTGCCACGATACCGGCGCGGCGCGCCGCCACCCCGGAGGAGATCGCCCAAACCATCGTGTTCCTTGGGAGCGACAAGGCGCGCTATCTGACCGGACAGTCCATTGCAGTCGACGGCGGCTACGTCGCGCAATAACGCCTCGGCTAACCCGCCTTATCACGTCTTTTGTTCGGCGGTGGCGCGTTCCAGGATGGGATGGATTTCCGGCGGCCCGGGTGCATCACTGTCATTCCGGGCGGGGTATGGGAAGCCATGCAGACAACTGAAGAAGGTCCTGGAGCAGCCACAAAATCCCCCGCCAACCCACCCCTGAAACCCACAACCGTCGGCATCCATCCCATCTACGTGTAAACTGCTGCCTTTTTTGACTCTGGCGGTATGGTGCAAGTCCCACAGCGCACAGCTCTCAGTGGTCCGGCGCTTATTCGCTTACTTGCTCGCTTGACAGACCTCGACGTTGCCGAATCCAGTCAATCGCTTTCGGACCGGCTGAGCCAATGGCTCGGCTGGACCGACGCGATCGGGCTGTCCGCGGCACTGAACGGCGCTCCGCCGGCGGTCGCCCCGGGTGCGCGGACCTTCGGCAGCTCTGAAGAGGACGAGTGCGCGCGCGTGCGCGCCTCGCTGGTGAATAGCATCGCCGGCGACAGCGCGTCTAGCCGGGCCAGCCGGCGCGGGCCGCCGCACGCGCCTCCTGCTGGCGCATCCACGGAGATAACGGTCGACTACGCGGTGTTCCGCCAGCGCTATCTCTCCCTGCAGCAGGCCATGGAGACCAGCATCGGCAACCTGCGTGGCCGCCTGCGGGCCATGCTGGCCGCCAAAACGCCGAGCATGGCCCGTCTCGCCGTCGTGGACGCCGTGATGGAGCGGGCGCTGAGCCCGCGCGAGCGGAGTCTGCTGGCCTCGGTGCCGGGGATGCTCGCGGGTCATTTCGAGCGTTTGCGCGAGGCAGAGCAGGCGGCGCTCGCCGATGCCGAGGCTAGGGATGAGGCCGTCGCCGTCACGCCGGGCGCCTGGCTGGACACGTTCCGCAAAGATATGCAGAGCGTGTTGCTGGCCGAACTGGATGTTCGTTTTCAACCGGTCGAAGGGTTGCTCGCGGCCCTTCGTACCCGCTAACCGGGACGCTATGTCCAAGTATCTGATCAACTTTGTGGTTTTCCTGGCGGGTCTCGCCGCTGTGTGCTGGATCGGTGCGGGCTACCTCGGCTCGAATCCTCTGGCGCTGGCCGTCACCCTGCTGATCGGCGCCTGCTACGTGGCGGGCGCGTTCGAATTGCGCCGCTACAGCGAGGCGACGGACACGCTGGGACGCGCCGTCGCTGGTCTGTCCGGGCCGCCGCCTGGTTTGGCTGCGTGGCTTGACGCGCTGCATCCCACCCTGCGCAATCCGGTGCGTCTGCGCGTCGAGGGGGAGCGTGTGGCTTTGCCGGGACCGGCGCTGACGCCGTACCTGGTCGGTTTGCTGGTGCTGCTGGGCATGCTGGGCACGCTGCTCGGCATGGTCGCGACGTTGAGGGGCACGGGCCTCGCGCTGGAGAGTGCGACTGACCTGGACGCTATCCGCGCATCGCTGGCGGCGCCGGTCAAGGGCCTGGGGTTCGCGTTCGGCACCTCGATTGCGGGCGTGGCCACCTCCGCCATGCTCGGGCTGCTGTCAGCGTTGTGCCGCCGCGAGCGCATTCATGCCGCGCAGTTGCTCGACGTCAAGATCGCCACCACCTTGCGGATCTACTCGCAGGCTCATCAGCGCGAGGAAAGCTTCAAGCTCCTGCAGCGGCAAGCCGAGATGATGCCCACGCTGGTCGATCGCCTGCAGACGATGATGGCGACCATCGAGCAACAGAGTCATGCCTTGAGCGAGCGGCAGATCGCGAGCCAGGACGCTTTCCACGGCAAGACCGAGGCTGCCTATACGCGCCTCGCTGCATCCGTGGAGCAGTCGTTGAAGGAGAGCGTCGCCGAAAGCGCCCGCACCGCCGGCGCGGCGTTGCTGCCGGTCATGGAGGCTACGCTGGCTGGGCTCGCACGCGAATCGGCGGCGTTGCAGGGCACTGTCGGCGAGGCCGTGCAACGGCAACTGGATGGCCTGTCGACGGGCTTCGCGGCTTCCGCCACAACCGTGGCGGATATCTGGAGCAAAGCCCTGGCGGACCACCAGCGTTCCAGCGAGGCGCTGGCCGAGCACCTGCGCAGTTCGCTGGAGCGGTTTACCGCGACCTTCGAACAGCGCTCGGCTGGACTGCTGGACGGCGTGTCTGCGCGGCTGGAAACCAGCACGAGCAGTGTGTCGCAGGCATGGAACGAAGCGCTCGCGCGCCAGGAAAGCGTCGGCGCCAGGCTGGCCGCGCACAACGAGCAGGCTCTGGCTGCGGCTGCCGCGACTTTCGAGCAGCACTCGGCGAAGCTGTTACGCAGCGTCGACGACTCGCATGCGGGCTTGCAGACGGAATGGGCCTCGCACGACCAGCAACGGCTGGCGGCGTGGATCGAGGCCCTTGCTTCGATCGCCGCGACCTTGAGCAAGGAGTGGGAGCAGGCCGGCACGCGCACCGCGAGCCGCCATCAGGAGATCTGCGATACGCTGGCGCAGACCGCGCGCGACATCGCGTCCCAGACGCAGGCGCATGCCAGCGACACGATCGCCGAGATCTCCCGGCTCGTGCAGGCCGCTTCGGAAGCTCCGAAGGCCGCGGCCGAGGTGGTCGCCGAACTGCGCCAGAAACTTTCCGACAGCATGGTCCGCGATACCGCAATGCTGGAAGAGCGTGGCCGCTTGCTGGCCACGCTGGAAACGCTCCTCGATGCCGTCAATCACGCCTCCACCGAACAGCGCGTGGCCGTCGATGCGTTGGTCGCCACCTCGGCCGACCTGTTGCAGCGCGTCGGCACGCAGTTCGCCGACAAGGTCGAGCAGGAAACCGGAAAGCTCGGCGCCGTTGCCGCGCAGGTGACCGGCAGCGCCGTCGAGGTGGCGAGCCTGGGGGATGCATTCGGCGTGTCCGTGCAAGCGTTCGGCGAATCGAACGAGAAGCTGGTGGCTCACTTGCAGCGTATCGAAGCCGCGCTCGACAAGTCGCTTGCGCGCAGTGACGAGCAGCTTGCCTACTACGTGGCGCAGGCGCGCGAAGTGATCGATCTGAGCATGATGTCGCAGAAGCAGATTGTTGAAGAGCTTCAGCAGCTCGCGGGCGAACGGGCGTCTCCCGGAGTCGAAGCAGCATGAGCGAGGAAATCGACGGCGGCGCGCAAGCGCCGGCTCCGATCTGGCCGGTCTTCGCCGACCTGATGTCGGCGTTGCTGGGCGCTTTCGTGTTGATCCTGGTCTGCGTGATCGGGCTGCAGCTCGAACTCTCGGCGAGGCTCGCGCAGGAGGTCAAGCAGCGGCAGATGGAAACGCAGCGCCGCAAGACCCTGGAAGAGGCGCTGGCAGGGCCGCTGGCAGCGGGTCGGGTGACGCTGATCAACGGGCGCATCGGCATCAACGGCAGTGTGTTGTTTGCGTTGAACTCCGATCAGTTGCAGCCGGAAGGCCGCGACGTCCTGAAGAGCCTGGCTGGGCCGCTGTCCGCTTATCTGCGCGCCAACGACCAGATCCTGATGGTGAGCGGCTTTACCGACGACCGGCAAGTGCGCGAAGCTAAAGCTAACCGCCGTTTTGCCGACAACTGGGAGCTGTCGGCCCAGCGTGCGTTGACGGTGACGCGGGCGTTGATCGAGGACGGTGTTCCGTCCTCCTCAGTATTTGCGGCGGCGTTCGGTTCACAACAACCCGTGAGTTCGAATGTTGACGAGGCCGGACGCGCACGGAACCGGCGCGTGGAGATTGCGCCGGTTCCGAGACCGTCTAACGCGACGGTGAAGCCCCGTGAATGACGGCGGTCGCAACATGACAGGCAGCGTGCGGGCACAGCTTGATGCATGGCGTGAGCGCGGCGCCGATCGCCTCGATCCTGTTCGCTTTCGTTTTATCGAGGCGCTCGACCGGCGCGCGGCTGAGCATAGCGGAGCGGCACGACGTGTTCTCGACGACAGGCTGTCGGGGCTGCTTGCAGCGTATGCCGGCGATCTGGAGCGTGCGCTATCGGGTGTCGGCGAATCCGGTAACCTGGATGTGCAACAAGAGCCCGCTCGTGGGGCGCTTGCAGGGCTGAACGATTACATTGCCGGCCACGAGGCGCGCGCGTTTGTGTCTGCCTCTGCAGGGGGAAAGGATCGTGCGGAAGGTGATGCCGGACCCCGGTCACCTTCCTATCCCGAACTCGAAGCGCTCGAATACTTCAGGGAAGTCTGGTCCAGATTCCATACCGGCCGGCAGTTGCGGCAGTCTCTTGAGCAGGTGCCGGGGAACGCGGGTCCGCTCAACTCGAGCAGCCTCGTCCACCGGTCGCTTTCGTTGATGCGCGAATTGTCGCCCGGGTATCTGCAGCAATTCCTGTCTTATGTCGATGCCTTGTCCTGGATGGAGCAGATGAATAGCGGCGACCTGCCGACGGGTAAAGACGCGTCTCGTACCGGGAGCGCAAGGAAGGGGACGCGCGGCAAAGCGCGGTAACCGCCAGGCATCAAATTTATGGTGCCTCGGCCTGTACTTCAATCTCTTCCTCAACACGGCTCTTAAGCCATAGACCAAAGTCCCGCATGACGTCCACGACAGGCCGCAAACGCTGACCGTCGTCGGTCAGCCGGTACTCGACTTTGACCGGCACTTCGGGGAAAACCGTGCGATCTATCAAGCCGGCCTCTTCGAGCGCCCGCAGATCCAGCGTAAGCATGCGCTGTGAAATACCCGGCACGTCCCTGCGCAGATCATTGAAACGTTTTGGGCCATCGAGCAGGTATGAGACCAGCAGCAATCGCCAGCGACCGCCAAGCAGGCGCATTGCCTCCTCAACGGAGCACCCTGTCGCACTTTTCTTCATCGTTCAGTCCCTGCCAAGTATACTTTTTTTAACTTCGCCACAAAAATCTGCCTTCTTCTCTTTTGAATCCAACTGCGTGATATTAGCCGCCTTGCCATGAAAACGTATGGCGCCGGTTAGTTATCTGAAACAGGAGAAGGCATGAAGCTCTATCACGCACCCGGCAGTTGCTCTCAAGCAATTTGCATCGTTCTGCACGAAACCGGATTGCATGCGCAGACGATCAAGGTCGATGCGCGAAAGCATCGGGTCGAAGATGGCACAAGCTATCTGGATGTCGCCCCTTTGGGTTACGTGCCGCTTTTGCAACTCGACGACGGCACGTTTTTACGTGAAGGACCGGTCATTGCGCAATACCTCGCCGACCAATGCCCCGAAACGGAATTGACGCCGGCGCATGGAACCATGGAGCGCTACCGGCTTCTTGAATGGCTTAACTTCCTGACTTCGGAGATTCATAAAGGTTTTATCCCTTTGCTCTACGCCGTCGCAGCGGGTAAGTATGTCGACATGGCGAGGCCAAAGCTCGAGAGCCGGTATCAGTGGATCGATCGGCAGCTAGCCGACAAGCCGTTTCTGATGGGCCACCGCTTTACGATTGCCGACGCTTATCTGTTTGCGCTGACAGGGTGGGGTAAGGCAAGCTGGATGCAGTCGGTGTACAACGCGGATATCGACTTCAGCGCGCATCGCCATCTGCAGGCCTGGTATGAGCGTGTACGGAGCCGGCCGGCCGTTCAGCGGGTGCTGGAAGCGGATGGGTTCGTCACTTCCGCAATGCCATCACCACGTATCTGAACGCTTCGTCGCCCGGTGCGACGATCAATGCACTCAGATTGGTTGCACTGAAACGAAAGTGGAGGGTGTCGGCCCGAAGTGTTGCCATTGCATCGAGCAAGTAGCGGATGTTGAAGCTAAGGTCCACCGGTGCGCCGTCGTAGGCGATCTCAAGCTCTTCAAACGATTCTTCATCGTCAAGGTTGTTGAGGCTGACTTGCAGCCGGCCATGTCCTGCGGTGCATTGAATGCTCCTGAATTTCTCCGTAGTGAGTACGGCCGCGCGCTGCAGGCATGCATGAAACGCTTGCCGTTCAAGCGTGAACTCCGCCTCGAACCCGGACGGGATCGCGCGCTTGAAGTCAGGGTATCGGCCCGAAATCAGCTTGCATGTGAAGAAGATCTTGCCAAATGCGAAACTTGCATATCCCGCCGCCGTGGTAATCCGCACCGTCGAATCGTCTTCCGGGAGCAGGCGAATGAGCTCGATGATCGCTTTCCTCGGGACGATCATTTCCTGAGGGGCGTGGCTGCTTTCGGCGGGAATGCGGGCGGTCGCGAGCCGGTGGCCATCGATTGCCACCGCGGTTAGTTCGGGGCCGCTAATCAACAGGGCGCCGTTCATGTAGTAGCGAATGTCGTTATCCGCCATGGCGAAATGCACCATATGCAAAAGGCGTTTCAGCTTTCCTGCCTCGACGGAAAACGATAGCTCAGGCTCCGCGCTGCGCTTGAGCTGCGGAAAATCTTCCGAACGTCCCGCATGTAACGAGATCCGGCTGCCCGGCCCCTCGATGATGAGGCGGTTGCCGGTTAGCGAGAGGCCAAGCTGCGCGTCGGGCATTGCCCGCACGACATCCAGAAGCTTGCGCGCGTTGACTGTCAAGGCCGTGTTGGACGCGCTTGAATCTATCGTCTCCGTCGCGCTTAGCTCCAGCTCCAGGTCGGTGCTTTGGACGTGCAGTTGTTTTCCTTCGGTCGCCACGAGCACGCTGGAGAGAATGGGCAGGGTGCTGCGCCGCTCCACGATGCCGCAGACGATCTGTAGAGGGTGAATCAGGGCATCGCGTGGAGCTGTCAAAAACTTCATGAGATTTCGCTTCCGTCGGGAGGTGGCGCAACTGTTGGTTTTCTACAGCCCTCGACATCCTCATTTGCAATCCTAAATGCATGGAGGAGCGGGATGCTTTTGTTGTCAATCGGATTGGACGGATCGCATGGATTCGCTCCGACCTTCACGAGGTCAGGACGTGTCCATCGACAGGGCCGCAATGGATGAAGACTCCGTTGACATGCCCGAACGATAACGCCTGGATTTAATGGAGTCAACTGACAAGCTTCACTTGTCATGCGGCGTCCGTGGCCAGGTTTTTCCGGCGCGAAGCGTCCTTTTTGCCTCTTTAGCCGCCTGGGTCGGTCATTCGTGCCGGTGGGCGGGTTCTGGCCTGGATATTTCAAGCGCGACTGTATAGGCCGGTGCGCAGCGAACTGACTAAAATCAGCCGCTAACCGAACTCACAGCGGAGGAAGTTGTATGGCAGCCATTCCGAACGACGTACTGCGCATTGCCGAGGTTGAAGCGTCGCGCTCGTTGAGTGAACTCCCGCTACCGTTTGCCGAGTTGTTCGCGCGTGGCGATGTGTCGGTCGAGCTCTATGCACCGCGAGGCGTCGATACGCAGACGCCGCACACGCGTGACGAGCTATACATCGTTGCCTCCGGATCCGGGACGTTCCGCCGCGCGGATCAGGTCTACCCGTTCAGCGCGGGTGATCTGCTGTTTGTTCCGGCTCACGTAGCGCACCGCTTCGAGACCTTTAGCGACGATTTCCGAACCTGGGTGATTTTCTTCGGTCCGGAGGGCGGCGTTCGAGTGTGATCGCGAATCCGCTCGGGCTGCTCTAAACGTTTTAGCGATCACTCATTGCGCATCCTTTAGTGGTGTCTCATACATATCGTTGTACTGAACGTATTTTTTCTTCGCGTATTGCGAAATCTCCTTTCAAAACGGGCAAACGTTTGCCAATAATGTCCTTGCTGTCAACCCGGGGCCGTCGCCCGCATGGGTCACTGCAAGCGTTCGGCGTCCCCATTTAAAAACGGAGAAGAAATGAGACGGATGTCATCGAGGATCCTGGCCGCTTCGGCCATTTGTTTGAGTGCCGCGAGCAGTGCTTTCGCTTCCGGCGTCTATGTACCCTATGTGGACGTGACGGCATGGCCGACACCGTTGCTCGACGTGATCGGCGTCCAGCAAGGTATCCAGCAGTTCACCATGGCCTTTGTCGTGTCCGGCAATAACCAGTGCGTTCCATCGTGGGGTGGTGTCCAGAATATCGGGCCGGGCAACACGTCCGACCTGCTTACCTCTCTTTCGACTTCGGTCACGAACTATCGGGCCAAGGGCGGTGACGTCGCCATCTCGTTCGGTGGCGCCAACGGCTTGCCGCTGATGCAGGCTTGCACCAGTGCTTCGACCTTGCAGAGCGCATACCAGACGGTGATCGACAGCTATGCGGTCACGCACATCGACTTCGATATCGAAGGTGCGTCGCAGCAGGATACCGCGTCGGTCACGCGTAATTTCCAGGCGGTTCAAGTGCTCCAGTCTGCGATGGCCGCTAAGGGCACGCCGTTGCACGTCACGCTTACGCTGCCGGTCATGCCGACCGGTCTGACCCAGGACGGTGTAAACGTTCTCAATGCCGCCATCGCCAACCATGTCGTATTCGATGCCGTCAACGTGATGGCGATGGACTACGGCGGTGCGTCGATCGAGATGGGGCAGGCCGCGATACAGGCCGCATCGTCGCTGTACTCGCAACTCGATACCGCATACAAGGCGGTGGGGCAGACGAAGACGAATGCGCAGCTTTGGCAGATGGTCGGCGTGACGCCGATGATCGGCATGAACGACGTGCAGGGTGAGACCTTCACGCTTGCCGACGCGCAGTCGCTGCTGAACGTCGCGAATAGCGACGCCTTCGGTCTGTTGAGCAACTGGTCGTTGGGTCGCGATCAGGCCTGTCCCAGCAACGGTGCTTACGTGTCGCCGAGTTGTTCGGGTATCCAGCAGACGCCGTATGCGTTTGCGGCGATCTTCGGGCAGCTCAATGGTCATTGGGGATCGGGCGTGACGCGGGATCCATCGTATGGCGGCGGCTCTTCGGGCGGCGGCACGCCGGCTTCCGGTGCGGCGTGGTCGGCCAGCCAGGTTTATACGGCAGGCATGACCGTTACGTATCAGGGCGCGACGTATAAGGCTCAATGGTGGACACAGGGCGACATACCGGGGCAGTCGGCGGTATGGGTTCTCGTATCGGGAGCTGTTCCGACATGGTCCTCGACGATGGCCTATTCCGGAGGATCCTGTGTGATGTACCTTAACGTGAAATACTGCGCCCAATGGTGGACCCAGGGTAATACGCCGAGCAGCGGCGGTGTCTGGGTCAAGTCGAACTGAAGGCGCTTCATCTGTAGCGCGAAGAAATTGTCACCGGCGGGAGTTTGAGATAGCCGGTTGACACTGCGTTGCAACACGATCACGATCTGCCCGTTTGGCATGGGCGGTCGTGATCGATTCGTTGGATCGATTTCACGCTTCACAACCAGCGGAATATGGGCGTGGCGTGGACGCGCTTAGCCTTTGAGAAGGATCACGTTAAAAACCTGGTGTCGTGGGAGGCGCTGTGAAGGTGAAGGTCGCGTATATCGAAGAACCACCGTTCGGCTGGACCGAGGCGGACAATCTGGCTGCGGGCGCAGACATCGAACTGGCCGGGACGGTTCTGCGGGAAATTGGCGTCACGCACGTCGAATATGAACTGACGACCTTCGCGGAGCTACTGCCCGGTGTGGAAAGCGGACGGTGGGATATAAACGTTCCGCTTTTCATTACGCCGCAGCGTATGACTCAAGTGGACTTCAGCCTGCCTGTGTGGGCGATCGGCGACGGCTTTCTCGTTCGGTCGGGAAATCCACTGGAACTGAACAGCTACCGCGGGGTTGCGCAATGCGGCGAGGCGCGCCTCGGTATTATCGCCGGCCAGGTACAGCACCAGGCCGCGCAGGCGGCAGGGGTGCGCGACGCTCAAATCTTGCTGTTCGATCAGCAGGCTGCGGCCATCGAGGCGCTGCTAACGGGCCGAATCGATGCTTATGCCAGTACGGCGCTGGGAAACCGCATCCTTGCGGACCGGATTGGCCGCGAACGCGTCGATGCGGTGTCTCATCCGATGGCGGGCAACGACGGCGGTTCGCCGCCGAAGGGCGCATTCTCGTTTAAGCGGGGTAACCACGAACTGCTCGACGCTTTTAACGGGCAGTTGCGGCTGTATCTCGGCTCGGTCGATCATCGGCGTCGCATGTCGCGATTCGGCCTGACGGATAGCGAAATAGATCCGATCGTGTCTGGCTAAGACCGGGCCGCGAAGCGTGGACTGCACGAAAGATACGCTCAAGGTTGCATCACGATGGGGCGCGAGCGGCATGACGTGCGCAGCACCCTATCGGATAAGATACGGGCCGCCACGAAATTTTCAGAAAAGAAGGAGTGTTTTCAGTGATTCAACCGAGCAACGTATTCAAGGATAACCTCGCCCAGTTGCCTGCCATCGACGGCATCGAACGTATCGATCTGGTCGACGGCAAGGGCGCCGTTGTCGCAAGCATCGAGAACAAGCCGGGTAAGCAGGGTTCGCTGGCGGTGTACCACTACTTGCAGCAGGCCTTCGGCACGTTGGACGCGAAGGCGGCCGAGCACGGGCTCGCAGTGTTTGCCGAGCACACGGCCGACGCGCGTAATCGTCCGGGTGCGCATCCGAATGTCGACCGCCTGCTCGAGGTCGCTGCGGGCGGAGAGGCGTTGCGCATCGACGTCCTGGCGGCAGCCTGAGAGCGCGCCCCGGGGGCGGTTATTTGCCGTTCCCGGTTGTCGAAACTTCCGGTAGCGCCGCATGATGCTTCCACGATCGGGGCTCGCGGCTTGCGCAACTGGGTATTCATCTGGCGCTGTATCCGGGGAGCGCTGAAATCAGCATGAAATCGACCTTCGAACAAAAGTCCACGCTACCCGTAAGCGCAGCCGCCGCATGGCGCCACGTGACAACGCCGGAAGGCATCAACGACGAACTATTCCCGTGGCTGCGGATGACGATCCCGGGCAAATTGCGGGGCAAGACCATCGACCAGTTGCCTTGTGGACAGTACCTTGGCCGAAGCTGGTTCCTTGCGCTTGGCGTGCTACCAGTGGATTTTGACGACATTACACTGGCTGAGATCGGGCCCGAGTACCGGTTCAAGGAAATCTCGAGCATGCTGGGAATTCGCACGTGGGTGCACGAACGCACGATCCGCGACACAGGCGGAGGCAGCGAGGTTCATGACCGGCTAACCTTCGAACTGCGTCGACCGGGTGCATGGATACCGGGTTGGCGACACGTGATGATGGGTATATTGATGTTTCTGTTTCGGCACCGCCATGCGCGATTGATTCGATGGGCGGCGGACCGCAAGAAACTGAACAACTAACAGTTTGACCAGCCGTTCCCCACTTTCTCCTACCTTCCGCTCAGTCATGAATTCCAATTCTTCAGCCACTTCCCCGAAAACAGGATCACCCCACTCCGCGGCGTTTGGCAGTTGGAAATCGCCGGTGACCGCTCAGTTGGTTGCAGGGGCAACAATACGGCTGGGGCAGATCCGTCTCGGCGCCGAGGGCATTTACTGGACTGAGGGACGTCCGCAGGAAAAAGGCAGAAACGCGATCGTCCGGCTTCGTGCGGACTGTGAAGTGGAAGAACTGACCGCCGCGCCGTTCGATGCGGCAACGCGTGTCCATGAGTACGGCGGCGGCGCCCTTGCGGTTACGACGGCTGGCATCTTCTTCAGCAACTTCAACGATCAACACGTCTACACGCTCGATGCCTCCGGCCAGCCGAAGGCGGTGACCCAGACCGACGGCCTGCGCTATGCGGATCTGATTGCCGATCCGGCCCGCGGACGTCTGATCGGCGTGTGCGAAGACCACCGTGAAGGCGGCCATGAACCGGTCAATACGCTGGTCAGCGTCGATCTGGCAACCGGCGCGACCGAAGTGATTGCGGATGGCCACGATTTCTTTTCTTCTCCATGCATAAGCCCTGACGGCACGCAGCTCGCCTGGCTGACCTGGGATCATCCCAACATGCCGTGGGACGGCACAGAGTTGTGGGTGTCGCAAATCGCGGCCGACGGCGCACTCGGAACGCCGCGCCGGGTCGCGGGCGGCCAGGCCGAGTCGCTGTTCCAGCCGGCATGGTCACCGGCCGGCGATCTGTACGTGGTATCGGACCGAAGCGGATGGTGGAATCTGTATCGATTGCGCGCCGATTCGTCCGGCGCAACGCAGATCGATGACGCGCTCGAAGCGGTTCACCCGAAGGAGGCCGAATTCGGCAAGCCGCAGTGGGTCTTCGGGACGACAACCTATGGTTTCACGGCAGACGGCCGCATCGTCTGTCTTTACGAGCAGGATGGCGCCACGCATCTGGCGGTGTGCGACCCGACAAGCGGCGCGTTCGACGAAATCCCCACGCCCTACAGCACGATGCGCGACCTGCAGGTCGATGGTGAACAGGCGCTCTTCATCGGCAGTTCGCCGGCCGCCGGCGAAGCGATCATCGCACTCGATCTGCCCACTCGTGCCTGTCGTGTCCTGCGCAGCTCGCAAAGCACCGACGTCGATGCGCGCTACGTTTCGGTCGCCGAACCGATCCGCTTTCCAACCGAAGGCGGTCTGCACGCGCATGCTTTCTTCTATCCGCCGGCTAACCCCGACTTCGAAGGGCCGGCGGGCACGTTGCCGCCGCTCATCGTGATTGCCCACGGCGGTCCGACCTCGGCGACCCATTCCGGCTTCAGGTGGCCAATCCAGTACTGGACCAGTCGCGGTTTTGCCGTCGTCGACGTCGATTATGGCGGCAGCAGCGGGTACGGCCGCGCGTATCGGCAGCGGCTCGATGGACAATGGGGCATCACCGACGTCAACGATGCAATCAATGCCGCCCGTTACCTGATCGGGCAGGGACGCGTAAACGGGGAGGCACTAGCCGTTCGTGGCGGCAGCGCGGGCGGCTATCTGGTGCTGTGCGCGTTGGCCTTCCACGATTTTTTCAAGGCGGGTGCCAGCTATTACGGGGTAGGCGACCTCGAAGCGTTGCTGAAGGACACGCACAAATTCGAATCGCGCTACATGCTGAGACTGGTCGGCCAGTATCCGGAAGAGCAGGCTCTCTACCGGGCTCGTTCGCCCATCCATTTCGTGGAGCAGATGTCGAGCGCGATGATTCTGTTCCAGGGCTCGGAGGACAAGGTCGTGCCGCCGAACCAGGCCGAATCGATCTATCAGGTTGTGCGTGCAAAGGATTTGCCGGTTGCTCACGTGCTTTACGAGGGCGAAGGGCATGGCTTCAAGCGCGCCGAGAACATCACGCATTCGCTGGAAGCCGAGCTGTATTTTTACGGCAAGGTGTTCGGCTTCGAACCTGCCGACAAGATTGAGCCGGTGCCGATCGAGAATATCTGATCTGCTGCTCCGCGCGAGTGCCGGCATCGTCGGTATTCCGCCTTCGAACCCGCAGGACTGGCACAATCGGGATGATCCTCTAGCCGCCGGGAAATCCCCATGTCAGATGCCGTCCCGCGTTCGTCGCGTATCGCTCCGCTGTTTGCCCTGTTTCCTTTCCTGCGGCCGTACGCAGGGCGCTGGGCACTCGCGTTTCTCGCGCTGGTAAGCTCGGCAGGCGCGACCCTGGCGCTGCCGGTCACGTTCAAATACCTGATCGATCGTGGTTTTGCCACTGGCGAGCGCGCGCACATCGACCGCTATTTCCTCGCGCTATTCGTCGTATCGCTGCTGCTGGCCGGCGCCACCGCGATGCGCTTTTACCTGGTATCGTGGCTCGGCGAGCGGGTCACGGCCGACTTGCGGCGTGCCGTCTACGATCACGTGCTGGGCATGAGTCCGCAGTTCTTCGAGACCACCCAGACCGGCGAGGTGCTGTCACGGCTGACGGCCGACACCACTCTGATCCAGGCGGTGGTGGGGACCAGCCTGTCGCTGGGTCTGCGCAATGTCCTTCTGCTGACGGGTGGGGTGGCGATGCTGGCGGTGACGAGCCCGGTCCTGTCGAGCATCATCATCGCCACGCTGGTCGTGGTGGTGGCGCCTATCGTCATCTTTGGACGACGTGTGCGGCGGCTCTCGCGCGCCAGCCAGGACAAGGTGGCGAATGCGAGCGCGCTGGCGGGCGAGGTGCTCAATGCCATGCCGACGGTGCAGTCGTTCACCCAGGAGCCCTTCGAGGCGCGGCGCTTTGCCGGTGCGGTCGAGACGGCCTTCGACACGGCGCTCACGCGGATCCGGGCCCGCGCCTGGCTGACCGCAGTGGTGATCGTGCTGGTGTTCGCCGCGATTGTGTTCGTTCTGTGGCTCGGCGCGCAGCAGGTCATGGACGGGCGCATGACGGCGGGCCAACTGTCCCAGTTCATTCTCTATGCGGTGTTCACCGCCGGCGCGGTCGGCGCACTCGCGGAGGTGTGGGGCGACTTGCAGCGCGCTGCGGGCGCTACCGAGCGCTTGCTGCAACTGCTGGCGGCGCGCTCGCCGGTGGTGCAGGCCGAGCCGACTGTCGCGCTGCCGGCACGCGGCGAGGGGATCCGTTTCGACGATGTGAGCTTCTCGTATCCGTCGCGCCCGGGTATTGCGGCGCTCTCGGGCCTGTCGCTGCATGTGCGCGCAGGGGAGCATGTTGCGCTGGTCGGACCGTCCGGTGCGGGCAAGACCACGCTGTTTCAACTGCTGCTGCGCTTTTACGACCCACAGGCGGGCAACATTCTGATCAACGGCGTTCCGACGCGGCAGGTGGCGCTTGCCGATTTGCGCCGCGAAATTGGCGTGGTGCTGCAGGAATCGGTGATTTTTTCGGGCAGCGTGCTCGACAACATCCGCTACGGCGCGCCCGATGCGCCGCTCGCACAGGTCAGGCAAGCCGCTGAAATGGCTGCCGCAGCGGACTTTATCGAAGCACTGCCGCAAGGCTACGACACGTTTCTAGGCGAGCGGGGCGTGCGGCTGTCCGGCGGGCAACGTCAGCGCATTGCGATTGCCCGCGCGATCCTGAAGAACCCGCCCATCCTGCTGCTCGACGAGGCCACCAGCGCGCTCGACGCCGCCAGCGAGCGCCTTGTGCAAACCGCGCTCGACAACGCTGCGCAGAACCGCACCACGCTGGTCATCGCGCATCGCCTGGCGACCGTACAGCAGGCCGACCGGATCGTCGTGCTGGAACAGGGGCGCATCGTCGCGCAGGGACGTCACTCCGAGTTGCTGCAGAGTTCGCCGCTCTACGCCCAACTTGCCGCGCTGCAGTTCGGCGAGCCGCTGAGGCAGACGACAGACCGTGACGCCGCACAGGACCGTGTCGACCAGGTGTGAAGGCGCGAGCTGGGATGCACGCTCGCGCAGCGCAAATAGCCGTCAGACCCGCACGACGACCTTGCCGAAGTGCTGCCCGGTTCGGAGATGCTCATAGGCGCTGACGGCATCCTCGAACTCGAAGACGCGATCGAGAATGGGCGTGAGGCGTTGTTCTTCGATGAAGGCGTTCATCGCGGAGAAATGCTCCACCGATCCGACAGTGATGCCGAGGATATCCGCGTTCAAGCTCTGCAAGCGTGCAAGGTTCGGGGTTGGCCCGAACCCGGTCAGTACGCCAATTTGTGCGATCTTGCCGCCGGCGGCCAGCGATCGCAGGGAGCGTTCGTACGTATCGGGGCCACCGAGTTCGAGCACATGGGTCGCGCCCTCTCCATCGGTCTGCTCGATGACCGCTTTGTCCCACTCCGGTGTGGTCCGGTAGTTGATCAGAACGGACGCTCCGAGTTGTCTCGCGCGCTCCAGTTTCGCATCCGACGACGACAACACGACAACGCGGGCTCCCTTCGCGAGTGCGAATTGCAACGCGAATAGCGCCACGCCTCCTGTTCCCTGTACCAGCAGCGTGTCGCCTCGACCCAGGCCGCCGCGCGCAACGAGCGCGTGCCATGCGGTGACAGCCGCGCAGGGCAGGGTCGCCGCCTCCTCCATTGAAAGATGCTCCGGTATCGCTACTACCGACGCCTGCGGGAGTACGACGCTTTCTGCGAGCACACCGTCCGTGACGCTGCCGCCAAGCGCCGAGGACATATAGCGGGACTTAAAGGGACCCGTATGCCAGTCCCGGAAGAACGAGGCGACAACCCGGTCGCCTACGCGCCACTTCGTGACTCGCTCGCCAATTGCGTTAATGCGTCCCGCCGCGTCGGACAAAGGAATGCGGCCCTCGTAGCCGCCTTGTAACGCGTTCTCCAGCACCAGCAGGTCGCGATAGTTCAAGCTGGCAGCGGCCACTTCGACACAAACCTCGTCAGCCCCCGGCACCGGCATGGCTGCCTCGGATAGTACCGGCACGACCACGTCGTTACGCCGGGTAAGTCGGTATGCTCGCATGCGGTTTTTCTCCGGTTTTCATACGTCATATTGCTTAGGTTAAACTCTGACAGCACTGTTAGAGTCAAGGGGCGCGTATGAAAATAGGTGAGCTGTCGCGGCGAAGTGGCGTCAGTGTTCGCATGTTGCGTTACTACGAGTCCGAGGGGCTGCTCGCACCGGCGCGAACCAGCGCCGGCTATCGCGACTACGACGCGGCGGCGCAAGAAACGCTCACGCGTATTCGCCTGCTGAGTTCGGCGGGACTGACGCTCGACACCATTCGCCAGGTGCTCCCATGTGTGCGCAGCGAGCAACCAACCTTCGAACCATGCGCCGAACTACGCGCAATCCTGCATCGCCAGGTCGAACTGATCGATACGCGCATGGACGTCCTTGGCCAGAGTCGTCAAATTCTGGCTGGCTTTCTAAAGGGTTTGTGACGATCAGGTTCGTGGTCGGTCGCACTGCGCGCCTTGTGCGGATTCGACATCGAAGGGCTAATGATCGACAATCAGAGACATGACTGGTGGTAACTTGAGCGGGTGGTAGAAATGGGAAATACGACGATAGACAGTGCGCTGTCCGATACGAAGCGTTGGTTGAAGGGGCTGGTTGAGGCAGGCGAGGCCGCGGTCGCCAATGCAGAAAGGTTCACGACGGATAGCGGTGCATCAAGCGAAATCGCGGAGCTTGTGACGTCGCAACGCGATCTGGTCCGCGGAGATGTTGTCAAATTTCGCGCGAAGCTGGCCGCACTCGATCCGGTTCGGCAGGTCGAGAAAAAGTTTGCCGTGACCTTCGATCGCCGCTATTGGAAGCCAGGCACCTTTGTGTATCCGATGCACGTGTTTCTCGATCCCGAGCACCGCTTTTCCGCACAACAGGTTCAACAGATTCAGGCGCTCAAGATCGGCGAGCAGATCGATCTCGCCGATGGCCGGGTGGTTCAGCGCCAGGCGTAACGTCAGCTATGGAACGCGGATCGGCAATGCCGAAGTGCCGTTTGAACATCGCGGCAAACGTGCTCCGGCTGGCATATCCGTGATCGAGCGCGATGTTGACGATCTTCTTGCCGTGCGTCAGTGGCCCCTGCGATGAATCCGCGTCACATAAAAAATGGGCGCCCGCTTTGGGCGCCCATCTCATGAACTCGTTCAGTGCTGCAGAAAGCCGCAATTACCCCGCGTGAGTTTGCGCGGCCTGATCGACGATTTGCTGCTGAACTTCTTTACGCAGCAACGGATTACCCGGACTCACCCGGGCCAATTCGACAATCAGTCTGCTACACAGCGTGCTGCGGCCGACCGACTGCGCGTTCACCCAGGCAGCATGCTCCTTGAGCGGCGTAAAGTCGGCGCGTAGTTGCTCGGCACGTTGCTTCCATTGTGCGCAATGCAGAATGGCCTCGTCGAGCTTCGTCTGCAACGCCTGGCGTTCCTGGGCGAATGCCTGCTCCACTTCAGCGATACGTTGTGCGGCTTCTTCCTGTGCCGCGTGGGCTGCGCTGGGATCGGCAACCGGCATATGGGCGGCTTGAGCGGCGATCGCCAACTCTGCTTCGAGTTCCTGCACGCGAGCCTCGGCTGCTGAAGCACGTGCCTCGACCAAAGCCAGTTGTTCGTTAGGCACGTTTGCGATCTCCGGCTCGGCGGCAAGCGGATCTTGCAGGTCGAAACCTGCAAAGTCTTCGGTGGATTCGACGGGAAGGTGCGGCTCGAACGCGGGCGCCTGCGCAGGTTCGTCGAACGACATGTCGGCATGCACGGATTCGGTCTCGCCGAACGCCAGGGCGTCAGGCGTGGAATCTTGTAGCGCGTGCTCCGACACGGAGTGTTCTGGCGCTGCATGCTCCAACACGGAATGTTCCGGCGCTGCATGCTCCGATACCGCGTGTTCTTGAGCCGCATGTTCCGGGTCCGCATGTTCCGGCAAAGCATGCTCTTGCATCTGGTTTTCCGGCGCCGCATGTTCCGACGCAGCATGCTCTTGCATCACGTCTTCCAGCGCCGCCTCTTCCGATACCGCGTGTTCGTGCAAAGCGTCGTTGTCGAGCGGTGCTTCGTGCAAGTGTTCCTGCGCGTGTTCCTCGACGAGCGGCGCCGGCTCGTCGAATGCTGACAGATGGCTTTCTGCTTCAGCCGGCGCATCACTGGCTGCTGCCGCGGAATTCTCAGCAATGGCAGGCACGGGATTCTCTTCAACCGCGGAGATCAAGCGCGTCGCGCCGGCCGGCGAGTGCTGGAACTCCGCCAGTTTGCGCTTGTACGCTTCCAGTTCGTGAAGCGTGCGCGTCAAATCGATATACAGCATGCCGGTTTCGCGCTCGGCCTGTTCGGTTCGCTCTCTGAGTGCGCGCATTTCCGCATCGACCTGTCCGCGCACTCCTTTTTGAGCGACGGCCCAGCAACGCTCGATGGCGTCGCGCATCACATCGCCGAAGTCCTCAGGTGTCGGCAGGGTCGCGAGTCCCGCATCCACGGGAGTCATTCTTTCGTCGCGCCATTGCTGGAGCGTTTCCGCAATTTCCGGCAAGGACTGGCCATATGCTTCCAGACAAACGGTGACAGGAGAGATTGCGCGACCCTCGTTCTTCAGACGGTTCGCGATCTCAAGGACGTCATCCCTTTTCATAAATACCCTTTGATAGGACACCGATACGGCTGGCCAACTGTTGCAATGGTCCTGAGCGCGCCGCCGCCGCCATCGTGCACGTGTTGAGCGAAATCGAAGCAGTTGCCAACAGAGCGTAGCCCGCCCACGTAAACGGTAAACGGCCTGTTGAGCCGATACTTTAGCGGATCGTTAAATCTTTCGACACTTCGATGTGGCATCGAAGCGCAGTAAAAAATAGTCACCGGATTGCCATATGGATGGGGTAGCTTACCGGCCGAAATTTTCTATTTGTAATGTCTGAGGAACGGGGCCGGTGGTTTGCTTACCTAAGCGACTTCCGACCCCAACTCCCGCACCCTTATTGCGCTTTAGCCGTCCTGCGCTACCCAGGCGCCGTGAAATCCCGCGGGAATCCGGCGGGGCAGGTGGACCGTTGCAAGCGGGTCGCCTTCGAGATTGCGCGCATCGAGGATGACCACATCGCTCGTATCGGTCGCCTGCCGGTAGACGCAGACGAGCAGCCAGCCATCGTCTTCAGTAGAAGCAGCAGGGCGGGCCACAAACACCGGTTCGCTGTTCTGATCGCCTTCGGGAACCGAATATTGCTGCACCGAGCCTTGCTCGAGGTCGTAGCGAACCACGCCGCGAATCTCGGTGTTGGCCGGCTGTTGCGCCGCGTAGAAAAAACGGTAATAACGACCCGTGCGGCTTTCATTAATCCGGGGCAGCTCGATGCCGGCATCATCCCTTTGCTGCTCGGTTACGGTTCCTCTATCGAGATGGATGACATAACGCCACAGCACGCCGAGCGGGTTGTCCTCGAAACCTGCCGCGTGGCCCGCGAGCCGGAAGAAGTGGGAATATCGCACCACGTCCAGCACGACAGTCGACTCGTCAGCATCGTAGGCATTCACCACGTGCTGGATAAAGCACGGCGCGATATCGAACCAGCGCAGGTTGTCACCATGACGGTCGATGACGCCGATGCGTGCCGCGCGCTCGTCATGCCAGCGCAATGGCATGCGAAAGCCGCGCGATAGCATCGAGAAATCGTAAGCAACGTTGAGATCCAGCAGGATGCTGCGGCTCGCGGTAATCGCCATGTCGTGCATCATCGACGCGGCTGCCAGTTCGATTTCGATGCTGGCGCTTTGCCTGCCTGTCGCGTCCGTCACCCCGTAGCGTAACCAGGGCTTTTTCCAATCGGCTCGAAAGGTCATGAGTTCGCCCGTCTAGGGATCGACTTTGGGATGCGCGGTCATGCCACCGGCCAGTCCCGGATGACGACGCGGCGCGCCGAGCGTTTCGAGTTCGGCGCTGATCGCGAGCGGAGGGCCGCCTTCAGCCAGCGCCAGTATTTCGCCGGCATGCTGGAGCACGTTGACGTTCGGATTCGTGTCGAGCAGAGACGGCGCAAGGCCGGGTTGGTGCACGCGCGCCCACCGTTGGGTGCGGGCCCAGCGGTTGCGATAGCGTGTGACATGCCCTTCTTTAAACGCGATGGCATGCAGCATCGCGTCTTCCGGCCACCAGTCCAGCACGTCGTTTCCCGCGAACAGGCCGCGCAGTGGATTAGGGCCATTGCGCAGCAGCACGCCGTTCAGCTCGCGAGGAATCGTTCCAGTCACGCGGAGATCGGCAAGGTCCGCTTCGTCCGCTACCGGCGCGATGGCGCCGGCGTTCAGGTTTAACGCAGCCACGATGGTTGTTTCTGAGTCAGGGTGGGGTGTAATTTATATCCGGGTAAAAATAAAGTCAATAATATCCGGGTATAAATAAGGCGCTAGCGGAAGAAGGGTGTAAGGCGAGGGTAAACACTCACAACATTGGATCGAGATGGAAAGCAGGCAGAAGGCGTCGGTTTTTTATACTCCACGGCAAGCACAGCACCAGAGTAAGAGCTTTGCATGGGATCAGAGTAAGCGCTAAAGCGCTAACTCTGATCGACAGCTAAAGCGCCAACTCTGGCCGACAGGAGACACCCACATATGCCACCCTTCGTCCGCATCATGGCGCTCGTCTCGAGCGCCTGTGCGATCCTCTTCTGGACGCCTCAAGCCGATGCCGGGACGCTGACGCTGATGACGGGTGGCGCGTCGAAGATCGTCTATCTGCCGGTCACGCTGGCGTCGCGTCTCGGCTACTTCCACGACGAAGGCCTCGATGTCGAGATCCTTTCCGAACCAGCCGGCGTCGATACCGCGACCGAGCTGATCGCCGGCGCCATCCAGGGCGCAGTGGGCTTCTACGACCATACGATCGATTTGCAGAGCCGCGGCCTGGAAGTCGAAGCGATCGTCGTACTGGGCCAGTCCGCAGGGCTCGCGGAACTCGCGTCGACCAGGGTTGCGCAGCCGATGCGGAGCATGGAGGACGCCCGCGGCCGAAAACTCGGCGTGACGGGGTTCGGCGCTTCGACCTATTTTCTGAGCCGCTATCTGGCGCAGCAGGCAGGCCTCGCTGCGAACGCGTATACGGTGGTGCCGCTCGGTCCGGACAACGGCTTCCTCGACGCGATGATGAAAGGCTCGATCGACGCAGGCATGGTCGAAGAGCCGACCGCATCGAAGCTGCTCGCCGCCGGTGCCGCCCGGGTGCTGGTGGACATGCGCAGTGTCGAGGGCACGCGTTCGGCGCTCGGCGGCCCGTATGCCAGCTCCTGTATTTATGCGCAGCGCAGATGGGTTGCGAGCCACCCGGACGAGACCCGGCACCTCGTGCGTGCCATGACACGTGCGCTTGCCTTCATCGCAACGCACAGCGCCAGCGAGATCATGGCTGTCTTGCCGAAGAACTTCGTCGAGCCGAACGAGCCGCTGTACCGCGAGGCGCTCGCGGCATCGATTCCCTCGTTCTCGCGCGACGGCAGGATGCCCGACGGCGCGCCGCAGACGGTGCTGTCCGTGCTCGCCGCAGTCGACCCGACGATCCTGCCGCGTCACGTCGACCTGGCGCGGACCTACACCAACCGCTTTGCCGACGAGGCGAATGCCATGCCGGCTCGCTGACGAGCGGCGCGGGCAAAGGGTCACGCACGAACATGCATCAAGAAAGGGGACAAGACCTATGAAGGCCATACGCATCGAACAGTACGGAGGACCGGAAGTACTGCAGCGAGTCGATCTCGACATCCCGGCGCCCGGTCCCGATGACGTGCTGATCCGGGTTGGCTACGCGGGCATCAACTTCATGGATGTGCATACGCGGCAAGGCAAGTACAAAAGCTCGCGCACCTATCCGGTCAGGTTGCCCTGCACGCTGGGGATGGAGGGCGCGGGCGAGGTGGTCGCGGCGGGCGCGAACGTGACTTCGTTCCGGCGCGGCGACCGGGTCGCGTGGTGCATCTCCTGGGGCGCCTATGCCGAATATGCCGTTGTGCCCGCGGCGCGCGTCGCGCACATTCCGGCGGCGATTCCGTTCGATCTCGCCGCAGCGGCGATCTTCCAGGGATCGACTGCACACTATCTGCTGGAGGATGTCGCGCAGTTGAGCGCCGGCAGCACCTGCCTCGTGCACGCTGCGTCGGGCGGCATCGGGCAGTTGCTCGTGCAGCTTGCGAAGCGGCGCGGCGTGACGGTCTACGCCACCACCAGCAGCGCAGCGAAGGCCGAGGTGGCGCGCCGCTACGGCGCCGATCACGTGATGCTGTATGACGAGGGTCGCTTTGCCGAGCAGGTGCGCGAGGCGACTCACGGACGCGGCGTCGACGTCGTGTTCGACGCCGTCGGCCGCGCGACCCTGCGAGACAGCTTCCGGGCCACCAGGACCCGGGGCCTCGTGGTGAACTACGGCTCGGTATCCGGCTCCCTGAACGACCTCGATCCAATCGAACTGGGTGAGGCCGGCTCGTTGTTTCTCACGCGCCCACGTCTTGCGGATCATCTTGCGGATGCCGCCACCGTGCAGCGCCGTGCCGACGAGATTTTCGCGGCATTGCAGGACGGTACGCTGCAGATCGAAATCAGCGGCCGCTATACGCTCGACAACGTCGAAGCCGCGCATGAAGCGCTGGAGTCGCGTCGTCAACTGGGCAAGTCCGTGATGACGATCGGCTGATCCGTCACGTTTTCACCTGTAACGAAGCCTTGTCCGGTGGCCTCGAGAGCCACCGGGGACGGGTTCGTCCCTCACCATTGAGGTCACTATGTCATCCTTATCTTCGTCGAGCCAACCGGCGGCTGCGGCCGCACCGGACGTCTCAAGAGAATCGCGCCTGCGCTCGGTGTTTCGCGTCACGAGCGGCAACTTTCTCGAGATGTACGATTTCACCGTGTACGGCTATTACGCGGCTGCAATTGCGGCCACGTTCTTTCCGACCGGCAACGAATTTGCCTCGCTGATGCTGGCGTTGTCGGTATTCGGCGCCGGCTTCCTGATGCGTCCGATCGGCGCGCTCGTACTGGGCGCATACATCGACCATCACGGCCGCCGCAAGGGCTTGATCCTGTCGCTGATGCTGATGGCGCTGGGCACCGCGTGCGTGGCGTTTGTGCCGGGCTATGCGCAGATCGGCCTCGTCGCACCCGCCATCGTCCTGTTTGGCCGCTTATTGCAGGGCTTTTCAGCCGGGGTCGAACTGGGTGGCGTGTCCGTGTATCTCTCGGAGATCGCGACCAAAGGCAACCGTGGCTTCTATTGCTCGTGGCAGTCGGCGAGCCAGCAGGTGGCCGTGGTGTTTGCGGCGTCGCTCGGCGTGCTGCTGAACCGCCTGATTCCCGCCTCCGAGATGAACGTCTGGGGCTGGCGCATCCCGTTTATCGTCGGCTGCCTGATCGTGCCGTTCCTGTTTTACGTGCGCCGCTCGCTGCAGGAGACCGAGGAGTTCGCGGCGCGCCGCCATCGTCCGGGCATGGGCGAGATCGCCCGCTCGATGGTGCAGCATGCGGGGCTCATCTTCGCCGGCATGGGGCTCGTCATCATGACGACGGCCTCGTTCTATCTGATTACGGCCTACACGCCGACCTTCGGTAAAGTCGTGCTGAAGCTGTCGTCGCTGGACTCGCTGCTGGTCACGGTGTGCGTCGGCGTTTCGAACTTTATCTGGCTGCCGATCGCAGGCGCCGTGTCCGACCGGATCGGCCGCCGTCCGGTGCTGCTGGCCTGCACCGTGCTCGCGATTCTCACCGCGTATCCGGCCATGCAATGGATGGTCGCGCAACCGTCGTTCGGCCGTCTGCTGCTGGTCGAACTGTGGCTGTCGCTGCTCTACGCGTGGTACAACGGCGCCATGATCGTCGCGCTGACCGAATTGATGCCGGCGCATGTGCGGACCACCGGGTTCTCGATGGCGTACAGTCTCGCTACGGTGATCGGCGGATTTACGCCGGCCATTTCGACCTGGCTGATTCATACTACGGGCGATAAGGCTTCGCCGGGCGCATGGATGTCGTTTGCCGCGCTGTGCGGAGTGACCGCAACCTTCGTCCTGTACCGTTCAACGCAGGCGCGGGAGCACTACAAGACGGCATGAACGCTTTGGGGATAGATGCGATGAGGCTACTGCTCGTCGAGGATAACGATCAACTGGCGCACTGGCTTGCGCGAATTCTGCAGGACGACGGCTTCACGCTCGATCGCGTGAGCGACGGCGAGGCTGCCGAAACCGCGTTGCGCGTCGTGCCGTACGACGTCGTGCTGCTCGATCTGAATCTGCCGCATCTATCCGGCAAAAGCGTCTTGCGGCGCATGCGCGAGCGCGGCGACGCGACACCGGTGCTGATCCTGACGGCGACCGGCGCGGTCGACGAAAAGGTGGTGTGTCTCGGCGCCGGCGCCGACGACTACATCGTCAAGCCCTTCGATGCGCGCGAACTGGTTGCGCGTGTGAAGGTGCTGGCGCGGCGGCAGTCGTCGTCGCGCTCGAACCGGCTCAAATGCGGCAATCTCACCTACGACATGGACCGCTGCCAGTTCGCGGTCGAAGGCGAGCCGCTGACCTTGACGCCGCGCGAGCACGCCGTGCTCGAGGCGCTGATCCTGCGCGCCAAGAAGACCGTGGCCAAGACCATGCTGGCGGATTCGCTCAGCAACGCGGACACGCTGACCAGCGAAGACGCCATCGAGATTTACGTGTCGCGGCTGCGCAAGAAGCTGGAAAAGAGCACCGCGACCATCATCACGCTGCGTGGCCTCGGCTATCTGCTGGAAGACGGCGCCGATGACGAATAGCCTGCGGCTGAGGCTGCTGCTGTGGATGCTGCTGCCGATGACGGTGTATGTCATCGCGGCGGGACTGATCGCCCGCGATAACGCGCAGCGTACGGCGAGCCTGCTGCAGGACGAAGCATTGCTGTCCTCGGCGCGCGTGATGGCGGGCGATATCCAATGGGAGAACGGCTACCTGCACGCGGAGATCTCGCCTAGCGCGATCGAAATTCTGAGTACGCCGGCCGGCGACGAGGTCTTTTTCAGCATTCGCGAAGTGGGCGGTGCGACGATCGCGGGCACCTCGGATTTCCCGCTGCGCGTGCCCGGCGAGGCGCCGCTCTGGTATGACGCAACCGTGAGTGGACATCCGATTCGCGCGGTGTCGCTGATCCGGCCCATGTACGACTCGGGCGTGACGCGGCGCATCGTGGTGTCGGTGGGACGGACGCTGATGCAGCGCGATGCGGCGGCCACCGCCCTATGGCGGCCGCAGATGCTGCATTTTGCGGGCATCGTGGCGATTGCCGTGGTGCTGGTCTGTGTCGGACTGACGTTCGAGCTGCGCCCCCTGATGCGGCTTGCGAAAGACATGCTGGTGCGCGTGCCGGATGTCTCGCTGCGGGTACGGGCCGATCCGTTGCGCAACGAATTGCGGCCGATCGTCAGCGCGTTCAACCAGTGCCTCGACATCATCGAGCGCAAGACCGCCATGCAGCGGCGCTTCATTGCGGATGCCGCACATCAACTGCGCACGCCGCTCACCTTGCTCGGCACGCAACTGCAATATGCGCGGCGCCAGGACGACCTCGCTCAACTGAAAGAGACGTTGCTGGCCATGCACCGCAGCAATCTTTCGCTGGTGGCGCTGACCAACCAGTTGTTGCTGCTCGCTCAAGCGGAAGCGGCGGATTATGCCGACTTTGAAGGTGCGCCCGTCGATCTGCGTGCGGTTGCCACCGGGACCATCGAACAGCTTGCGTTGCTCGCGCAGCGTCGCGGTGTCGAACTGTCGGTCCGACTCGATGAGCCTGCGCAGGTGATGGGCAATGAGCCGCTGCTGTCAGTGCTGCTGTTCAACCTGCTCGATAACGCGATTCGCTATACCCCGGCCGGCGGGCATGTCGCGCTCGAGATTCGTTCGACTGAAGAACGCGTGGCCCTGAGCATTACCGACGAGGGGCCGGGTATTGCTCCCGAGCTTCGCGACCGTGTGTTTGAGCCTTTCTTTCGCGTCTCCGGCGAGGAGGGCAGCGGGCTCGGGTTATCCATCGTCCGTGAAATCGCACGGGCGCATCTGGCGGAAGTGGCGTTGGACGATGGGCCTCGCGGCGTGGGGTTGAGCGCTTCGGTGGTGTTTCCGGGCGTTAAAGCATTCTCCCGAGCACGTTGATACGCGCGATCAACTGGTGTTTGACGACGGCAAGAACGTGCAGCACGATCAACCCCGCCAGCAGCGCGCAACTGGCGCGGTGCACGGCGAACATGTGGTCGGTGAGCGCGCCTTTGGCAAACGGCGTGTGAATCTCGATCAGGCCGAAGAACGAATAGCCGTTCGGGACCATCAGAAAGCCGCTCGCCAGCACGGTAAAGATCGTGAGGTAAATCAGGTTGTGGACGCCGGAGGCGAGCGAACGTTGCCAGCCGGAGGCAACCGGCAGTGCGCGTGGTTCGGCGCGGGCGAACTTCCAGCCTAGCCGCAGCGGAAAGAGCAGGATCAGCACGGTGGAGAGCGACATATTCAGTCGCGACAGGAAGTCGTGTACGACTCCGCCGGCGGTGTGCGCAAGTGCATAACCCACGACGCTCGCGTAGATGATGACGGTTGCGAACACCCAGTGTAAAAAGCGCGTGAGGCCGTCGTAGCGATCCGTTATGCGCGTGCCGTTCGACCTGGATGCGCCGCGCTCGCCAAGGCGATCGTGTTGTTCAACGGTGGAGCGGGGGTGGCCTGAATGGTTGCGGCTATGAGTTGCCGCTTGCGGCATCGGGTTCACAGACATCCTCGGGTCCAAAGTCGTTAAGCCGTTTCGAAACGGCAATGCGCTTTGCTCGGCGAGTACTCGGTGTGCCCGGCGCAGGCTCACGACTCTCCACGAAGCACGGCATCGTACCTATCGTGCATAGCTTCGTCAATAAAAATGCAAATGACAATCATGTGCATTTGCGTGAAGTCTTAATATGCTTTCAATCTGCTTTCGTGGAAGGGGTGGGGATTACCCAGGAATACGCTAACCCGCCTCCGGCGCTCCAGCTTCCCGATGATGGTCGGCGGCGAGAAACATATACATCGCAGGCACGACGAACAACGTAAAGAGGGTGCCGATCGACAGCCCCGTGAAGATCACGAGCCCCATCGCATTGCGGCCCGCCGCGCCCGCGCCCGTGGCGATCACGAGCGGCACGACGCCGAGCACCATCGCCGCCGTCGTCATCAGGATCGGGCGCAGCCGCACACCCGCCGCTTCTTCCAGCGCTTCGCGCTTCGATCGGCCGGCGTGTTGCAGTTCGTTGGCGAACTGGACGATCAGGATGCCGTGCTTGCTGACGAGACCCATCAGCGTGACGAGCCCGACTTGCGTGTAGATGTTCAGCGTCGTCAGGCCGATGTTGATGAAGATGAGCGCACCGAAGAGCGCCATCGGCACCGAAATCAGGATCACGATCGGGTCACGGAAACTTTCGAATTGGGCCGCGAGTGCGAGGAACACAATGATCGTGGCGAGCAGCAGCGTGATGACGAACCCACCGGACTCCTGAACGAACTGTCGCGATTGCCCCGAGTAGTCCGCCGAATACCCCGCCGGCGCGACCTGTGCGGTCGCCTTGCGCAGAAAGTCGAGCACCTCGCCTTGCGATACGCCAGGTACGATCACGCCGGAGATCGTCGCCGAGTTGAGCTGCTGGAAGTGGTTGATCGATTCCGGCACGACGTGTTGTTCGAGATGCGCAATCGTCGAAGCCGGAATCACACTGCCGTCCGGCGTGCGCAGGTAGTAATCGAGCACCTGCGAAGGATTCAGGCGGTCGGTCTGCAATACCTGCGGAATCACCTTGTACGAGCGCCCGGCGATCGAGAAGTAGTTGACATAGCCTCCGCCGAGCGCCGAACCGAGCGCTTGCCCGACGTCGCTCTGCGAAAGCCCGAGCGAGGCGACCTTGTCGCGGTCGACGACGAGCGTGGCTTCCGGCTTGTCGAGCTTGAGGTCGCTGTCGACGAAGAAAAACATGCCGCTCTCGCGGGCTTTTTGCAGGACTGCCTGCGATATTTCGTTGAGATTTTCGAACGGTTCGGTCGTGCTGATGACGAACTGCACAGGCAAACCCTGCGAGCCCGGCAGCGGTGGAAACTGAAACGCCGCGACGCGTGCACCGGCAATCTGATTCCACTTCTGCTGCAATTCCTGCTGCAAAGCGGTCGCGCCCTTGCTGCGCTGATCCCATGTCTTGAACAGCACGCCGCCGATCCCCTGGTTCAGGGTCGGCGCGCCGGTGAGCTGGAACATCTGCGCGTATTCAGGAAGCGCTTTGGAGATATCGAATACCTGGTCCGCATACATCTGCATCTGCTGGATGGTCGCGTTCGGCGGCCCCTGGATCTGCGACAGGACGATGCCCTGATCCTCCTGCGGCGCGAGCTCCGATTTCGACGTCATGAACAGGTAAACCGTGCCGCCGAGCAGCAACGCGCCCATCACGGTAAACACGGGCCAGGTGTCGAGCGTCGCGTGCAACAGGCGGCCGTAGCCACGATGGACGCGTTCGAACTGGCGGTCGACGAAGCGTGCGAAGCGCCCGGACTCCTGCTCCGCGCGAAAGAAGCGCGAGCACATCATCGGCGACAACGTCAGCGCGATCACACCGGACACCGTCACCGCGCCGGCCAGCGAGAAGGCGAACTCGGTGAAGAGGGCGCCGGTCAGGCCGCCCTGAAAGCCGATCGGCGCATACACGGCAATCAGCACGACGGTCATGGCGAGGATCGGCCCGCCGAGCTCGCGCGCGGCGATCAGCGCGGCATCGAATGGCGCCTTGCCTTCTTCCTTCATATGGCGATCGACGTTTTCGACGACGATGATCGCATCGTCCACCACGAGCCCGATCGCGAGCACGAGTGCGAGCAGTGTCAGCAGATTGATCGAATAGCCGAGCACCTGCATCACGAAGAACGTGCCGATGAGCGACAACGGCATCGCGATCAGCGGCACGATGACCGCGCGAAAGCTGCCGAGGAACAGGAAAATCACCGCGGTGACGATCAGCAGCGCCTCGACCAGCGTCTTGATGACTTCGGTGATTGCCGTGTTGACGAAGTCGGTCGCGTCATAAACGATCTCTCCCGTCATGCCGATCGGGAACTGCGCCTGCAACCCCGGAAAAACGGCCCTCACGCGCTTGGCCACGTCGAGGATATTGGCGTCCGGCGCGACCTTGATGCCGATGAACACCGACCGCTTGCCGCTGAACGCCACGTTGAAGTCGTAGCTGTCGGCGCCGAGTACGACGTTCGCGACATCTTCGAGCCGCACGATCGCGCCGTCCTTCTGTTTGATGACGAGTTGCTTGAAGTCGTCTACCGTATGCAGGTCCGTGCCCGCGTTCAGGTCGACGCTGACCATCTGCCCCTTGGTCGTGCCGAGCGTCGCAAGGTAGTTGTTGTTGCCGAGCGCCGTGAACACGTCGGTCGCCGTCACGCCGTGCGCGGCGAGCCGCGCCGCATCGAGCCAAGCGCGCAACGCGAACTGCCGGCCGCCTAGGATTTCGGCCGTCTGCACACCTTCGATCGAATCGAGCTTGGGCTTGATGACGCGCAGCAGGTAGTCCGTGACGTTGTTGCTCGGCAGCACATCGCTGTAAAAACCCATATACATCGCATCGGTGGTCTGCCCGGTCTCGACCGTCAGCACCGGCTGCTGCGCCTGCGGCGGCAACTGGTTGCGCACCGAGCCGATCTGCGTGTTGATCTCGGTCAGCGCGCGGTTCGCGTCATAGTTCAGGCGCAGCGTCGCGGTAATGGTCGACACGCCGGTGCTGCTCGTCGAGGACAGGTAGTCGATGCCTTGCGCCTGGGCGATCGCCGCTTCGAGCGGCTGCGTGATGAAGCCGGCGATGGTGTCGGCGTTCGCACCATAGTAAGCCGTGCTGATGGTCACGACGGCGTTTTCGGTCTGCGGATACTGGCTGACTTTCAGGGTGGCCAGCGCGCGCAGTCCGAGCACGAAGATCAGCAGGCTGACGACCGATGCAAGGACGGGCCGCCGGATAAAGAGATCGGTGAAGGTCATCGCGAGGTCTCTCTATTGTTCCTGAGGCGCCGGGTTGGGGTTGTCCGCCGGCTGCACGCTGTTGTCGATGACGAGCGGCGTGCCGTTCTTGAGCTTGAGCTGCCCGCTTGTCACGACCTGCGTGCCGGCGTCGACACCTTTGAGGATCGCAACCTGATCGCCGCGGGTCGGGCCCGGCGTGACGAACACCTGCTGCGCGACCGGCAGCGTCTTGCCCTGCGCGTTGGGTTGTTTGCCTGGCTTGACGACGAACACGGTCGCGCCGTAGGGGTTGTAGGTGATGGCCGTTTGCGGCAGCGTCAGGTAACGCTGTTCGGTGCCGGCGTCGACCTTCACGTTCGCGTACATGCCCGGCAGCAGCTTGCGCTCGCGATTGTCCACGGTGGCTTCGATCTGCACGTTGCGCGTGGCGCTGTCGACTCTTGGGCTGATCGACTGGACCTTGCCCACGAACGTTTGCCCGCTGTACGCATTGGTGTCCACCACGATGCTCTGGCCGATCGCGAGCTGGCCGAGCTGCTGCTGCGGCAGGGAGAAATCGGCGTAGATCGGATCGATCGCTTGCAGCGTGACGATCGCATCGCCCGGATTGATGTACTGTCCCGGATTGACCGTGGTGATGCCGAGCCGTCCCGTAAACGGCGCGCGGATGGTTTTCTTTTCGACGAGCGCGGCCTGTTGCGCGACTTGCGCCTTCTTGCCCTTCAGGTCTGCGGCGTCCGCGTCGAGTTGCGCCTTGGCGATCGCCTTGATGTCGTACTGCGCCTTGTCGCGCTGATAGACGGTTTGCGCGAGTTCTGCTGCCGCCTGTAGCGACTGGAGCAGTGCCACGTCGCTGTCGGCATTGAGCCTGACAAGAACCTGCCCGGCTTTCGCTTCCTGTCCGGAGCTGAACGCCACCTCGCGCACGAGACCCGCGACTTCCGTGGTGACATCGACGCCGCGCACGGCGCGCAGGCTGCCGACTGCCGCAAGCTGCGGTTGCCACGATTGATAGTTGGCGACTGCCGCCGAGACGGTGGCAGGTGGCTCCGAGTTGCCCGCCATGAACTTGGCGAACATATGCGCGCGGAACAGGTTGAAGCCGACAAGTGCGGCCAGCAGCAGGCCGACACAGATCAGCATGATCACCATCCGCTTTGTCATTGGTTTTCTTTCGCTCATCGTGATGTCCTTGCACGGCATTGGGTGAAGCGCCGGACGTTGCATTGCTTCGTTTCTGACTGCGCGTGTTGCAAAGAGCGGTGCAGCGAGTGTCCTGCTGGGCCAGGTCAATGTGCCGTTGCGGCGGCGTCCGGCACAGCGGCGTTCCACCAGCCGCCGCCGAGCGACTGGAACAGGGCCGCGGTGTCGGCGTAGCGCGATGCCTGTGCCTGTGCGAGGCTTACCACCGTTTGCTGGTACTGGCGTTGGGCATCGAGAAGCGACAGGTAGCTCACTCCGCCGACGCGATATTGCCCGCGCGTCAGCTCCAGCGAGTCGCTTGCGGCGCGCCAGGCATCCGTCTGCGCTTTGAGGCCGGTCGCGTCGTGATCGAGCGCGCGCAGCGAGTCCGCGACGTTCTGGAACGCCAGCAGCACCGTTTCACGATATTGCGCGCCGGCCTGTTCGTACGCCGCCTCGGCGGCGCGCTTCTGCGCAGTGAGTTGTCCGCCGTGGAAGACCGGCTGCAGCAGGCCGGCGCCGAGGCTCCATATCGTGCTGCCGGCCTTGAAGACCTGTGCCGGCGTCAGCGCCTCGGCGCCGTAGCTGGCGGACAGCGTGATCTGCGGATACAGGGCTGCGGTCGCCACGCCGATTTGCGCGCTGGCCTGATGCAGCACCGCGTCGGCGGCGAGGATGTCGGGCCGCTGCCGCACCAGTGCCGACGGGAGACTCACGGGCAGCGCCTCGGGCAACGAAAACATCTCGAGCCTGAATTCGGGCAACGCGGAGTCGCTGGGCAGTTTGCCGGCCAGCACGGCGAGCTGGTGACGCACCTGGTCGAGCTGTTGTTGCAGTGGCGGCAACGTTGCACGGGTCTGCGCCAACAGGGTCTGTTGCGCGAGCACCGCGGTCCGGCCCACGCCTCCCAGATCGAACTGTTTGGCGAGCAGGCCCAGTTGCTCGTCTTCTTCTGCGGCGATCCGTTCGGTTGCCTCGATCTGTGCGCGCAGCGAGGCTTCCTTGACGGCCGCGGTCACAATGTTGGCCGACATCGCGAGATAGGCGGCCTGCAACTGGAAGCGCTGATAATCGACTTGCGCGTGCAATGCTTCGAGTTCGCGCCGCGTGCCGCCGAACACGTCGAGTTTGTACGACACGTTCACCGATGCGTTGTAGAGATTGAACTCATCGACGACGCCGGGCTGGCCGAACGCGATGCCGTTCAGTTTTTCGCGCGTGGCGCCAAGTTGCGCATCGACGCTGGGCAGAAGGGTGCCGCCGGCTTGTGCCGAGAAGTTTTCGCGCGCCTGCCGCAACGCGGCTTGCGCCGCGGTGATGTTCGGACTGCCGGCAAGCGCCTCGCGGATCAGCGTATCGAGCGGCTCGCAATGAAAGAGCGCCCACCATGCAGCGGGAATATCCTGTCCCGGTACAAAGCGCTGCGGTACGCCGGCGCTTCCCGGAGACGAGGCGGTCTGCTCGGGCAGCGGCGAGGGAGTGTAGGTATCGGCGGCTGGCGCAGGGGGAGTGCGGTAGTCGGGACCGACCATGCAGCCGGCGACAGCGACGCAGCTACAAAGCGCGACGCACAGCCGCCGCCGGGCAATAGGCTGGTTCAAGTCGAGCATCGATCCACCTTATGTCTCCTGCGTTTAGCCTGAGCGAGGGGAACGGACGGGCGTATTCAGGTCACCCGAACTTTCGATGTTTCTGTTCCTGACGTTGGAATTTACCATGCGCAACGCTATCTACGGATAGCCTCGCATGGTCGATTGCTGCGGTGGTGCGCGCGATCACGTAGCCAGTGCGCTCGACGAGCGTTCAGGCGGGCGCCTACGTCATCAGGGATTTCCCTAAGGTATGCGAATCGGCGATACCGCAAAGGCAACCGAGGTCGATCGCTCGCTCAAATCGGCTCGAGACGCGCCGGCAAAGGAGCGCTGGTTCGCCGCCGGGCGCGCATCAGGTTCCCGGTTACTGAAGTTTGTCAGATGGACGCGTGTGACTATACTTCAATCGTCTGACGAGATTGGGCTCGTTGCGGGGAGAACCTGGCATGCGTTTTCAATCAAAACTTCACCACGGACAAGCCTGGTCGCGGTCCTGGCCACACGCCGGGCCTCACATGGAACCGCACTGGCTCCCCAAGGGTGTGAGACCTCACAGACACACTGCGACCACGCCTGCCAGGGCGGGATCGTTGCTGTGGAACCGCCAGAGCGCCGGCGTGCCGGCCACGAAGTCGCAGACGCTGAACGCGGCGGCCCTCAGGACGAGCGGCCTGGAAGAGGCCGCGGAGGAAAGAATCAAGGCGCTTGCCGAAGCCAACCTCATCGTCCGGAACAGTCCGGTCATCCCGTACCGTCTGCGTGGCGAGCCTTCGTTTCCGCTCATCTACATATCGCATGACATCACCCGGTTCGGCCACGACCGCGCAGCCTTGCTCGCCTCGCCAGCCTGGGCCAACGAGCTTGTCGACCCGGAGGACCAGGCCAAGGTCGATGCGGCACTCGCGCGAGTGCTGGAAAAGGATGCCGGAGGCGTCTCAATCGAGTTCCGCTTGCGCACTGCCGACGGCGCTTGCCGTTGCGTCGAGAATCGCTACATCCCGGTCCGCGACAAGGATGGACGGCTAATCGAAGTTGAAGGAATCATCGTCGACATTACCGAGCGCAAGGCAGCGGAGGAAAAGATCGCGCAGCTCGCCGACGTCGATGCGCTTACGGGTTTGGCGACTCGCGCCGGCTTCCTCGCGCAGGTGCGCCAGGCGTTCGCCGCGGCCCGACATGGCGCCATGCCGTTTGCGATTCTCCTCGTCGATCTCGACCGCTTCAAGCTGATCAACGAGAGACTGGGTGACCCGATCGGCGACCTGTTGCTTCGGGAAGTGTCGGCGCGTCTCAGGAACTGCATTCACGAATGCGGGCCGGGTGCCCGCTCGGTTGCCAGGTTAGGCGGTAACACGTTTGCCGTGCTGCAGGGCGAGCTGGCCGAGCCGGCGGACGCCGGGGCACTGGCTGCGCAGCTCCAAACGGCGCTGGCGGCTCCCTATCTGCTCAATGGCCACGATGTGCGTATCTCCGTGAGCCTTGGCATCCGCGCGTACGTAGAGAGCGACAGTGGCGCGGACGACATGCTGACGCAGGCCGAGTTGGCGCTCTACCGTGCGAAGCGTGAGGGCGGCAACCGCTATCGCTTTCATTCTGACGAACTCGACCAGCAGGTGCTCGAACGTGTCGCACTCGCAGACGATCTGAGCGGCGCGCTTGAGCGCGGCGAGGTGGAGCTCCAGTACCAGCCCGAGGTCGAGTTATCTTCGGGAAACATTCTCGGGATGGAAGGCCTGGTTCGCTGGCATCATCCGGCGCGAGGTCTCATTGCTCCCGGTGTGTTTATCCCGATCGCCGAGAGGGACGGCACCATGGCGGCGCTTGGGCACTGGGTGCTGGACGAGGCGTGCCGGCAAATGAGAGCCTGGCGCGACGAGGGGGTGGCCCCGCTGATGATCGCGATCAATCTGTCTCTGTTCGAACTCAGGAGCGCTCAAGCGTTTGTGCGCGATGTCGCCGAAACCGCCGCGAAGTGGCATCTCGCCCCCTCCGCTCTGGAATTCGACGTGACTGAGGCGACGCTGGCCAGGTTGTCGTGGGCACGCAGCGACATACTCCCGCAGCTACACGCGCTCGGCGCGAAGATCGCCATTGACGATTTCGGTAGCGAGTTCGCCTCGTTCGAGTACGTCAAGGCTTATCGCGTGAACCATCTGAAGATCGCGCAATCCCTCATCCACCGCTCTACCAGCGACCCCGCGAGTGCAGCGACGATCCGCGCCATCGTCAGCTTTGCGCACAGTATCGGGATCGGGGTCATTGCCCAAGGCGTGGAGACCGAGCAACAGCGGGCGCTACTGGCTGCAACGAACCGGGCGACGAGTGCGCAAGGTTTCCGTTTCAGCGAAGCGGTGGGGGCCGCTCGTGCCGGCGAGCTGCTGCGCCAGGGCAATATCGCGCCACGCGCGGGAGCCTGATCAGTCGACGCCGGACTCTTCCAACATCCGAACGGAATCGGCCCGGGCGTCTACGACGCCCATTCGCCGCGCGTGCCCAGCGCGGAGGTGGAAGCCGCCTTGAGCAACATGATCGCGGCGGCGCGTACCTTGCGGCAGAGGCTTGAGGTGGAGCGCAACCACACAGCCGCCGCCTGAACGTTTCGCGTAGCGCTTGATACCCCGTCCGTGAGTTATTCCAGACGGGGTTTTGGGCGTGCGTGGATTCAGAAGTAAAATGCGCGCGTACGACTCGTGGAAGCTGGTGTAAATCCAGCGCGGTCGCGCCACTGTGACCGGTTTCAGCACGGACCGGAAGTCAGACCTCGGCGTCGTATCCCTCCTTTCCGACTTTGGGGCGCGTAATCCCCAGGAGATATTCCCCAGTATGAAGTTGCGTCACTTGATCATGACATCTGCCCTGACCGTGTCGGGCTGGCAGATGGCGCATGCGGACGATTCGTCCTTACAACAACCGGACCAGGCATCGGCTGTCACCACTTTGCCGAATATCCTCGTCACCGGCGACACGCAGCACTTGCCGCAGTCGTTCGACCAGCGTTATGCCTCGACCCAGGTTCTGACCCGTGCGGATCTGGACCGTCTGTCGCCGGCCGACCCGAGCATCACGCAGGCCCTCGCGACGCTGCCCGGGGTCACGATTTCGCAAAACGGCGGCCCCGGTTCTTCCGCCTCCGTCAGCATCCGTGGTTCGTCGGCAAATCAGGTCGCGGTCTTTATCGACGGCATCCGGGTTGGTTCCGCAACCACGGGCGTAGCCGAATGGGCTGATCTTCCGACCTCCGCGTTCGATCGCGTCGAAGTGATTTCAGGCCCTGCGGCCGCGTCGTTCGGCGCCGATGCGGTGGGCGGCGTCGTGCAGCTCTTCACGAACCATGCCTCGAATCAGCCGAACCAGACTACGGTCTCCGTGGGCGGCGGCTCGAACAAGACCTTCGATACGCAAGTGCGCACCTCCGGCAGTATTCCTGCCACCGGTCCGCTTTCTGCATTGTCCGGCCTTACTTACTCAGTAGGCCTGCATGACTACAACACGGCGGGGATCGATGCGACCCGGCCGAATGCCTACGGGCACGAAGACGGTCGGAATCCTTATCATGCGCAGGACGTGGATGCGCGGCTCGGTTATGCGCACGACAACTGGTCGATCTCCACCTTCATGCTGTATCACCGGTCCGATCTCTCTTACGACAACGCAGGCGGCAACGACCGGCAGCTCGATCATCAGTTGACGACGGGTCTGGCGTTCCATCTGGATATCACGCCGTTTACCCAGTTCGACCAGTCGGTCGGCTACGCGACGGATCGTCAGTTCGTCTACGCGAACAACCCCGCTATCCCGAGCGATGAGATCGACTCGACGCGCTTCAGCACATCGACCTCGCTGACTCATCAGGAAAAAGGCCTGACGCTCTTCGGTCTGCCGCTGTCCGGCGAGACCAAGCTCGCCTACGATTTCTCCCGCGAGCAAGCCTTCCTGCCGTTCGATATCCCCACCGGTGTGCCGACACGCAACGATTCGGCCGTTTCGCTGCATCAATCGGCTACGCTCGGTGATTTGACGGTGTTCCTGGCCGGCCGCCACGAGATTGTCCAGGGCCAGTCGGTCAATACCGGCAATCTCGCGCTCGCTTATGCGATTACCCCGGTCTATACGGCACGCCTCTCGTACGGCAATGCATTCCGTCTGCCGACGTTCGACGACCTGTATTACCCGGGGTATGCGAACCCGAACCTGCTGCCCGAGCGCAGCGATACGGTCGAAGCCGCACTGGATGCCGCTACGTCGTTCGGCACCTTCACGGCTGCTTTGTATGACACGCGCGTGCACGACCTCATCAACTACAACTCGGTCACTTTCCTGCCCGTGAACATCGGCCGGGCGCACATCCAGGGTCTCGATCTCTCGTACAAGGGCACCCTCGGCCAATCCACGGCTGTCAGCGCGGCGCTCGGCATTCTCAATCCACAGGACGTCACCGACCAGAGCTGGCTCAATCGCCGCCCGCGTCAGACTGTCAGCCTCAGCGTCGACCACACGTGGGACGAGTTTCATCTGCATGCGCTGAGCACGGGCGTCTCGCTGCTTTACGGCGGATCGACCTACGACGACCAGGCCAATGCAATCTATCTGCCGTCGTACACGACGCTCGGCCTGCGTGCCGCGTACAAGGTCAATGCGCATCTCACCTTGTCGGCGAATCTGTCGAACCTGTTCGACCGTCAGTACGTGACGGCATACGGGTACAACACGTTGGGCCGCACGGCATTCGGCAAGCTGGCTTATACGTTCTAGGAGCAGGCCTCAGGCGAGGTTGAGAAGTTTTGTTCGAATGTGAGTAGTGCGACGCTTACGACTGCGAGAGGACGGCAAGCTCGGCGGGGAGCGTGACTTCAAGCAGTTCGAGGTCGGGGCTGCATTCGGCAAAGCCGTACGACATCTCTCCCGGAATCGTGATGCTGTCGTCCGTCGTGAGCGGGTACGCGTTCTCGCCTTGCATCACCGTCAGTTGTCCGGACAGCACGAAGAAGAAGCAGAACTCCGACACGTGCTTCTGCTGCTCGAGCGCCGCCGCCCGTTCCGGCCGCACCACGCGCACGCCGGCCAGACCGGCGGTCGCGCCGCCGATCCCCGTATCGGACGCGACGAAGCCGTTGATCCGCCACGGCGTCCAGCTCGCGTGCCGCCTTTCGTAGCGCAAGAACCGCTGTCCGTCGAAATCGCGCTCTGGTTCGAGCGTCGGAGTCGGCAGCGTCGTGCTGTGATCGGCCATGGTGATGTGCTCGGCCGGACTACCGATCTCGACCACCTCCGCGCCTGCCGAACTCTCCAGCACGCGGTGCCGGATGCACGGCGGCTGCAGCACGCAGTCGCCGGCGTTCAGTACGAACGGCTCGCCCTGGCCTTCGTAGACGACGCGCACCCAGCCTTTGCGGCAGAAGATCATCTGGAAGCGGATCTTGTGGAAGTGCACGTAGTCGGGCACCGGGCCGCCTTCGAGAATGCGGATGTGCGACGCGATGAAGGCACCGCCGTGGCGGTTCGGCAGCAGGTCGCGATAACGCAGCCCCGCCCGGCCGACGCTCCACGTGGCGCCGTCCTGCGCTCGGGACAGCACCAGTTCCTGCCGGTTGACGGGCTCTTGCATGCGCGGTTCGGCCGCGATCAGGCGAATTTCGACGCCATTCGGGGCGATCAGCGTGCGCTGCGCTTCGCCGAGTTGCAGTTCGTCGTCGCACAGCACGTCGAGTTTCGTCACGCCGTCGGGCAGGCCGACGCCCAGCCGCAGCGTCAGGTTGAGGCCCGACAGGATCGCCGTGCGGGGACTGTCGGCGGGGAAGATCGCGTCGATGCGAAAACCCAGCCGCTCGATAAAGAACTGCGTCGTCGCGGCGAGATCGGTGCATGACATCGGCACGAGGAAGCCGCGAACGCCGGTGAGCGGCTGGAACGGAAGCGGGGTGGTCATGAAAAGGTATCCGTGGGTTGCTGTCGCTGTGGAACAGGAAGGGTGCAATTGCGTTTCACCATGCCTGCCACGGCGGCCCGGTCAGCACGCACGACACGCCTTCGCGGCGTGGCGCCTTCGAACGCACGTCGCGCGGCGTCGTCATCGCGGCAGATGCGCGGCGACGCGCTCGATACCGGCCACGGTGGTGCCGGCGCCAGGCGACAGCCGCAACGTGCGGCCGCGCGCATCGATCAGGATACGCTGCGCGGCCAGCGCGGCGACTACCTGTTGCGGATCGAGATGCGCGGGCGTCTGCACCATGACGCTGCCGCCGCGCGCCGCGTCGTCGCGTGGCGACAGCAGCGTGTAGCCGAGACCGTCGGCGATTTCGATCAGATGATGGCACAGCGCGAGGTTGTGCGCGCGCAGCTTGCCCGGCGGCTGCGCGAGCAGCCAGTCGAAGCCGGGTTTCGACGCGACGAACGGCAGCAGCGACGGCGTACCCGTGTCGAAGCGGCGCGCGTCCGGTGCGTACGCGAAAGTGTCGAGGTTCCAGTTGAACGGATCCGCCTGGCTGAACCAGCCGCGCACGCCAGGCTGCATGCCGGTGGCCAGCAGATGCGGCGCGATATAGCCGAGGCCCGTGCCGGGCGCGCCGCACAGCCACTTGAGCGTGGAGCCGCAGACGCAATCGAATGGCGTCTCGCGCAGATCGAACGGCAGGATGCCGGCGCCCTGCGTGATGTCGACCGCAACGAGGCTGCCGGCGCTGCGCGCGTGGGCGGCGAGCGCGGCGAGGTCGACCCGCTTCGAGGTCAGCGACGAGACCCACGTAACCAGCGCGAGCCCGACATCCGCGCTCCAGGCGCCGATGAAGTCTTCGTCGCGCACATACGCTTCGCCTTCGCGCACGGGCACCGTCTTCAGCGTGAAGCCGCGCCGCGCGGCCACGCCGTTGAGCAGGAAATGCAGGCTCGGAAAGCAGTCCGCGGCGACCAGCACGGTGCGCCCAGCCAGCGCGGCGTCGTCGAGGCCGTCGAGAAAGCGCGCGAACACGTCGGTCACGTTCTGTGCGCCGAACACGTGCGCGGCGTCGGCGCCGATCAGCGTCGCCCAGTTCGCCAGCAGCGCGTCGCGCGCGGCGAGCCCGACGCCCCAGCGGCGCTCGTCGGGCGCATACCAGTCGGCCGTGAAGCGCGCGAGCGCCTCCGTCACCGCTGCCTGCTGGCCCGGAAACACGCCGACAGAGTGATACATCAGCCAGCCGCTGAAGTCGTCGCCGGCGGCGAGAGAAGAGGAAGTCATGGTTGCGGTCTCGTCCGGAAATCGCGTCCGGGAACTAGAGGTGTTTGTCGATGAAGCGGTGATAGATGCCGATGCAACCGAGGCTCAACACCGCACAGCCCATCAGGTAGAGCGCCGGCGAGACGGGGTCGCGGGTCCAGTTGATCATGGCTGTGACGAGCCACGGCGTGAAGCCGCCGAACGCCATCACGCCGATGTTGTAACTGAAGCCGAGGCCGGTGCTGCGCACCGTGGTCGGAAAGAGGGACGACAGCACCGCCGCGAGCGGCCCGAAGTAGATCGCCTTCAACGCGCCGGCCAGCACCATGATCGTCATCAGTACCCCGAACGACGGCGCGCCGATCAGCCAGCGGAAGCACGGATAGATTGTCAGCAGCGTGACGACTGCCGAGAGCGTCATCATCCGGCTGCGGCCGTAGCGGTCCGCGAGGTGGCCCATCAGCGGCGTGAACACCATCAGGATCGCGCCGGTCAGAACAGTCGCGGCGAATCCGGTCGACGCAGGCAGATGCAACTGCTTCACCGCATACGTCGGCATGTAGAGAATCATCAGATAGCTCGCGGCCGTCGAGACCGCCATGATGCCCGCCGCGAGCGCGACGCGCCCCAGGTGTCGCGCGAGCAGGTCGCGCACCGGCGCGGCGTGCTGCGCTGCGGACGGCTGCAGCGTGTCGTCGATATGCCGGCGGATGTAAAGACCAACCGGCGCCACCAGCAGGCCGAACACGAACGGCATGCGCCAGCCCCATGTCTCGATCTGCGCGGGCGTGAGCTGGGTGCTCAACGCGAGCCCCGCAAACGACGCGAGCACCGTGGACATCCCCTGACTGGAAAACTGCCAGCTACCCAGAAACGACTTGCGCGCGGACGGCTGTTCAATCATCAGCGCGGTGCCGCTGCCGAACTCGCCGCCCGTCGAAAACGCGATCAGCACGCGCGCGAGCATCAGGCCGACCGGAGCGGCGAGACCGATGCTCGCGTAGGTGGGAATCAGCGCGCAGACCAGCGTGCCGAGCGTGGTGAGCCACAGCGCGGCGAGCAGGGCGGCCTTGCGGCCGCGGCGGTCCGCGTAGCGGCCGAGCACCAGCGCGCCGAGCGGACGGAACACGTATGAAATGCCGAACGTGCCGAACGTCAGCAGCAGCGACACCGTATCGTCGTGGGTCGGGAAAAACAGCTTCGACAGCGTGACCGCGAAAAAGCCATACGCGGCGAAATCGAACCATTCGAGCGCATTGCCGATGCTGCTGGCGACGATCAGGCGCTTGAGCGGCCGGTTGTCCTGGCGGGCGGACGGTCGATCGGTGACGATGGATTGCATGGCGTGAGGTCCGGAGGAAAGCGGCGGCGGGCCGAGGCGGGCAGTGGGGAAATCAGCGCACGGCAGAGGTTCGAAGCGCGTCGTGCACCGCGCGTCCCGATTCGCCGAGATCCCAGAAGAGGCCGGCCATCATCTGCAGCGCTTCGTGCGCGACGCTGCCGAGCAGATGCTCGTCGGGCGCGTGCTGACGGCAGTTCGGATACGAATGCGGCACCCAGATGGTCGCGAGGCCCAGCGTCGTCGCGAAACATTCGTTGGGGATCGTGCCGCCGAGGTTCGGCAGGATCGTCACCGGCTTGCCGGTGGTCGCCGCGATCGAGGCCTCGGCCCAGCGCGACCACGGATGATCGGGGTCGAGCCGCGTCGCGCTGCCTGAGGCCTCGATCGTCACGTCGACGTTGTCGAAGCCTTCGCGGCGCAGATGCGCAATGAGCAGCTCGCGCGCGTTCAGCCAGTCGGTGCCGACCACGAAGCGCAACTGGCAGATGGCCTCCGCATAGGCGGGAATGGCGCTCATCGGCCGGCCGACATTGCCCGCCTGCATCGCGAGCACTTCGAGCGTGTTCCAGGCGTAGACGCGTTCCGCATCGCTGAGACCCGGCTCGCCCCAGCCCTTCGACAGCGGCGGGTCGCCTTCATCGGCACCCACTTCGAGCTTTGCGACCAGTTCGCGCACGCGCGGCGGAATCGGCGGCGGCAGCAGTCTGTTGACGCGGATCCGGCCCTGGCCGTCGACGAGGCTCGCAAGCGCATTCGCCAGCACCGTCGCGGGATTGGCGAGCACGCCGCCCCAGTTGCCGGAATGACGTGCGCCGAACGCGTTCGCGACGCGCAGCCGGAAATGCAGCGCGCCGCGCGAGCCGAGGAACATCGTCGGTGCGGCGGCACGCTGGCGTGGACCATCCGACGCGATCAGCAGATCCGCGCGCAGGCGCTCCGCATAGCGGGCGCACACCGCATCGAGCCCGGGAGAGCCCACTTCCTCGCCCATTTCGACGATCACCTTCGCATTGAAGCCGAGCGCGCCGCGCGTGGCGAGCACCGAGGCGAGCGCCGCGAGGTTGATCGAATGTTGTCCCTTGTTGTCGGCGGTGCCGCGGCCGTACCAGCGGTCGCCTTCGACCCGTAGCTCCCACGGTGAGCGGCCGTCGCTCCAGTTAGGCTCGTCGCCGTTTACTACGTCGCCGTGGCCGTAGATCAGCGCCGTCGGCAGGCCGGCGGCCTCGATGCGCTCGCCGAGCAGCAGCGGCGGCATGCCCGCCACCGGGTTGTCCACGATCTCGGTCGTGAAGCCCAGCGCGTGCAGCGCGGGCGCGATTTCGTCGCACAGATAGCGGCGCAGCGCTGCCCCGGCCTGCGGATTCTGGCTCTCCGTGCGCAGGCCGATGCGGCGGCTCAACGCGGTGTGAAAGGCGCCGCTTTCGAAGTGGCGGGAGGCGTGCAAGAGGGCTGTGGAGCGGGTCATGTAGAGAGGTCGGAGCATCGATGACGTCCAGACTACCGGCAGCGAAAGTTTTTTGTATTCGCAATCAAACAACGTATATTTGCGAAAATCGCAAACCCCGGGTGAGACACGCCATGCGCAATCTGCTCGATTCGTCGCTGTACTACTTCTCGGTGGTGGCGCAGAGCGGGTCGCTGACCGCGGCGACCGACAAGCTGGGCGCGACCGTCTCGGCGCTGAGCCGCCACATCGCGAAGCTCGAGGGCGACGTCGGCGCACCGCTGTTCGAGCGGCACGCGCGCGGCATGGTGCTCTCCGACGCGGGCCGCATGCTGTTGCGCTATGCGCAAAGCAGCCTCGCCGATGGGCAGGCGGTGATGAGCGCGATCCAGGGCGACCAGACGCGGCGCGAGCGCAACCTGCGGATCGCCTGCACCGAGGGCTTCGCGCTCGATTTCCTGCCGAATTCGCTCGGCCCGTTCTACGCGCAGCATCCGGACGCGGTGATCGAGATCGAAGTGACGTCGTCGGACCGCGCGAGCCGCATGCTGGTGGACGGCGACGCGGCGATCGCGCTGTCGTTCAGTCTGAAGCCGGAACCCGACGTGGTGGCGCGCCTCACGCTGCCCGCGCCGGTGATGGCGCTGATGTCGCGCGATCATCCGCTCGCCGTCCGGCCGTCGCTCGTGCTGTCCGATCTGCATCCGTATCCGGTGCTGCTGCAGGACACCGGCACGACGATCCGGCAATTGTTCGACATCGCTTGCAACGTCGAGGGCATCGACGTCGTGACGCCGATCACGAGCCACTATGTCGCGTCGCTGTACCGCTTCACCCAGGTCATTCCCGGCGCGATCATGCTGTCGGGCTTCATGTCGGTCGCGAACCGGCTCGACGCGGACGGGCTCGTCGCGGTGCCGTTCGCGAGCGCGCTGCTGCAGCAGCGCCGCCTGCAGGTCAAGACATCCGCGACGCGGCCGCTCGCCGGACTCGCCACCCTCTGCCTCGATCACCTGATCGCCGATCTGCAGCGCACCCAGGCACGGCACCCGCAGCCGGCGTAACCCGCCGACACGCTAACGCACGGTCGAGCTTTGCGCCACGCGCAAAGCCCGCTTGTTTGATTTCGAACACGCCAGGGAAATTGCGACGCTAGAGTGCATCGACGCTGACTTCGCGAACCACACGCGAAGCGCCCGATTCCATTCAACCCTGGAGATCAATGTGAGAAAGAGCCTGCTTGCCGTCGCGGCGTCAATGTTATTCCTTAGTACTGCTCATGCACAGAGTAGTGTGACGCTGTACGGTATCGTCGATGCTGGTGTCGCCTTCAACAGCAATTCCGGCGGCAGCAGGCTCTACGAGCTGTCGAGCGGAAACATGCAGGGCAGCCGCTGGGGGCTGCGTGGCGCCGAGGACCTGGGCGGGGGCATCAAGGCCGTTTTCGTGCTGGAGAACGGCTACAACGTGACCAACGGCAAGCTGCTGCAAGGCGGCGACGAATTCGGCCGGCAGGCGTATGTCGGGCTGGCGTCGGATCGCTTCGGCGCGCTCACGCTAGGACGCCAATACGATGAGGTGGTGGACTTCGCGGCGCGGTTCGAATCCGCGGCGCAGTGGGCGACCGGCTACGGTGCGCATCCCGGCGATCTGGACAATCTGCAAAACACGAACCGCGTGAACAACGCGATCAAGTTCCGCAGCATCGATTACGCGGGCTTGAAGTTCGGAGGCGTGTACAGCCTTGGCGGCGCCGCCGGGCACCTCGGCACGAACCAGATCTGGTCGCTCGGCGCGGGGTACGACAACGGACCGCTGTCGCTGGGTCTTGCGTACCTGAATGCGCGCGACCCGAACTTCTCGTTCTTCGGCAACAACAGCACGTCGAGCACCACCGCGTCGAACATGACGGCCAGCAATGTCTATTCGGGCTATGCGTCCGCGCAAACCCAGCAGATCATCGCGGCGGGCGCGGCGTACCGGATCGGCAACGCGACCCTAGGCGCGATGTACACCAATACGCAGTTCCGCGGACTGGGTGCGTTCGCGTCGCTCGACTCGCTGCATTACCACGGCACGGCAGCGTTCCACAACGCCGAAGCGAACTTCAAGTATCTGGTGACGCCGGCGTTGACGCTAGGTGTTGCTTACGACTACACGAAGGGCTATGGCGTGAACGACGCGACGTATCAGCAGGTCAACCTGGGTGCCGACTATTTCCTGTCGAAACGAACCGATGTCTATATCTCGGGCATCTACCAGCATGCGAGCGGTACGGACTCGACCGGCAAGACGGCGGTCGCGGACATCACGGGGTTCTCTGCATCTTCGACCGGCAACCAGCTCGTCGCGATAACTGGCATAAGGCACAAGTTCTAAGAGCCTTCGCACGGGATAAGCTGGGCTGGCATTCACGTCGTGGCTTTGCTCTATCGGGCGGAGCGCGCGTCTTTCCGGATGCGCCAGTGCGGCGAGGCAGGTGCAGTAGCATCGAGGCTAATGCACTAAGCGGATCTGTTTCGTTCCAGGCGCGCGAACATGACAATCGAGAACAGCAGGACAAGCGCCACGGAAACCAGCGCCACGCCAAAGCGCCGATAGGCCGCCTCGCCATCGGCCGAGGTCATGAAAATCCCAAACACGGCCACGCCGAACGCACCGGCTATCTGCCGGAAGAAATTCACCACGGCCGAGATCATGCCGCCGCGTTCCGGGCCGATCGAATTCATCGCGATGGCAGTGATCGTCGGCGTAATCAAGCCGGTTCCGAAGGTCGTCAGCGCGAAGGCCGGCAGCATCGAGGCGTAGCCGTTGCGCAGCGCGGGGAGGGCGAGGTACAGCAAGCCGGGAATCATCAGCGCGAAGCCGATCGCGATGGCGCGCTGCGGGCCGTGCGTCTTGCTGATCCTGGCGCTCAACAGGTTGGAGACGATCAGCGGCAGCGTGATCGGTATGAAGGCGAGGCCGGCCTGCAACACCGTCATCTTCAGATAGTGCCTGAAATACAGGCTCGAAAAGAACACCATGCCGAAGTAGACGAAATTCACCATCACGGCAATCAGCAATGCCTTCTGCAGTCCGATGTTGCGGAAAATCTCCAGTGGAATCGCCGGGTCGTGCAAGCGGTTCTCAAGCCGGATGAACAAGACGAACGCCGCCGCTGCCCCCGCCATGAGCGCCAGTTTCGCCTCGCGCGACAGGCCGGCGTAATTGATGATAAGAACCAGAAGCGTGGTGGCGAAGCAGAGAATCAGCACCTGGCCGATCCAGTCCTGCTTCCTCGCCTTGCGCAGTGGCGTAGCCCTCACGTATTTCGCCGTGAGAACCATGCCCAGTGCACAGACCGGCAGGTTGATGAAAAAAATGTAGCGCCAGTTCGCAACGGAATTGATGATGCCGCCGAAAATCGGACCGCAGGTCAGCGCGGCGCCGCCAAACGCCATCCAGATGGACACCAGCGTCAGCCTGAGACTCTTGTTGTCCCGAAGCGACCAGTTGATGAGCGCAAGCGAATTCGGCACGATGATCGCTGCGCCGATGCCCTGAACGAAGCGGGCCGCCAGCATGGTGGGCACCGTGGGCGCCATGCCGCAGGCGAGCGATGCGACGCAAAAGACCGCGTAGCCGAGGAGCAGAAAATTTTTGCTGCCGTAGCGGTCGCCGAGCACGCCCGCCGAGAGCAGCACAACGGAAAACGACAGCGTGTAGGTATTGACGATCCACTGCAGCATCGCCACGTCGATCTGAAAGTACTGTTGTATCGCGGGCAAGCTGAGGTTGACGATCGAGACATCGAGTTGCACGACGAAGTAGCCCAGTGACGTGGCCGCCATCATCGATACGAGCTGCCAGATGCGCATCGGGTGGTTCACGCCGGCAGTCGCAGTCGCGTACGCGGTTGGAGTCTCGCTCATTGTTCTTCTTCACAGGGGATGCGGATGGCCGCGCCTTGCGCCCTTGTCGATGCAGTCGTCCAAAGGCCGCCGGGCGGCGCCGGAGTTTCGTGGGCACTTAAGGATGCGATGCGCCGGGGTAACTGTCCAATATATTATTGACTGGCTACTAGGTCGAAGAATATATGAATCATGGAGGTGCGGCTCAACTCAGGTTTTCCTCGCCCACAGCGCGAGTCCCGCGCATGCGACCAGCAGCGTGCCCGTGACGAAGAACACCGAATGCAGTCCAAGCGACACTCCAATCGCGCCACCGATCACAGGGCCGACGACTTGACCGCAGAATTGCGCGGACTGCAGATAGCCGAGCATTTGCCCGGTCTTGCTTTCGTCGACCGATTGTCTGGCCAGCTTGGCGATGGACGGCAGGAGTCCAGCGAGGGTCATCCCCATCAGCACGCGCAATCCAGCAAGCTGCCACCACGCTACGACGAAGGCCTGCGGGATCATTACGAGGCCGGTGAGCACCAGACAGCCGATGATGACATTCCAGCTACCGATGCGGTCCGCCAGCGCGCCCAGCCGGGCCGCCGTCAACATGCTGCCTAACGCGGAGCACGCCATGACCACGCCCGCGATGCGAGCCAGGTGTGCGGCCGGAACGCCGAGAGCGCCGATATACACCGTGATGATCGGCTCGATCGACATATTCGCGAGCAGAACCATCATCGCCGTTACAAGAAGCGCCGCTACCACCGCGTAGTTCGCCCGCCGGATTGGGGCTGCGCTCTGGCCGGCGGCTCGATGCCTCGCGTGGTCGGCCGGATCGAAGTCTTCCTTCACGACGAAGATCGTGAGCAACGCCGCCACCGAGATCATCGCCCCGCCGGCGAAGAACGTGCCGCGAATCCCGATCCACTCCGGCAACAGCCCGCCGATCAACGGTCCAACCAGGTTGCCCGCGAGCGCGCCGGTCGACAGGATCCCCAACGCCCAGCCGGCCCGCTCACGCGGCGCCTGCGAGCCGACCATCACGGTGGAGGCCGACGAGTAGCCGCCTACCAGGCCGGCGATCAGACGAAGCGCGACCAGTTCATGGACCGAATGGACGACGCCGATTAACGACATCACCACGGCCATGCCGATCGCCGCGCGCACGAGCATCGGCTTGCGGCCGTAGCGATCGGCCAGACGTCCCCACAGCGGCGCAGTGACCGCCGTCCCGAGAAACGTCGCCCCGAATGCGACCCCGGACCATTGAATGACTGCCGACTGCGATTCGACGCCGAGTTGCCGGACATACAACGGCAGGAACGGCAGCAGCATGCTCAGGCTGACGAGCGTGGTGAACGAACCGAACACACAGACCGCGAGATTGCGTTTCCAGTGGTTCTCATTGCGTTCGGCGTAACCGGCCGAGGTCCGCTGGTGAGCGGGACGCAACAGGGAGTGAGCAGGTTGATTCATTTCTTCCTCAGCGCAGCAAACAGGTCGACAGCCAGAGCGAGTGTCAGCGAAGCGGCGCCGATCGCGAACAGCATCAGGTAGTTGCCGCCGCTCGCCGAAAACAGGAAAGACAGCCCATACGCCGCGACGGCTTGCAGCACGGCGAAACTGGTGGTGGCCTTGCTCCAGGCGCCTTTCTGCGCGGCAGGATGGTGTACCAGGAGTTCATTCACGCGGCCTAATACGAGCGGCACGATGCCCGGCGTAAACGCGCCCACCACCACGCTCGACACCATCAACCCGGCGGGCCCGAGCCCGAGCGCCGGAAGCGCAACCGCGACGATCTGCATGACATAGGCGGCGCGCAGCGCCGGGCCGAAACCGGCACGGTCGGCCAAGTGGCCGGTGAGCAGCGGACCGACGATGGCGCCGAGGCCATACAACACCCAGTACTGCGCGCCGGCGTCAACGCCCTTGCCGAGCCCGCGGGCGACGAAGTCCACCAGAAAGATCATGTGCGGAACCAGACCGGCCGCGTTCAACGCGTACTCCACGTACAGCGCGCGCAGCGCCGGTGCCGGATGCGCGCTGCGATGGGCAGCGTGGGAAGGGGCGGGCGGGGGCGTCGACGGGTCCTGTTGCGGCCAGCCACTCCATGCGACGGCGGTCAACAGCAGCGACACCACGCCCAGTCCGAGCCACGTCTGGGTCAGCCCCTGGCGCAGCAGCAGCGGCACGATCGTCCCCGACGCCGCAATCCCCAGACCGATGCCGGTGAAGATGGCGCCGCCCGCGAAGCCGCGCCGGGACGGCGCGACGTGCGCCAGAATCGTCGGTGCGGCGAGCACCATCAGCGCGCCGCCGGACAACCCCGAGGCGAAGCGCCACAAGAAGAACCACAGAAACGACACGGGGAACGCACAGGCGATGAAGGCGATGGCCGCCAGCAGCATCATGGCCCGCAAGACGGTGGCGGGCGACGACCATTTGACCAGCAAGCGCGCGGCGAGCGCCCCGGCAAGATAGCCGCCCAGATTCGCCGCGCCGAGATAGGCCGCCGTCGAGGCCTCGAACCAGTGTGCGCCGATGATGGCCGGAAGCAGCGGCGTATAAGCGAAACGCGCCAGCCCGATGCCGACCAGACTCGCGCTGGCGCCTGCCACGGTGCCCCGCCACACGTTGAAGCTCGGCGCTTCTGATTTGCCCAACGCTGCGTAATCCATGCTGCCTCCGCTACACCAGGCGCCAGCCAGGTACCTGTTTTTGATGGAGTCAGTCTAGATTGAACCGATTCAGGAGAGAATCGCCTCGTTACGGAAGACATTCTTCCGCCGGCCGATTCAATCAGTGCCGGTAATCAGTTGCAACTGCTTGAAATGGCGGCGCAGGCGCGGGGCCGCGAAATCGACAAAAGCGCGTACTTTCGGGACCGAAAGGCGCCCTTGCGGTGTCAGGAGATGGACGGGGAGCGGTGCATGTTCGCTATCGCGCAAGACGATCTTGAGCGTGCCTTCCTTGATCTGCTGGGCCACGTGGTAGGAGAACAGGCGCGTGACGCCGTGGCCGGCCACCGCCGAGGCGACCGCGGCGCGGATCGTGTTGACGATGAAACGCGGCGTGAATTGCACCACGAGCGGAATCGTCGAATGGCCCGCCGGCGGAAAGCTCCACGAATCCAGGCCGAAATGCGTCATCGAGATGATCTGGTGCTGGGCGAGATCGGCCGGCTCGTCGATGCGCGGGTGCTTCGCGAGGTAGCGCGGCGAAGCGGCGACGACCCGCCGGACTTCGCCGACGGGTATCGCGATCAAGGTCGAGTCGGGCAGATGCGCGATGCGCAGCGCCACGTCGATGCCCTCGTCGATCAGGCTGACCGGGCGGTCGAGCAATTGCAGGCGTACCGAGACATCCGGATAGCGTTCGATGAAATCGTCCAGGATCTGGCGCAGCACATCCTCGCCGGCGGAGACCGGTGCGGTCACGGTCAGCAGACCCCGCGGCGCGGACTTTTCGTCCGCGACCAGCAGATCGGCTTCCTCGAGCTCGGTCAGGATGCGCCGGCAGGCGGACGCATAGCGTTCGCCTGCTTCGCTCAGCTTGATGGTGCGCGTGGTCCGGTGCAGCAGGGCCGCTCCGGTGTGCTCTTCGAGGAAGGCGATCGCCCGGCTCACCGCCGCCGGCGAGCGGCCAAGCCGGCGGGCTGCGCCTGCCAGACTGCCTTCGTCCAGCGTGGCGACGAACACCTTCATCGCGTCGATTCGGTCCATTTGCGTGAGATCGTCGGTGGCCTGATTGCCTCCCGAAGTCTACCGCGCAGGCGCCGCAGCGCGCCTATTTCAAGCCACGCTGCTTGCGATACTCGTCGGTCGGCAGGCCGCCCCAACCCCAGTTCTCCGTCTCGACCTCTTCGATCACGACAAAGGTCGCTTCGAGCGGTTTGTTCAGGACGTCGAGCAGCAGGTGGCTCACGCCTTTGATCAGTTGCGCTTTCTCTTCCGCGGTGACGGAGTCGTTGCCCGGTTTGGTGCCCTCGCGGGTCACCTGAATCGTGACGATCGGCATGGTGTTCTCCTTGATAGTGGGTGACGAACAAGGCACCGCCTGGCGGCGCCCGCTTATGCTCAGTGGCCGGCGCTCTGGCCGCCGTCGACATGCAGGATCTCGCCCGTGACGAAAGGTGCGGAATCCAGATACAGGATGGCTTGCACGATATCGCTCATCTCGCCCATGTGGCCCATCGGATGGAGCGCGCCGAGTGCCGCATGCGTTTCCTCCGCGTGCATCGGCGACTTGATGATGCCCGGCGCGACCGCGTTGGCGCGAATGCCGCGTTTGGCGTATTCGATCGCGAGCGACCGGGTAGCCGCGTTCAGGCCGCCCTTGGTCAGCGAGGCGAGTACCGAAGGCACGCCGTCGATCGCCTGGTCGGCCAGCGTAGTGCTGATGCTGACGACGTGACCGCTCGAACGCTTCTCCATTTCGGCGACGGCAAGTTGCGTGATGTAGAAGAAGCCGGCGAGATTTACGCCGGTGATGGCGGCGTAGTCTTCGGCGGTGTAGGAGGTGAAAGGCTTCGCGATGAAGATGCCGGCGTTGTTGACCAGGGTATCGATGCGGCCGAAACGCGCCACGCCTTCGCTGATCACGCGGCGAGCGGTCTCGGGATCGCCGATATCGCCCGCGATGGTCAGGATGTTGGGGTCTTCCGACGGCTTGATGCTGCGTGCGGTGGCAACGACGCGGTAGTCGCGTTGACGGAACGCTTTGACCACCTCTGCGCCAATGCCTTGTGACGCACCTGTAACGACAACGACCTTGTGTGAATCGCTCATGATAAACCTCAGAATAAGTTGAATCGGCTGTCTTGCCGATCGGGCCTGCGGCTCCGATAGGGGCTTACTCTAGGCGCGTCGGCGTCAGGTTCGAATACCCGCCGTGGACAAACACCTGTGACCCGGCGGAACAAATCGGGTGCGGCAACGTTGGGGGATTCCGGCGGGGGGCGTTCGCAGGTCCGCTTCGCGCAGGGAGGAGGGTTGTCGTACCATGCGATGCTCGCCTGCGTTGTGGCAGGCGCCATGGAGCGACCATGCAGCGTCAATTTGACGACCTTCTTCTAGGCAGCATCGAACTGTTCTGCCTTGCCGCCGAGCTGGGAAGTTTCACGACCGCTGCGACCGCGGCTAGCGTCACGCCTGCCGCGGTCAGCCGTTCGGTGGCGCGCCTGGAAAAGCGCCTCGGTGTCAGGCTGTTCGTGCGGACCACGCGGCAGATCCGCCTGACCGATCTGGGACGGCGGTACTTCGAGCAATGCCAGATGGCCCTGAGACAACTCGCGGACGCCGAGCGGGAAGCGACGGGGCAACAGGTCACGCCGGCCGGCGTCCTGAGAATCAGCATGCCGACGCCGTACGGCCATTACCGCGTGCTGCCGCTGTTGGCGGAGTTTCGTGCGCGCTACCCGCAGGTCAGCGTCGAAACGCACCTCAGTAACCGCAACATCGACTTCGCAGAAGAAGGCTTCGACCTGGCGATTCGCGGGCGCGCGCCGCGCGATTCCGGTCTGATTGCGCGCAAGCTCGAGGACGCGGAACTCGTTGTCGTGGCGTCGCCCGCGTATCTGCGCAAAGCCGGCAAGCCGGATGCGCCGGACGATCTGATCAACCACGACTGTATCCAGTTCGAGTTGCCGAGCAGCGGCCGCAATATCCCGTGGGCGTTCATGCGCGAGGGCGAGGCGGTGGAGATAGAGACGCGCGGCGGCTATGGCTCATCGGGCGACGTGCTGGCTGGTGTGACGCTGGCGCGTCATGGGGCGGGCCTGTTCCAGACTTATCGGTTCGTGGTCGAGAAGGAGCTCGCGGATGGCACGCTCGAGGAACTGCTCAAACCCTATGGCGGGTGCTCGCGGCCGTTCATCCTGCTGTATCCGCACGCTCGGCATCTGTCGTCGCGGGTGCGCAGTTTCGTGGACTTTTTGATGGAAAAGCTGGAAGCGTAGCTCGCTTTTCTTCCGTGTCACGGAACCAGACTTCCGCACGGGAGCGTTCGGCAACCCAGGAGTGGGGCTGCGGCGCGTTGAATTCACGATCGATGAACCGGCGACCCCATTCGACCGCGTCTCTAACCGCTTCCTGTTCTGTCAGCCATTCGGGCTGAACGGTCATGGGGCGAAGTTCGACGACCTTTCCCGCGCTGTCTTTCAGGCTGACATTGGCGACCCGGGCGCCGAGCGTGTTGGTCTCAGCGCGCACGACGATCTCAAAGCCGCGATACGAAACAGTGCTTGCCGGCATCGCACTCTCCTTTAACGTTCGCGACTGACATCCGGTTGTAACCTGACGTGCATGTCTTACACCTTGAGCCATCATGCCGCAATTTCGGCCACGCGGCACGAGGGCGTTGCGCGCGAGCGCCGCAACGCCGTGGCTATTGAAAACCGATCCATTCAGCGTGAAGCCTCGCACTCGTATGAGGAAATCACAAGGATTCGTATCTTTTGCTGGAGATGGACGAATGCAAAGTCGCGGTAGATCATTACGTGGACAACGTCGACGATTCTAGGTAAGGGAGAGAACCATGCCGGATCAACAGGGGAACTTGAGCGAGGCGTTTATCGCGCAGCAACGCACGCGCCTCGAAGTGCTGCGCCGGGAACTGCTGGGCAGCAAGGAAAATGCCATTGCGGACGAACGGGCGTCGCGGGAGCAGCGCGGCGACGAAGCACAGGAGCTCGAGGACGACGCGCAAGGAATGGCACAGGACGAGATCAACCAGTCGTTGCGTAACGTGAACGACCAGCGCATTGGCGATATCCAGCGCGCGCTGCGGAAGATCGACGAAGGCACCTACGGCTTCTCCGACGAAAGCGGCGATCCGATACCCAAGGCCCGACTCGAGGCCATGCCGGAGGCTATCTACACCGTTGAAGAGCAGGGCCGCCGCGAGGCAGGCCGCTGAGCGACGGACAGGCCGTCCAATGTCTATCATCGGAAAGACCGATGTTCTCTTGTCCTCGATTCATTCATGGAATTCGAGGGTGAATTTAGTATTCGCAATGCTAAACATATACGGGCTGGCGCACGCTGGTGCGTGATTGCCGGCCATCAACCGTTTGGGTGCGATTTCAACAGCAACGGATAGCAGGAGCCGGAAATGAACGTGCGGCAACGGTGAGGGAAGTCGCCAGGGGCTGCCGGCCGGCGTCATTGCGAAAATTACGCGGCTATTTCCGCATCATCGCGGTTACCAGAAAATGGAACGGAAACGTAAGGAGCGAGGTCGCCCCGAATCCCGAACCGTCAATAACTAGTCGCGCAACTAGCCGCGAGTGGCGTCTGCGGACGTTGCCAAAGTATTATGGCGGCTTTATGCAAGACGCATCCTGAAAGGGATGGAAAGATTGTGTAAGGACTTGTCGCCCAAGGGGCCTTAATCGTAGGTTCTAATGTCGCCGGCGTGAGGGATTATCGCCGTGCAAGTTTGCCTCGCAGGCTCGCGTGTTCCCATTCCCGTCTTTCTAAAGGTTAACGGACGCCATGGCGGATTCTTTACCCATGACGGCGACTATTTGACTTGCCCGAAGTTCGCTGCCCGCTGCGGGCGGTGCAACTTCCGACTGACAACGAAGAGGAATCGTTGAATACCTTGTTTGTAAGAACCATTTTGCTGGTGATGGTGGTGCTGGTCTCGGTACGGGCAGGCGTCATGCTGCTGGTATCCGCGCCTGCGGCAAGCAACGACGCAAGCGCGCTGCAGACTGCCGTCTTCACCGAACGTCTTGGTCCCGACGACAGGCTGGATACGGTCTCCGAGCCGCTTGCCGCGGTGCCGGTGGCGCCTGTTCCGCTGGTGCCCGCCGTGATGAAGCCCAACCTCGCGGCGCGGCCGAGAATTGTCGACTTTCGCCCGGCAGCGTACGAGGCGCCGGGTTCCGCCGGCTTGTTCAATGCCGCCGACACGTGGGCGCCGTACACGTCCGACAGGGCTCGCGACAATCCGGCATGGTCCGATGCACTTCCTGAGCCATGGCCGATGGATTCCCGCTTCGCTTTCGCGGAGTGGGGCCTGTCGCTGGTGATTCTTGCGCTCGCGTGCCTCGGTCTGTGGAGCATGCAGCGCCCGTTGCGCAATGTGGCTCACGCGGCTCGCGAAACGGCCGAAGCGGCTCACATGGCGTGTAGCCGTCGCGTCGCCGCGACCGTGCGCGAAGAAGGGCCGAACGAGTTGCGTCGCGTCGTGCGCGCGTTCAATGAAATGTCGCGGCGCCGCAACGAGGCGCTCGAAGAACAGGCGGCGGCGCTTGCGGGACTCGCCCGGCATATGGAGCATCAGGCGGCGCGGCTGCGCAGCCGCGCCCTCGAAGTCAACGAGTGGCATATGCGGGTGGCCTTCGTCGAAGACATCGATTCGTTTTCGGACATCGCCCAGCAACTGCTCCAGGTGGCGGGACGCGGCAACGGCGTAGAGCAGGTCGTTTCCGTCGATGGCTTCTTGCGCGACCGCTTCTCGATGATCGGCAGCATGGACGGCGCCTTGTTCGCCTGCGATCTGAAGGCCGGGCCGCAGTTCGTGATGCCGCGCCCGCTGCTCGAACGCCTGATGTCCAATCTGGTCGACAACGCGCTCGAACATGGCGAGCCGCCCATCGAGATCAGGACTTCACGCGATGCGCGCGGCTGGCTTCTCAGCGTGCGCGATCACGGCGCTGGCATTCGCGCGAGCGAAATGGCGAGCGCCACCACGCCCTTCGTACGCCTGAACGCCACCGAGGGCAGCAGCCAGCACTGGGGTCTTGGTCTCGCCGTGGTGGCGAGGCTCGCGCGCAGTTGCGGCGCGAGTCTCAAGCTGGGCAATCATCCCGATGGCGGTCTGTGGGTGCGCCTCGTTTTGCCGACAGATTGAAATACGCGTGAACTTTCGCGCCTTGTCGATTTTCGGCGCCGCGATTCGTCGTAGGGTAAAGCATGCTCGCAGGCCGTCAGCGCCCGGCAGCTTTCCTTCACGAACCCAGGTGGCCGCCATGACACTGAAGCTCTACGCTCATCCCTTTTCGTCGTACTGCCAGAAGGTCATCACCGCGCTGTACGAAAACCATACGCCGTTCGAATTCCGCCAGATCGCCTACGACAACCCGCAATTGATGGCGGAGCTCACCGCGTTGTGGCCATTCAGGAAGTTTCCGGTGCTGGTCGACGTGGACGCCGGCCGTACGGTGGTCGAGGCGACCGTGATCGTCGAGTATCTGGGCTTGTACCATCCGGGGCCGGTCTCGCTGCTGCCGGCGGACCCGCGCGCCGCGCTCGAGGTGCGCAGCATGGACCGCTTCTTCGACAACTACATTTCGACGCCGCAGCAAAAGGTGGTGGACGATAGCCTGCGCGCCGAACACGAGCGCGATCCGCGCGGGGTCGCCGCCGCCCGCGCAATGCTCGATACCGCTTACGCCTGGCTGGACAAGACGATGGCCGGGCGCGAGTGGGCCGCGGGCGAGCGCTTTAGCCTCGCCGATTGCGCGGCGGCGCCGTTCCTGTTCTACGCGGACTGGACGCATCGGATCGACCCGTCGTTTGCGAATGTGCTGGCCTACCGGCAACGGCTGCTGGCGCGGCCGTCCTTTGCGCGCGCCGTCGACGAAGCGCGTCCGTACCGCCCGCTGTTCCCGCTCGGCGCGCCTGATCGGGACTGAGCGGCGCGGGGCGTTGGGGCTATCTGGAGGGTGATTCGGGGGCGATTGTTAGCGATCTCACAACTGTGATTTCAATCTATCGGCATAGACTTTCGATAGGGTTCCCCTAAACTTCTCTCCACTATCGCGCTGTCGAGGTGGTTGAACAGCGCGTCCCCAAGCAATGGAATACAGCAGTAGAAAAGTGAGGTGATGTCATGGTGCAGATACTCGAGGGTGTGGCCGTTCTCGGCGCATTTACCCTTTATATGATCCCCTCGATCGAAGCCGACGCGCGCAATCGCGACGACGCTTTCGCCATCACGATGGTGAATGTGCTGCTCGGCTGGACCGTGATCGGCTGGATCGCGGCATTCATGTGGGCGCGCCGTCCGGCAACCGAGAAGCGTCTGACCCATCTGGTGCGCCGGACCCGCCGCGCGGTGGCGCGGGTCACGATCGAAAAGCTGGTCATGCATGCAGAGCATCGTGCCGCGTTGCAGCGGCGCATGACCGGCAAGCTGCGCGTGCGGCCCCGTGCCGGCGTGTTGGCGCGTCAGTCTTGAGCCGGAGCCGCGCCGCGCGCGGCTTAGTCGCCGGCGGGCGGTTTGGCGGCGCCTTCGAGAAAGCGCCGCGTCGCGTCGAACGACTGCAGCATTTGCTCGGGCCACGGCGTTTGCAACATGACGGCCTGATGGTTTTCGAAGGCGCTCGACAGCAGTTTTGAAAGCTCGGGCGATTGCAGGTGGCGCAGCAGCACGCTCACGGCAATCGCGGTCGCCTGACTGGCGCCGGCCGTCTGCAGTTCGGACGTGGTGAGGGCGGCGAGTTGTTTGTTGATATCCATGATGGCAAAGAGAAAGTGGGTGCGCTTGACCTGAATTTGCGCGGGCGGGGGCATCGGATATGCACCGCCCGGCACCCGGCGGCAGAAAAACCAACGGCCACCCTCGGTGGCCGTTCGTGCCTGCGTGACCGTAGGCGTTCGGCATGGATGATACCGTGCGCCTCGGGCCTCTACAACCCGCTGCCCGACGCTACGTGCTCGCGATCAAGGCCGGCGCAACCAGTATTGCGATGGGCGAACGGGGCATCGATATTGCCGTGGCGTCTGCCGATATCGTGCTGCTCGGCGACGATCTACGGCGTATTCCGACCTGTATCCGCCTTGGCCGGCGCTGCGGCCGCACCGCGACCATCAATGCGGTGATCGGGCTGCTCTGGACCGTGGAGATTATCGCGCTCGCGGCGATGGGTTGGCTGGGGGCGGTGTGGGTTGCGATCCTGCATAACGTCGGCACGTTTATCGTGATTGCGAACGCCGGCCGCTTGCTGCGCGTCGACGAGGATTCGACCTCGCAGCCGAAGCGGGACGAGCGTGACGGCGACGCGTAGCACACCGCCGCGTTGCGTTAACGGGCAGATGGCCGCGCTAGATATCGACAGTTGCCTTGCCGTGCAGAATGGCCGCATCCAGCTCGTCGAGTTGCAGCAGCAAATCGTCGATGGAGCTGAGCTGGGTTTTGGTGACGTGGTGAGCGTCGAGCAACTGGTACAGACGTTTGCGCCAGTACTCGGGTGGCAGAATGGGGCCGCCGAAATCCCCGCATAAAGACGGCTTCATGACCCGCGCGATGTGCGCGATGTCCTGATCGATCAGTGTAAGCATGTCCTGCCCCCGTGATGGTTTGTACTTGGAATAGATCCATCATTGTTTTGTCTGATTAATACTTTAGATCATATTTATCGTATGGCAAGCTCCCTATGTTGACAGGGTGCGGCGCGCTGGGCGCAGACGCTGGCCGGTTGCAGGCGGGGCGCGGCGGAGCGTGGAACAGGCCATCGTCATCAAGGAAAACCATGATGGAAACCGGCCGCGAAATAGGTAGACTGTAACCAAACGTAACCAAGTGTTGCTAATCATAAGTACGGGGATCTAAACGGGGCCGCGCCGGAGTGGGCGCACAGAAGAGAACGCGGCGAGTAGAAGCCGCGCATATGGAAATGGCCGCAGAGCAATCTGCGGCCATTTTTTTGTGGGTGGCTGATATCGGTTTAGCTCGCTGTAAGGCACTCGGGCAGCGAGCCTGCGCGGCAAGTCAGGGCGCCTCGATGAAGATTGACGGGTCTTAGTGGCAGCGCTTTTCCCAATGATGATGGACCTTCACCTTGTGGCACACCGGATGGTGATAGTCGGCATAGGCGGGCGTGACGACACCGACGGTGACAGCGGCGAACGTGAGCGCAAACAGAACTTTCTTCATGGGGCTTCCCTGGTCGGACGGACCTTGTTGTTGAACGGCCCCCTATCTTATCGCCGCTGCTGTGACATCAATGTCAAGGAAGTGCAAAACCTGAGGCGCGGGTTCGCAGTGACGGCTGGGGTGCAAGCAAGCTAGTGGCCATGTCCACCGCTGCTTCCCCCGCCTTGCCACTGACCGCCGCCATGGCCACCGCCACCGTGCCAGTTACCGCCGCCGCCATGCCAGCCATTGCCACCATGCCAGCCACTGCCGCCGTGCCAGTAGTGGCCGCCATACCCGTGGTAGTAACAGCAACCGCCGCCGTCCCAGATACTGATTGAACCGTAGGCGGGCACGTAGCCGTAGTCGTATCCATATGGATAGCCGTACGGATAACCGGGGTCCGCGTAGTAGGCCTGCCCGTAGTACGGATACCCATAACCTGGCGCGACGGCGCAGCCGGCCAGAGCTGCCACGATCCCGAGCGCCGCAATGACGCGCAACATGACGTTCTCCCTCGATATTCCTAAGAAAGAAGCGTCGGAGCCAAGTTCCGGAACATTTGTGTCTAGTGTTTACAAACACGCCGGCGAGCGTCGTGACTCAGCTTGCTTGCAGGTTGCTTTCCCGCGGTGAATTTTCGCGACGAGGAAATCTCCCGATCAATGAGCGGGTTGTCGTCACGCTTCGAGCGCGAGCGTCGCGAACGTTGCAAGCCAGTGTTCGCCCATATAGTCCCCGGCGACATGTGCAAGCGCGCTGTCGAGATGGCGCTCGGCCGCCTCGATGAGCAGCGCGCGACGCGCATCGTCGGCCGGCAGCGCGCGGGCGAGCGAGCGCTGGCACCAGGCACGGCTGAGATTCAGGCCGTCGAGGTGAGCGATCTTGCCGTCGGTCCGATCAGTCACGGTAACCGGCTCGAACAGCGTGGCCGGCCGGCGTGCCGCAAGCTCCGGCAGGAACGCGCCGAACCATGCGATGAACGGCTCGGCCGGCAGCACGCGGCGCATCAACTCGGCTTCCATCAGCGACGGGGAGAGGAATTCATCTCCCGCCGGTTCCCATGCCTGGCAGGCGACGTCATTCAGATACCAGCGGTGCGCCGTTTCGACCACCAGCGCCGCCAGGGAATCGCGCGAGGTTTGCCGTGCGAAATCGAGCGTCAAGGCGAGTGCGAACGCCATGTTGAAATGCGTGCCCACTCGCAGCGGATAAGTGGCCTTTGGCAGAAACTCTTCGAAACGCTCGACGAATGTTTCGGTTAGCGGTGCGAAGGTTTTACTCCAGCGGGCGGCCTGCGGCAGTTCCAGCTTGTCGATCTGTGCCGACAGCGCCAGCAACCAGCCCCAGCCGTACGGCCGCTCGAAGCCGCGATTGTGCGGCAGGTCGAGATACGCGCGTTCGCCGGCCACGTTGGCCTCGGTGAAATGCTCATCCACCACGGCGACGATGCGTGCGGCTTCGGGCAGCGCGGGGAAACGCTCGAGCAGATGCAGAAGCAGCCAGTAGCCGTGCACGCACGAATGCCAGTCGTAGCTGCCGTAAAAGATCGGGTGCAGTGCCCGCGGTCCCTGAACGTCCTGCGGACCGGCAAGCGAGTGGGTCAGCTTGTTCGGATACTCGCGGGTGAGGTGATCCAGTGCCAGATTGGCAAATTTCGATGCGATAGCGGAAGTGAGTTTAGCAGTCATCGGCGCCTCGTCGGGGGCAGGTCAAAAGCGGAATACGAAGAGATACATCAGTATCGTGTTGACGATCAACAGCAGCAACGCAGTGGGCCATTGCGCCTTGATGACGCCATTCTGATCCTTCAGTTCCAGCAGGGCAGCGGGCACGATGTTGAAGTTGGCCGCCATCGGCGTCATCAGCGTACCGCAGAAACCGGACAGCATGCCGATCGCACCGAGGATCGCCGGATTGCCGTGGAATTGATGGACGATCAGCGGCAGGCCGATGCCCGCCGTCATGACCGGAAACGCGGCGAACGCATTACCCATGATCATGGTGAAGAGGGCCATGCCGAACGTATACGCGGCAACCACCGCGAATGCCGAATCGAGCGGAATCCACGCCTTGACGAGTTCGGAGACGACGTGGCCCACACCGGCCACCGCGAACAGTGCGCCGAGCGCGGCCAGCATCTGCGGCAGGATGGCGGCCCAGCCGACCGCGTCCATCGTGTGCCGGGCGTCCTTGAGCGCGTGGACCGGCGCATCGCGCAACATCAGAAGCGCCACGCCGAACGCGACGAGCGTGCCCAGCACAAGCGAAATGAGGGTTACGCTCTTCGGATCGACGAACGGCACATACTTGAGCGTGAAGGTGCCCACCAGGGTGACGAATGGAATCAGCAGCGCCGGAATAAACAGCTTGTTGCCGAAGCGCTGCGCATGGGCTTCGCGGCGGCTGGCGGCCGCATCGCTCGCGCTGTCGGGCTTGCCTTTGCCGAGCTTGCCCGACCCGGCGATCAACGCGAGCGCGATGGCGAGACAGCCGGTGACGAAGTGCGGCAGCTCGCCGCCGAACATGAACGTGAGGGCGTAGATGCCCCAGAACAGAAAATTGACGATACGGCGCGGATTCGAGCGGTCCTGCAAGCTGAACAGGGCGAACGCGGCGAACATCAGGCCGGCGAGGACGTAGACGGTTTCGAGCTTGATTGTCATCGCGCGAGGCTCCGGCGCTGGGCGCTCATTCGATACGACAGATTGCGGTCGAGCAGCAGCAGGCGGGCGCAATGGATCAGCAGCGCGGCGACCGCGGTCGGAATCGCCCACACGGAAACATGCAGTGGTTCGACCACCACGCCGTTCTGCTCGAGAAAGCCTTTGATGAGCAGAATCGACTGGATGGCGATGAAGATGTCTTCGCCGAAGAACACGGCGATGTTGTCGACGGCGGAGGCGTTCGCGCGAATCTGTTGCCGCACTTCGTCGGGCAGCTCGCCGTAGCGGTTGGCGGCGGCGGCTTCCGCCATTGGCGCAATCAGCGGACGCACCATCTGGGCGTGACCGCCAAGCGAAGTCAACCCGAGGGCGGCGGTGATCTGGCGGATCACGAAATACAGCATCAGCACGCGGCCGGTGGTGGCCGCCTGCAAGCGGGAGATCAGGTGCCGCGCCTGTTCTTTCAGGCCATTGCGTTCGAGCAGGGCGATGACGGGCAAGGTCAGCCAGATCAGGCCCATATAGCGGTTCTCGGCGAAAGCCTTGCCGAACCCGCTGATGATCTCGACCGTGTGCAGGCCGCCTGCCAGACCCGTGGCAATGCCCGCGATCGTCACCACCAGCAATGCGTTGAAGCGCAGCGCGAAGCCGATCACGACGATCGGTATTCCTATCAGAACCAGCATGTTTCCTCCCGTCTCGCTGTGTGGCGGCGATGCGCGCAGGTCACGACGCGCGTCGGCTGACCGCGTGCGCTATCCAGATAGCATCAATCGCGGCGAGGAAATCTAACACGAGAAATTATCGATAAATAGTCGATAAAGTGGTGCATCAGGGTAAACGCGGGGGGTGGGTGTGTGGTGTCCTTGCGCTTCCTAAGCCGGAGATGCGAATTGGGGAACAGCTAAACAGACTCGTTGAGCTATACAGACGACAGACTGACCGGTCAGGTAGAGTGGGGGCACGTTGGATTCACATTCCCCGTGCTAAACAAGCTGATTGAAGGACTGTCATGAGCCAGATCGAGCGTCTGCGTCTTCCCGAAGACGATGCGACTTTCGGAAGCAATCGTATTTTCGACCTGTTCCAATACTCGCCTGCCGTGACGGCAAACGGTCTGGTGTTCATCGCCGGTCAAATCGGTCTGCGTGCCGATGGAACGATCCCGGAAGATCCGAAGGAACAAATCGACGTCGCGTTCAAGCGTATCGAAGCGGTGCTCAAGCATCTGGGTCTCGACTTCACGGACGTGGTCGAACTGGTTTCTTATCACGTCGATGTCGCTTCGCAACTCGCGGCGTTTCGCGAAGTGAAGGAGCGCTATATCCGCTCAGACTTTCCGGCGTGGACGATCCTCGGCATCGCGGCGCTCGCACGTCCCGAGCTGATCGTCGAAATCAAGGTTGTCGCTGCGACTCGCGGGTAAGTTGCATTTGCTTCCCAAGATACCTCTCGGGTGAAGGAATCCGGTGAGCCGATTACCGCATGGGCGTTACAACAACTCCAGGATGCGGTGATACAACATCCCCAACTCAAGCGCCGGCCCACGCAACGCCGCTCCCCCCGGAAAGCGCGCATGACGCAGCTTCGCGAACAGATCGAACGCCGCCGTTTCTCCAGCAATCGCCTGCGCAACCACGCGCCCCGCAATCCCGGTCAACGCCACCCCGTGCCCGGAAAACCCCTGCACGTAGAAATAATTCGGATCGATCGAGCCGAAATCGGGCGCGCGATTGCGCGTGACGTCCACGGACCCGCCCCATGCGAATTCGACGCGGGCATCGGCCACTTGCGGAAACACGTCCACCATCCGCTTGCGAATCTGCTCCGACAACTGGGCGGGCGCTGCGCCGGTCGAACTGGCGCGTCCGCCGAACAGCACCCGGTGATCGGCCGAAACACGGAAGTAATCGAGGAAGAAATTGTTGTCGCACACCGCTTCGCGTCCGGCGATGAGCGCAGAAGCCCGCGCTTCGCCAAGCGATTCGGTGGCGACGATATACGAGGCGATCGGTGCAATGCGTGCCGCGATTGCCGCGGGCAGCACATTGCCGATGGTCGCGTTGCCGCACGCAACCACGAAGCGGCAGCGCACTTCACCGTTCGCCGTGCGCACCGCCGGCCGCGCACCACGCACGATTTCGAGCACCGGCGAATGGGCAAACAACTGCGCGCCTTCGCGCCGCGCGGCGTCCGCGAGACCGAGACAGTACTTGAGCGGATGCAGATGCCCGGAGAACGGATCGTAGACGCCCGCCAGATAGCGCTGCGAAGCGACGCGAGCGCGGATCTCATCGGTATCGAGCCATGAGAGCTTCGTGTAGCCCATCCGCGACGACGCCTGATCCATCCACGCCCGCAGATCGGGCACGCGTTTCGGTTTGGTCGCGACGGTCAGATAACCGGGCGTGAAATCGCAATCGATTCCGTATTGCCCGATGCGCTCGCGCACCAGCGCGACGCCTTCCACCGACATCGCCCAGGCCGCCCGCGCCCCGTCGAGGCCGAGTTGCTTTTCGATGATCTCGTCTTTGGCGAAGCCCACCAGCGTCTGGCCGCCATTGCGACCCGATGCGCCCCAGCCCGGTCGGTGCGCTTCGAGCACCACCACCGACAAGCCGCGCGCCCGGCATTCGAGCGCCACCGAAAGCCCAGCGAAGCCCGCGCCGATCACGCACACGTCGGCTTCGAGCGTGCCTTCCAGCATCGGATCGTCGACGAGCGGGCGCGCGGCGCTCGCTTCGTAATAGGAGTTTTGGATCAGCGCATCGGCGCGGCGGTCGAGACTCTCGGTCATTAAAGCAAATCCTTCATTCGATACCAGGCCATCGCGAGGACGAGGGCAGGGGTGCGCAGTGTAGCGCCGCCCGGAAAATCGCGGTGGCGAATCTTGTCGAACAGGTCGAAACGCGAGGCCTGGCCGTCGATCGCCTCGGCGATCAGCTTGCCGGCGAGCCCCGTGGTGTTGACGCCGTGCCCCGAGAAGCCCTGCGCGAAATACACCGTCGGCGCGAGGCGTCCGAAATGCGGCGCGCGATTCATCGTGATGTCGACGAAACCACCCCACGCGTAATCGACCTTGACGTCGGCCAGTTGCGGGAAAGTCTTCAGCATATCGCGGCGCATCGCTTCGCCGAGATTGCGCGGCGCGAACGTCGAGTAGCTGACCTTGCCGCCCCACAGCACGCGGTGATCGGGGGCGGGCCGGAAATAATCGAGCACGAAGCGGCTATCGCAGATGGCCGCCTGTGCCGGCATCAAGGCCTGCGCGCGTGCCGGATCGAGCGGCTCGGTGGCGATCACATAGGTGCCGACCGGCATGATCTTGCGCGCGACGTCCGGTGCCAGCGCACCGAGCCAGGTGTTGCAGGCGAGCGCGACGAATTGCGCCTGTACCTGGCCGCGAGCGGTTTCTACTACGTGCCCGCCATTGCCGTTGCTCGCGCCGCCGGCGTTGCGGATGCGGGTCACACAACTGTCTTCGAAAATCCGTACGCCCGCGGCGCTTGCGGCGCGAGCGAGCCCCAGCGTGTAATTGAGCGGATGCAAATGACCGCTGTCCGGGTCGAACAGGCCGCCCAGATAGCGGGTCGACTGCACATAATGGCCCAAGCCATCCCGCTCGATATAGCGGAAACGGTCGTAGCCAAAGCGGCTTTGCGCTTCATCGCGCCATTGCCGCAACGCAGTGACATCCCGCGGTTTGTTGGCGGCGTGGAAGTAACCGAATTGCAGGTCGCAGTCTATCTGGTGACGTGCGACGCGATCCTTGACGATCTCCAGCGTCTCGAGCCCCATCTCCCACACACGTTTGACGTCTGCGGCGGGCATATGCTTGCCGAACGTGTCCATATCGCACGCAAAACCGCCGATCAACTGGCCGCCATTACGTCCGCTTGCGGCCCAGCCGACCTTCGAGGCTTCGAGCACCGCGACGGAATAGCCGCGTTCGGCGAGGTTCAGTGCTGTCGAGATGCCGGTAAGGCCGGCGCCGATCACGCAGACATCCACCTTCAAAGGGCCATCGAGGGGGGCGTGACGGGTTGTATCGTTGAGTGTGGCCGCATAGTACGAGGCGGCGTGGGGCTGGTTCGCGAACCGGAGCATAGGCAGAAAACAGACGAGATGCCGAAGTGCGACGCCGTGCTGCGTGGCGCCGTACTTCGGCGGTACAGGTTAGAACGCGTAGATGAACTGCGTGGCCAGCATGTCGTTGGACTTGCTGTACGAGCCGCTGTTATGCAGGAACACGTCCTGGGTCGCCCAGTCGTGGCGGTATTCGACCTTGACGGTGATCTGCTGGGTCGGATAGAACAACAGGTCCAGCGCGACGTCCTGGTGGACCGCGCCCTTGCACTCGAAGCCAAGGCCGCCGTTCGCCTTCGAGTTGGCCAGGCAGCTTGCACCGATGCCGAAGCCGTTGGTCGTATCCATGCCGTTCGAGTTCAGCACGACGCCACCGCCGCCGCCGCCGTTCTTGGTGTCGGCAAGCACGTCATAGCGCGCAGTCACGCCCATGCGGCCCACCGACGGCAAGGTGAACTTGCGGTGCGCGAGCAGCGAGATGCCGTACCACTGTGCCTGGCCGCCGTTGAATGCGGCGTTCTGCTGCTGGCCGTAGTCCACTTCCGCGTTGTACTGGACGTCGGCGAGTGTGTAGGACGCATCGGCTTCGCCGAACAGGAAGGTGCCGAATGCGCTGGACGCCACACCACCCGGACCGTAGACACCCGGCAGCGGGTTGCCCGCCGAGTCTGTGCCTTGGGCCAGCGTTTGGCGCCCAATATTGACCGAACCACCGATATCCAGCGCGCTGGACCACGTATAGTCGACGCGAGCCGTAAAGGTCGGGATCTTGTTGCTGCTGGTAATCGGGTCGCCCAACGCGTTGGTGCCGGTCTGGATCGAGGAGCCGTACGTGCGGTATTGCTCGTTGCCCAGTATGAACTTCCATGCCCAGTTGCTGCCGTCGGCCGTGTAGTTCACGCCCGCGCCTATGTAGCTGCCCGGATCCGAGAAGTCATACAGCAGGTTGTGCGTGAGCGTCAGCATCTGGTTCGACTGCTGCACTTCATAGCCGCCGAAGCTCGGCATCAAGCCCGCGACGAAAGTCGTCGTCGCCGTGACCGGCACCGTGATGACAGCCGTATTCAGGATGTCCAGCCCGGTGCTGCCGTGCTCGTTCTGCAGCAGCGTGATACCGTTGCCGCGGTTCGGCATCAGGGTAATTTCAGCCGACGGCGCCATCGGGCCGACACCGAAGGTCTTCTTGATGTCGAGGTAGACGTCGCCGAACGTGCTGTTGAAGTAGTTGTAGCTGCTTTCGTGGTTGGCGAACAGGAACGACGAAGTGCTCAGATCGCGGTTATAGACGTAGGTCGGATCGATATAGCCCGTCACCGAAAGACCTGCAATCGGACCGGTGTTCTGTGCATCCACCAGCGAATCGACCTTCAACTGCTGGTTGGCGATCTGCTGCTTCATCGCGTCGACCTGATCGTTGGTCAGCGTGGCCTGCGCCTTGCCGTAGTCCGGCGACGAAATATCCACCGGCGCCGCGACCACCGCAGGCGCCGCTGCCGCCGGAGCGGCGGCTACCGCCTTGGGTTTGGCCGCCACCTCCGCCCGCAACTGTTTCACTTCTTTTTGCAACGAGTTCAGTTGCGCCTGCAGCGCCTTGATCTCATCGCTGGTGGTGTCCGCCGTGGCGATGCCTGGCAGACTCCCCGCCACTAGCAGGCAGATGAGTTTCTTTCTCATGCATATTCTCCTTGTTGGTCGTATTGCCAGGAACTGCTTAAATCTGGACGGCGCCGAGCGACTTGCGCACCGTAGCGGGTTGCGGGACCGGGGCGGCATCGGCGGCTTCCGCGGCGGCGAAAGCCATTTGCGTGTCACGGGTGCGCTTGCGTTCGCGGACCTGCATCCAGCGGTTCACCGCGATCACGCCGATCGTCACAACCGTGATGAAGATCGTTGCTAGTGCATTCATTTCCGGGTTCAGGCCGAGGCGCACGCGCGAAAACACGACGAGCGGCAGCGTGGTGGAGCCAGGACCGGAGAGAAACGCGGACAGCACCAGATCGTCGAACGACAGCGTGAACGAGAGCAGCCAGCCCGACATCAGCGCCTGCGAGATCAGCGGCAGCGTGATCAGGAAGAACACCTTGAAGGGCGTTGCGCCGAGATCGAGCGCGGCTTCTTCGAGCGACTTGTTGAGCTCCTTGACGCGCGACTGCACGATAATCGCCACATAGGACACGCACAGCATCACGTGACCGATCCAGATCGTCAGCAGGCCACGGCCCTTCGGCCAGCCGAGCATCTGTTCGAGCGCGACGAACAGCAGCAGCAGCGAGATGCCCTGAATCACTTCGGGAATCACCAGCGGCGCGTTGATCATCCCGGCGAACAGCGTGAAGCCGCGGAAGCGGCCAAAGCGCGCCAGCACGAACCCCGCCCACGTGCCGATCACCACGGACGCACAGGCGGTCAGCAAGCCGATCTTCAGCGACAGCCAGGCCGCGCTGAGCAGTTCGTCGTCCTGCAGCAAGGCGCCGTACCATTTCAGCGAGAAGCCGGACCACACGGTGACGAGCTTCGACTCGTTGAACGAATACACGACAAGACTGATGATCGGGATATAGAGGAACAGAAACCCGAACGTCAGGACCGTGTTGGACAGCTTCCTGTTTGGCTTGATCATTTCGTACCCTCCAGCTCCTTGACCTGGTAGTACTGGAACACGGCCATCGGCACGAGCAGCAGCAGAACCATTGCGACCGTCACGGCGGATGCCATTGGCCAGTCCATATCGTTGAAGAACTCGTCCCACATGACGCGGCCGATCATCAGTGTGTCGGCGCCGCCGAGCAGTTCGGGAATCACGTATTCGCCCACCGCGGGGATGAACACCAGCAGGCTGCCGGCGATAATCCCGTTCTTCGACAACGGCAAGGTGATGCGCGTGAAGGCGGTCCACGGTTTGGCGCCGAGATCGTAGGCGGCTTCGAGCAGCGTCAGGTCCATCTTCACCAGGTGCGCATACAACGGCATCACCATGAACGGCAGATACGAATAGACCATGCCGATATAGACGCCAATATCGGTGTGGTATAGCCGCAACGGCGAATGGATCATGCCGATGGCCATCAACGTGTGATTGAGCAGGCCGTCATCCTTGAGAATGCCGATCCATGCATAGACGCGAATCAGGAACGACGTCCAGAACGGCAGCATCACGCCCATCATCAGCAGGTTGCGTTTGGCCGGTTCCGAGCGGGCGATGTAGTACGCAACCGGATAGCCGATCAACAGGCAGAAGAAGGTCGAGATCGCCGCCATCTTCAGCGAGCTGATGTAGGTGGCGATATACAGGTCGTCCTGCAGCAGGAACGCATAGTGACCGAGCTGGATCGCAAGGTGCACGACGCCGTCCTTGGCGCTCACGAGGTCCGTGTACGGCGGGATGCCCAGGCGCAGATCGGCGAAACTGATCTTCAGCACCAGCACGAACGGCAGCGCGAAAAACAGCGTGAGCCACAGGAACGGCACGCCGATCACCGTGGTGCGGCCCGACGGCAGCAGGGTAGCGAGGCGCTTTTTCAGCGCGCCGATCAAACGGCTGCCGGACGGCGCGTCGAGCGCCGGGGATGAGGTCGGAGCGGGCGTACTCATTGCGTCACCACTACGCCGCTAGCGGGCGACCAGTAGACGAACACGTCGTCGTTATAGGCGGGCGCACCTTCGCTCATCAGGTGCGAGCTGGACAGGTTCGACACCACCGTCTTGCCGCTCGGCAGGCGCACGTGGTAGAGCGAATAGCTGCCCATGTAGGCGACATCCGAGACCACGCCGCGCGCCCAGTTGTGCGGCGTCGCCGGCTTCTCGAGCGATACCTTTACGCGTTCCGGGCGCACGGAGATGCCCACCGGCATGCCGAGCGGCCCGGTAATGCCGTGGCTCACATACATGCGTGCTTCGAGGTCTTCGCTCTCGACGAAGATGTGATCGGGTTCGTCCTCCACCACCACGCCTTCGAACATATTGGTCGAGCCGATGAACTCGGCCGAGAAGCGGCTGTTCGGAAACTCGTAGACCTGCGAAGGAGTGCCGATCTGCACGATGCGTCCTTCGCTCATCACGGCGAGGCGCCCGGCCATGGTCATCGCTTCTTCCTGATCGTGCGTGACCATCACGCAGGTCACGTCGACCTTCTCGATGATGTTGACCAGTTCCAACTGGGTCTTCTGGCGGATCTTCTTGTCGAGCGCGGACATCGGCTCGTCGAGCAGCAGCAGCTTCGGGCGCTTGACGAGCGAGCGGGCCAGTGCGACACGCTGCTGCTGGCCGCCGGAGAGCTGGTGCGGCTTACGGCCCGCGAACTTGCTCATCTGCACGAGATGCAGGGCATCGGCGACGCGTTCCTTGATCTCGTTCTTGGGTGTGCCTTCCTGCTTGAGACCGAAGGCGATGTTCGCCTCGACGCTCATGTGCGGAAACAGCGCATACGACTGGAACATCATGTTGACCGGGCGCTTGTACGGCGGCATGGCCGCAAGGTCTTCGCCGTCGACGAAGATGCGTCCCGAGGTGGCCGTTTCCAGCCCGGCGAGCATGCGCAGGAGCGTTGACTTGCCGCAGCCTGAACTGCCGAGCAGCGCGAACAGTTCATTCTTCGCGATAGTCAGATTGACGTTGTCGACAGCGGTGCTGTCGCCGAATTTCTTTACGACGTTTTCAATGCGAACGAATTCGTCCGTTTTGCTTTTGGTCGTAACAGCGGGTCTCGCCGCATTGCGGGCCACCTGGGCGGCGCTATTTGATGAGGTCGTCGTGTTCATGGTGTAACCATTCCTTGCGGATCGCGGGCGTAAGCGTCCCCGTGCGGGGCGCTGAAGCGGCTCACGAAGGTCTGCTGCGATCAGGAAACATGGGACTGCGCGTGCAAGGCGCAGGCTGACTGCCTTATTGCCGAATCAGGCGGAGAGGGATCGAGCGATCCCTGCTCCGCGGTTATATACGCTTGTTTGCGGTATTAAAAAATCAATGGCCGGTTTTGAGCTGAGCCCAAAGGCGGTTTTCAAGGCGCAGGATGTCGCTCGGCATCGGCTTCATCAGCGTCATCTTGCTCAGTACTTCGTCACCCGGATAAACGGTGGTGTCCTGAGCGACGCCCGGCGTCACGAACTGGCGTGCAGCCTTGTTGGCGGTCGGGTAGAACACCTCGTTGGTGATCGCGGCGTTGACCTTCGGATCTTCGATGTAGTTGATCCACTTGAGCGCGGCTTCGGGGTGCGGTGCATCCTTCGGGATCACCATCACGTCGAACCACAGCAGGCCGCCTTCCTTGACGTTGGAGAACTTGACGGTGTAGGCACGCTTCGCTTCAGCGGCACGGCGGCTTGCGATGCCGACGTCGCCGGACCATGCCACCGCGACGCACACGTCGTTATTGGCGAGGTCGTTGATGTAGCCGGAGGAGTTGAACTGGGTGATGTACGGGCGGACTTTCTTCAGTACTTCGAACGCAGCCTGGTAGTCGGCCGGGTTCGTGCTGTTCGGATCCTTATGCATGTATTGCAGTACCGCTGCGAAGACGTCCACGGCCTGGTCGAGGAACGACACGCCGCAGCCCTTCAGCTTCGAGAGGTTGGCCGGGTCGAACACCAGCGCCCAGCTATCGACCGGGGCGTCGGCGCCGAGCGCCTTTTGCACGGCCTGCACGTTGTAGCCCACACCGTCGGTGCCGTAGGCCCAGGGCACGCCGTACTGGTTGCCGGGATCGGCGTCGGTAATCATCTTCATCAGAACCGGGTCGAGATTCGCCAGGTTCGGCAGCTTCGATTTATCGAGTTTCTGGTAGACACCGGCCTGAATCTGCTTGGCCATGTAGTTGGACGTCGGCACCACGATGTCGTAGCCGGAGCTGCCTGCCAGCAGCTTGGCCTGCAACGTATCGTCGCTGTCGTAGTTGTCGTATTTCACATGAATGCCGTCCTGCTTCTCGAAGTTCGGAATCGTATCCTTGGCGATATAGTCCGACCAGTTGTACACGTTGAGTTCGGTGTCGGCCGCAAGCGCCGGTGAGACCGACAGCGCAGTAAAGCTCGTGACGGCGAGAAGCGCGGCCCCCGCGACCGCATGACGAAGATGACGTCCAGTATGACTAGCGCTCATGGCTTTTTTTCCCTTGAAGTTGAAGTTCCGGCATGAGCGCGTGTCGTGGTGCGCTCGTGCCGGAAAAGAACTGCCGTTACGAAATTCCGAGTTGTTGTGCGGTCGCATCGATGGCTTTCTTCGCCTTCGAGACGATCTCGTCGATTTCCTGCTTCGTGATCACCAGCGGCGGCGACAGCAGCATCCGGTCACCGGTGGCGCGCATGATCAGGTTGCCGTTGAAGCAGAAGTCGCGGCAGATCGTGCCGACATCGCCGCCATTGGCAAAGCGCTTGCGCGTCTTCGGTTCCTCGGCAAGTTGCAGGCCCGCCACCAGCCCGGTGCCAGCGATATCGCCGACGATCGGATGGTTCGCGAAGGTCTCGCGCAGCTTCTTCTGGAAGTACGGGCCGGTATCCGTCTTGACGCGCTCGACGATTTTTTCATCGCGCAGGAGCTTGAGGTTGGCCACCGCCACCGCTGCCGCGACCGGATGGCCGGAGTAGGTGAGGCCGTGATTGAAGTCGCCGTTTTCGATGATCGCGCGAGCGACGCGGTCATGCAGGCCGACCGCGCCCATCGGGATATAGCCGCTCGTCAAACCCTTGGCGAGCGTGATGAGGTCGGGCTCGAAGCCGAAGTGCTGATGGGCGAACCACTCGCCGGTGCGCCCGAAGCCGCCGATCACTTCGTCGGCAACCAGCAGGATGTCGTACTTGCGGCAGATGCGCTGGATTTCCGGCCAGTAGGTCGACGGCGGGAAGATGACGCCGCCGGCCCCCTGGAAAGGCTCACCGATGAACGCGGCGACATTCTCCGCGCCGATCTCGAGGATCTTCGCTTCGAGTTGCTGCGCGCGGGCGAGGCCGAACTCTTCCGGCGTCAGATTGCCCTCGGCTTCGCCGAAGTAATACGGCTGGTCGATATGAACGATGTTCTCGACCTTCGACGGCATCTGCTCATGCATGTAGCCCATGCCGCCGAGCGTGCCGCCGGCAATCGTCGAGCCGTGATAGCCGTTCTTGCGCGAGATCACGACCTTCTTCGCCTGCTTGCCCTGCGTCGCCCAATACTGATGGACGATGCGCAGGACGGTGTCGTTACCTTCGGAGCCGCTGTTGCAATAGAAGAAATGGTTGAACGGCGCCGGCGCCAGTTCCGCGAGCAGGGCGGACAGTTCGATCACCGGCGGGTGCGTGGTCTTGAAGAAGGTGTTGTAGTAGGGCAGTTCCATCATCTGCCGGTAGGCGGCGTCGGCGAGTTCCTTGCGGCCGTAGCCGACATTCACGCACCACAGGCCGGCCATGCCGTCGATGATCTGGTTGCCGTCGGAATCCCACAGATACACGCCTTTGGCCTTGACGATCACGCGGCTGCCGGCCTTGTTGAGCGAACCCATGTCCGAGAACGGATGAATGTGGTGCGCCGCGTCGAGCGCGCGATATTCGGCGGTGCTGCGTTGTTGCGAAACCTGCGCGGCTGCAGCGGGCTGGGCCGGCTGCACGTACGCGACTTCTTCTGTTCTGTAGCTCATGTTGCCTCCAATGTTCTGTTTGCTTTGCCGCGCCTTAAACGTGCAACAGCAAATGCCGGCGTTCCCACGAACTGATCACGCGGAAGAACGCTTCGTATTCGGTTTCCTTCAGGGCCAGATAAGCCTTGACGAACTTCTCGCCGAGCACTTCGGCGATCGGCTCGCAGGCGCCCATCAGCGTCAGGCCCTCTTCGAGATTGCGCGGCAGTTGATAGGGCAATTCGTAGCCGTCGCTGATCAGCGGCTCGGTCGGGCGCAGGCTCTGCGTCATGCCGAGATAGCCGGCCGCGAGCGTCGCGGCAATCGCGAGGTAAGGATTGCAGTCCACGCCCGGAATACGGTTTTCGATGCGGCGCGCGGCCGGTCCCGAATGCGGAATACGGAAGCCCACCGTGCGGTTGTCATAACCCCACGCCACGTTGATCGGCGCTGCCATGAAGCGTGACAGGCGGCGATACGAATTGATGTACGGTGCGAAGATCGGCATCAGCGCGGGGGTGTATTTCTGCAGCCCCGCGATATAACCGTCGAACAGTTCAGTCGGCTTGCCGTCCGGGCCGGTGAACAGGTTCTGGCCGGTTTCCCCGTCGACCAGGCTCTGATGCATGTGCATCGCCGAACCCGGTTCGCCTTCCATCGGCTTGGCCATGAAAGTCGCGTACATCTTGTGACGCAAAGCGGCCTCGCGCACCGTGCGCTTGAACAGGAACACGCTGTCGGCAAGCTTGAGCGGATCGCCGTGCATGAAGTTGATTTCCATCTGCGCGGCGCCGACTTCGTGAATCAGCGTGTCGACTTCGAGCTCCTGAATATCGCAGTACTCGTAGATGTCTTCGAAGAGGGGATCAAATTCATTGACCGCTTCGATCGAATACGCCTGACGGCCGGTTTCCGGGCGCCCGGTCCGGCCGATCGGCGGCTGCAGCGGCAGGTCAGGGTCCTTGTTCATGTCGACCAGGTAGAACTCGAGTTCCGGTGCGATGACCGGCGTCCAGCCTTTGGCCTTGTACAGTTCGAGCACGCGGCGCAGCACGCGGCGCGGCGAGATTGCCACCGGCGTGCCGTCGAAGTGCACGCAATCGTGAATCACCTGGGCGGTGGGGTCGACCGCCCACGGAATGATGCGGATGGTCGAGGCATCGGGAACGCAGACCATGTCGGGATCGGTGACGCCGGTCAGGGTGCCGTCCTCCGGATAGTCACCTGTGACGGTCTGGATCATCACCGCTTGCGGCAGGCGCATGGATTCGCCGGATTCGAACTTGTTGCGCGGAATGATCTTGCCGCGCGCGATCCCGGCCATGTCGGGAATGATTGCTTCGATCTCGGTGATGCGGTGTTTCTTCAGAAATTCGTCGATGTCTTGCATGATTGTTCTCTCAGTTTTTGCGCGGGCCACTTCAGGCTTGGGTGGCGGCGGATGCCGCGCCGTAGCCGGCCCTGGTGCGCATTCGATCGCGGCATGCATCGCCGAACGCCCGGAAGATCGCGGTGGAAAGCGCGTCGCTCGCGTGCTTCCACTCGGGGTGCCACTGCACACCCAGAGCGAAGGCGCGTGCGTGCTTGACGCTCACCGCTTCGATCAATCCGTCCGGCGCGGTGGCTTCGGCCACGAGGCCGTTGCCCAGCCGCTCGACGCCTTGTCCGTGCAGGGAATTCACCCGTGCCTCATTCGCTCCCGCTGCAAGGCGCTGCAACAGGCCGCCTTGGGTCAGCGCGATCGAATGCGACGGTGCATATTGCACGTCCAGTTCGTCTTCCTTGTTCTCACGGTGGTCGTTCAAGCCGGCCACCGTGTGAACGCTTTGGTGCAGCGTCCCGCCGAACACCACGTTCATTTCCTGAAAGCCGCGGCAGACGGCCAGCACCGGCACGCCGGCGTCGACGGCGGCCCGCAGCAGCGGCAGCGTCGTCGCATCGCGGGCGGCGTCGTGCAGCGTGCCCGGCGCGCTGGCGTCGCCGCCGTAGTGGTGCGGCTCGACATTCGAATAGCTGCCGGTGAACAGCAAGCCGTCGACTGTCGCCAGAATCTCGGCGCTCGCCTGACGGTTGCCGAGCGCGGGCAGCAGCATCGCCAGCGCCTGTGAGCCGTCGACCACGGCGGCGATGTATTTCTCGCCGACCGTATGCGACGGATGCACTCCCATCATCGTTCTGTCGGCGCTGATGCCGACTAGCGGTCTGGTTCGCATGACTAATTCAATGGACGTGTGTGTTCCCCGCTGGACGCGGCACGAACAACGTTAAAACAGGCGCGGCACGATTCCGCAGCCATGCGCAGGGCGCAAAGCCGCCAGAAGTGCAGGCGGGGGTCGTGAGCGGACCTGCCGCGCCTTGCGATGACTCAAGCCGTTCGATCCAGCCGCTTGCGTGGCGCTGCCAGCACAACATGCCCATGTGACAGGCGCTAGCGCGCGTGCTTAAGCGCAGACGCCGGTCAGGCGCGCTCAGGCAAACGGGTGAAGCGAACGGCGAATTTGGGGGAGGCGCTACGGCAGCAGCGAGGCGACTTCGTCCGTGCGTACAGCGATAAAAGCGCGCGCAGAGACGGAATTGTGGCGTCGGACAGAACGGCGGGACAGGATCGTGAAGACGGACAGAAAGCGGCGAAACGCAAGGCTGCCGTTGCTGCCGTCGGCGATGGCGCCTTCAGGACGAAGACGTCTCGCCTGACTGCGTTCCCACCTAACCAAAGGGCCTCGGACTCTCACGATTACACTCGACTAGCGGCGTTGAAAGTATTGAACGCCTCGCTCAGCAAACGCACAGCGCGTTTAAAGAAACGTGACGCTGGATGATCGCCGGATGCCTTAGCGAACCTGCTTCGCTGCGCCGCAAATCACTCGTTCGAGGTCTGTGACGGTGGCATGACGATCGCCTGTGAATCAGCATATACGAGCCAAAAATGCCGTCAAATCATTTTTATAAAAGATTTATTAGGGCTTACCCGAGGCAATAGGACGAAACCCGGGGGTTGGGTACGCATGTTGCGATAGTCAGTATTTCGAATTCCTTTCAGGGTTTTCCCCAGCAGCGGCGGGAATAAAGTGATTAGAATATTCAACACTCGCGCTGTCCTTGCGCGGCCACTTGCTCCGTTTGCTGGTTTCTTCAACCCGGTTCATCCACTCTGAGAGTGCCGTGATGTCCATCGAAGTTGCGACCCGTCTGCAGTACATCCGTAAGAAGAACGGCCTGTCTCAGCGCGAGCTGGCCAAACGGGCGGGCGTCACCAACGGCACTATTTCGCTGATCGAACAAAATCGTGTGAGTCCCTCGGTCGGTTCGCTCAAGAAGCTGCTCGAATGCATTCCGATGAGCCTTGCCGAGTTCTTTACCTTCGAAGTGGAGGCCGATCGTTCCGTGGTCTCGCGCCGTGCCGACATGCCTAACCTCGGCAACGAGTCGATCGAGTTCTATCTCGCCGGCGCGGGCGTGAAGGATCGCAATATGGGCATCCTGCGCGAGGTGTACCAGCCACTCGCGGACACGGGCCCGGAAATGCTCGTGCATACAGGACACGAGGGCGGCGTGATCGTCAGCGGTCAGATCGAATTGACCGTGGAGGGTTGCACGTGGCTGCTCGACCCCGGCGACAGCTATTACTTCGAAAGCCGCTTACCACATCGTTTTCGCAATCCCAGCGCGGAACAAGTCTGCGAAATCGTCTCGGCGAATTCGCCACCGAGCTTCTAGACATTCCGCGTCAACGCCGTTGCGACGTCGGCGCTGGCTGCAACGGCAGCTCTCGCGTTGGACGTCGAACGCACAACATTGAGGCATCCTGATGGAAAAGAACCTGGCTTACTGGCAAGACAAAGCCGCAACGCTTTCGATCGAAGGCCGCGCGTTTATCGACGGCGAATATCGCCATGCCGCAAGCGGACGCACCTTCGATTGCCTGAGCCCGATCGACGGCAAGCTGCTCGCCAAGGTGGCCGATAGCGCCGCCGAGGACGTCAACGCCGCGGTGGCCGCCGCGCGCCGTGCGTTCGATGTGCGTGTCTGGTCCGGCCTGAATCCGCGCAAGCGTAAAGCGATCCTGCTGCGCTGGGCCGGTTTGATGCGCGAGCATCTCGACGAGCTGTCGCTGCTCGAAACGCTCGATGCCGGCAAGCCGATCGGCGACACCACCTCGGTGGACGTGCCCGGCGCCGCGTATTGCGTCGAATGGTTTGCCGAAGCGATCGACAAGATCGGCGGCGAAGTAGTGCCGGCCGACCATCATCTGGTGGGGCTGGTCACGCGCGAGCCGATTGGCGTGGTGGCAGCCGTGGTGCCGTGGAATTTCCCGATCCTGATGGCGTCGTGGAAATTCGGCCCGGCACTGGCGGCGGGCAACAGCGTGGTTTTGAAGCCTTCCGAGAAGTCGCCGCTCACGGCCATCCGTATCGCGCAACTGGCTTACGAGGCCGGGATTCCGGCGGGCGTGTTCAACGTCGTGCCGGGCGCCGGCGAGCCGGGCAAGCTGCTGGCGCTGCATGCGGATGTGGATTGCCTCGCCTTTACGGGTTCGACCAATGTCGGCAAGCTGATCATGCAGTACGCCGGCCAGTCGAACCTGAAGCGCGTCTGGCTCGAACTGGGCGGCAAGTCGCCGAATATCGTGATGCCCGACTGCGCGGACCTCGACCGTGCGGCCAACGCAGCCGCGGGCGCGATCTTCTACAACATGGGCGAGATGTGTACGGCGGGTTCGCGTCTGCTCGTGCATCGCGACATCAAGGATGTGTTCCTCGACAAGCTGATCGCCGCGGCGCGCAGCTATACGCCGGGCAATCCGCTCGACCCGAACACCTCGATGGGCGCGATTGTCGACCACGTGCAACTGGAGCGCGTGCTGAGCTATATCGAAGCCGGGCGTGCGGAAGCGAAACTGCTGCTCGGCGGCGGGCGCGTGAAAGAGGAGAGCGGCGGCTACTACATCGAGCCGACCATTTTCGACACCGCGCCGAATGCTAAAATCGCCCGCGAAGAAATTTTCGGGCCGGTGCTGTCGGTGATCACTTTCGATACGGTCGAAGAGGCCATCAGGATTGCCAATGACAGCGACTACGGCCTCGCCGCGGCGGTCTGGACCGCGAACCTGACGACGGCCCACGAAATGGCGCGCAGCCTGCGCGCCGGCACCGTGTGGGTCAACTGCTACGACGAAGGGGGAGACATGAACTTCCCGTTCGGCGGCTACAAGCAATCGGGCAACGGCCGTGACAAGTCGTTGCACGCACTGGAGAAGTACACCGAGCTGAAGTCTACGCTGGTGCGGCTGCGCTAAAGGATTCGCAAGCCAGCGCGGCGGTGCGCCACTGCGGCACCGTCGCGTTCCCAATGAATCCGAAGCCGGGCGAGACGCGCACAACCTCAGGAAAATCGCGCGTGTTGCCGGCATGTTTTATCAGGTCATCCCATGACTGAACTCCTCTATGGCGACGGTGCAATCCGCCGTCCGTCCCTCTATGGTTCCTCGATCGAAAACACCTACGCGGGCGTGCTGTCGTTCATGCGACGCAAGTACACGCGCGAGCTCGACGGTGTCGACGTAGCGATTTCGGGCATTCCGCTCGATCTGGCCACCACCTTCCGCTCCGGCGCGCGCCTCGGTCCCGCCGCGGTGCGGGCGGCGAGCGTGCAGTTGTCCGAATTGCATCCTTATCCGTGGGGCTTCAATCCGTTCGACGATCTCGCCGTGACCGACTATGGCGACTGCTGGTTCGATGCGCACAATCCACTGACCATCAAGCCGGCGATCGTCGAGCATGCCCGCACGATTCTGCGTTCGGATGCGAAGATGCTGACGCTGGGCGGCGATCACTACATTACGTATCCGCTGCTGATTGCGCATGCCGAGAAGTATGGCAAGCCGTTGTCGCTGATCCATTTCGACGCCCACTGCGATACCTGGGCCGACGACAGTCCGGACAGCCTGAACCACGGTTCGATGTTCTACAAGGCGGTGAAAGACGGCCTGATCGATCCGAAGACCTCGGTGCAGATCGGCATCCGCACATGGAACGACGATTTCATGGGCATCAATATTCTCGATGCCGCATGGGTGCATGAACATGGCACGCGCGCCGCGGTAGAACGGATCATGTCGATTGTCGGCGCACGTCCTGCGTATCTGACCTTCGATATCGACTGCCTCGATCCGGCCTTCGCGCCGGGCACAGGCACGCCGGTGGCGGGCGGCCTGTCGTCGGCACAAGGGCTGGCGATTGTGCGCAGTCTGGGCGGCGTCAACCTGATCGGTGCGGATGTGGTGGAAGTGGCGCCGGCCTATGACCAGAGCGAAATCACCGCAATCGCGGCGGCGCATATCGCTTGCGACGTGCTGTGTCTGTGGCGGCAACGCAAGGTAGCCGGCGCACGCTGATGTTCTGAAGGTGCGGGAAGCCGGCGTTAGTTTGCGGAGGACGCTCCGCGCGGCTGACGCCGGCCGTCGAGCAGACCGAGTGTGTACACGGCGAGCGCGCCGCTCGTCAGCGCCAGTTGCCAGATCAGCATGTCGCTGCCGAGCGCTTTCATCGCAAGGCCGGCTAACAGGGGACCGGCGATGGAGCTTGCGCAGAACGTCAACGAGATCAGCCGCATATTGCGGATCAGCGCGGTCCTGTCACTGCAGGCCGCGGCGTAGACGCCAAGCGTGAGGAAGGCGCTATTCAGTCCACCTAACATCAACGCACTCGCGCTGAGCAACCACGAGGCCGGCCCTGCGAGTCCAAACGAAACAATGGCGAGCACGCTGGCGGCAGCACAGACGATGACCGCCGTGGCCAGGCCGGTGCGATCGGCCAGCCAGCCGACCGGAAACTGCAGGACCATGGCGCCGACGCCGAACCATGTGAGCAACGTGGCAGTTTGTGTGACGCTCATGCCGCGTCCATCGGCAAAGAGCGGAAACAGACCGAACAGCGCACCGTCATCGAGACCGCCCACTATGACGACTACCATGCCGAGGGCGACCACCGGATCGATAGCGGTTGCCGCTTTGCTGGCGGGGCATCGGGCCGGCTGCATGGCTTGTATCGCATCGGCAGTGTCCGTGGATTCATCGGTGTCGGCGGGACGTGCAACCTGATTGGCCGGTTCGGTGGCGCTATCCGCCGCATCGGAACCGGCCAGCCAAAGCGGAATGGCCGCGACGAGCGTAAACGCCGCGCCTGCCGCAAAGACGACCGGGCCGTCGATCCCGTGCCAGGCAGCAAGAGCAGGACCAATGATCCCCGCGACTGCGATCAACGTCTCGTGCACGCCGACCACGCGTCCGCTGGCGTGCGCCGGGACCAGCCGGTAAAGCCAGGTCTCGTTCGCTATCCAGCGCAGTCCGATGCCGAGTCCGATCAGCAGACCGGGCACGATCCATAACGGCCATGTCAGCTCGCGGATGCTGGCGAAGGCGAGGACCGTCGCCGCTAGCGCGATGGCCACCGTCCGCTTTGCCCCGAAGCGTTCGGTGAGCCGCGGGGCCGCCAGCAGCCCGGCGAACATGCCTGCCCACTGAGCCGCGGAAAACAGGCCGGCGCGCGGGGCATCGAGCCCTTGGTGGGCCAGCCACACGGGCAACACCGTGAAGCCAATACCGAACTGGCCGGTCTGCGTGAGCGCCGACACGGCGGTCAGCGCCGCAATGGCACGCCAGCGCACGGGCGTCGCGGGGCTCATGTGCCGCTCCGCGGCGGCATGGGCAAACCCAGTTCGCGGCATTCGACCGGACAACCCGCCTTGATGCAAGGGCCGTCGTCACACAGGCGGCACAGTTGCATGGAATGTGCCGGGTTGCGGGTTTCGTGCCAGAGGATCTTGATCAACAGGTCTTCGAGCACGACGCGTTCGCTTTCGTCGAGACGGCCAACCACGCGTTGCAGCATCCGTTCGCGCGCCGTTTGCAGGCGCTTCACTTCGCGCTTGCCGGCGGCGGTGAGCACGAGCGCCACGGCACGCTTATCGGCACCCGGCTTCTTTTCGATCAGGCCCGCCTCGACCAGTCCCGATACCGCGCGGACAGCAGCCGGATGCGAGAGATCCACCGCATCGCGCAGCACTTCAATGGATGAATCGGGGTATTGGCCGACCGCATTGAGCATGGCGCGCGCCGTGGGGCCGGCGAGGGCGGGCACGGTGTTTTGTGCGTTCATCTCATCCGTCACCAGCAGGGCGAGCACGCCAAGCAGGTTTTCTGTGCGCTGCGTCATGACAATGCCTCAATGTGTGCAGTGTGCATATATGCATGTTGCACACATTGAGGCGGGAATGCAAGCGACTTTTTGAGGGCGCCGTAAAACCTGAAACCTGAAGCGGCTAGGCGGCCCGCAGGCTGGCTTGCTCGATCACATCCGCGACGCCCGCAGCCGTGGCGGCGGACAGCGTCCAGCCAAGATGCCCGTGGCCGGTGTTGTAGAACACGCCGGGCAAGCGTCCTTTGCCCACTTTCGGCAACATGCTCGGCAGCATGGGTCGCAAGCCCGCCCAGGGTATGACTCGCGAGGTGTTCACCTGCGGGAAGTAGCGGCGCGTCCATTCGGTCAACGGGACAATCCGTTCCGCGCGAATATCGCGATTGAAGCCGTTGATCTCGGCCGTTCCGGCCACGCGGAAGCGGTCGGCGCCGAGGCGGCTGGTGACGATCTTGGCGCTGTCGTCGAGCAGGCTCACCCAGGGCGCGCCTTGCTGGCTCGCGGCATCGTCGAGACAGACCGTGATCGAGTAGCCTTTGACCGGGTAGATATTGACGTGGTCGCCGAGCATCGAAGCGAATTCGCGGCTCTTGACCCCGGCGCAGACCACGATCTGCGCAAAGCTCTGCTGAAACGACTCGCCGGCCTGAGTGGCGGCGATGCTGAACGCTCCGCTTGCGTCACGCGTAACCGAAGCGATCTCCGTGTCGTAGAGGAAATTGACGCCATGACGCTCGCAAGCTTGCGCGAGACCGCGCGTGAACTTGTGAATATCGCCGGTGGAATCGGACGGCGTGAAGAAGCCGCCGTGGAAGGCGCCTTCGAGCGCGGGTTCGATGCGGCGAATCTCAGCCGCGCTCACCGCTTCGCGGTCGAGCCCGCCTTCCTTGAGCAGGGCGTTCACCTTGGCCGCCGTGTCGAACTCCTTGCGGGTCTTGTACACATGCAGGATGCCGCGCTGCTCGTGGTCGAACTCGATGTTCTCGCGCGCCGCCATCGCAAACAGATGCTGCCGCGCGGCAATCGCGAGGCGCACGGTTTCGATGGTGTTGGCGCGATAGTGCGGAATCTGCCGCAGAAACTCGCCCATCCACGAGTACTTGTGCCAGCTCGGCAGCGGATTGAGCAGCAGCGGCGCGTCGCGCGTCAGCATCCAGCGCAGGCCTTTGAGAACCGTGGCGGTGCTGTTCCAGACTTCCGCGTTGCTGGCCGACAACTGGCCGCCGTTGGCGAACGAGGTTTCCATCGCCGCATAGCGGTGGCGTTCGAACACGGTAACGTTAAAGCCGCGTTGCGCAAGGGCGTAAGCGGTCGTGACGCCGGTGATGCCGGCGCCGATGATGGCGATGCGTGACATGTGATGGTCCAGAGTAAGTGAGCACGGCCGTTTCCGGCTTCCATGCCCCATCTGTCCCTGTACCTGAGAGTTTCTTTCCGTGCGCATCCCGCTGCCGGGCGGACGGAAATCCCCTTCGGTGGGCGCGTGAAGCGCCGCTCTCCAGATGTTCCCGCTGGGCGGTCCTTGTGCCTGAGAGTTTCCGGGGCGGTTGCTCCGTCGGCGCCGTCACAGCCTTGGCAAGCGTGACAGTCTCTCCCGCGACAGCGTGTAGAACGGCGTAAAGGTAGCCGTTGCCAATAAATCCGGCAAGCGGTTTTTGTGCGCGGGCTGCGGTGCGCGGTTGCCGGGGCGCAGTGGTGGGCGTGTTTGGCGTGTTTTCATGCCCGGCGGCTCTCTGCGCTTATTTGCGCAACACGCATCAATCGTATAGCCTTGCTCAGGCCCATTCGCCCCGATACCACCCGCGCGCACCGTGAAGGACATTCTCTCCCTCAAGCTCTATACCCGCGTAGCGCGGCTCGGCAGCTTCTCGGCTGCGGCGCGCGAATGCGGGCTGTCGCAATCGCAGGTATCGCGCATCATCGCGGAGCTCGAAAGCGAGCTGGGCGCGCGGCTGCTCACGCGCACCACCCGTGCCGTCATGCTGACCGATGCGGGCGCCGAGTTTCTCTCGCGGCTCGACCCGATCCTCATCGCGCTTGAGGACGCGGAGCAGAGCGTGCGCGAAGGCAGCGAATTGCGCGGCATGTTGCGCATGAGCATGCCCAGTAGCGTGGCGATCCGCGAGATCATTCCGCGTCTTGCGCCGTTTCTCGAACGGCATTCCGAACTCCGTTTGCAGATGTTGCTCGACGACCGGCCGCGGGATTTCGTCAGGGAAGCGGTGGATGTGGCGATCCGGCTCGGGCGCCTGGTCGATTCGAGCGCCACCGCCATATTGATTACCCAGATTCCACGCGTTATCGTCGCCTCGCGCGGCTACGTGGAACGCCATGGTGCGCCCGCGGCACCGGAGGACCTGGTGCGCCATCGCATTGTCGACGGACCGGCCTCGGTGGTCGCGAGCGGCTGGAAGTTTGCGCGCGCCGGCGGCGAGGAGGTGGTGGTCGGCCTCGAGCCGCATTTCTCGACCAACGAGAACGAAGGGGCGGTCGCCGCGGCCGTCGCAGGCATCGGCATCACTTCGACGAGCGAGTGGGCGTGCCGCCGCGAACTGAGCGACGGTTCGCTGGTGCGGCTGCTGGTCGACTGGAGGACCGAGGATATTCCCGTGCACGCCTATTTCCCGATGGGCCGGGCGACGCGTGCGGCAGGACGCGCCGTGGTCGAGCATCTGAGCGCCGAGTTCCGGCGCGAACAGCACGCGGGCTTTGCCTGAGTGCTTTCTAAAAGCTTTCTGTCTGCTTTCCTGGCGCAGCAGTGGCAATCCAGCGGCCGCGCCGCGCAGGCCGCTGGCGGCTGCGTCGTCTGTGTCGCCTGTGGCAATGCCAACTAAACCCGCCGCCCCGGCATCTATGCATCTCATACATAAGAGATAGCAAAAACCAACGGCTACCGCCGCGAGCGGGCCGCCTTTATCTTCGTTTCATAACGCGATCCCACTCAGCCGGCACGCCGCTCGCGAAGCCGATGGGCGAGGGCTCGTTCCTTCACTTCAAACCGGTCTTCCGCGGCGCGCAGATTGCCAACGTCGACTCGGCGCTTTCAATGAGACTGACATGAGCAAAACTACGCCTGAGCAAAACAAGGCCCTCGTCCTCGAGGCTTTTGACACGCTTTTCAACCAGCGCGACTATGTGGCTGCCGAACGCTTCTGGTCGGACCGCTACATCCAGCATAGCGCGCACATCGCACCGGGACGCGCCGGCCTGTTCGACCTGATTCGCACGCTGCCTGACACGTTGCGCTACGAGAACCAACTGATCGTGGCCGAAGGCGACTACGTCATTGCACATGGCCGCTTCTCCGGCACCGGCAGGCCGGCGGCGTGGATCGCGGCCGACGTGGTGCGTTTCGAAGACGGCAAGCTCGCCGAACACTGGGACGTTCTGCAGGACGAAGCAACTCAGGCGCAATCCGTGAGCGGCCTGCCGATGTTCGGCGACCGGTTTCCGGCGTAACGCCTGACGGATTGACTGCTGGAATCTCCAACACAACGGCATCTCCAAGGACATCATCATGAAACTCAGCGGAAACACGATCTTTATCACGGGCGGCGGTACGGGCATTGGCCGCGGACTGGCCGAGGCGTTGCACCGGCGCGGCAACAAAGTGATCATCAGCGGACGCCGCCGCGGCTATCTCGACGAGGTGGTGGCGGCAAACCCGGGCATGGCGGCCATCGAGCTGGATATGACCGATCCGGCGAGCATCGAGCGCGCGGCAGCGCAACTGATCAAGGACTATCCGGATCTCAACGTGCTGATCAACAACGCCGGCATCATGCAGCCGGACACCGCGGCGGGGCGGATCGACGACGCGCTGCTCGTCGCCACCGTCACGACGAATCTGCTCGGACCGATCCGCATGACCTCGGCGCTGATCGATCATCTCAAGTCGAAGGACAATGCGGTGGTGGCCTATACCAGCTCGGTACTGGCGTTCGTTCCACTGGCGCCGACAGCGGTGTATTCGTCGACCAAGGCGGCGCTGCATTCGTACATTCTGTCTCAGCGCTTCATGTTGCGCGATACCAAGGTGCGGGTCCTCGAAATCGCGCCGCCCTGGGTGCGCACCGACCTGATGAACAGCCGCGAGGCAGAACAGGCGATGCCGCTGGACGCATTCATAGGCGAAACCATGGCCGTCCTCGGCACCGATGCGGATGAGATTCTGGTGGAAGGGGCGAAACTGTTCCGCGGCAATCCGGGGCCGGGTGAGCATGAACTCGTGAATGGGTTTAATGCGCAGATGGTTAGTGTGTTTGGCGGGTAGCAGTTGCAACCTGACTATTCGCTCGAGCGGACGGCTGCGGGTCGGTTGCAGTAGACTTCGGCATTGCGGCAGCCGCCGCTTAGCTCAAGCGTTAAGCCTCGCGGGACACACTCAGGGAACATGAAGCTGCTCCTCACCTCCGGCGGCGTCACGAATGCCAGCATTCACAGCGCACTCGCAGGTCTCCTCGGCAGGCCTCTTGCCGAGTGCAATGCCTTATGCATCCCCACGGCGGAATACGGCCACCCAATGTGCACGCCCGCGTCGGCATGGCGCTTTGTTGCGGGGAAGTCGCCCGCGCCTATGAGCGACCTGGGTTGGAAGTCAGTCGGCCTCCTGGAACTCACCGCGCTTCCTAGCATCGGAAACGAGCGGTGGGAACCGTGGGTGAGAGAAGCAAACGTGTTGCTCGTAGACGGTGGTGATGCGTGTTACCTGTCCCACTGGATGAGGCAATCCGGGCTGGCAGCACTTCTTCCATCACTGCCGGATACAGTCTGGGTTGGCGTCAGCGCTGGGAGCATGGTCATGACGCCACGCATCGGTGAGGACTTCGTGAACTGGAGGTCACCCAATGGGAACGACCGTACCTTGGGCATAGTCGACTTCTCAATCTTTCCGCATCTAAACAACGAGTTCATGCCCGAGAACACACTGGCGAATGCCGAACGCTGGGCAGATGGCATTGGCGGCCCCGCGTATGCAATCGACGACCAGACGGCCATCAAGGTGGACAGCGGCACCGTTGAGGTGGTGTCGGAAGGAAGCTGGAAGTACTTTCCGTGACCTTGGAATGGGTGGGATGGTTCAAGCACAATCGGCTGATGGAACCACTCGGCCATATCCCGCCCGCCGAAGCTGAGGCAAACTACTATCGGCAACTTAAAATCAATGCTGCCGAAACCGCATTAACTGAAACCAACCAGCCTCCACGAATCCCGGGGCGCTTCAGGTCCTCGCGACGCTAACATTGATGTGCGTCAATGCCATTTGATCGCTTTCAGACTTTTCTAACATAGCTTCCAGCACTAAAAAGTTAAGCTCGCGGAAATAAGTATTTCAACCCCGCGGGAGTCTGAGTAGATGGCAATTTTCTATGGTGTTGTCGAAGGTGATCCGCTTGACAGCGCAGAAGGCAGCTATGTTTCCGCGTCAGGTCACTGTTTCAACATACAGGGCACGGATGGCAAGTATCGCCAGATGGTTTTTATAGGCGATCACGCATGGTGTAACGCGTGCAAGAGCACGGGCGTGATCGTTCACGGCGCGAGTCTCCGTGATTCCATGCGATTTCTTGACCTGACATCCGGATGCAGGCGTCAGGCCGTGGGCGGCGATAGGGTTCATTGCCAGTGTGCGCGCCCCCCGCAGATTATCGCGACCTACGCTGTTCATAAATGGCGGATCGTAGACGATACCGGTGATGCATGCCGTGCGGCCAGTTCGGACACACCTGCTTCGTCATCTGGAATCGGAAGTTTTGACGAACAGGTCCGGTCCGTTGCTGCCGGGTTGGTCCTGGAGGACTACCCGTATCTCATTGAGACGTTTGACGGCAGGACCTCTTACGGTCGCACAGACGCGAGTGGCAAGTTACCCCGCATCGCAACTGATAGTGCCAACGACTACACGGTCTATTGGGGCGACGATGCGCTTGCGAAGAAACAGGGGAACTGACAATGCCAAACAAACCGACTGTAGTCAGAACCAACTCGACACCCGGTTCCGTCAAGGTGGTGGAACTGAAGGTGCTGACCTTTCAGGAACTGTGGGATAACTACGCGACGGGTAATCCCTACGACAACCCAGCGTATAAGGATCAGTGTGCGATACGTATGAGCGTGACGCTCCACCGGGTGGGCATCGAAATGAAGTCATTTTCGGAAAAGCTCATAAAACCGCTTTCCGGCGCGCCGACGATTGGGCGAATATTGCTTGACGGCAAAGCCACGGCCACACGTGCCGACGAGCTGGGCGCATGGCTAAATTTGCGTCCGGTTGCCGGTCTGCCCAAAGCAGAGAATATTACCGGGGCAGACTGGGAAACGAAGGTCAAAGGACGCACAGGTATCATCCTGTTCTCGCGATACTGGTCCCGCGCGGGGGAAAACGCAGCGCAAGCAAGCGGTGGACACATTGACCTCTGGAACGGTTCACGGCTAACAAACAACGGTGTAATAGGAACCGCAGAAACGTTTATGCGCTTTACACTTCGCATTAACGATCCATGGATTCCCATCTATTCCGATCTCAGAAGGTCAAAAGAAATTCTGTTCTGGGAAATCAAGTGATTGCTTCATTTGCGACCTTCGTGATCGGTTGTCTATTGGGTTTTTTGATAGACCTGATTCCTCATGCCATAGAGGTGGCTCTGCGCATCGACCTATGCAGAGAGTCATGCTCTTCGTGGTTTCGGGCAGGCTCAGTGCTGGCATATATGGCCATGCCGCTTGCATGGGGTGCCCTATCAGTCTTGATTTTTCGACGATCAACCGGAAGCGCGCGCTTCCGATTGATGGCGTTAGCGTTGACTGCATCGCTGATGCTGATTTTACTCATGACCTGGACGGCATACGCGTATCAAGCGGGTAGTTTGAAATGAGACGGGCAGCGGCCTTTAGCAAGCGCGAGCGGCGTTGGCAATCCTGGCTATGTTGCTCAGTGGACCGGTATAGCTGGACCAGTTGCAGGGCTGCACCACAGTTCGCTCACAGCATCTCGAACACGCTGTAAACCGGCCCACTCGCAAACCGGTGCCCCGAACCGACCGTGATCACGCGATTCAGCCACTCGTACTTGCCGGCCGGGGCTTCGAAAACCGGATTGATGCGGAAGTAGTAACTCGCCGGATCGACCTCTTCGCCTTTCTCCAATCGCTGGATGACCTCGGCCGGGCCGTGGCGGATACCGCGGTAGGCCATCGTGATGTGGGTGCCGTCGTCGGTTTGCAGAATCAGACGGACGTCGAGCGTGGTACTGCCATCGGTGCGTACGGTCTGCCAGTCGCTGCCGCCGTCGAGCACCTTGCCCGATAACCGCTCGCCGGCGAACGTGCCGGACGGTACGATACCGATGCGCCGCAACGGCCCTGGCGTCGCGCCGACCATCACAATCGGTTTGACATCGAGGCGCATCACGAACAGAGGACGCGTTTGCACGCTCTGGAGCGGTGCGGGAAGCTCGTCGAAAACGGGAGTGGACATCGTATTCACCTTCGCTGTGAAGCGCGCGAGATCGAAGCGCACGCCGGTTTATAGACGCTTTACTGCAGCGGCGAAAAATCGGTTGGCCGCATGATGCGCGATTCCATGCTCACGAAAATATCGAGCGCTTTGACCTTGCGGCCGAACTCCTGCCAGCGGCTGTCAGCGGCCATCCGGTCGCGGCGCGCGAACCGGTCGTCGAGACTTTGATAGGCCCAGATATGGACGATCTGACTGATATCGCCGATCTCGGTCGTGAAGAAGCCGACCAGCGTGCCGAGAAACTCCTGCTGCAGCGGCAGGCCTTCGCTCTTGTATAGCGCGAGCCAATCGGCGCCGTGCAGCGGCTTGAACGTGTAAGTGCGGATTTCGTAAAGCATGGGCCTCTCTCTTGGGCAGCTAGACGACTGTTGCGCGATAAAGAATAAGGCGGATAACTAAATAAACTGAATTTCTCCGCTCCTATCCCTGATAGCTCGACGAAACCGATCAGTGTCAAGCGGCGGTTTTACCGCCATTGACTCTAAGCACTTCACCGGTCATAAAGCTGGCCTGCTCCGACCCGACAAAGACGATCGCCGCGGCGATTTCCTCCGGCGTGCCGGCGCGCTTGAGCGGCACCGCAGCCAGCATGCCGGCCTTACGGTCCGCATTCGCTGTAAGCCGGTCGAGCATGGCGGTTTCAATAGGACCCGGCGCCACTGCATTGACGCGTACACCGAACGCCGCGGCTTCGAGCGCTGCCGACTTCGTCAGACCTTCCACCGCGTGCTTGCTGGCGACATATAACGCCATGCCGGGCGCGCCGCGCGCGCCCATCGTCGACGAGATGTTGACGATGCTGCCGTTGCCTTGTGTCGTCATGACGCGCAGTTCGTGTTTCATCGCGAGCAGCGTGCCGAGCACATTGCTGTCGAACACAGCGGCATAGCTTTCGGACGTCTGCTCCAGCACCGGGCCGGATTCGCCCTCGGTGCCGGCGGCGTTCACCGCGATGTCGAGCCGGCCGAAGCGCTCGACGGTGGCGTCGACCAGCTTGCGCAGATCGTCTTCGAAGCGCACATCCGCTTGCACGAATTCGGCTTGCGCGCCGACGCCGCGCAACGCTTCGGCGAGTTGCCGACCTTCTTCGGCGCGCCGTCCCGAGACGACGATGCTGGCCTTCTCACGCGCAAACGCAAAGGCGGTGGCGTGGCCAATGCCGGTCAGCGCGCCGGTGATCAGTACGACAGGTGGAGTTGTCATGGAATATCCTTGATCAATCAGTTAGCGCGAACGGTTCGCATGGCCGGCCGCTCGCACTGGGCTGAACAGGTTGTGAAGACTCAGGCATGCACCTCGATGGAATCGACCCGGTCCGGGTAGAAGGCGAGGTGAGCCTCGATCTGGGCGACCGCCGCATACGGTTTCTCGTAGGTCCAGACCGCATTGACCGAGCGTGCACCGCCGGAAGGAATCGAGAAGTACGCACAATCACCCTTGTACGGGCAATAGGTGGCGTGCTCGGTGCGTTCGAGTAGCGTCATGTCCACGTCCTTGCGGGGGATGTAGAGGACGGCGGGATAGGCGGCCTCGCGCAGCGTCAGCGCTTCGCGTGTATCGGCGATCACCTTGTCGCCAAGCGTGACCACGATGCGCGCCGGGTTCGGCTCGATGGTGATCGGATGATCGGGACCCGGAACCTTGACGGTTTTGCCTGCCTGATTGACGTTGCTGGACATGGAAACGCTCCTTGGGGTGATTCGCCCCGCGCTCAAGCGAGGCGAGGCCGGTGTTGCGACCCGCTGCCGCTCAGGCGGCAAACGGGGAGAAGTCGATATAGGCGCGCTCGTCTGCGCCATCGTGATCGAAGCCGCCTGCCGCCATGATCGGTCCTTTGAAGATTTTGCGCAGGAATGGTGACGCATTAGAGCTTCGAGCCGCCGTCGACGTGCAGGGTGTCGCCGGTTACCCAGCGCGCGTCGTCGGAGGCGAGGAAGGCGACCGCGCCGGCAATGTCGTCCGGTTGGGCAATGCGCTTCAATGCCTGCATGCCGAGCGTAATGTCGCGGCCGGCATCGGTCTTGGTGAAGCTCGACGACATGTCGGTGGCGACTACGCCGGGCGCAACGGCATTCACGCGGATGCCGCGTTCGCCGAGTGCCGCAGCAAAATGCTTGACCAGCGTATCGACCGCGCCTTTGGTGCCCGCATAGGCCGACAGGACGCCCACGGCGGCATGCGCCGCGAGTGACGACAGCAGCACGACGCTGCTGCCTTCGCCGAGTATCGGCAGCAACTGCTGCACGAGGAAGTAGGGCGCCCGCACGTTTACTGCGAACAGGTCGTCGAAATCTTCGACTGTGGTGTCTTCGATGCTCGCCGCCTTCGCGATACCGGCGTTGGCCACGAGGATATCCAGACGTCCGCCGACGATGCCGCGCACTTGTGCCGCAAGCGTATGTGGGCCGTCGGCCGCACGCAGGTTCGCGCCGACTTTCTGTGCCTTGCCGCCGGCCGCGCGGATTTCCGCGACTACCGCGTCTGCTTCCTTTTCTCCGCTGCTGTAATGAATCAGGACTTGCGCGCCCAGTTTGGCGAGTGCGAGGGCACTGGCGCGGCCAATGCCGCGGGATGCGCCGGTAACGAGGGCGGTCTTGCCGGTGAGGTGAGTCATGGTCAATCTCCTGTGAGGTTGAGAACTGCTGGGCGGGTGGCGTGCGGGGTGCACGTCCGCAATTGAGGCCGAAGCCGCGGCGCCTGATTCGTCTGCGTTCGCGTCGCTGCCATGGAAGCTAATCTAGTGGTGGGCGGGGCAAACGAAAAAGACTTTATGGGCTGGTGACCATGCTTCGCAGGCATGCCTAAGCGGTGCCGCGCCGGATTGTTCGCGCTGGAGCGCCCAATACTCCAAGGTGCGGCGCAGTGTCGGGTAAATGAAGGTATATGGCCGTGCGCATGGGCTGGCGCTGGACGCCGGACTTTGCAACGCCCTTTTCAGCGCATCACGTAAGCCTCGCCTGCAGCGCTCGCAGCGCGGTGAGCAACGAATTCGGCTTGAAGTGCTTGCGGTAGTCCACGTCGACGAAGGCCAATATGACGATGCTGTCGCGATCCAGCAGGTAGGTGGCCGGTATCGGCACGAGCCATGTACCGGCGTTTCCTGTCAACGGCGGTTCATAACCCAGTGCTTCATATCGCGCGCGCAGGCGTACTGGGAGCTCGAACGCGAGCCCGTAGGCGCGCGCTACCTTCATATCGACGTCCCGCAACACGCGCATGGGCAACTGGGCAGTTTGCCTCGCGTCCCGCAAGGGCGGCGCGATGGCCACCGCGTTCGCGCCGAGCGCCGCCATGTCCTTGGAAGTGGACGCGAATTCGGCCAGTGCCGCTTCGCTGAACGAGCACCAGGCGCCGCGGATAAAGTGCAGCACGACTGGCCCCGTGTTTAGCAGATCCTCGAGCGCTACTTGCTGTCCGCCGGCGTCGGCGAGCGTGAACAATGGCGCACGCGAACCGGCGCGCAGCGCCTGTGATGCCGCTTGCGATGAGGCGTTGATGGTGATCTCGACGACGGTGTCCGCGGGCGGAAGGGCCGAGTCTGGTTGCATACGCAGGACTGGCATGAAAACCTCCGGAAACTGGCAACTAGCTTGTTGAAGTCAATTTATTCATTCCAGCAGGCGAACAGAAGGTGCAGAATCGCATATCACTTATTCCACGGAGAATCAGGATGGACCGTCTGGCGGCGATTGAGATTTTCATTCGCGTGGTCGATACCGGCTCGTTTTCTGCGGCGGCAAGGCATTTCGATGTCGGCCAGCCGGCGGTGTCAAAAGCGATTTCGCAGCTCGAGGAGTGGCTCGGGGTCAAACTGTTGCTGCGTTCTACACGCGCGCTTACGCCGACCGAGGCGGGCACCAGCTTCTACCAGCGCGCCAAACGGGCAGTCGAAGAAACCGATGAGGCCGTGCTGGCCGCGCGCGGAACGGCCGCCGGTCTGACGGGCAAATTGCGTGTCTCGGCTGCCGTGTGCTTTGCGCGCTTGCATATCGTTCCGCGGTTGCCGGAATTTCTGGAGCAGCACCGCAGCCTTGAACTCGAACTGGTGCTGGACGATCGCAATATCGATCTCGTCGAGGAGGGCATCGACCTTGCGCTGCGCATGGGCGCGCTGGTCGATTCCAACATGACTGCGCGCAGGCTGGCCGAGGCGCGCCGCCGTGTCATCGGTACACCTGAGTATTTCAAGCGTTATGGCATTCCGCAAGAGCCGGCTGATCTGCTCGCACATCGGGCCGTCATCTACACGCGCGACGGCGGTGGCGGCGAAGAGTGGAAATTCCGCAAGGAGACCGCGGAGGTCTCCGTCAAGATGCAGGGGCAGGTGAAGATCACGGCGACGGAAGGGGTACGGGCAGCCGTGATCGCCGACATCGGGCTTGCCATCGTGTCGGAATGGGCATTCACGCCCGAGTTGAAGTCGGGCAAGGTGGTTTCGGTGATGGACGACTGGACGCTGCCCGCGATCGGCCTGTCGGCCGTCTATCCGACCGGACGCCTTGCCAGCACGAAGGCACGGCAGTTTGCGACGTTTGTCGAGCATTGCCTCGCCGGCTAGCCAAGGTGGCCGGTTCAGCCAAGCCTCTCGCGTTGAGCAAGACTAAGCCGAACCGGCCGATTTACTGCATTGCGCTGCATTATGCGGCGGCTTCGAGCTCTTCGATCGCTTCGGCGAGCACCATTTGCGCAGCGTTGGTCGGTCGTGCCGCCGTGCGTCCCGCAGGTCCATAGACCGCATCGCCGCGCACGATGCTGTTGCCGGTGATTGCGCAAATGCCCTGCGAACGCGCGATCCTGCGAATCCACAGTTGCTCGCAATAGTTGGCGGCGGTGGAGTCGCGCCATGTAATCGAAACGGACTTGGCGCTGAAACGCTCGACGAACGTCACCACCGCGCTCTTCGCGCTAGCCGATGGGGCACGCGCACGATCCGCCGCCGCGCCTCGGCGCGCCTGATTGGCGCAGTCGCGTCCGGGACGGGAGACGGGATTGCGCGATGTCTTCTGAGCATCCCTCGCGCTCGTGGTGTCTTTCAAAATGCTTGCGTCGATCTCGTCATGCGCGGGTGCTGCGCTTTCTTTCAGTCCGGCAATGACGACCGCCCACGGGTCCGCAACACGGGGAGGCGCGAGCGCCGTTACCTTCAGTGCTTCGGTTTCGCCTGCGGGCGCAAAGGCGCGTTCGACGGCATCGTTACGCTGCACCTCATTGACCTTCGGGTGCCGATTGCGCGTTGTGGACGTCTTTCGTGTGGCTGCGAAGTCTGGCTCGGGTCCTGTAACGTTCACGTCGAATCCTCTATTTAGTTCCGTCCTCGAGGCCGCACGGACCTGTCGCGGCACGCCGCGACAGCTTGTTGCAGTGCTCCCCGCGGCGCGTCGCGAAGACGCGAACGCCCGTCGTGACGGCGCGCGGCACAACGGGGGCGGGTGACGAGTGGCGGATGGCCGGTGTCGTTGGCGACACCCTGAGCGGATCTTATCGACTGGCCCAGGCGAGATAAATGTGCGTTCCCTGAAAACACCGTTTGGGTTCGGCTAACAATGAAGGGGGCGCGGTTGCGCCCCCTTTGGCTCAAACGGTGACGACGATCTTGCCGAACTGGCCGTTCTGCTCCAGGTAGCGGTGCACTTCCACCATCTCGTCGAACTTGAAGCTGCGGTCGATAACCGGCTTGAGCGCGCCGTTCTCGAAACCCTTCAGGACGTATTCCACCGCGGCTTTGCGACGGCCTTCATCGCCGCTCGTCAGCCAGATGTTGTGCGCCTTCACGGTGACCATCCTGGCGATCATGTCGAGGATCGGCAGCGGCGTGGCTTCGCTGCTGAGCGCGCCATAGATATACAGGATGCCGTTGAACGACAGCACCTCGATCAGCTTTGTCAAGGTCGGACCGCCGACCGGGTCGAATACGACGCGTGCGCCATTGCCGCCGGTGATGCGCTTCACTTCGTCTACCAGGTCGGTTTCTTCCGTCGAGATCACATGCGCGGCGCCGGCTTCGAGCAATGGCTGGCGCTTGGCCGAGGTGCGCGTGAGGGCGATCGTCGTCGCACCGGCGTAGTTGGCGATCTGGATCGCCGCAAGGCCTACGCTGCTGGAGGCCGCGGGAATGACGACGAAATCGCCCTTCGTGACCTTCGCATCCTCGACGAGCGCGCCGTACGCCGTGACGAACATCATCCAGACCGACGCGGCCTGCTCGTACGACAGGGCCTCCGGATGCTTCACGACCGCATGCTCCGGCGCGATGATGACCTCGCCGTAGGTCGAATAGTGATTCATCGAGAACGACGGGATCAGGTTGACTTTATCGCCGACCGCAATCCCGCTGACATCGGGACCGACGGCATCGACGATGCCCGCTGCTTCGTAGCCGAGGCCCGCGGGAAACTTGACGCGCTCGATGTAGTCGTCGATTCGCCACATGGCTTCCGCACGGTTGATGCCGATGGCCTTCACGTTAATGCGAACTTCATGCGGACCGGGAGCGCGAACTTCGTGCTCGAGGAATTCGAGCACCTCCGGGCCGCCGGCTTTGGCAAACTGGATGGAACGTGACATACACACCTCGGATGTGAAAGGATGATGATGACGGTGTAACGCGTACAGGGTATCCCTGATCGCGCAGGGTCACACCGCCTCGGTTGCTTCGTAAGCGGGGAAATCCGAATAGTTCGTTTCGTCGCCGCCCCAGAATGCGGCGCGCACGTACGGTGTGAGCGGCAGGTTGTGCTTCAGCCGGTAGGGCAGGTCGGGGTTCGACGTAAAGTGACGGCCAAACGCGACGAGGTCGGCGTCGCCCGATGCGACGATCGCTTCGGCGCTGGCGCCATCGAAACCGCCTGCTGCGATGATCGGGCCGCTGAAGTGCCGGCGCAGATACTTCACCGCCACCGGCGCGTGGCCTTCGTGCAGCGTCTCGTCGCCCTTGATGCGCGGCTCGATCACATGCAGGTAAGCGAGACCGTACCTGTCGAGCACTTTCGCCACGTAGCTGAAGGTCGCCTCCGGATTGCTATCGGAGATGCCACCCCATTCGCCCGAGGGCGAGATGCGTACGCCCACGCGCTCAGCGCCGAACACCGAGATCAGTGCTTCGACCGCTTCGCGCAGGAAGCGCACCCGGTTTTCGAGCGGGCCGCCATAAGCGTCCGTCCGCTTGTTGGTGCCGTCCTGGATGAACTGGTCCACCAGGTAGCCATTCGCACCGTGCAATTCCACGCCGTCGAAGCCGGCGTCGAGCGCACGCTGCGCGGCGACGCGAAACTCTTCGATGATGCCGGGGATCTCTTCGATTTCCAGCGCGCGGTGCGGCGAGGCAGGGACGAACCCGTCCTTGGTCAGCGCCACGCCGTCGAACGGCACGACGGAGGGAGCCAGCGGTGCGACGCCGCCTGTCATTTCGACGTGGCTTTGACGGCCGCCGTGAATCAGTTGCATGAAGACGCGGCCGCCTTTGGCATGAACCGCATTGGCGATGGCCTTCCAGCCTTCCGTCTGGCCGTCGTGAAAGAAGCTGGCTGCGCCGAGGTAGGAGCGTGCCGTGATAGAAATGCTGACGCCCTCGACGATCTCGAGACCGCCTTGCGAGGCGCGCTGGCCGTAGAAGTCGGCCATCATCGGGCTGGGGATGTCGCCGGGCTGGATGGTGCGCAAGCGGGTCATCGGCGCCAGAACGACGCGATGCGAGAGAGGGTAGGCACCGACCTTCGTGGGAGTGAACAAGTTAGCCATGATCTTTCCTTGGGTAGCGAGTAAGGACTGGGACGTTCGACACAGTGCCGATTCGTTGATGGAGAATTTATCGACTTGGTCTGGTCTGGAGAAGACCGCGAATCGGATAGGGTTCATTCCAATCGGGGATGAATGTGTGAAGTGCCTCGCGTTATGCGCCGGCACGCGATCGGCTTCGTGGATCAACGGGTGCGAAAAGGCGGAGCCGGGATCAGACTGGGAATTGAAATTGCGACGGAGAACGAATAAAAAAGAGAAGCGAGTCGTAAAGGATGGGTATGCCGATCGCAACGTGGGGTGCCCGGCTGCCGCTGGTTGTACTCAATGGCGCCTGCGTTGTGCGGACGTCGTGCATCGAGCTAAAGCTTCGTTTCGCGCTTGATGTACAGCGTGTCGCCGATAATCCATCGGGCCGCGTCGGAGGCGAGAAAAACAATAGCTGCACCGATGCCGGCGGGCGCTGCCCAAAACGGCCGCGCTCGTTTTGCCGCCCTGCACATAATCTAACGAGGGCTTGCACAAAGCCAAAAGACTTTGTAGGCTGGCCGGCATGCCTGTGAGGCATGGATCGCCGTCGAGGGCCCATGGAGCTTCGCCATTTGCGGTATTTCATCGCGGTCGCCGAGACCGGCAGCTTGACGGTCGCCGCCGAACGCCGCCTGTTTACGTCGCAGCCGTCGTTAAGCCGTCAGATCCGCGATCTGGAGGACGAGGTGGGCGCCGAACTGTTCAATCGCAGTGCGCGCGGCGTCGAGTTGACGGCATCGGGCAAGGCCTTTCTCGACCATGCGCGGCTCGCGCTGTCCCAGGTGGAAGCGGCCACTGAAGCCGCGCGCCGCGCGTCGCAGCCCAGCAAGCAGGTCTTTGCGTTGGGTTTCCTGACCGGCGAGGAGATGACCTGGCTGCCGCGCGCCATGCAGGTGCTGCGCGAGGAGTTGCCGAAGATCGACGTGACCGTGTCGAGCCACTATTCGCCGGATCTCGCCGATTCGCTCGCACGCGGCAAGCTCGACCTGGCGTTTCTGCGCGCCGAACCGGGCTACGATCTCGACTACCGCGTGGTCAGCCGCGAGAAACTCGTCGTGCTGATGCCGAGCGACCACCGCCTTGCCGGGCGCGCCGCGATCCGTCCCGAAGACTTCGCGGGCGAGCCCTTCATCATGGCGAGCAACAAGGCCGCCGTGCTGCACCAGGTGATCTTGCAGTATCTGCGCGACAACGCAATCGACATCAAGCCGGAGCACGGCGTGGACAACCTGGCGATGGCCATGTCGCTGGTGGCTTCCACGCGCGGTCTCGCGCTGATGCCGGAGTATGCGAATAACCTGCTGCCGTGGTCGGTGGTGAGCCGCCCGCTCGAAGGCGAAGCGCCGACCATCGAGCTGGTGATCGGCTATAGCAAGGCGAATACGTCGCCGGTGCTGAAGCTGTTTCTTTCACGCGCTGATGAGCTGATGGAGCCGCTGCGCGTAGCAGCTTCTTGAGCGATCCACCGCGAGACCCGCTACACCATGATGAATCCGTGCCGCATGCCGAGCATCACCGCTTCGGTGCGGCTCGTTGCGCCCAGCTTGCCGAAAATCGAGGAGAGGTGGAATTTCACGGTGTTCTCGGAGATGGCGAGCTGGCGTGCGATCTCCTTGTTGCCGAGTCCTTCGGCGAGCATCGCCAGCACTTCGATCTCGCGCGGGGTTAGCGCTTCGATGCGCCCTGTGGCCGTCGGCGGGCGCGGCGGCTTGCGCCCGGTCAGCAGCCTTGTGAGGATCTCCGGCGGCAGCACGCAAAGATCCGCGGCTGCGGCTTCGAGCGCGGCGACGATTTCGTCTGGTGAGGCGTCTCGCGAGAGGATCGCCGTGACGTTGCCGGGCAGCGCTTCATGGACCCAGTCGCTGTCCGTCTCGTCGATCAACAGGACGAGCGCCGGCGGCGCTTGATCTACATCGGCCAGCGCCTGCAGGCACGCGCGCATCTGCGATGCGTCGGCGATAACGGCGACCCGGACCGGACTCATCTGTGCCATCTGTCCACCCGACGCTTGACTGGTTGCATTAACGTTGCGCTAACCTCACCGGCACGAATTGCGTTGCGGGCGTTCGCCGAGAATGACGGCACACTCGTGACGCTCCCCGCCGCGAATCAGTACGATGTTCAACGGCTCTCCAATGCGCTCGGAACTGAGCGCGGCGTGCAGGTCGTCGACGTCTCCACATGGCTTGCCATCCAGTTCGACCAGCACATCGCCGATCAGCACGCCGGCCTTTTCCGCGGGACCGTTCGCCGCGAGCGAAACGATCAGCAAGCCGCTCTCGGACGACAGGCTCATTTTCTTCACCCATGCCTCCGACAGGTTCACCGGCTGCGTGCCGACGCCGAGGTAGCCGCGTGAGACGTGTCCCTTGGCCAGCAGTTCGTCGGTGACGCGCGCCACGGTCGTCGCGGGAATCAGGATGCCCGCGCCGCGTGCGAGTGCCGAGGTGCAGATGCCCATCACCTGTGCGCGCATATCCACGAGGGCCGCGCCCGAGAAACCCGGGCGCAGGCCGCCGTCGAGCCGCACGAACGCGTCCAGTTGTCCGCCCCGCCACGTGCGCCAGGGACCGCTGACGGCGCCGACCACGCCGAAATCCGCACTCGCGCCGAGCCCGTCGGCGCGCGCGACCGCGAGTACCAGATGGCCTGCCTTGAGCGAGCGGGCATCGCCGGCTTCGACCGGGTCGAGGTCCACGCCGTCCAGTTTGAGCACGGCGAGATCGGTGCCCGTGTCCTGCCCCGCCAGAACTGCGGCGACGCTGCGGCCATCGGCCAGCGTGACGCTGATCCCATCTTCATGCCTGAGTGTGTGCGCCGCCGTGACGACGACGCCATGCCGCCAGATTACGCCACTTGAAGGAATGCGGTGCCGACCGTGCACCGCGACGACGCGCTGCCCCACGCGCTCGACGATGCCCGCCAGGTTTTCGGAAAGGTCCTGCAATGGATTTCCGCTGGAGGTTGAGGTTTCCATGTGATTGCTCCTGCCGGTTGGAACACGATCCGCTCGTGTTTCGCGCCCATATAGGTGCGATGCGCTCGCCGGCGAGATGCCGGCGAGCGCATTCAGAATGACAGGACGGGAGCGGACGCGCACCACCCGAACGGGTGGCCGCCGGCAATCGTGTGGCGATCGCCACGAGGCGGGCCGGCCTCTTATTGGGCGATGCGATCCCAGAGGAACGGCGCCATCGCCTCGCGATTCAGCGTCACGCCGAGGCCCGGACCTTCGGGCAGCGCCAGATAGCCATTCGTGACCGCTGCTTCCGGCGCTTCGAGGACCGTATCCACGTAGCCCTCGTGAAAGCGGAAATAGGGGTAAAGCTCCTGGATGACGAAGTTAGGAAGGTTGGCCGACAGATGCAGCGCGACCTGCGTCACGAGCGGACTGCCGCAGACGTGCGGCGCGGCGCGCATGCCCCATGCTTCGGCCATGGCCGCGATCTTCTTGGTTTCCATGATGCCGCCGGCATTGCCGGGGTCAGGCTGCACGATGTCGACGGCGCGCGCTTCGAGCAGCGGCCGCGCACCGTGCCTCGCGTAGTGGCGCTCGCCCGCCGCGACGGGGATCGAGGTGCGCGAGGCGACGTAGGCCATGGCCTGTGCGTCGGACGGATCGGTCGGCTCTTCGACGAACAGAATGTCGTACTCCTCGAAGCGCTGGCATAACCGTACCGATTCGGCGGGCGTGAGGCCGCCGCTCAGGTCGAGCATCAGCTCGACGTCCGGGCCGATGGCCTGACGTACGGCCTTGACCCGGGCGACGGCCAGATTCAGCCGGTCGCGCTCGACCATGCGCTGGCTGACGTGGCGCATGTCGGCGCCGACCATTTCGCCGAGCGGATAAAACTTCAATGCCGTATAGCCGTCGCGCAGCGGCCGCTCGGTCGCCCGCGCGAATTCGTCGGGTGTCTGCGCGGCTTCGTACCAGCCGTTCGCGTAGCAGCGGATCCGCTCGCGGGCCGCGCCGCCGAGTAGCTCATAGACGGGCACGCCGCAGACCTTGCCCTTGATGTCCCACAGCGCCTGTTCGATGGCGCTCAGCGCGGCATAGACAATCGTGCCGCCGCCTTTGCCCCAGAACGTGTGGTCATAGACGTAGGTGCTGAACGCCTCGATGCGCGACGCATCCCAGCCAAGCAGGGCGGGCGCGAGGTCCTTCAGCATGCCGGCGGCGGCGTGGCTGCCGCGGCCGTAAGCCACGCCCGCTTCGCCGATGCCGCTCACGCCTGCGTCGGTGAGCAGTTCGACGACGATGGGCCGAAGCTTGCCGCTGCGGGCGAGGTAGATGTCGATCTGGCGGATTTTCATGTGGGGTCGGGAAATGCGCCGCCGCCGGAAGGCGGGCTGGCGGCATCGTTCGTCGGAACGCGCGTGATCTTCACCCGCAGTTGCCGGTATTGCTGGTATTCGCTGTCCGCGAGTCCGTCGTCGGTGATGATCTCGTGAATGTCGTCCAGTTCGGCAATGCTGTGGATCGCGCGCCCAGCAAAGCGGCTGCTGTCGATCAGCAGCGTTGTCTGGCTGGCCGCGCGGATCATCGCGCGCTTGAGCGTGACCAGTTCGAGGAACGTATCGGACACGCACTGATCGTCGACTGCCTGCGCGGACAGGAAGAACTGGTCCACGCGAATGTCGTGCAGGAACGACAGGCCCGGTTCGCCAAGCAGCGTATAGGCGCGCGCGCGGCACTGGCCGCCCGGCACGATCAGCTTGACGTGCGACTTGTCGGTCAGGAGGTTGGCGACGAGCAGGTCGCTCGTCACGACCGTCAGCGAGATTTTCAGCTCGGCGACCGCCTGCGCGAAATGATGCATGGTCGAGCCGGTGTCGATCAGGATGCTCTGTCCATCCGCCAGGCGCTTGGCCGCTTCGAGCGCGATCGCCTGCTTTTCCTCGGCGGCGGTGCCGCGGGCTTCGTCGATCGACGGCTCGTAAGTCGCGCGTTGCCGGATGCGCACCGCGCCACCGTGAGTGCGCCGCACGACGCCGCGCGCGGCCAGTGCGTCGAGGTCGCGCCGGATCGTGGAAACGGATGCGTTGAAGATTCGCGCCAGTTCCTGGTTGGACCCGCCGACGTTGCGCTCGAACCAGTCCGCCATGCGCTGCTGTCGCTCGGCCTGGATCATGTCTTCCGGCGCGGTTTTGCCGCCGTTGGTCGGATCGCTGGGCGTTTTCGGCATCTTTTTCTGCTCCTCGGGTATCTTCATTCAGTCTCGGTCCCGCGAAGATACACGAGTGCCCGGCTGCGCGGCGAGCGGGCACGGGCCAGCCGGGCTGCTGCGGCGACGCTCAAAGGCTGATCTTCAGATAGGCCGCCTTCGCCGCGCCGGCGCCGCGATAAGCGGTGATCTCGATCTCGACCAGATACTCGGGGCCGGCGAGCGGCGTGGCGGTGATCGTGCTGGCCGGATCGATGCCGCGAAACTTCTCCGCCACGACGCCCATGATCGCGTCCTTGTGCTCCAGGTACGGCACCGCAACGCGCGTGCGCACGACGTCTGCAAGACTGGCTTCGACGGCTTTCAGCGCGCCCTCGATGTTCGCGAAGCATTGCCGGGTCTGCTCGGCGGCGTCATGCGAGATTTCGCGGGTGCGGTAGTTGCGGCCGGCCGTATTGGCGACGAGTATCCAGTTGTCCACCACGACCGCGCGCGAGTAGCTGAGCTTGTCTTCGTAGAGGCTGCCGGACTTCAGCTTGGTGACCTGTAAGGCTTCCATCGTTGGGATTCCTTCTGATGTGATCGGGCGTGCGTTAGCCCGGTTGCATGGCGAGGTCGCCGTAAGTGCGGCGGGCGAACTCAGGGGTAATGCGTTCTTCGAGCAGGTCGCGCCGGACCCGCTCGTGCGGGCGGCCCGAGGGCGCGCCAAAGCCGCCGCCGCCGGGCGTCACGATCTCGACGATGTCGCCGGGTTTGAGCGGCGTGGTTTTGGCGGACATCGGCTCGCCGTTGACGACACACGCGGAGCCCTGCGCCGCGCCGCCGCCTTCGAGGCCCCACGGCTGGGACAGCAGGCGCGAGGTCTCGACGCCGATCCGGCAGGCCGACTCGACCCGGTAGACGCGGCGCAGTCCCATGCCGCCGCGCCAGGCACCCGCGCCGGCCGAATCGTTGACGAGTTCGTAGCGCAGCACTGTGAGAGGGTATTCGAGTTCGAGCGCCTCGACCGGGAGATTCGACGTGTTGGTCAGATGGACGTGGATGCCGCTGAGCCCGTCCGATGCGGGGCGCGCGCCGCCACCGCCGCCGATCGTTTCGAGGTAGACCCACAGGCTGCCGTCGTGCTGCGTGCCGCTGAAAATCGCCGCCGCGCAGCAGCCGTTGCCGGCCGCCATGACCTTGTGCGGCAGCGCCTGCGCGAGCGCGCCATAGACCATGTCCGCCACGCGCTGGCACGCCGACAGGCGGCTGTTGACCGCGGCCGGATGGCTGCAGTTGAGCAGCGAGCCTTTCGGCGCCTCGACGCTGATCGGTCGCGCGAGCCCGGCATTGGGCAGGACGGTCGGATCGACGACCGATTTCACCGCGTAGTAGCAGGTGGCGAGCAGCCCGGTATAGATGACGTTCAACCCGTTGCGCATTTGCGGCGGCGCGTCGAACACGAGCCGCATTTCGTCGCCCTCGACCGTGATGGCCAGGCTCAGCTCGACGTCACCGTCGAATTGCAGGCTGTCGAAGCGGTCGCTGAAACGGTAGGTGCCGTCGGGAATCGCTGCGATGCCCGCGCGCATTTTGCGCTCGGCGTAGTCCTGCAGCGCGTCGCCGGCCTGTTGCACGCGCGCGGCGCCGTATTTCGTGCAGAGCGCCTGCATGCGCAGCACGCCCACCCGGTTCGCCGACATCTGCGCGCGCAGATCGGACACGCGCTCGTGCGGCACCTGGCAGTTCAGCAGGATCAGCTCCTGGACATCGTTTTGCAGTACGCCTTCGCGATACAGCTTGACGGGGGGAATGCGCAGGCCTTCCTGATAGATGTGCGCGTGGCCGCGGTCTGCGAAGTCGGAGTGGTGCGCCGTGTTGATCGCCCACGCGACCAGTTGACCGTCGTAGAAGATCGGCTCTGCGAGCACGATGTCGGGCAGGTGCGTGCCGCCGCCATGGTAGGCGTCGTTGCCGATGAACACGTCGCCGGGGTGGATCTGGTCGGCGGTAAAGCGCCGCGTGATGTGCGGGATCGTTTCGAGGAAGCTCCCCAGGTGCATCGGGATATGCTCGGCCTGGCACAGCGTGTTGCCGGCGCGGTCGAACAGCGCCGTCGAGCAGTCGCGGCGTTCCTTGATGTTCGTCGAATAGCTCGCACGCACGAGCGCTTCGCCCATTTCTTCCGTGATCGACGCGAGTGCGCTGCCAATCACTTCGACGGTAATCGGATCGATATACGGATGCGCACTCATTTTTCGATCTCCAGGATCAGGTTCAGGTACGGATCGACCGTGGCGGTCATGTTCGGCAAGACGACGGTGGTGGCGTCCATCTGTTCGACGATGGCCGGTCCCCTGAACGTGTTGCCGGCGGCTAGCTTCTCGCGCGAGTAGATCGGGCAATCGACGAATGCGCCGGCTTCGGCCATATACACTTCGCGTCGGCCGATCAGCGCGGCGCTCGCATCGGCGCCCGCCGAAGGCATGGCGGCGAACTGCGCCTTGCGCACGCGGCCGGCGGCTTCGACGCGCAGCGTGACGAACTGGATCGTTTCGCCTTCGGCGGCGAAGCCGAAACGTTGGCGGTGCACCTGCTCGAAGCCTACAGCGAGTTGCGCGAGCGTCGCTTCGGTGATGGGACCCGCCGGAACCGGTACCGACAGTTCGTAGTTCTGACCGAGATAGCGCATGTCGGCCGTGCGGGCCGTCGACTGTTGGTCCGCCTCGATGCCTTCGCGCGTGAACCAGCCGTGTGCCTGGGCGTCGAGCGCCTTGAAGCCCTGTTCGAGCGCGTCGAGCGATTCCGGCACGAGACGCAGCGCGCGGCTCAGCGCGAAGTCGGCGCGCAGGTCGGTGAGCAGCAGGCCGAGCGCGCACAGCGCGCCCGGCGTGAGCGGTACGACGATGCGCGTCATGTCGAGTTCCTGTGCGAGCCGTGCCGCGTGCAGCGGACCGGCGCCGCCAAACGCCATCAGTGCGTAGTCGCGCGGATCGTGGCCGCGCTGTACGCTGATCACGCGGATCGCCTTCGCCATGTTCGCCGTGACCACCGAGACGATGCCCTGCGCGGTTTCCATCACGCCGATGCCGAGTTGGTCCGCCAGGCGCTGCATGGCGTCGAGCGCGAGATCGCGGCGCACCTTCATCCGGCCGCCGAGAATCTCGACCGGGTTCAGCGTCTGCAACACGATGTTCGCATCGGTGACGGTCGGCTCGACATTGCCGCGGCCATAGCACACCGGGCCGGGGTCGGCGCCCGCGCTGCGCGGGCCGACCTTCAGCAGGCCGCCGCTGTCGACGTAGGCGATCGAGCCGCCGCCGGCACCGACCGTATGGATGTCGAGCATCGGCGCCTTGATCGGGTAGCCGTGCACGTTCGCCTCGCCGGTCAGCGCGCATTGGCCGCCTTGCAGCAGCGCGACGTCGCTGCTCGTGCCGCCGACGTCGAACGTAATGAGGTTCTCGTAGCCGGCCAGCCGGCCGATCTCCTGCGCGGCGACGACGCCGGTGCTCGGTCCCGACAACACGGTACGCACCGGCAGCCCGGCAGCGGTTTCGAAGCCGATCACGCCGCCGTTCGACTGCGTGAGTTGCGGCGCGACGCGCAGGCCGAGTTCGTCGAAGCGGGTTTGCAGGCGCTGGATGTAGCGCTGCATGATCGGGCCGAGATACGCGTTGACCACGGTGGTCGACAGGCGCTCGTACTCGCGGAACTCCGGCGCGACCTGGTGCGATGCGCTGATGAACACGCCGGGCAGCGTCTCGCGCACGATCTCCAGCGCGCGCTGTTCGTGCGCTGTGTTGAGAAAACCGTAGACGAAGCAGATCGCGACCGCCTTGACGTCGGCCGCCGCGAATTTCTTCACGGCGGCGCGGATGCCATCTTCGTCGAGAGCCAGTTCGACTTCGCCGTTCGCGCGCAGACGCTCCCGGACCTCGATGCGCAGATCGCGCGTGACGAGCGCCTCGGGCTTTTCGGCGTTCATGTCGTAGAGGCTTGGGCGCTTTTGCCGGCCGATTTCGAGCAGGTCGCGAAAGCCGTCCGTGACGACGAGCCCGGTCTTCACGCCGCGCAGCTCGATCAGCGCGTTGGTCGCGACCGTCGTGCCGTGGCCGAGAAAGCCGATCTCGCCGGCCTTGGCGCCGACCGTCTTCAGGCCTTCGACTACCCCGTCGGAGATGCCGAGCGACGGGTCCGCCGGTGTCGAGGGCACCTTCCAGATATTGAGGCGGCCAGTCGCATCGTCGAACATGCAGACGTCCGTGAACGTACCACCCGAATCAACACCTATTCGCCAAGCCATATTGTCAGATCCTGTGTCGGAAGTCAGGCCGCCTGCAGCGAGGCAGCCGGGAAACGGTCGAACCGTTCGAAGCGAAACGGCGCGGGGTCGACCGTCGGCGTCTCGTTCGTCACGATCTGCGCCATCATCTGTCCGGCGCCGGGACCGAGGCCGAAGCCGTGGCCGGAAAAACCGGTGGCGATGAAGAAGCCGGGCAGCGTCGCGAGCGGGCCGATGATCGGGATCGCGTCGGGCGTCACGTCGATCAGTCCGCCCCAGGTTTGCAGCACGCGGGCGCGGGCGAACGCCGGGAACGCCTGCGCAAGATGCGCGAGGCCGGCGCGGATGGTCGATTCGGACGGCGCCGGGTCGAGAATGCGCATCTGCTCGAACGGTGAGATCGCGTCGAGCGCCCAGCGCCGCTGCATGCGCCATTCGTCGATGAAGCGCTTGCCGATGCGCAGGCGCAGTTCGCGGCGATTCTGCCGCAGCCGCGGCCAGAAATCGGAGAAGAGCCGGAAGCTGTCCGGCACGATCGGCACGAGCGTCGAGTTGCGCATCGCGACGGTGAAACTACCGTCGAGCCGCTGGCGGAACGCGAAGTGGTCTCCGCCGACCGGCATGCCGGTGAGCCCCTCGAGCGGGGCGATGCGCGCCGCGCTGCCGAGCACCTTGAGCTGCGGTAACGGCACGCCGAACGAGCCCGCGAAGAGACGCGACCACGCGCCGCCCGCCAGCACGACCGACGCGCAGCGGATCTCGCCGTGCTCGGTGACGACACCGCTCACGCGGCCCGCCTCGCGCTCGATGCCGCGTACCGCGCAGCGCGTGGCAATGTGCGCGCCGGCCGCCCGCGCTGCCCGCGCGATCGCGGGCGCGGCCATCAGCGGCTCTGCACGGCCGTCCGACGCGGTATACATCCCACCGACGAAATCTCCCGAAACGCCCGGCAGGTAATGAGGAAGCTCAGCTCTCCCAAGCATTCTCGTGTCGATGTCGAAGCGTTTCGCGGAGCCGAGCCACTCGCGATACTCGTGCATCTCCGACTCGGTGCGGCACAGATAGGTGATGCCGGTTTCCCGGAAACCCGTGTCGATGCCGAAGCGCGGTTGCAGTGCTCGCCACAGGCGCAGGCTTTCGACCGAGAGCGGAATCTCGACCGTGTCGCGGCCCATCTGGCGAACCCAGCCCCAGTTGCGCGACGACTGCTCCGCGCCGATCAGGCCTTTCTCGCACAGCACGACGCGCACCTTGCGCTGCGCGAGGAACAGCGCCGTGCTGACGCCGACGATACCGCCGCCGATGACGACGACGTCCGCCTCGCGCGGCAGGAGAGCCGCATTCGGCGCGATGGGGTCCGGAATGATTCGGCTCATGTTGCTTCTGTCGGGTTGGCGGTGTCGGTCATCGTGCTCGCTCGTTATCGTGATCGATTTTGAGTGAATTGAGATTTCTTATGGGAGAGTGTGATCGAGATTGTTTCAGGGTTTTGCCTGGCAAGAACACATTGCGACAAAAATACCGCTATAAATGCCATTTATCGAGCAGTTGAAACATTTTTGAAACCGAATTCTCCGTGATAGTGTCCGCCTCATTGAGATAGATCGTGATCTGTTATTGATGCGCTGAGATTGAATCGATCACGATGCGTCATCCTGGCGATGTGCCGCCGCGTCCACCGGACCGGCGCGACGCCGGCTCATTGAACGGCTACCGGGGATACTCCATGCTCGAAGTCGATAACCTGTGCATTGCGTTCGAGACGAAGCAGGGCTTGCGCCCAACCGTGCAGAACATGTCGCTCTCGGTGCGGCCCGGCGAGATCGTCGGGCTCGTCGGCGAAAGCGGCAGCGGCAAGACACTGCTGTCGCTCGGCATCATGGGATTGCTGCCGCCGAACGCGAAAGTGACCGACGGCTCGATCAGGGTCGGCGGCACTGATCTGCTTTCGCTCGACGCTCAGTCGCTGCGCAGGATGCGCGGCAGCCGCATGTCGATGGTCTTTCAGGACCCGCTGTCGTCGCTCGATCCGGTGTTTACCTGCGGGGATCAGATCGTCGACGCGATCCGTCTGCACGAGGACGTGAGTCGCGCCGGAGCGTACCGGCGCGGCGTCGAGTTGCTGCGCAAGGAACGCATCGCCGATCCCGTGCGCTGCATGAGGTCCTACCCGCACGAGCTTTCGGGCGGGCAGTGCCAGCGCGTGATGATTGCGATGGCGGTTGCGTGCAGGCCGCAGATCATCATCGCGGACGAGCCGACGACCGCACTCGACGTCACCGTGCAGAAGCAGGTGCTGGATATCCTGCGCGACCTGAACCGCGAGGTCGGCGCCGCGATCCTCCTGATCACGCACGATCTCGGCGTGATCTACGAAGTGGCCGATCGCGTCGTCGTGATGTATCGCGGCGTCAAGATGGAAGAGGCAACGACGGTCGAACTGTTCGCGGCGCCGAAGAGCGACTACACGCGTGCGCTGATTGCCGCGATGCCGTTGCTCGGCGACCGCCGCGAGCGGCTGCCGTCGGTGGGGAGCGTGCTCGACGCAGCGAACGACGAAGCAGCCGAAGCGACGGCTGCGCACACGGACGCCCCCTTGCGGCTGCATGCGGTGCCGGCCGGGCCGCAGTCCCTGCACGATGCGATGCCGCGCAGGGCCGACACGCATTCGCCGTTGCTGTCCGTGCGCGATCTGCGCAAGACCTATGTGGTGCGTGACGGCGCGTTTTCGCCGAGCCGCGGGTTGCGCGCGGTCGACGACGTCAGTTTCGACATTCCGTTTCGCACGACGATGGGTCTCGTCGGTGAATCCGGCTGCGGGAAGTCGACGCTGTCGCGCTTGATCATGCGGCTCACGGCGCCCGACTCGGGCAACATCGTCTTCAACGGACAGGACCTGGCCGGCCTCTCCGGCCCGGCGTTGCGTCAGGCGCGCCGCGATATGGCGATGGTGTTCCAGGATCCGTACGGTTCGCTGAACCCGCGGCAAACCGTCGAGGAGTTGATCGCGGAGCCGCTCGTCGTCAACGGTCGCGCAACAGAGCGTGCACGCGTCGTCGCGCGGATGATCGATTGCGTGGGTTTGCCGCGAAGCGCACTCGTACGTTATCCACATGAGTTTTCCGGCGGCCAGCGCCAGCGTATCGCGATCGCCCGCGCGCTGGCGTTGCATCCGGCGCTCGTCATCTGCGACGAGGCGGTGTCGGCGCTGGACGTCTCCGTGCAGGCGCAGGTGCTGAATCTCCTGAAGGACTTGCAGCACGAGTTCGACCTGACCTACCTGTTCATTTCGCACGACCTGTCGGTCGTCGAGCACGTGAGCGACACGATCGCCGTGATGCAGGGCGGCCGGATCGTCGAAAGCGGATCGGCCGACGCGATCTTCGCCGCGCCCGCGCACGACTACACGAAGATGCTGCTCGGAGCGGTGCCGCGCGCGGTGCGGCCAGTTCCCTTCACGCAGGCGCTCCAGTCATGAACGGCAAGCTCGCCTGGTTCGCTACGCTGGCCGCGCGCAAGCTGTTTACCGCGCTCGTGCAGCTTTACGTCATTGCGACGCTCGTGTTCTCACTGATGTACGTCATGCCGGGCGATCCGGTGAGGCTGCTGCTCGGCACAGACAGCAACCCGTCGCCGGAGGCGATCGCGGCGATGCGCAGCAAGCTCGGTCTCGATCAGCCGGTGCTGACGCAGTACGCGCACTGGCTTCGCGGCACGCTGCATCTCGAGCTCGGTCAGTCGGTTTTCGACGGCTATCCGGTCATCGACTACATCCGCAGCAGCCTGCCGAATACGCTCGAACTTGCGTTGGCCGCGATCCTCGTCGCGATCGTCATCGGCGTGCCGCTCGGTATCGTCTCGGCGTTGCGGCGCGGCACGCCGATCGACGCGGTCTCGACATCGGTATCGACCGTCGGCATGTCGGTGCCGGTGTACATCCTCGGCGCGCTTTTCGTTGTGCTGTTCAGCCTGCATCTGCACTGGCTGCCGTCGAGCGGGTACATGGACTTTGCTCGCAATCCGTTCGAGCATTTCCGCCGCCTCGTCCTGCCGGCGTTCACGCTCGGCTTCGGCTTGTCCGCGTCGATTGCGCGGATGACGCGTTCGTCGATGCTCGACATCCTGAGCCGCGATTTCGTCCGCACGCTGCGCGCGAAGGGCACGCCCGAGCGCCGCATCGTCTGGCGGCACGTGCTGCGCAACGCGGCGATTCCGATCGTCACGATCGTCGGGCTGCAACTCGGCAACCTGATGGGCGGCACCGTGCTGGTCGAGGCGATGTTCAACTGGCCGGGCCTGAGCACGCTGCTCGTCGACGCCGTTTCGAAGCGCAATTACCCGGTGGTGCAGGGCGGCATCCTGACCGTTGCCGCGCTGTACATCCTGATCAACCTTGGCGTGGATCTCGTATATGGCCTGCTCGATCCGCGCATTCGGCGCAAACGGACATGAGTCAACGCATCCTGCTGCAACTGTGCCGCCGTCCGGCGACCTGCGCGAGCCTCGTCGTCGTTGCGCTCGTCGTGCTGGTCGCGATCTTCGGCCGCATGCTGGCGCCATGCGACCCGTACCTGATCGACCAGAGCGCCGTGAATCAGGGATCGTCGGCGCTGCACTGGCTCGGCACCGACGAGCTCGGGCGCGATCTGCTGAGCCGTCTGCTGGCCGGCATCCGGCCGACCGTCCTCGTGTCGCTGGGCGCGACGCTGTTCGCCGCGTTGCTTGGCACCGCGCTCGGCGTGGCGGGCGGCTACGGCCCGCCGCCGCTGGCATTTCCCGTCATGCGCGGCGTCGACATTCTGCTGTGCTTCCCGCCGATCCTGCTGGCATTGCTTGCGGTGGGCTTCTGGCCGAGCGGCATCGTCACGCTTGCGATCGTGATCGGTATCGTCTACGTGCCGCATTTCGCACGCGTCTCGCAGTCGGCGGTGGCGCGCGTCGTGCAAGAGGAATACGTCCAGGCCGAGCTCGCGATGGGCGCAACGTGGCCGCGCGTGGTGGGCGTCGTGGTGCTGCCAAACGTGCTGTCGCCGCTCGTCGTGCAGGCCACGTTGACGGTCGCCGAAGCCATCCTGCTCGAATCCGGCCTGAGTTTCCTCGGACTCGGCATCGTGCCGCCCGAACCGTCGTGGGGGCAGATGATCGGCACCGCGCAGGATTACCTCTCGCAACACCCGATGTACCTCTTCTGGCCGTCGCTGTGTCTCGCGCTCACCGTGCTGTCGATCAACCTCATCGGCGACGGTCTGCGCGATCTGCTGGACCCGCGGCTCAACAAGTCATGAACGTCCCTAACCCCGCTACCAGGAAGAAAGTGCAATGAAAAGACTGCTATACGTCGCGCTGATGGTTTTGTCGTTGGGGCTTGGCTGCGCAAGCCCGGCACAGGCCGCCGGCAACACGCTTTACTTCGGACTGTCCGGCGAGCCGAGCACGATGGACCCGTTCATCATGACCGGCACCACGTTCCGCACGGTGAAGCTGGCGATCTTTCGCGGGCTGGTCAACTATGGCGTCGACGGCAAGTTGTCGCCCGAGCTGGCCCAGAGCTACGAGCTGAGCCCGGACGGCAAGACGTTGACGTTCCACCTGCGCGACGCGAAGTTCCATGACGGCTCGACGGTCACGTCCACCGACGTCAAGGCCACCTTCGACCACATCATGGCGCCCAATAGCACGGCGTCGTTTCGCAACCAGTTTCTGATCGTCGACCACATCGACGTTGTCGATCCGAAGACGATACGGTTCGTGCTCAAACAGCCGTCGGTGTCGTTTATCCACTACCTCGCGCTGCCCGAGGCGGTGATCGTGCCCGCCGCGTGGCTCGCGAAGCACAAGGACGACGCGGGCACGGCAACGCCGATCGGCGCCGGGCCGTTCAAGTTCGTGCGCTGGACGCGCGGGCGCGAGCTGGTCGTGCAGAAGTTCGACGGCTATTACAAGAAGGGCAAGCCGTACGTGGATGAGATCGTCTACAACTTCTACAGCGACGAGAATACGCGCGTGAACGCGATCAAGTCGGGCGACGTGGACATCATCGACTACGTGCCGTCGCGCTCGCTCGCCGAGCTGCAGAAGGACCCGGACGTTCGGCTCGAACGCACGCTCGGGCCGTTCATGGGGATCGTCTTCAACATGCATTGCAAGCCGTTCGCGAATGCGGACGTGCGGCGCGCGATCGCGTACACCGTGGATCGCGACGCCCTCGTGAAGACCGCGTTCGATGGCGTGGGCACGCCGATCTGGGGCTTGGCGATTCCGCAGGGTTATCCCGGCTATTCGGACGCAAAGAAGAACTTCTACAAGGTCGATATCGCGCGGGCGAAGCAGCTCATGGCGCAAGCCGGCTACCCGAATGGATTCGAGGCGCGGCTCGTCGCCACTTCGCAATACAGTTTCTACTCGAAGATCGCGGTGGTGCTGCAGGCCCAGCTCGCGCAGATCGGCATCAGGCTCAAGCTCGATATGCCCGATTGGACGACGCGCATGAGCAAGGTGTCGAGCGGCGACTACGACCTCGCGCTCATCGGCAACGTCGGCGAAGTGACCGATCCCGACTGGCTAAGCAACCTGTATTACGGCGGCAAGATTCTGGTTCGCGAAGAGAATTCCGCTTATTTCGACGATCCGGAAATCAACCGGCTTCTCGACGACGGACGCGCGAGCGTCGATCCGGTCAAGCGTGCGGCGATCTACCAGCAGTTCGTCGACCGGGCGCTTGACCTGTCGCCGGTTCTCTTTCTCATGTGGCGCGACCAGAGCTATGCGGTTCGCAGCACCGTGACGGGATTTACCAACATGCCCGCGTTCCTCAGTTTTCAGTCGGGCTATTCGCTGGAAAACACCCGCATCAAATAAGACATCGGCAAAGGGCAGGACATATCGCGGTTCGATATGTCCGACTCCTTCTATTTTAATTTGCAGGACTAATTGACAGGTTTGGAATTTTTAACAGCCGTTTCAGATAGAGGGGAAGTCAATGAAGAAGGTCATGACAGTGGTGGCTTGTGGAGCGCTGGCGGGCGCGGCGCACGCGCAGAGTTCGGTGACGCTATACGGCGTGGTCGACGAGGGCTTTCAGTATACGAATAACCAGGGCGGGAAGTCGTCGGTGGCGATGTCGCAGGGGGGGGCTTGGCAGCAGCAAGTGGGGGCTGACGGGCAACGAGGACCTGGGCGGCGGGATGAGGGCGTTCTTCAAGCTGGAAAACGGCTTCAACCCGAGCAACGGGGCGCTCGGCAACAACGGTGCGCTGTTCGGCCGGATGGCCTACGTGGGGCTGGGCAGCGCGCAGTACGGCGAGGTGCGCCTGGGCCGGCAGTACGACCTGCTGTTCGAGAGCCTGGTGCCGATGGCGGCGTCGGGCAAGTTCGCGGGAGGGCTGGGTGCGCACGCCGGGGACGTGGACAACGTGTGGGGCGACTTCAACCTGGACAATGCGGTGAAGTACCTGTCGCCAACGCTGGGTGGGCTGCGGATCGGCGCGGCGTACGCGTTCGGCAACGTGGCGGGGGCGATGGGCCGCGACGAGGCGGTGAACTTCTCGCTGACATACGCCAACGGACCGCTGGGGCTGGCGGCGGCATACCTGAAGGTGAACAATCCGGCGACGGCGGTATGGAGCGCGGCGGCGGCGCCGGTGGCGGGCAAGGCGTTTACGAATCCGCTAACCAGCCCGATTTTCGACGGGTATGCGTCGGCGGCGTCAATCCAGATCGCGGGGGCGGGGGCGAAGTACCAGTTGGGGGGCTCGAATTTCGGTCTGCTGTATACGAATGTGCAGTTCAGCGATGTGGTGCCAACGACGACCACGCCGCTGGGGGGCAATGCGCACTTCGACACGGTGGAGGGGAACTACACGTACCTGGTGACACCGCAACTGCTGCTGGGGGCGGCGTACAGCTACACCTGGGCGAGCGGGGCGCGTTACCGTCAGGTGAATCTCGGGACGAACTATTTCCTGTCGAAGCGCACGCTGCTGTACGTGAACGGGGTGTATCAGCATGCGAGCGGGGTGAATTCGCTGGGCGAGGCGGCGGTGGCGGCGAACACGAATATCACGGCCTCGAATACGCCGAGTCAGGTGGTGGTGCGGGTCGGTATCCGCCACAGTTTCTAGGCGCCGCATTCGCCTCGCCCGCTAGCGGCTGCGCTTCACTCGGCGACGGCAGGCAGATGCTCGCCGATAAAACGGCGCAGCCACGCGTGCGCGGGATCGGTCTGATAGCGCTCGTGCCAGTAGAGCGACACCTGTATCGGCGGCAGTTCCAGAGGCGGCGGCAGCGTCACGACGTCGAGATGCTCTGAGAAATGCCGGCCGACGCTGGCCGGCAGCGTCGCGATCAGGTCGGTTTTCGCCACGACGTACGGCGCCGCCAGGTAGCTCGCGAGCGTCATTCCGATGATGCGCTGCCGGTTGATGTGTTGCAGGTTCTGGTCGAGGGTCTCGCTGTAGTGCCGCGTGTGGACCGCGAGGTCGATATGACGGCATGCGAGCCATGCGTCGAGGTCCCATTCGCCTTCGAGGCATGGATGACCGCGCCGGATCAGGCACACAGCCGGCTCCTGGAATAGCTGGCGGGCCCGCAGATCGTTCGATGGGGCAGGGTAATAGCCGGCCACGAACTCCGCGTGATTCGACGCGAGCATGCCAAGCCCGTGATGCAGCCGTGCCGGCACGATGCGCAGCCGCACGGCAGGCGCATCGCGTTCGAGCGCGTGCGCAAGCTCCGGCAGCCACGAGAACTGCAGGTAGTCGCTCGCATACAGCGTGAAAGCGCGCGCCGGCGCACTCTCGTCCAGGATGTCGCGCGGCGCGGTGGCGCGCCGCCAGCCTTCGAGCAGCGGTGCGAATTCCCGGTGGATCGCGAGGGCGCGCTCGGTCGGCTCGACCGCTCCGTGACCGGTGATCAGCAGCGGATCGTTGAAGATGCGCCTCAGACGGCTGAGCGCGGCACTCATGGCGGGCTGCGTGACGCCCATCTGCGTTGCTGCGCGCGACAGGTTCTGGCAGGTGAGGAGTGCATCCAGATGGAACAGGAGATTGAGGTCTGCTGTCTTCATGGAACCATAAACGCGATTGATTGAAACATAACGCGACCTTATTCGACGTCCTCAAATTGGCCACATACGATGGCTCGGTCGGTCGCGCATGCGGTGCACGGCGGCATGACCGCTCGATGCGCTGCGGACTGGCGAAAGCATAGTGGACCGAAACAGCGCGGGCAATAGGGCAATATTCTCCCCCTGTTTCCAGAGTGTTTCGCAGGGCTCACAAGACTGCCGGCTACCGGCGGCGAATCTGGGAATTTTTCATGTATCGAATTGGAATCGATGTCGGCGGCACTTTCACCGACTTTGCGCTCGTCAACGAAACCGACGCACAGGTCGCGTTTCACAAGGTGCCGTCTACGCCGCACGATCCATCTGAGGCGATCGGGCATGGCATCGCGGGGCTGCTGGACATGCATCGCATCGCGGCATCGGAGGTCGCGCACATCGGTCACGGCACGACGGTCGCCACCAATCTCGTCATCGAGCGCAAAGGCGCGGCGACCGGGCTGATCACGACCCATGGCTTTCGGGACGTGCTCGAGATCGGCCGCCAGGTGCGTCCTCACCTGTACGACTACGGCGTCGGCAAGCCGCCGGCGCTGGTGCCGCGCAGGCACCGCATCGAAGTGCGCGAGCGGATCGACGCATCCGGCGAGGTACGGGTGCCGCTCGACGAAGACGCCGTGCGCGCCGCTGCGGAGCAGTTTCGCGACGCGGGCATCGAAGCGGTCACGATCTGTTTTCTTCACGCTTACCGGAACCCGGCTCACGAGCGCCGGGCGAGGGACATCGTCCGCGAGGTGCTGCCCGGTGCCTACCTGAGTCTGTCGAGCGATGTATTGCCCGAATTCCGCGAGTTCGAACGCCTGTCGACGACGGTGCTCAACGCTGCGGTCGGGCCGAAGATGGCGCGCTATCTGGAGCGCTTCGTCGAGCGTATCGCCGCGCTCGGCATTCGGGATGAACCGTTCACGATCCATTCGAACGGCGGGCTGATGTCGATCGACACCGTGCGTCACTATCCGGTGCGAACCTGCCTGTCGGGTCCAGCCGCCGGCGTGGTGGGCGCGGCGGCGGTGGGCCGGGCGATCGGTTTTCCGAACCTGGTCACGTTCGACGTCGGCGGCACCAGTACCGACGTCTCGCTGATCTATCGTGGCGAGCCCCTTTTCACCTCGAATCGCCAGGTGGCGGGCTATCCGGTCAGGACGCCGATGGTCGACATCCACGTGATCGGCGCAGGCGGCGGCAGCGTCGCGTGGCTCGACGATGCCGGTTCGCTGAAAGTCGGCCCGCACAGCGCGGGGGCGGTGCCCGGCCCCGTTGCGTATGCGCGAGGCGGCACCGAGCCGACCATTACCGACGCCGAGGTCGCGCTGCAGCGCCTGAATCCGGTTTCACTGTTGAACGGGCGCATGCGCGTCGATTGCGAAGGCGCGCGCGGCGTGATGATGGACAAGGTGGGCGGGCCACTCGGGCTCACGCTGGAGGAAGCGGCCGAAGGGATTCTGCGCATCGCCAACGCGAACATGAGCCGCGCCATCCGCTCCGTTTCGACCGAGCGTGGCTACGGGCTGTCGGAGTTCGCGCTCTATGCGTATGGCGGCGCGGGGCCGCTTCACGCGCTCGACGTCGCGCAGGAGTGCGGCATACCGGTCGTGATCGTCCCGCAGGAGCCGGGCACGATGTGCGCGCGCGGCATCCTGCTTTCGGACGTGTCGTTCGATTTTGTTCGCAGCCAGATTGCGATTGTCGATTCGAAAAACTGGCATCGTATTGTCGAGAGCGTCGACGTGCTGGAGAAACAGGCGTCGGCATGGTTCGATCGCGAAGGCGTCGGCGCCGAGCGGCGCGAACTGTATCGCGTGCTCGATGCGCGCTATACCGGACAGAACTTCGAAGTGCCGGTGCCGATGAATACGGTTTGCTCGGACGACTTCGCCACGTTCGAGGAGCGCTTTGCGGCGGAGCATCTGCGCGAGTACGGCTACAACGTGCCGGGCCGCGCGATCGAAGTGATCAACTGCCGGCTCAAGGCGGTAGGGCAGGTCGCGAAGGCGCCGCTGGCCCGTCTGTCCGCCGGCGAGGCCGACGTGGCGAAGACGGGCAGCCGCTCCGTCTATCACGGCGGCGCGCACGGCTGGATCGATACGCCTGTGTTCGACCGGATGCGGCTCGGCAGCGGCGCGGTCATTACAGGACCGGCCGTCGTCGAGGAAATGAGCTCGACGACCGTGATCGGCCCTGCGCACCGGCTGACGGTCGACGACTTCGGCAATCTGATCATCCGCATTTCCTGAAAGGTAAGCATTGCAAATGAAACTGGGCACCGAGACTACGCGAGACGAAGCCAAGCTGCACGATCCCATCGAGATGGAAGTGTTCATGAACCGGCTGCTGTCGATTACCGAGGACATGAACAACACCTTGGTCCGCGCATCGTTCTCCACCAACATCAAGGAGCGCAAGGACTGCTCCGTCGCACTGTTCGACGTGCGCGGCCGGCTGGTTGCGCAGGGCACGCAGATTCCGCTGCATCTGGGCTCGCTCAACGGCGCTGTGGAGGCCGTGCTCGCGCGGTTTCCCGCGCCGTCGATCCAGCAGGGCGACGTGTTCGTCTGTAACGATCCCTATCTTTCGAAGGGTAGCCATCTGCCGGACATCAACATCGTGACGCCGGTGTTCCACGACGGCGTACCGGTCTTCTTCGCTGCCAACATCGCGCATCACTCGGACGTCGGTGGCAGGGTGCCGGGGTCTATTTCCGGCGACGCAAGGACGGTCTTCGAAGAGGGCATCCGCATCCCGGCCCTGCGCATTGCGCGCGCGGGCTCGATCGACGACGAGGTGCTGAGCCTCATCTGCAGCAACACACGCGACCCGGACGAGCGCAACCTCGACCTGCGCGTGCAGATTGCGTCGAACCAGCGCGGCGTCGACGCGGTCGAGGCGCTAATCGCGCAGATGGGCCTCGCGAGCGTGCTGCAAGCGGTGGACGACGTCATCCGCTATACGCGGCTGCGGCTGGAGAACCGTATCGCGCAACTGGCGCAGGGAAGCTATGTGTTCACGAACTGGCTCGACGACGACGGCCTCGGCGGCGAGCCAGTGGAGATCCGCGTCGCGGTCACGGTCAGCGGGCGCCGCCTGCATTTCAGCTTTGCCGGTTCCGGCCGCGAGGCGCGCGGCGCGATGAACCTGCCGACCAGCGCGCTGAACGCCTGCGTCTATTACGCGGTGAAGGCGTTGCTCGATCCCGAGTTGCCGGCCAATGCCGGCTTGTTCGAGCCGATCGACATCGAAGCGCCGCTCGGCACCATCGTCAATCCGGCACCGCCGGCGGCGGTCGGCGCGCGCTCGATCACCGCGCAAAAGGTGGCCGGCGCGATTTTCGGCGCGTTCCGCGGCGTACTGCCGGCCGGCAGGGTGATGGCCGCGAGCAACGACGTGTGTCCGGTGATCGTGTTTTCGGGGCGGCTCAACACGCGCCCCGGCGAGTTCGTCTATCTGGAGAGCATCGGCGGCGGGGCCGGCGCGCGGCTCGATACGGACGGGATGGACGGCGTGCACGTCCACATGACGAACTCGTCGAACCTGCCGGTCGAAGCGATGGAAAACGAATATCCGCTCCTCGTCGACGAATATGCGCTGATCGCGGACTCGGGCGGCGCCGGACGCACGCGCGGCGGCTTGGGCATCGCGCGGCAAATCACGGCGCTCGCCGACGGTCTGATGTTTTCCGCGCGCTCCGACAGCCATCGGGTCGGCTTGCCGGAGGGCGTCGCGGGCGGCCGCCCGGGCCGTCGCGCGCGGCTCCTGAAGCGCGCCGCGGATGGAAGCGAGACGGTGCTCGACTCGAAGCCGGCGGCAATGCGGCTCGTGGCCGGCGAGAGCATCCGGATCGAGACCTGCGGCGGAGGCGGATACGGCGAGCCGGAAGGCCGCCGGCTCGACGATCTCGAACGCGACGTGCTGGACGGCAAGGTGTCCCGCGCGGCGATTCTGAGCGAATACGGGGCTGCCGCCCGCTCCTGACGCTTGCCTGGTCCCTGTCTCTTCAAAGGAGTGAGCTATGAATTCCGCGGTCGATTTCTGGCCTCTGATCGGGGTTGTGGTTGTTGCACTCGGTTTCGCCTGCCGCTTCAACCCGATGCTGGTCGTCACGGTCGGGGCGATTGCCACCGGCGTCGCGGCGAGGATGCCGCTGCACGACCTGCTCGCCCAGTTGGGCACTGGCTTCGTTAAGGCGCGCAACCTGCCGCTGATCACGCTGCTGCCTCTTCCGGTGATCGGCCTGCTGGAGCGGCACGGCCTGCGCGAGTATGCGCAGCGCGTGATCGTCCGGATCCGCGCGGCCACGGCGGGGCGCCTGCTGGTGCTATATCTGTTCGTCCGGGAACTGTCGGCGGCGCTGGGACTGGTGAGCCTCGGCGGCCACGCCCAGATGGTCCGCCCGATGATCGCGCCGATGGCCGAGGGCATCGCGCAGGAGCGTCACGGACCGATCGGCGATGCGCGCTATCGGCTGCGGGCGTTTGCCGCATCGGCGGATAACATCGGTCTGTTCTTTGGCGAAGACGTGTTCGTCGCGTTCGGCGTGGTGCTGTTCATGCAAAACTTCCTGGAGGGCGTGGGCATCGAGGTGAGCGCTACGCGGCTTGCGGCAGCGGGCATTCCGACCGCGCTCTGCGTCTTTGCAATCCACGGCTTCCGCCTGTACCGGCTCGACAGTTGGCTCGCACGCAAACTGGACAAGCGCGCCGGCACGGTTGCCGAGTCGGCTGCGGAACTCGGGGAGCAAAGCACATGATCGTTTCGGCTCAATACCTGTACTGGCTCGCCGGTGCGCTGCTCCTCGCCGCAGCGGCGATGATCGTGCGCGACGCCGCGCATCCGCGGCGCCTGTGGGCGGCGCTCTTCTGGGCCGATCTCGGCGTGCTGTTCATCGCCGGCGACCGGATGCCGCCGGCACTGGCCGGTTCGCAGGTGTTGCTGCTGACGGCGATCGCCGCATGCGGCGGGCTGCGCCACGGCTCGGCGCGGCGCTTGCCGGGGAGTGTACGCGAGGCCGCCGCGATTCGCCTCGGACCGAAGCTGCTGATTCCGGCGCTGGCGATTCCGGCCATCACGCTGATCGGTTCGCTTGTGTTCAGCAAGACGAAGATCGGCTCGTTCTTCGTGCTGGATCCGGCCAACAGTGCGCTCGCGGCACTCGGCGTTGGCTGCGTCGTGGCGCTCGGCATCGCGTGCTGGCTCACGCGCGAAAGCGTTACGCAGGCGGTGCGCCAGTCGCGCGAATTGACCGACATGATCGGCTGGACGCTCGTGCTGCCGCAGATGCTGGCGATGCTCGGCGCGATGTTTCAGCACACGGGCGTGGGCAAGGCGATTGCCTCGCTCGCCGAGCACTACGCGGCGGTGGACGTGCGCTGGATCGCCGTGGCGATCTATTGCCTCGGCATGGCGCTCTTCTCCGTGATCATGGGCGGCGGTTTTGCGTCGTTTCCGCTGATGGCGGGCGGCGTTGGGGTGCCGGTGCTGATCGGCACGTTTCATGGCGATCCGGCGGTCGTCGCGGCGCTCGGCATGTTTTCCGCTTACACGGGCGTGCTGGTGACGCCCATGGCCGCCCATTTCAACCTGATCCCGGCAGCGTTGCTCGAGTTGCCCGACCGGTACGGCGTGATCAAGGCGCAGGCGCCCACGGCAATGATGGTGCTCGTCGTCAACATGTTGCTGCTGTATTACCTGATGTGAACGGTTCGGCGTCGCGACGGACAACCCGATCGCGGCGACCGTCGATCCGCTCGGCGCACCGGTTTCGACGCGGTGCTGTATCAACCCGGTGGCATCTTCTGTAGGAAGTGAACGTTGCCCGTCGATCGGGATTTCCCTGGTGTGAACCCGGTGAAACTCGTGGCACTCTTAATAAACGTTTAGGTTACAAGGGTTGGTAATGAAGCAACAACGGGAGCAACAGCAACGCCCGACTTTGCATGACGTCAGTGCGGCAGCCAATGTGTCGACCTTCACGGCGTCGCGCGCGCTCAACGGAGGCAGGGGGGTTTCCGCTGAAACCCGCAAGCGCGTGCTGAGTGCTGCCGCGTCGCTGGGTTACGTGCCCAATCAGCATGCCCGTAGTCTGAAGGGCTCGAAAAGCAATGTCGTCGCCGTACTCACTGCCAATATTGCCAATCAGTATTATTCCGTGCTGGTTAGCAGCCTCGAGGCCGCCATTGAGGTCGAGGGTTTCGATTGCGTGACCATGGATACGATACTTGCCGGCGAATACTCGCAAACGCGAGAGGATCGGTTCGTTGCATCCCTGTTGGCGCAGCGCGTCGCTGCGGTCGTGGTTACCTACAATCTGAGCGAAGCCAACATGGCTGCACTCTCCGAGTGGGGCTTGCCACTCATATTCGTTGACTGCCCGGTTCCCGCGGGCTTTGAACAGTATTCCTCAGTATCGAGCAACAGTTTCCAGGGAAGCATGGACATTGGCTTGCATCTCGCGGGCCATGGTTACAAGCGTTGGGCATTTGTCGGGCACACGAAAACGTGGAGTACGCGGCAGCCGCGGCAAGCGGGCTTTGAGGCCGCAGCCAGGGCGACGGGGTCGACGGTCGATGTCATCGAAGGCCGCAATTCGAGTGCAACTGCGAGAGAGGCGGTAACGCAGTACCTCATCAGCATCCCACGGCTTCGTTGGCCGGAGGCGCTGTATGCGTCGAACACAGTGCTTCTGCACGGCACGCTCGAAGCGGTGCATCAACTGAATATCAAGGTGCCCACCGATATCGCGGTCGTCGCGTTCGACGAATTCGAATGGGCCGAGATGATCGATCCACCGATCACGGTAGTCGATCAGGATATCTCAGCAATCGGCAGGGCTGCCGGGGCTTTCCTGATCCGGGCGCTGAAACAGGCGAATCAGGGCGCGGGGGAGGAACTCGTTCTCAAGCCTACCCTGCGGATTCGCCACTCCTGTGGATGCAACCGCTTCGCTGGAAGCGAAGGGCATCCCCTCAGATAAAGTCAATTCGCGCATCGGAATGCGCTAACGTTCGATTGGAGACTAAACGTTTATGTCACTTGCGATTGGTTTGAACAGTGGCTCTTCCTTCGATGGCGTCGATGCCGTCGTTGTCGAACTGGAATTGTCCGGCGACGGCAATCCGGGGCGGCCGAAGTTCGTAGCGGGCCGCAGCTACGACTGGCCCGAGGCCGTTGCCAGGGATGTCCTGAAAGCGTTCGACAACGACCTCACGATCTTTGAATTGTGCCGGCTGAACTACACCGCTGGCGCGGTCTACGCGTCCTGCGCGCGGGAGCTGATGCGCGAACTGTCGCTCAAACCTGAGGATGTCGAAGTGATCGGCTACGACGGCCAGACTATCTATCAGGAACCGGCGGACCATCTGCGGCTCAAGGACTTTGCCGGCAGCGACGATCTCGTTGCGCGCTGGCAGAACGGCCCGTTTCCGTGTGGCCTCCAGATCGGCGAGCCGGCCATTGTGGCGAGCGTGTGCAACGTGCCGACGGTGACCCAGTTCCGGCCGTCGGAACATGCGCTCGGCGGATCGGGCGCGCCGTTGATGCAGTATCTGGACTTCGTCGCGTTCCGCGATATCGGACCTGTTCTGACGCTGAACATCGGCGGCATCGCGAACTGCCAGCTTGCTTATGCTGACCGTTCGAAAATGATGGCGTTCGACACAGGGCCGGGCAACGTCATGATCGACCACGCGTGCCGCGAGCTTCTCAAGCGGCCGTATGACGCGGGGGGCGAGGTGGCCTCGCAAGGCCAGGTTGCGCGGGATCTCCTGTCGCTTCTGCTGACCCATGACTTCTTCGACCGGCCGCCGCCTCGCAGCGCCTGGCGGCGTGACTTCGGGGCCGAGTACGCCCATCAGGTTATCGACGACAACCGCGGCCTGTCCGCAGAAGACCTGCTGTGCACGCTGACCGAATTCACGGCCGTGTCGATTGCGCGCTCCATCGAAAAGCATGTGCCGGGGCTCGACAGTATCCGGCAGGTGATCGCGAGCGGCGGCGGTGTCCGCAACGGTTACCTCATGAAGCGCATCGTGGCCCATCTTCCGGGCGGACTGGAACTGGTGAGCTCCGATGCGTTCGGGATCCCTCCACAGTTCAAGGAAGCCGTGAAATTCGCCACGCTGGCGTATGCCCATGTGAACCGGCTTGCCAACAATATCCCAGCCGCAAGCGGCGCCTCGAGCTTCACGATCCTGGGCAAGTGTGTGATGCCGCCGCGCCTCGCAAGGGTCCTGGGCTGACCGCGGAGCATTAAAAAGGCATCGACGCCGCAAAGACGATCATTGCCAGCGGGCAAGAACTAAACGTTTATGGTGGTTGCGCTTCCCTGGCGGCTGCGACCGCTCGATAAGGCCGAGGCACTCGGCTCAGACATAAAGGACGGAGACATGAAAACCTTCAGGAACACCTTGATCGCTACCTCGCTCTCAGTCGCGCTTCTTGGCATGACGCCGGTCGCTCGCGCGGGTTCCATCGAGGTCGAACACTGGTACACCTCCAGTAGTGAGGCGGCCGCGCTCGCGGTGGTGAAAAAAGAACTGCAGGCCGAAGGCGGCGCGTGGAAAGACGCGCCCGTTGCCGGAGGCGGCGGGGACGCTGCAATGACCGCGCTGCGTGCACGCGTTACGGCTGGCGACCCGCCGGGCGCCGTCCAGTTGCTGGGTCTCGCCGTCACCGATTGGGCGAAGACCGGCGCGCTCGTGAACCTGGACGAGGTTGCGAAGAAGCAAAACTGGGATGCTGTTTTTCCCAAGGAGCTTCAGGCGTTCGCGAAGTACCAGGGGCACTATGTCGGGGCGCCTCTGGATATGCACCGCTCCAACTGGGTATGGATCAACACGAAGTTGATGCAGAAGGTTGGCGGTAAGCCGCCGGTGACGTTCCAGGACCTGATCGACCTCGGCAAGAAATTCAGGGCGGCGGGTGTCGTGCCTCTTGCGATCGGCGGTCAGCCGTGGCAGCAGGGTGTGATTTTCGACAGTGCGGTGCTGGCGGTCGGCGGGCCAGCCTTCTATCGCAAGGCGTTCGTCGATCTCGATCCGAAGGCGCTCGGCAGCGACACGATGGTCAAGGCTTTTGACGAGCTGCGCCAGATCCGTGGACTCGTGGATCCCGACTTTACCAATCGCGACTGGAACCTCGCTTCGACCATGGTAAGCCAGGGCAAGGCCGGCATGCAGATCATCGGCGACTGGGCGAAGGGGGAGTTCATTAGCGCCGGGCTCACGCCAGGTAAAGACATCACCTGCGTTTCCTATCCTGGGACGCAAGGCGACGTCGTGTTTCTCAGCAACCAGTTCGCCATGTTTGCCGGCAAGAATGCCGATCGCAAAACGCAGTTGCTGCTCGCGTCCGTCGTCACGGACCCGAAGGTCGAGGCCAGCTACAGCCTGATCAAAGGAACCATTCCTGCACGGCTTGACGCGCCGGTCCAAGGGATCGATGCATGCGGCCAGAAGTCGATCGACGACCGGAAGATTGCGCTCTCGAACGGCGGCTTCATGCCAAGCATGACGTTCAACCATGCAGCACCGCCGGCCGTCGTGGGCGCCTACCTCGACGTGGTGACTCACTTTTTCAATTCGAACATGAGTTCGCAGGATGCCGTCAAGCAACTGGTCGACGCTGTCCAGAACGCGATGTAACTCCGGACACAAAATGGGCGGGACAAATGCAAACAGCAAACGATCAAAAGCACAGCCTGGCGAGTGAGCCGGTGCATGCGAGTCCGTCCGGCGGGTTGGGCGTGAGGGCGTTCGCCGAACGCGTGCGACGCTGGTTGCCGCAGATAGTTCTCGCGCCGACGGTTGCTGTCTCACTGGTATTCGTCTATGGCTTCATTGTCTGGAACGGATATCTGTCGTTCAGCGCTTCGAGGATGACCCCCGACTATAGCTTCGTCGGTCTTTACAACTACGTGCGCCTTTGGTCAACACCGCGGTGGTACGTAGCGATCGAAAACATCGCCATCTTCGGTCCGCTGTTCGTCGGACTTTCGACGGTGATCGGCTTGCTGCTTGCGATCCTGCTCGACCAGAAGATCCGTATCGAGGGCGTGCTGCGGACGGTATACCTGTATCCGATGGCGATATCGTTCATCGTCACCGGCACCGCATGGAAATGGATTCTCGATCCCGGCTTCGGGATCGAGAAGCTGGTACGCGAACTCGGATTCACGGGATTCACATTCGACTGGATCATCGACCCGAAATACGCCATCTACACCTTGGTCATTGCCGCTGTCTGGCAGTCGTCGGGGTTCGTGATGGCGACCTTCCTCGCCGCGTTGCGGGGCGTGAGCGACGAGATCGTCAACGCGGCGCGAATTGACGGCGCGAGTCTTCCCAAGGTGTACTTGAGGATCATTGTGCCGATGATGCGGCCGGCATTTGTCACCGTGCTGGTCTTGATGACGCATCTTGCGATCAAGAGCTTCGACCTTGTCGTTGCGTTGACCAACGGTGGTCCGGGGTATTCCACTGAGCTGCCGTCCACATTCATGTATTCCGCGACGTTCTCGCGCAACCAGATTGGCGTCGGTGCCGCCAGTGCCATGATGATGCTGATCACGATGGCCGCGATCATGGTCCCCTATCTTTATTCCGAACTCGCTGGAGGAGACAATCGTGAACAGAATCGCGCTTGAGCGGCAGGCGCCGGGAATCAGGGCAGGCCGCGTGGTTCTTTTCGCCGCGCTAGCCGCGTTTGCTTTTATTTACCTCGTGCCGCTCTTCGTCATGCTCGTCACTTCGTTCAAGAGCCTCGACGAAATCCGCAGTGGAAACATGATGGCCCTGCCGTCGCATCCGACGTTCGGCCCCTGGTTGAAGGCGTGGTCCGGCGCCTGCATCGGCATGGCATGCGACGGGATGGCCCCTTATTTCCTGAACTCCATCAAGATGGTCATTCCCGCGGTGGCGATTTCGACCTGCGTCGGCGCCTTCAACGGCTATGCATTGTCGTTGTGGCGATTCCGCGGGGCAAACATCGTGTTTGCCTTCATCCTGTTCGGCTGCTTCATCCCGTTCCAGATTGTCCTGCTGCCGATGGCACGAACCCTCGGCGTACTTGGGCTGGCGTCCTCCACACTGGGTCTGGTTCTTGTCAACACGGTCTACGGGCTTGCCTTCACTACCTTGTTCTTCCGGAACAGTTTCGCCTCGTTCCCGCAGGAACTGATCCGCTCGGCCACACTGGATGGCGCAGGATTTTTTAGCATCTTCTGGAGAATCCTGATTCCCAACTCGGTGCCGGTGGTGGTGGTCACGGTGATCTGGCAATTCACCAATATCTGGAACGAGTTTCTGTTCGGAGCCACGTTTTCGGCGAGTGGAAGCCAACCTGTCACGGTTGCGTTGAACAACCTCGTCAACAGCTCGACCGGAGTGAGGGAATACAACGTCCACATGGCGGCCGCGCTGATAGCCGGCATTCCTACGCTTCTCGTCTACGTCCTGGCAGGCCGCCATTTCATTCGCGGCCTGTTGGCCGGCGCCGTCAAGGGGTAACTCATGTATTCGCTCGAAATTCACCATGCAAGCAAGTCCTATGGATCACAGGACGTGCTGAAAGACATCAATATCTCCATCGGCAGTGGAGAGTTTCTGGTTCTCGTCGGGCCCTCCGGTTGCGGGAAGTCCACCCTGCTGGGTACGATCGCCGGAATTGCCGATATATCCAGTGGACGCCTTATGCTCGGTGGTCGCGACATCACGACCGCACGTCCAAAGGACCGCGACATCGCAATGGTTTTCCAGTCCTATGCGCTCTATCCGAACATGACGGTTCGTCGAAACATGGGCTTCGGGCTTGAAATGCGCGGGGTGCCGGCGAGGGAAAGGAACGACGCGATCGAACGGGTCGCCGAGCAGCTTCAACTGACCGAATATCTGGACCGCAAACCCGCGCATCTCTCCGGCGGGCAGCGACAGCGCGTCGCGATGGGGCGCGCTTTGGTTCGCAAGCCGAAGGTTTTCCTGTTCGACGAGCCGCTCTCCAACCTCGATGCCAAACTTCGCGTTGAAATGCGAACCGAGCTGAAGAAACTTCATCAACGGCTTGCTGCGACCATCGTCTATGTGACCCACGATCAGGTCGAGGCGATGTCGTTGGCGACCCGCATTGCCGTGATGCGCAAGGGTGTGGTTCAACAGATAGGAACGCCGAAAGAGGTGTACGACACGCCCGCGAACACTTTCGTTGCGTCGTTCATCGGCTCCCCATCGATCAACCTGTTCCCGGCCCGCTTCCACGCTGGCGAGCGCAAAATTGTGGTTGGCCACACGGGCCGCAGTGGTCTTGGCGACGTGGCTTTGCGACTTCCCGATGGCTACCCGCCCGGCAAGATCCTGCCGCAAAATGTCCTGGTGGGTCTTCGACCGGAGGCAATTTCGTGGCAACGTCCGGCGGACGCCGACGTCTCGAACTGGCAGTCCGTGTCGGCCACCGTCGAAGTTCTGGAGCCGACCGGTCCCGATACGCTGGCGGTCATCAAGTGGCAAGGGCTCGAAATGACGGCGCGGCTGGATCGCGAAACGTCGCTGCAGGCCGGATCCCCAGCGACGTTCTGGTTCGACATGAACCAGGCGATCCTCTTCGACGCAGCGACCGAAACCAGAATCTCGTGAAGTTACAGGCTATCGCTGTTTCACTGCGAATGGAGAAATGTGATGAATAGAATCAGATGGGGATTGATTGGCGCAACGACGATTGCGAAACTCTGGATGATCCCCGCGATGCGAAACACCGGTGGCGAGGTGGTGGCCGTGATGTCCTCCGACGCACAGCGCGGCAAGGACTTCGCCGCAGCAAACGGCATCCCGCATCACACAACGGATATTGCCGCGCTGCTGCGCGAGGAGATCGACGCGGTATACGTCTCCACCACCAACGAGCTTCATACCCCGCAGGCGCTCGCTGCGCTGGAAGCGTGCAAGCACGTTCTCTGCGAGAAGCCGCTGGCGACATCGATTGCTGACGCGAGAGAAATGGTCGAGGCGGCAGAACGCTCCGGGTTGGTGTTCGCCACGAATCACCACCTGCGTAACGCTGGCACGCACCGCGCGATGAGGAAGGCGATCGCGGATGGCCGGATCGGCAAGCCTCTGTTCGCGCGTGTCTTCCATGCGCGGTACCTGCCGGTGAATCTGCAGGGGTGGCGGCTCAACAGGCCGGAAGCGGGGGCGGGCGTCATCCTCGACATCACGACGCACGATATCGACACCTTGCGCTTTCTTCTGGCCGACGAACCCAGCAGCGTGGTCTGCATGACACAACAGGCGGGCCTGGGTCAAGGCGAGGTAGAGGATGGCGCCATGACGATCTTCGAGTTCGAAAGCGGTCTTATCGCCCAGACACATGACGCCTTCACCACAAAGTACGCGTCGACTGGCCTGGAGATACACGGCACAGAGGGTTCGCTGCTCGCGACCGACGTCATGACGCAAGAGCCGATCGGCGAAGTCGTTCTGAGAACGGCGGCGGGGTCCGAAACGCTCGAGGTCGAGCGGAACAATCTCTATGAGCGCGGCCTGACCTTGTTTGCCGATGCGGTTGCCGGGCAAGGGGAGCCGGCCGCATCGGGCGTTGACGGAATCCGCTCGCTTGCGGCAGCCATCGCCGCATTGGAATCGGGCCGTAGTGGATCGAAGGTCGCGATCAAAATGTAACTATGCGGACTCCGACCTCGTGTCGAGGTTGGCTCCCAGGCATGACCTCAGGACTGTGAATGACCGAATACGCGGATGTTGTAATCATAGGCTCCGGCATGGGCGGGGCGTGCATGGCGCACGCCCTGGCGTCGACGGGCGCGAGGATTGTCATTCTGGAGTACGGACAACAACTGCCTGTGGCTCCGGCGAACCGCGACGCCAGGGCGATCTTTCAGCAAGGTGTGTTTCTTCCGGCTGAGAGGTGGTATGACGTCAAGAGGCGTGAATTCGTACCGGGCAACTACTATTATCACGGCGGCAATACGAAATTCTACGGCGCTGTGCTGATGCGCTATCGCGCGAACGACTTTCTTGGCGTCGACCACCTCGAGGGGAGTGCTCCGCGCTGGCCCTTCACCTACGAGGAGATCGCACCGTGGTATCAGGTCGCGGAAGATCTTTTCAAGGTACGCGGCCAACTGGGCGAGGACCCGACTGAGCCGCAGCATGATAGGCCCTACCTCTTTCCTCCCGTCGCGGATGAGCCGTCGATTGCGAACCTGCGCGAAAGACTGAGGAAAGTCGGGCTCCAGCCGTTTTCGCTTCCGCTCGCCGTCGATATCGACACATGGCTCGCTCACGGCGCGACGCCTTGGGATGCGTTTCCGGATGCCCGATCGGGGAAGATGGACGCGGAAACATGCGCCTTGCTTCCAGCATTGCAGCATCCCAACGTGAAGCTCGAAAGCGGGGCAGAGGTATTACGCCTGATTCGAGACGCTGGGTCTCAAAAGATCGCGAGCGTCGAGTACAGGCAAAACAATGAGGTCAAGCGGATTACAGGTGGCTTGTATGTGCTTGCCGCCGGCGCTGTTCGGTCCACCAAGATTCTGCTGGCATCCGGCAAAGACGGGCTGGCTAACGGGTCGGGAATGGTGGGGCGCCATTTCATGAACCACAACCTCACGGCACTGCTGGCCTACGATCCAGGGTTTAACAACGACTCCGTTTATCAAAAGACCTTCGGCGTCAACGACTTCTACCTCGATGACCAACGAGGTGGACCACCTTTGGGGCATGTGCAGTTACTTGGCCGCGTGTCGGGACAGATCCTCAAGGGAAAACTGCGTCACCTCCCTGAGGGCTTGCTGCAAAGGGCGGCCAACCATACTGCCGATATTCTTTTGATGAGCGAAGATCTTCCGGACCCGGAGAGCAGGGTCTTTCTCGACGGTTCCCGCGTGGTTTTGAACTGGCGACGCTCGAACATGAAGTCGCACCGTATGCTCAAGGAGCGCATGAGCGCCTGCCTGAAGGAGGCTGGATTCCGGCTCACGGTTTCCCGCGCCTTTGACCGGAGCACCACGTCACACCAATGCGGAACCATCCGGATTGGCGACGACGCGGCAACTGCACCTCTCGACCCGTACGGGCGGGCATACGACCATCCGAATCTGTTTGTAGCGGATGCCAGTTGCCTCGTGACATCAGCCGCTGTCAACCCGTCGTTGACCGTAGCGGCGCTTGCACTGCGAACCGCTCAGCACATCAGGCGGTATGACCTCGGCCGATAGGTCGCGTCGCGTGTTCCGCCAGCATCGGGCCAGCCTGGCCACATCGGCAGCCCTATCCCTTGAGCTTCTGCTCAATCGGCACGTCGAGCGAACTCTTCACCCGTTCCATCGCCACGAACGTTCTGAAGTGCTTAACGTTGCCTTCCGCGAAAAATAATGCTCGGGTCAGGGCTGTGTACTCCGCCATGTCGCGCGTCGACATGATGAGGATGAAGTCGACATCTCCTGTCACGTAATAGCACTGCTGCACCTGCGGACACGACCTGAATCGAGTTTTCATCGAGTCCAGCAGCTCGATTGCTTCGCTCTCGGCCGCTACGTGCACGATCAGCGTCACCAGTGCGCCGACTGCCTCCGGCTTGAGCACGCTCTTATCGGCTGCAATCACGCCTTGCGCACGTAGCCGCTGCAACCGTCTCGCGATTGACGGCACAGAAAGGTTAATTGCGTTCGCAATCATCCGGTGCGGCGTCTGATTGTCTCTCTGCACGATCTCCAGGATCTTCAGATCAAAGCTGTCGAGTTCGACTGCCGGAGTGGATGACATGAGAATTTTTCTCGTATTGGGCGTCAAACTTAATAATAAAACAGCTTCCATGAGAAATAAACTTTCATCGTTGCCACTCGGATTCCAGCAAAATGCGTGTTCATACCAATACGTCGGCTCTCTTCGGCGCTACCCTGGACGCCTCGGACGAGGCGAACTTCCATCCGCGCGTCGTCGAAGAAGTCCGGCGCTTTCTGAGCCACGTGCCTTATCAGGAGACCCGCTTGCATTCCCTGCCTGCGCTCTCGGGCGCGCTGCGGGCTGGCGGCATTCTCATCAAGGACGAAAGCACCCGCTCGCGGCTCGGCAGCTTCAAGGCATTGGGCGGAACGCATGCAGTCATCCGTCTGGTCATCGCGGAAGCCCGCCGGCGCCTCGGTCGCGAAGTTCAGCCGGAACAACTGAACGACCCTGCCGTAAGGGAGATCGCAAGCGGGATGACTTTCGCGTGTGCGACGGACGGCAATCATGGGCGGGCGGTCGCGGCGGGCGCGCGTCTGTCCGGCGCGCGAAGCGAGGTCTTCGTTCACGCCGGCGTGAGCGGCGCGCGAATCGCGGCGATCGAAGCCGAGGGCGCGTCGGTGACCCGCACCGCGGGCAATTACGATGACTCTATCGCCGCGTTGAACTCGGCCGCGGCCGAACACGGCTGGCAAGTCGTGTCCGACACGTCCTGGCCGGGATACGAGGAAATTCCCTCGCGGGTCATGCAGGGTTATCTCGTGATGGCCGAGGAGGCGCTCCAGCAGACCTTCGGCGCGGGCGTGCAGCCCACGCATGTGTTTCTTCAGGCCGGCGTCGGCGGTTACGCCGCGGCCGTGGCGGCCTTCCTTCGGTTGAAGCTCGGCGATCGTGCGCCCCGCGTGGTGGTTGTGGAGCCTGAGCGGGCGGCCTGCCTTTTCGAAAGTGCCGTCGTGGGTGCCGCCACGCGCATCGATGCCAATCAGCCGACCGTGATGGCCATGCTGGAGTGCTACGAGCCTTCGGCCATTGCGTGGCGCATTTTGCAGCGTACGGCGCATGCATTCATCACGATTGAGGAGTCGGCTGCAATCGAGGCGATGAGGATGCTCGCCAAACCGCGCCAGGGCGATCCGCGTATCGTCAGCGGCGAAAGCGGCGGCGCCGGGCTCGCAGGATTGCTGCAGGCTTTGCGTTCCGATGAGGCGCGCGACGCGTTGGGTCTCGACGAGCAGTCGATCGTTCTCCTGTTCAACACCGAAGGCGCTACGGACGCCGCTGCTTATCGCGCGCTGATCGGCGGCGAGGAGACAGTCCAGTGAAGATTGACGATTCTCGTCTCGTCGCGCGCCTCGAGGCGCTCGGCCGGATCGGCGGCGTCGAAGGCGAGGGACGTTCGCGCCTCGCGCTGACCGAAGAAGACCGCATCGGCCGGGACCTCGTTTCGGCATGGATGCGCGAGACCGGCGCGGAGGTCTGTGTCGATGCGATCGGCAACATTCACTGCGTGTTGCGCGGCGAAAGCGACGACGAGCCGGTCATGACGGGCTCCCACATCGATACGGTGAGGCGCGCCGGCGCCCTGGACGGCTGCTACGGCGTGGTCGCGGGCATCGAAGCGCTGGATGCGATCCGCAAGGCGGGCGTGAAGCCACGGCGCTCGCTAGTCGTTTCGGCGTTCACGAACGAGGAGGGCGTGCGCTACATGCCCGATCTGCTCGGCTCGCGCGTCATGGCCAAGGAAATGAGCATCGACGACGCGCTGCGGCTGGTATCGACCGACGGCCAGCAATTCGGCGAAGAATTGCGGCGTATCGGCTACGCCGGCGAGCACGCGCCGTGGGCGCTGCTGCCGGGCGTATTCGTCGAATTGCATATCGAACAGGGGCCGGTGCTCGACGTCGAGGGTATTCCGATCGGCATCGTGGAAGGCGTGCAAGGCTACTCGTGGTGGACGATCGGCGTGGCGGGGCGGGCCAATCACGCCGGAACGACGCCAATGACATTGCGCCACGATGCGGCGGCTGCGGCGATGAATATGATTGGCGACGTCATGAAACGCTCGACAGAGATGCGCGTGCCCGCCGTTGCGACGGTCGGCACCTTTTCGGTCGAGCCGGGCGCCATCAACGTCGTGCCCGGCAAGGCGACCTTCACCCTCGACATGCGCGACCCCGACGATCGCACGCTCGCGCGCGCCGAGGCCGCCCTGAGCGATGCGATTGCGGCGCTTCGTGCCAAGGGCTTCGACGTGAGCGCCGTCTGTACCGCACGTCATGCGGCTGTGCGATTCAGCGCGTCTCTGTGCGAGCGGATCGAGAACGTGGCGGCGCGGCAATCGCTTGCCTCCTTGCGCATGGTGTCGGGCGCGAGCCACGACGCGCAGATGATGGCGAGAGTCTGCCCGACCGCGATGATTTTCGTGCCGAGCCGCGAAGGCATAAGCCATAACCCGCGCGAGTTTTCGAGCCCCGAGCATCTGGCTGCAGGCGCCACGGTCTTGCTCGAAACCCTCGGAGAACTGATCGACTTGTGAGCGAACACGAGCATCCAGCCCGACAACCCCATGCTGTCTTTACTTACCTATCTTGAGAACACACGCCATGAAATCATTCAACCTCCGATCGGCGACGCGCGCGCTGATGATCTCGCTGCTCTGTTCCGTTGCCAGCGTCTGCGCTTCGGCGGCAACGCTCACGCCGGGTACGCTCACGGTCGGCAGCGACATGACGTATCCGCCCTACGAATCGTTGGACGGAACGACCCCGATGGGCTTCGATCCGGAGTTCGTGGCGAAGATGTCCGCGCACCTCAAGCTCAAACCGGCATTCGTCGATACACGATTCGCCAACCTGATTCTCGGATTGACGGGCAACCGCTACGACGTGATCGTCTCGGCGCTGTATGTCACGCCGGAACGCGCTAAAACCCTGGACTTCATTCCGTATTTCATGACGGGCGGATCGTTGCTCGCCAACGCGTCGAGCGGCTTCAAGCCGACGAGCATGGCGGACCTGTGCGGCAAGCGAGTCGGGTCGCTGAAGGGCGCCGCCTGGGTGCCGCTCCTGCACGACGTGTCGGACAAAGCGTGCAAGTCCGCCGGCAAAGGCGTGATCGACGTGCATGAATACGATACGTCGTCCGAAGCGGCACAGGCCTTGTTGTCGAATGCCGTGGACGCGCAGTACGACGACTCGGGTGTGGCGAAGATGATCGCGGACAAGTTGCACGGACGGCTTGTCATCACCTCGACGGGCACGATGAATCCTGTCGTCTGCGGTATCGCGTTCAAAAAGGGTAACGACGGCATCAGGCAGCAAGTCGCCGATGTATTCGCCACCATGAAGAAGGACGGTGAGTATCAGGCCTTGCTGAAGAAGTACAACCTGTCCGAACCCACGGCGCAGGACGTGGCGCGGGCAATGGGCACGGCGCAGTGATACGTGTGTGGCAAACGGGCCTGCCGTGCACATGCGGCAGTCCCGAACCGGAGCGAAGACATGGATTTTGACTGGCGGTATGCCCTCTCACTTCTGTCGTACAAGGCGTTCTGGGAGGCGACCTGGCTGGTAGTGGAACTGAGCGTTCTGAGCTGGGTCATCAGCATTGTGTTGGGGTTTTTCTTTGCTCTGGGCAAGCAATCTTCCAGCTTCCCCGTACGCGCCGCGTGTCGCGCGTACGTCTGGTTCTTTCGCAGCTTGCCGCTGCTCGTGCTGCTGATCTTCGTCTACAACCTGCCGCAAGTGCTGCCGTGGACCGGCGGCGTGCTGTCGAATCCGCTCTACGCGGGGTTGATCGCGTTGTCGCTCAGCGAGACGGCCTATGTGGCGGAGATTCACCGTGGCGGACTCGCTGCCGTCGCGAAGGGGCAGATCGAGGCTGGGCGGGCGCTGGGTATCGGCTACCTTGGCATGCATCGGCTGATCGTATTGCCGCAGGCATTCCGGGTCGCGCTCCCCACGCTCATCAACGAATACATCACGATCGTCAAGCTGACGTCGCTCGTCTCCGTGATTTCGCTCGGTGAGATCCTGTTGGTCGGCGAACGTCTGTACACGCAGAATTTCAAGGTACTTGAGACGATGCTCGCCGTGGCGTTCTACTACGTCGTCGTCGTGACCGCGTTCGGCTATCTGCTTGGTTATGTCGAGAAGCGTATCGATTTCACCCGCCGCACCGCGCGGATGTCGGAGGAGCACGCCGGTTCCGAACGCAGCGTCGTGACCATGGATGCCGTGCTGCGCGAACGCCGCGAGAGCCGGCCGGCAATCGAAGGAATCGGCATCCACAAGAAGTATGGCGATCACCACGTGCTCAAGGGCGTCGATCTGAGAGTCAACACGGGGGAAGTCGTCTCCATCATCGGTCCTTCGGGGTCCGGCAAGACGTCGCTGATTCGCACGCTCAACGGCCTCGAAGCGCTCGACGACGGCGAAGTGCATCTGAATGGCGAACCCTTCCTGCGGTCGCCGGACAGTGCACACGGCCGGTTCCCGCACTCGCACTACCGGCAAGGGATTCTGAACGTCGGGATGGTTTTCCAGAACTTCAACTTGTTCCCGCATCGTACGGTGCTGGAAAACCTGACGCTCGCGCCTGCTTATCACGACCGGCTGACCAAAGCGGAGCGCAAGGCGCGGGGTTTGAAGCTGCTCGACAAGGTAGGGCTTCACGCGCATGCGAACAAGTATCCTCATCAGCTCTCGGGCGGCCAGCAGCAACGCGTGGCCATCGCACGTGCGCTGGCGATGGAGCCCGCGATCGTCCTCTTCGACGAGCCGACTTCGGCGCTGGATCCGGAGCTCGTCGGTGAAGTGCTGAAGGTCATCGAGAGCCTTGCGCGCGAGGGCATGACCATGGTCGTGGTGACGCACGAGATCGACTTCGCCATGCGCATTTCCGACCGGATCGTGTTCATGGAGGGCGGACACGTCGTCCACGACATGGCGCCTGACGAGTATGCGAAGTTGGGTCGAGAATCGCGCGTGGCGCGGTTTCTCAAGGGTTATCAGATTGAAATGAGCGCGTGACGCTCCGGCGTACCGCTCCTGCCAGTCGCATATGACACATATGAACTACCAAGTGAGGTTAGCATGAACGTTCTTCCCTTCTCCGCGCTCGAATTTGCGAACCGTATCGAGCGTGTGCAGAAAAGCATGCGCAGTCATGAACTGGATGCGCTCGTGATCACCGCGCCCCCCAACTATCGTTATTTCACGGGTTACGACACGCAGTTCTGGGAAAGCCCGGCACGGCCGTGGTTTCTGGTGATCCCCGCCGGCGGCGAAACAATCGCGGTTATCCCCGAGATAGGCGAACCCGTTATCGCGACCTACGCGGTTGGCAGCATTCGCACGTGGCCCGCGCCGCGTCCTCAGGACGAAGGTGTGTCCCTTCTGTCGTCGACATTGCAGGAATTGCCGCGGCGCTTCGGGCGCGTCGGCTTCGAACTGGGCCGTGAATCCGTGCTTCGAATGCCGGTGACCGACTTCTTGCAGGTGCAAAAGAACCTTGCTACATGCCAGTTCGTCGACGGCTCCCCGTGTATCTGGGAAGTCCGGAACATCAAGTCGCAAGCCGAGATAGAGATGATCCGCACGTCAGGCCAGATCGTCAGCCGTGCGTTCGAGGCGCTGCCGGGTTTCACCCGAAAGGGCATGACCGAAGTGGAAGTGTGCCGCGAATTGACCATCGACATCCTCAAACGAGGCGCCCATGCCGTGCCGTTCATGGCCTGTGCGTCGGGCGAGGGCGGCTACCCCGAAATCATCTCGCGGCCCAAGGCGCGTGAGCTGGGCGAGGGCGACGTGCTGATCGTCGACGTCGGCGCAACCACGCACGGCTACTTCTGCGACTTCGATCGCAACTACGCGGTTGGAAAGATTGCGGATGCGGCCGCGAAAGCACACGAAGCCGTCTGGCTGGCCACCGAAGCAGGCATTCGCGCAGCTCGCCCCGGCACGCGGGTCCGCGACCTGTGGCGCACCATGATGGATATCCTGGAACCTGCCGGCATGCGCGGCAACAACGTGGGGCGCCTCGGCCACGGACTCGGCCTGCAGTTGACGGAGCCGCCTTCGAACAGCGCAGACGACGAAGCCGTCCTCGAGGCGGGCATGGTCATCACAATCGAACCGGGCATGGAATACGCGCCAGGCAAGATGATTGTCCACGAGGAGAATATCGCTATCACTCATGACGGCGCGGATCTCCTGACGACGCGCGCGCCTCGGGAAATGCTCGTCATCGACTGACCCCACCAGAGAAAAGTCACCTCCGTCGTTCGTGGCGGCACGCTCACTCCACCCCCCACTCGCGCAGCACCTCCGCGCTGTGCTGTCCCAACGTCGGCGGCGGCCGACGGATCGAGCTGGGGGTATCGGAGAGCTTTACCGTGACGCCGTGCGTCGTGTAGTGCCCGGCAACAGGATGGTCGATGTCGACGATCTGCTCGCGCGCCAGCAGTTGCGGATTCTGGACGACCTCGTCGAGCGTCGCGACCTTGGCGCAAGGCACGGCCGCTGCATCCATCGCGTCGACCACTTCGTCGGCAGTCCTGCTCTTGACCCACTGCGCGACCACCACGTCGATGGCGGGCCCGTTGGCGAGCCGCGCATGTGCGGTCGCAAACCGAGCATCGTCGAGCAGGCTGGGCTGTTGCATCGCGGCGACGAGGCGCGGAAACAACGCGTCGGTCCCTGCCGCGAGGTAGACCCATCCGCCGTCCGACGCCAGGTAGCTGTTCACCGGCGCGGTATAGCGGTCGAGGTTTCCGCACCGGGACATCGTCGTGCCGAGTTGCGCCTGCTCGGGAATGGCCGTGACGAGAAGACTGATGGCGCTTTCGAGCAAGGTTGCTTCGACGAGTTGCCCTTTGCCGGTGGTCTGACGGGCATGCAATGCTCCGAGCGTGCCGATTGTTGCGTACAGCGCGGACGAATAGTCGACCATAAACGTCCCCGCCAGCGTGGGCGGGCCGTCGGCTTGACCGGTCATGCTCATCAGCCCGCTCATCGCCTGGGCGATGGCATCGAAGCAGGCGCGGTTGGCGAGCGGGCCGCTCTGACCGAATCCGGATATCCGCACCATCACGAGGCGAGGGTTCAGCGCATGCAGTTCTTCCCAGCCGCAGCCCATCTTCTCCATCGTGCCGGGCCGGAAATTTTCGATCAGCACATCCGCCTTGCTGGCGAGCCGGCGAAGTTTTTCCTGATCTTCGGGAGCGCGGAAATCGAGCGCGACGCTCCGCTTGTTGCGGTTGAACGTCATGAAATAGAGGCTTTCGCCATTGATCTGCGGCAGGTTCAGGCGCGTGTCCTCGCCCATTCCCGTGCGTTCCACCTTGATCACGTCGGCACCCATGTCCGCCAACTGCATCGCACACATGGGGCCTGCTATGTAGCGCGACAGATCCAGTACCCTGATTCCTTCCAGCGAGCCAGCCATTACTGATGTCTCCGAGATCGTTGATTTGATTTTATGCCGCGACGGCGTGCAACAGATGTTTGAACGCGACCATGCCCGGATCGTCCAGGCCGATCGAACGCTCGGCGAACATTCGGGCACGGCCTATCCGGTTCGGCTTGCCGCGGTACGTTTCCAGTGTCGCATCGACCGCTTCGACGGACGCGCGATACTGACTCGCGCGATCGGCAAGTCCCGTCACCGCGGCCTGAACGGCGGCAAGCGGGTCCAGCACCGTCTTGTCCCCGAGCGACGCGCCGCCGCGAACAATCAGCGCGTCCAGCACGTTTTTGAGCAGACCGGGCAAGGCATCGGGCGAGAGCGCTGTCTGGCCGGCGGTCTGTTTCGCGCATGCCACGAATGCGACTCCTAACAATGTACCAAAGCTCGAACCCGACGCGCGCGTACAGGCGCTCGCGCAGGCGCGGAACAAGCTGTCCAGGGAGCCTGCGGGCGACGCGAGGGCGGTCTTGATCTGTGCCGCGCATTTCTGCAGCGTCGCGCCGAGGTCGCCGTCGCCGAGTTGGCCGTCGAGTCGATTGAGTTCGGGCGCGAAATCGTCGACCTTGTCGGCGCAGCGAAGCAGCGCGGCCGCGATCTCGTCAACGCTGATCGGCGTCATACGGCACTCCAGAACGGACAGACAGCCGGTGCGCGCAGCAGCGTTTCGAGCTCGCTGTCGAGCCGGCACAAAGAAAGCGACGCGCCGGCCATCTCCATCGATGTCGCGTAACGGCCCACACGCGGCAGGACGATCTCGATGCCCCGCTTGCCGAGCGTAGCGGCTACGCGTCGATAGAGGATGTAGAGTTCCTCGAGCGGCGTCGCGCCGAGCGAGTTGACGAGAATCGACACGCGTTCCCCCTTGCCGATGCGGCTATCGTCGAGCAGCTGTTCCAGCATCGCATCGGCCGTTGCGTCGGCGCTCATCAGCGGACCGCGATGGATGCCGGGTTCGCCGTGAATGCCCATGCCGAGTTCCATCTCGCCATCGTCGATCGAGAAGGTGGGGCGTCCTGCCTCGGGAACGGTGCACGGCGTCAATGCGACGCCGATCGTCACAGTGGCGTCGGCCGCTTTCTGCGCGACAGCGGTGACGCTTTCCAGCGTCGCCCCCGCTTGCTCCGCTTTTGCGCCGGCCGCCTTGTACGGATAGATCAGGCCCGCGACGCCGCGGCGTTTCTCGCGCTCGGCTTTCGATGCGCTGCCTACGTCGTCGGCGACGAGGACCGTCTTCGTGGCGATACCTTCGAGTTCCAGCATTTCAGCGGCCATGTTGAAGTTCATCCTGTCGCCGCCGTAGTTGCCGTAGAGAAACAGCACACCGTTGCCGCCGTTGGCGGCCGTGGCGGCGGCCATGCAGTCGTGCACGGCCGGACCGGCGAAGACGTTGCCGACCGAGCAGGCGTCCAGCAAACCTTCGCCGACGAAGCCCGCAAACGTCGGCAGATGCCCGGAGCCTCCGCCCGACACCACGCCGACCTTTCCTTCGCGTTGCGGCTTCGCGCGCGCGATCACGCGGCCGGCTTCGCCGAGCTGACGATAGATGCCGGGGTGTGCCGCGCACAGACCGGCAAGCGCCTCGTCGGCATACGCGTCGGGGCGGTTCAATAATTTCTTCAAGTTTGCCTCCACAACGGCGCTGCGCTCATCTGAGATCCGGGCAGCGCCGCACTCGTTGATCAATAACGCAGGTTGGCCTGCTGTTCGAAGACGGTTACCGGCGGATAGGCGGTCTGGTCGGTGATCACGTCGATGACCGTCACGCCTTCGGCCGCAAAGCCTGCTTTCAGTGCCGGAAGGAATTCGTCGGGATGTTCGACGCGCACGCCATGGCAACCGCAGGCGCGCGCGATCGCGGCATGATCGACCGCTTCGAAATCGCAGGCATTCGAGTAGTTGTTGAAGAAGACTTTTTCCGCATGCTTCTCGTAGCCGAGAATCTGGTTATTAAGCACCACCAGCACCAGATTCAGGCCGGAGCGCTTTGCCGTCTCCAGTTCCGACCAGACGTGCGCGAAACCGCCGTCGCCGACGAGCGCGAAAACCGGCGCATCGGGACGCGCCGTCTTGGCGCCAAGCGCGAAGGGAAGCCCCCAGCCAAGACCCGCGAGGCCGCGAGGCGTCACGAACCGGGTTCCCAGGCCGCGCGCCGTCAGGAAGTTGGCGACCCAGATCGACGAATAGCTCGCGTCCGCCACGACGATGGTTTCCGGCGTCAGGATGCTGTCGAGATCGGCCATCAGGCGCTCAGGGCGAACCGGGGTCGCATTCAGATCGACCGCGGCGCGCATGTCCGATTGCCATTTGGCGCGGCCCTCGGCAATCGTCTCGACGATTGCGTCGCGCCGCGACACGCGCTTCGCGAGGTCGCGCCGCTGCAGCGCTTGCGTCAGCGCCGCGAGGCAAAGCCTGGCGTCGCCGACGAGGCGCAGCGCGTCGTAGTTGCGGCCGATCTCCTGGCCGTCGATGTCGATATGGATGTATCGGGCGCCGCTGGGATACAGGCTCCAGCTATCCGTACCGTTCTGATTGGTGCGATTGCCGACCAGCACGATGACGTCCGCATCTTCGACCAGCGGCCGAAGATGCCGCGTGCGGCTGCGTGTTCCCATGAAATAGCCCACCACGCCTACCGAAAGAGGATGGGTTTCGTCGACCGCCCCTTTGCCCATCGCGGTGGTGGCGACGGGAAGAGAGGCCAGCTCCTGAAGCTGCGCGAGTTCCGCGGTGGCGTCCGACGTGTGCACGCCGCCGCCCGCAATGATCAGCGGGGCTTTCGCGCCGGCCAGAAGGTCGGCTGCGGCTTCGATCATCGCGGGCGCGGCCACGCTGCGGTCGAGCGGGAAGGTGCCGAGATTGCTGGCATGCTTGCGGACCGTGTCGGCGGCGGGTTCGACCAGCAGGTCGATCGGAACGATCAGCACGGCCGGGCCGGGGCGCCCGGATGCAGCCGCCGTGAACGCCATATCGACGTAGTCTTCGACGCGCTCCGCCTCGGTCACGCGGCGCACCCATTTTGCCGCGCCCTTGAACAGGTCGAGGTGGTCGAGTTCCTGAAAGGCGTTCTTGTCCGTCTGCTTGCGGTGCACGTCCTGCACGATCGCCACGATCGGCACGGACGCCTTGTACGCTTCGGCCAGCCCAGCCACGAGCAGGGTGGCCGCGGGTCCGTTCTGCGCGGTGACGACCGGCACCTTGTGCGTCAGACGGGCATACGCATCGGCCATGTAGGCACCCGCGTTTTCGGTGCGGTAGCCGATCTGGCGAATCCCATATTCGGGCGTCACCAGGAAAAGCGCGGCTGGGATTGCCTGACCAAATATGACCTCGACACCGTGACGCTTGAGGGCCGCAGCAAACGCATGCGCCACGGTTTTCTTTTGAAGCGCTGCGACTTCCGTCTGATTGGACTGCATCAAGACTTTCTCCATGATTGCCCTACGGTGCCTGGCGATATCCGCCTGCGTCGTTGCTCGACAGCACCGCAAAGCGTGTTTGCACGTTGTTTTTAGACCGGATGCCGCACCTATGCCCTTGGCGTGCCGCACGAAACCCCCGTTCGGCGGGCCTCGGGCGGCGCCCGATAGCCTCGCGCCACGCAATGGCGTTCCGCACGGAGCGGTCGTGGCATCCAGGCTGCAATGACGGTCGACTGGGTCACGTTTTCAATCTAGCATAAAAACGTTATTATAAAAACGTTTTTATTTCAGGGTAAGCACTGATCTTGCTGCTTTCTGGTTTCCGGCTCATGTCGATCGGGGGAACCATCGGAATCTGTGCAGTGCAGCGAAATCTGCGAACCCCAAACGGTCGTACACACCAGGGAACACCCGGAAATAAAAACGTTTCTATAATAACGTTTTTATGCTAGATTTCATCAACGGTCAGGATGCCGGATCGTCACGCGACGTGGTCATCCTGTCAGACAAAAACAAAGTGCAAGCCGGCGTTGCCACGCAACGGAGACAGCAGTGATGACACGTCCATCAAAACCCGGACAGATGCGTCACTCATACGATATGGAGCACAGACAATGTCTGCGGAAATCCTGTCTGCCCAGGAGATGCCAGAAGGATTGGCGCGTCATGCAGTCGATGCCATGAAGCGCGGCAAGAAGCCTGCCGCACGCTTTGCACCTGAGCGCGACGCCAAACTGAATGATGCGCTGATCGCGTACCTGCTGCACGTGCAGTCGACGTTCGATCTGTTGCGCGATACGGCATCGCAAATTGCGGCCATTCTGGTGCTGCTCGCGAGCGGCAGTGCGGCGGCCGCCGGCCATCCGATGCTTGCGGTGGTGCAGGAAAGCGAGCATGAGGTGCGGGAGCGCCTGTCCGCGCTCAGGGTGCCGGCTGAAGTGAGGCACGGGCACGCACATCTGTCCGAAGCGGCGGACGCATTGAGCGCCGCGCTGTCGTCCATGCGTTCGTCGGGTTCCGGCCAGGCAGCGCAGCACACGCAAGAGATCGCCGGCATCTACGGTCGGCTGCAGGAATGTCTGCGGGAACTCCGGTTCGCGGCAGCATGCCTGCCTGGACTCGAACTGGTTTCCGCCTCGGAAGCGTGTGCCTGTCACGCGCGTATCCGGAACGTGGAGTAAGCCATGGCAATGTATTCGATCTGGGTTCTGGAATACAGCTACATCGAAGCGGTTCCAGTGAGTGTGCAGATCTACGCTGCACACAACGAAGGGACGCGACGCATACCCTTCGGCTACGTTCTGATCAAGGGTCCGGGTGTCGTGGCGATGATCGACGTGGGCTTTAACCGCAAGGACTACGGCGCAGTGCTTGCGGAACAGTTCGATATCGTCAACTGGCGCTCGCCGCGCGATGTGCTCAGCGAATGCGGTGTCACGCCGGAGGACGTCACACACGTATTTCTCACGCATGCACATTACGACCATATGGGCGGCATCGAAGCGTTTCCAAACGCGACGTTCTACATCCAGGAGCGTGAGCTGTCGAAGTGGGTATGGGCGATGGCGCTCGACCGCCGCTTTCGTTTCCTGATGACCGCGACAGATCCGGCGGACATTCTTCGCGCCGTCGACCTGGCTCGTCAGGGGCGCCTCAAATGCGTGAGCGGCGATATGGAGGACGTGCTGCCGGGCATCGATTTGCACGCGGCGTTCGACACGCACACCTGGGGCTCGATGTTCGTCCGGGTGAGAAACGACGGGAAGCGCGACAGCGAGGATAGCTGGATCTTCGCGGGCGACAACGTGTACTGCTTCGAGAACCTGGTCGGGCGCAACCCGGACGACCCCGAATACCTGCCGGTCGGACTGGCTGTCGGCAATCACACCGAAATCCTGCTTTCGATCGACCGGATGCTGCAACTCGCCGGAGGCGATCCCAGACGCGTCGTGCCGGTGCACGAGGATCGGCTGGGAACGAAGTTCCCGTGCCGGCTCACCCGGGAAGGCCTACGGGTGTTCGAAATTGCCGTCGCCGACGGAGAAAGGAGCTTGACCAAGGCGTGATCCAGTCCCGGTCATTCGCCGGGATCGGATTGCAACCTCAATGCGTTCTCAATGCGCGAAAGCCGACAACTACCGTCCAGACGGGATAGTTCGGCATACATATAAAAGATGAATGGAGATGAACATGTTATCGAGCGGGAAATTGGCGACTGCACTGCTTTCGGCAGCAGGTGTGTGCTGGGTGATTGGAACGTCTGCGCCGGCGTTCGCAGCTAAACCGGTCACGGTCGCGTTCGCGCAGTCCGACCTGAGCAACGATTGGAAAGAGACCTGCCAGCACGACATGGAAGAACACATGAAGGCAACCGGCTGGAAGCTGGTCAGCACGTCTGCCGACAACGATCCTGCCAAGCAGCTCTCAGACATCCAGAACCTGCTCGCACAGTCGCCGAGCGTCATCGTCGTGTCGCCGATCGAATCGGTGGCGTTGGCGCCGGCCGTACAGATGGCGAACGACGCAGGGGTTCCGATGCTCGTCATCGACCGCAAGCTGTCGGTGGCGCCTGGTAGCGGTGAGTATAAAGTCGCGATCGTGCAGAGCCATGCCGCCTCGGGCAAGTTGCTCGCGGAGAAGACGGTCGAACTGTTGAAGGCGAAATACGGCAAGCCGAAGGGCAATGTCGTGCGGCTCGCGGGCATTCCGGGCGCGTCGACGGTGGCGGATGCGCGAGCGGGCTGGGACGAAGTGATGAAGAGCTATCCGGACATCAAGGTCATTGCTTCGCCGAATGCCCAGTTCACCAAGGAAGGCGGCATCAAGACCATGCAGGATCTGCTGCAACGCTATCCGAAAGGATCGATCGATGTCGTGTGGTCGGATTACAGCGACGAGACGATGGGCGCGATCCAGGTCATCAAGGCGGCCGGCCGCACCGAACTGCTCGGCAATATCGTAGGCGAAGGCGGTCAGATCCAGGCCATCGAAGCCGTCGCGCGCGGAGAAATCGCACGCGAGACGCAAACGCCGCCTTACTTCGGCGATGCCGTGGTCGACAACGTGAAGAAGCTCCTCGCCGGACAGGTTGTGCAGCCGGAGCAGGGCCTCAAGATTCAGGTGTTCGACGCGGACAAGAAGGATCAGGCCGTCGCGTATCTGAATTCGATCAAGGCAAAAGGCTTGAAATTCTGAGCTCCGGCATGAATACGATCACACCTGTACTGTCGCTGCGCGACGTCAGCAAGGCATATGGACCGGTCAAGGTGCTCAAGGGCATCTCCTGCGATTTCAACCCCGGTGAGGTGCATTGCCTCATGGGTGAGAACGGCGCAGGCAAGTCGACGCTGATCCGGATCCTGTCCGGCGCCCATCATGCGGATTCAGGCGAGATCAGGTTCGACGGGCTCGATCTGCGCGCACGCGGCTCGGGCTTTCAGCGCCTCACGCCGGCCGCCGCCCGGCAACTCGGCATCGCGACGATCTATCAGGAGCTCGATCTGATCCCAAACCTGAACGGCGCGGAGAACATCCTGCTGGGCCGCGCGCCGCAGGGGATGTTCGGCATGATCGACAGAAGGAGGATGAAGGCCCGCGCGAACGAGATTCTCGATTCGATGCATGTGAGCGCGGATCTGGACCGGCCGGTTCGAGAACTGGGGATTGCGCAGCAACAGATGATCGCGATTGCGAAGTCGCTGACCAACGACTGCCGGGTCCTGATCCTGGACGAACCGACCGCCGTGTTCACCGGCGCGGAGACGCGGGCGCTTTTCGTGTTGATCCGGCGCATGCGTGAACGCGGCATCGCGATCATCTTCATTTCACATCACATGGAAGAGGTCTTCGAGATCGGCGATCGCGTGACCGTGCTGCGCGATGGCAGCGTCGCCAGTTCAGGCCCGATCGCCGACTATAGCCACGATCGCCTCGTGCGCGACATGGTGGGCCGCGATGTGGTCCGCACGGAGCGAGGGGCGGCCCGGATCGACGCACCGGTCCTCCTCGAAGTGAGCCAGCTCGGCGATGGTGCGGCGGTGACGGACGTCTCGTTGTACGTCCGCGAGGGCGAGATCGTCGGTATGGCGGGCCTCGTGGGCGCAGGCAGGACGGAAGTGGCGCGCCTGATATTCGGCGCGGACATTGCGCGGCAGGGCACGATTCGCCTGAGCGGTCGCGAAGTCGCGCCGCGTACGCCGTTCGATGCAGTGCGGCTCGGCATCGGCATGGTCCCGGAGGACCGCAAGCTCGACGGGCTCGTGCTGACCCGCAGCATCGGGGAAAACGTCGGTTATACGCTGGCTCGCAAGCTGTCGCGCGGTGGTCTCGTACGCTGGTCGCAGGTGCGCAGGGCGGTGGGGGCGCAAATTGCCGCCACTGGGGTCAAGCCGCGCAACCCGGCGGCGCTGGTGGCGAGGCTCAGCGGAGGCAATCAGCAGAAGGTCGTGTTGAGCCGCTGGCTGGCGGCAGGCGTGAAGCTCCTGATTCTCGACGAACCTACGCGGGGCGTCGATGTCGGTGCGCGAAGCGAGATTTACGACATCATTCGCGCGCTCGCGGCCAATGGACTGGGCGTGCTGCTGATTTCGTCGGATCTGCCCGAAGTTCTGTCGCAGTCGGATCGCATTTACGTGATGGCCAAAGGACGCATCACCGGGGAACTGAGCGCAGCGCAGGCGACCGAAGAGTCGGTGATGGCACTGGCCTTCCAGACGCCGGACGCGCAGGGGCGCCAGGTTGCGCAGGAACGGGCCGGAATATGAACCATCTGAACCATCGATCATCCTTCACGAAGCTGCGTGGTTTGGGGGAGCACGGCACGGTGCTCGCGCTTGTCGTGCTTTTCGCGTGTTCCGCCTGGTTCGAGCCGCCGTTTCTTTCGCGCTTCAACCTGTCGGCGATCGCTTTCCAGTACTCGGTCATCGGTCTGATTGCGCTCGGTCAGTTCTGCATCGTGGTGACCGGCGGAATCGACCTGTCCCAGGGATCGATTATCGGTCTGGGAGCGGTCGTCTGCGCGATGGTCAGCGCATCGCTTGGCTATCACGCAGGTATTGCGGCAGCCGCGTTGGCCGGCATCGCGATCGGACTCCTGAACGGTTTCATCGTGTCGTTCACGCGCATTCCGCCTTTCGTGGCCACCTTGGGAACCATGAGCCTCGCGCGCGGACTGTCGCTGACGATGACGGGCGCTCAACCCGTTCCGTTAGGCGACGCAACGCTGATGTCGCTTTCCAGTCTGCGCCTGTTCGACGTGCCGGTGTCGTTTCTGTTTTTCCTCGCATGCGCAGTCGGATTTGCCGTCTTTCTCGCCGGATGGCCGCTGGGTCGCGCGATCTACGCCGTGGGCGGCCATGAAGAGAATGCGCGTCTCACCGGCCTGCGGATCGTGCGCGTCAAGCTCGTCGTGTATGGACTATCGGGCTTCCTCGGCGGTCTTGCCGGCGTGTTGATGGCATCGCGGATGGGTACCGGTCATCCGCTGGCCGGCACGGGTTACGAACTGGTCAGCATCTCGGCTGTCATCATCGGGGGCGCAAGCCTGTTTGGCGGTATCGGACGCGTGACAGGGCTCGTCGCCGGCGTGCTTCTGCTGGGAGTGCTGGACAGCGCGATCAATCTGTCTGGCCTGACGCCGGATCTGCAGGGCGCGGTCAAAGGCACCATCGTTTTGCTGGCGTTGGCGCTGAGCCAGTTCAATCAGTTCAAGTCGAAGGGCAGGGTGCAGGCATGACGACGTCCAATGCCAATCCAGGTGCACGCGCCGGCCAGCAGGCCGGAACGGCGCGCTTTTCCGTGGCTTCGAGCGGCGCGCACGGCGATACGTTGCGGCTCGCCTGCATTCTCCTCGCCGTCGTCCTGGTCGGCGCGATCGCTTCCGGCGGCATTTTGCTGAGGCCGTCCAACCTGCTCGACGTTGTCCAGCAGGAGTCGATTCTGCTGGTTCTGGTGACAGCGCAGTTCTTCATCATCGCGACGGGCGGGATCGATCTCAGCGTCGGCGCAGTCATCGCGCTGTCGAGCGTTGTGTTCGTGAGCGCGCTCGATGCCGGTCCGGTGCTGGCCTGTCTTGCCGCGCTACTGTCCGGCTGCGTGTTCGGTCTGGTGAACGGCCTGCTCGTCACGTTCGTCCGTCTGCCCGCGTTCGTCGTGACGCTCGGTACGATGCAGATCGGCTATTCGGTCGCCAAACTATGGAGTCGTGGCGGCACCATCGATACGTCGGCCGGCGGCCACCACATTCCACACGCGATGATGAATTTCTATGGCGAAAAGTTCGCGGGGCTTCCGCTCGCGTTCTGGGCCGCGCTTGCGGTTCTCGTCCTTGGGACGCTGTATCTGCGCACCTCTATCGGCGGCTTTACCTTCGCAATCGGCGGCAATCGCCGCGCTGCGCGGCTTGCCGGCATCCCGGTCGAGCGGGTGAGTCTGGCGGCCTATGCCACCGGCTCTACTGTCGCCGCCGTCGCGGGGCTGCTGTTCGCGATGCGGGTCGGCTATGGGGATCCGCATACCGGCGTATGGTTGCCGCTGGACTCGATTGCCGCGATCTCGATCGGCGGTGTCAGTCTGACCGGCGGGCAGGGTAACCTGTTATCCGGGTTCGTTGGCGTGCTGATCCTCGCGCTTGTCGACAATATGATGAATCTCGTCGGTATTTCGCCGCTCGTTCAGCCAGCGGTCAAAGGGGCAATCCTGCTCCTCGCCGTGCTGGCCTATAGCCGGAAGACGACGTGAGTGGCCCCTTGAGCGGAATCAGACTGGCCGGGAAAGACAAGGCCCGGCGGTATATCGTTACCCCCATCTGACGGAGTGGTTGTGGACAAGAAAACGTCCAGGGTAGGCACCCTGGAAGAAGCGGTAAAGCTCATTCCAGACGGAACCCGGCTGGCGCTCGGTGGGTTCGCGATCTATCAACATCCGATGGCTTTGGTGCGCGAGCTGATTCGCGCGCAACGCAAAGACTTGACGATCGTCGGTACAGTCAACGGCAACGAAGTCGATATGCTGGTCGGCGCCGGCTGCGTGCGTCAGGTCGAGACCTCGTACGTGGGGCTGGAGCGCTTCGGTCTCGCGCCGAATTTTCGTCGGGCGGTCGAGGCCGGTGCGATTTCGGTGGTCGACTATCCCGAGATTCTGAGCTTCGACCGCTTTCGCGCCAGTCAGGAAGCGATGACGTTCTGGCCTTGCGACTATCTGGGCGGTACCGACATCCTCCGGCACAATCCGGCGATCAAACCGTTCGAGTGTCCGTTGACCGGACGGATGCTGTATGCCGTACCGCCGGCCGATCCCGAAGTCGTGGTGATTCACGCGATCGCGGCCGATGAGCAGGGTAACGTGCTGTTCCCGCGCCGGCACCTGTTGCCGCAAAACCTCGACACGATCATGGCGCGCGGCTGCGACACGGTCATCGTGACCGTCGAAAACATCGTGCCCAAACAGTATGTGAAGCGCCACGCGGATCAGAACCTGTTGCCTTCGTACAAGGTGACGATGGTGGTGGAGGCGCCATTCGGCGCTCACCCGTGTCCTGTGCTGGGGCGCTACCGGATCGACGATCTGCATTTTAGCGAGTACGCCGCGGCCGGAAAAAGTCCCGAGAGCCTGAAGGACTATCTGGATCGATACGTCTACGCGCCTGCCGGGCACCAAGCCTATCTCGATCTCATCGGCGCGCACCGACTGGGATCCCTGCTGGAGACCGACTCACTATGAGCGCCGCGCCTACCTATACGCTGGCTGAGCTGCTGACCGTCAACCTTGCCCGCTCGTTCAAGGATGGCGAGGTCGGCTTCACGGGGCTCGTGACGGGCGGCGCGGCTGCCCTGTACGGCACGTCGATACCGCTTGCCGCGATGACGCTCGCGCGCCAGATGCACGCGCCGAACCTGACCATTCTGCTCGCGGGCTGGTCGCACAACCCGGATTTCACCACGCTCGACACCATGCCGGACTCCGAGTTCGATGCGGTGCTGCGCGATCTGCCGTGCGAGGCGCAGATGATGGGCTACCCCGGTCCCTGGGCGATCAAGCGCGGGGACATCGACTTCGGCTTTAGCTCGGCTGTGCAGGTCGATTGCGTCGGCAACATCAACAGCGTTTGCATCGGCGATTACCGGCGGCCCAAGGTGCGTCTCGTCGGGCCGATCCTTCAGCCCGAGCATATGACGCTCTTCGGCCGCGAGTACGTGATGATGCCGCACCACGAAGCGCGCAATTTCGTCGGCAAGGTCGATTACGTGTCGGGCGTCGGCTATCCGGGGGGGCTCGCCGGGCGGGCGAAGCTCGGCTTGCGGCGGGGCGGCCCGGAGTGGGTGGTCACGCCGCGCTGCATTTTCGACTTCGACAAGGAGCAGGGACGCATGCGCGTCCGTTCGGTTCACTCGGAGTCCGAGCGGGCGTTGCAATCCCATACCGGATTCGACATCGAGACGGCAGACGTTCCCCTCACGCCGCTACCCAGCGTGGAAGAGCTGGATTGCCTGCGTCGTCACGTCGACCCGAAGGGTATTCTGCTCGGGTCATCCTCGATGAATCGCACAGAGGCACGTCGATGACAAGAACGGCAATCGTCACGGGCGCGGCGAACGGCATCGGCGCGGCCACCGCCCGGCGCTTCGCGCGGGACGGCTACAACGTAGTACTGCTGGATATTGCGCGGACAGGGCAGGCCGTCGCTGACGAACTGGGCGGCCAGGCGGCATTCCTGCTTGCCGACATTGCGCAAGAGAGCACGGCCACCGCCGCGGTACGGCTCGCAGTCGATCGATTCGGTGGTCTCGATACCGTGGTCAACAATGGCGGGATTTCACTGCTACGCCCGCTTACGGACATGACGCTGCAGGAGTGGGGCCGCGTGCAGGACGTCAACCTGCGCGCCTCGTGGCTGTTCCTGAAGGCCGCGCATCCGCATTTGCTAAAGAGTCCCGGTGCGTCGGTCATCAACGTTTCGTCTTTTCACTCCGGCGCGACGATCGAAGATTTCACTGCTTACGCGACGTCGAAGGCCGGCTTGTCGGGCTTTACGCGCAGCGCGGCTGTCGAGCTCGCGTCCAGTGGTATCCGCGTAAATGCGGTGGCTCCCGGCGTCATCCATACGTCGATGTTGCAGAACTGGCTGGAGACGGCGCCGGACCCGGATCAGGCGCTGGACCGCATGAGGGCGTTTCAGCCGCTCGGGCGGCTGGGCCGGCCGGACGAAGTGGCCAGCGCGATTGCGTTTCTTGCGAGCGAAGACGCTTCATTCGTCAACGGCACGACGCTGCTGGTAGACGGCGGTGTTTCCGCGCGCTTGTGGCACGCATAGTCAATAACTTGGGGGGAAGACACGATGAAATCGGGCAGTACCTCGATAGGATTCCGGACCAATGAACCCGACCATGCGCCGGATCCGGCGGCGCAGCCGATGACGGAGACCGAACGCGCTGCCTTGCTCAAGCGGGCTGTGTTCGCGAGTCTGGTCGGAACGGCGGTCGAATGGTACGACTATTTCATCTTCGCAACCGCATCGACGCTGGTGTTCGGCGATCTGTTCTTCCCCGAAAACTCGCGGATGATGGGCGCTATCAAGGCATTCGCGATCCTCGGTGTCGGCTTCGTCGTGCGCCCGCTCGGCGGCATCGTCTTCGGCGATATTGGCGACCGGCTCGGTCGCAAGAAGGCGCTCGTCATCACCTTCATGATGATGGGTATCGCCACTTTCTTGATCGGTTGCCTGCCTACCACGCAGTCGATTGGCGTTTGGGCGCCGGTGCTGCTGGTCATCCTGCGCCTGTTGCAAGGTTTCGGCGTAGGTGGCGAATGGGGCGGTGCGTCGCTCGTCGCGGTCGAATATGCGCCGCAGGGAAAGCGTGGGATGTACGGGAGCGTGCCGCAGGTCGGCAACGCGATCGGTCTGGTGGCCGCCACAGGCGTTTTTGCGCTGGTCTCCCGGCTCTCCCGCGACGATCTGGTGGCATGGGGATGGCGCGTGCCATTCCTGCTCAGCATCGTTCTGGTCATCGTGGGTCTTTTTATCCGGCTGCGTTTGACCGAAACGCCTGCATTTCAGGTGGCGCAGCGCCAGATCGAAGCGAAGCGGTCGGCGGGCGAGTTGAGTGACGAGGATTCGAAGCTGCCGATCGCGCTGGTGTTTCTCCGTTTCTTCAGGCCGTTGCTTCTGGCGATGGGCATGCGTCTCGGCGAGGGTGTGTTCGGCTATATGACGCTGACGATCGGCCTGGCGTACGCGACGCACTACACGAGCACACCCGACACCCACGTCCTGTGGGCGGGAACCCTGGCCGCCGCCGGCGGTATCTATGCGTTCTTCTACTTCGGCCGCCTGTCGGACCGCATTGGCCGGCGCTGGACCTTCATGCTCGGTGCGGCGGCCGGCGTGATCACGATCTTCCCGTTCTTCTGGGCGTTACGAGTGGGCAATATTCCGCTGGTGTACGCGCTGTACTTCGTCGCGTACACGCTCGGCGTCGGGGCGACTTACGCGGTGGAGCCGAGTTTCTTCTCCGAGCTGTTCGGCACTCGCGTTCGCTACACTGGCATCTCGCTGGCGGCACAGGTTCCGAGCATCGTGATTGGCTTGTGGCCGATGGCGTCGGCAGCGCTGCTCGTCTGGTCGCACGGCGATCCGTGGCCGCTCGCCGCGACCACCATCGTATGCGTGCTGATCGGAGGGGTGTGTGCCTATCTCGCTCCCGAAACAAGGTACGCGGATATCACCCGGATCACGGCTCACGACTGAATCCCGTAAGCCGAATGGAGGCGAAATGAAGCGACGAAAACGTTTTTATCGGTATCGGGATTGAGTACAATAGCTGCATCTGCAACCAGCCGTGGGACGACGTGTCGCACGGCAGTCTGGAATGTCCCGTGACAAAAAAAGCGACTGGCTCGAAAGCTAAAGTCTCCATTCACGATGTGGCGCGCGAAGCCGGCGTAGCGTTGTCTACCGTGTCGAACGCGTTGGCAGGAAAGGAAATCGTCAAGGAATCAACGCGCGTCAGGATCCAGGAAATCGCGGACCGCATGGGTTACCGCGTCTCGGTGGTCGCCCGCGCATTGCGGATGCAGCGCACCTTCACGCTCGGTGTTCTGCTCGCCGACATATCGAACCCGTCGTCGCCGGATTTTCTGCGCGGCGTCGAAGACGTCGCCGAGCGCGAATCATGCAGCCTGCTGGTTTGCAACACGGATGGCATGCTGGACAAGCAGGTCGCGCAGATGAAGGTGCTACTCGACCGTCGGGTCGACGGCCTGGTGCTGCTTTCCCAGTACAGCGACCCGCCTCTCGTGCGAGAACTGCTGGATTCGGGCACCCCGTTCGTTCTGCTTCAGCGTCGCTCGCGCCAGCGTCAGGACGACTATGTCGGTGCCGACAATAACGAGGGAATTTCGGCTGCTGTCGAGCATCTCGTCAAGCTGGGCCACATGCGGATTGGACTGATACGTGGTCCTCGGGAGTCGAGCACGGCGGATGAGCGGATGATCGCATTCCAGGAAGCGGTCGCGAGATTGGGCATCGACGACGATCCTGAATTGATCGTGCAGGGCAACTATCACGTCGAAGGCGGATATTGTGCCGCGAAAGAGTTTCTGGCGATGCGAAACCGGCCGACGGCCATCCTTGCCGCGAACGACATGAGCGCGATCGGCGTGATGAACGCCGCGCATGAAGCGAACATCGTGATACCGGATCAGTTGTCCGTCGTCGGCCTCGACGATATCGAACTGGCATCGTATGCGCCGATCAATCTCACGACAATCGCGCTGCAGCGTCGTGAAATGGGCGCCGCTGCGGCCACGTTACTGATGGACCGGATCAAGAAAAAGCACAAGAAGGCGAAGCAGATGCTGTTTCCTATGCGCCTCGTTGTGCGTGGCTCAACGGGCCCCGCGCCCAAAAAGCGAGCCCGGCGTAAATGAAACGGCCACGGACCGTTGCTTTACAGTGAGGTGCAGCAAATGAACGTCATGCAACAGCCGGCGCCGTGGCGCGATCTGACCGATCCGCGGCTCGCCGTCGGCGTCGACGACCTGGAAGCCGGGCTCAAGGAGCCGCTGTTCGAGAACCTCGAGATTCCCGAGGCGCTAGGGCCCGTCACCATCACCGTCGACGATCACAAGATCAAGCGCTTTTCGTTTACGCAGGATGACTATCATCCGTGGTATCTGGCCGAGGGATCGAGTCCGTTCGACGGTGCCCGTATCGGTCAGCCATGTCTGCTTGGCAACGACCTCGTGCAGTTGTTCACGACGCGCTATCGCGCGAGCAAGACGGTCGGGCTCCATACCGAGGAGCAGATGTGGTTCGATAGTCCCGTCAGGCTGGGGGAGAAGGTGACGATGTCCGGCGCCTACGTCGAGGCTTACGAACGCCGCGGTCAGGGCTACGTCGTGATGGAGGCGCAGGCGCGTGGCGAAGATGGGCGCAGCATCGTGCGGCATCGGGGCGTCGAAATCCTGCGCACGGTGCCCGGCAAGATCGGCGGGCGCGGCAGCGAACAGGCGCAGGAAAAGCGGGTGACCGGTGAGGTGCCCGCTGACGCACGCGTGATCGACGTGGTGACGCGCGACGCGCGCGTCGGCGACGTACTGCGGCCTGTGACGAAGATCGTCACGGCGGAGCAGGCCGCGGTGTTTTCGCGGATCGGCGAGTACGTCCACAACATTCACAACGATCTGCGGATCGCGCGATCCGGCGAGTTGCCGACACTCATCGTGCAGGGACAGCAGCAGGCAGGGCTGATCGGCGACGCGATGGCGCGCGCGTTCGGCGCCGCATGGTTCATCGATGGCTGGTTCAAGCTGAAATTCGTCGCGCCATTGCAGGTATTCGATCCGATCACCATCACCGCAGTCATCACCGGGTTCGCACCGCAAGCGGATGGCCGGCACAAAGCCGAACTGGAAGTCTGGGTCCGCCGCGCGTCGGATGGCCGCCTCACGACCGTGGGCTGGGCATCCTGCAGCGTGCCCGCTGCGCCGGGTTTCAGCAGGCTGCGCCGGCTGGCGGCGATGTAATCAGGCATCGCGCGTCACAACCCCGATCAAAGCCGTTCGATTAGCGCCTTGGCCGCGAGCGGATTGCGTTCCTTGAAGCCGCTGATCACGTACAGGTACACCTCGCGCCTGCCGTTGGCGGCGGCGCGCGCTTCGACCGGTTCCAGATCGTCAGGGACGGTGCCGTCAGCAAGCTGGCGAGCGCGCTTCGCCCATGCGTCGAGTGCTTTCCCGGCATACCCCTGCGCATGGGCTTCGGTGGTTCCCATGATGCGGACGTAGACGAACGGCGCGGTCAGACTGGCGATCCGCGGATAGTCGCTATCGCTCGCCAGCACAATCGCGACACCGTATTTGCGCGCCAGTGCGACGAAGGCCTCGCTGCGAAAACTCGGATGACGCACTTCGACCGCGTGCCGAAGCGTGCGTCCATCCAGTTCCTTCGGCAGCAATGCCAGAAATGCCTCGAAGTCTTCGGCGTCGAATTGCTTGGTCGTCGCGAATTGCCAGTTCACCGGTCCGAGCTTGTGCTTCAGATGCGTGAGGCCGCTGGCGAAGAAGCGCTCGATGCTGTCGCCGGCTTCGGCCAGCACGCGCCGGTTGGTCGCGTAACGCGGCGCCTTGAGGGCGAACACGAAATCGTCGGGCGTCTCGTCGTGCCACTTCATGTAGCTCTCCGGCTTTTGCAGGCCGTAGAACGTGCCGTTGATTTCGATGCTGGTCAGTTGACGGCTCGCGTATTCGAGCTCGCGCTTTTGCGTCAAATCCTCGGGATAGAACACCCCGCGCCACGGGGCATACGTCCAGCCACCAATCCCCACCCTGATTTGCGGTTCCGTGTGCGTTGCCATATGCGGTTGTCCATCGTTGTGATGGTGCATAGCTTAACGCAACCGCCATAGCGATTGATTGCGCCGTCAGCCGTTCATCGATCGCAAGCCATAGATTTTCTCGACCGCAAGCAGGAACGCGATGGCGATGACCATCTGCACCGTGCTGATGGCCGCGATCGAAGGATCAAACTGATTCTGCAGGTATGAGAGCATCACGACCGGCAGCGTCGTCGTATTGGCGCTGCCGAAGAAGTACGATACGCCTAGGTTGTCGAGCGAGATCAGCGCGGAAAACAGTGCGCCCGCGAAAATGCCCGGCGAAATCAGCGGCAGCGTGACGTGCCAGAAGCGTCGCCAGATGCTCGCGCCGAGCACGGACGCCGCCTCGCCGTATCCGGGGTTCAGGTTCTTGCACGCGGCGATCGTGGTGCGCAGCACGTACGGCACCGACACGCACGTATGCGTGATCAGCAGCGCGACAAACGAATTGCCGATGCCGAGCTCCGACAGGTAATACAGCGAAGACAAGCCGATCACCAGCGGCGGCACGGCGATCGGCGACAGCAGGAACGACATCGCCGCATTGGCGATGCGCGAGCGCGCGTTTGCGAGCCCGAGCGCGGCGGGCACCGCGAGCAGGATCGCGAGCGCGGTCGCCGTGCCGGCGAGAATCAGGCTCGTGATCAGCGAGTCGGTGAACGGCTTGTATTCGATGAAACGCCGATACCAGCGCAGCGACAAACCATCGACCGGCACCGCGACCGATTCGCCCGGCGTGAACGAGGCGAGCACGACGATCACGATCGGCGCAAGCAGAAACACGACGAACAGCGCGATATACAGCGCGATCATGCCGTTGCCGAGTCGTTCGGGCAGACGCGAGCCGCCATGCGACGGCGGGGCGAGCGTGCTGATGGGCGTGCTCATTGGCGTGCCTCCTCGCGGCGGCCGCTGAACCGCCCTTGCGCGTACAGACAGACCAGCACGACGATCAGCAACAGGTTGCCCATCGCGCTCGCGAGCCCCATGTCCTGCGACTGGCTGAATTGCTGGAAAATCAGCAACGGCAGCGTCACGACACTGCCGCCGCCGAGCAGCAACGCGCCGATGAAACTGCCGTTGATGATCATGAACACGATCAGGCAACCCGTGACGATGCCTTCGACCGAAAGCGGCAACGTGACCAGCAGGAACGCGCGCAGCGCACCGGCGCCCAGCACGCGGGCGGATTCTTCCAGACGCTGGTCGACCGAGCGCAGCACCGGAATGATCGACAGCACCATGAACGACACCATCACGTGGACGTTGCCGACATAGACGATGGTCGCGCTCTGCGTCATCCGCAGCGGCTGCGCGATGAGGCCGAGCGCGAGCAGCGCCTCATTGACGAGGCCGTGCCGCGACAGCAGCACGTTCCAGCCGAACGTGCGCATGATGATCGACGTCAGCAACGGCATGATCAGCACGAACATCAGCGGAGCGGCGAAACGTCCCGAGCGGCGCACCATGAAATACGCGACCGGGTATCCGACGATCAGACACCAGAACGTGGTCAATACGCTCATCTTCAGCGTCTCGATCAGGATGCCGATGTAGTACGGATCGGTGAACAGCTTGTGGTAGTACGCGAACGTGAACGCTGAATGCGCGCCGGGGATCGCCGAGATGCCGAGGCTGCGCATCGCGTTTTCGTAGAGCGGCATGCCGAAGAAGATCGCCAGCACGAAGAGCGCCGGCGCGCACAGCACGGCATACGGCGAAATCCACAGGCGCGGGCGGCGCGCCACGCGGGGAACGGTGGCGAGCGTGCTCATCGCGCCTCTCCTTCGCCCGGCTCGGCTTCGAGCACGACGAGGTCGTTGGGGCTGATCGACACGGTGACCGCATGCCCCGGCTCGAGCGCGCTTGCCGAGGCGGCCTGCTGATAGACGCTGACGGTCTGGCTGAGCGTCGGCACGTCGATCCGGTACGCGTGCTGCGAGCCGCGGAACACGCGTGCGGCCACGACGCCGTCGAAGCGGATGTCGTCGGGGCGGGCGTCGCCAAGGCGCAGCTTCTCGGGCCGCACCGCGATGTCGCCGGTCATGCCGGCCGCGAGCGTGCGGCTCAGCGCATGCGCGACGCGGCACGTCACCGACCTGTCGCCACGCGCCGCGCCGAGCGACACATCGAGCCAGTTCCGCTCGCTGTGCACGAGCGCGAACGGCAGGATGTTGGCCGCGCCGAGAAACTCCGCGACGAAGCGCGTGCGCGGCCGGTCGTAGACTTCGTTCGGCGTGCCCGATTGCAGGATGCGGCCGTGATTCATCACGACGACGCGGTCGCTCATCGTCAGCGCTTCTTCCTGATCGTGCGTGACCATCACGCTCGTGATGCCGAGCTTGCTTTGCAGCGACTTGAGCTCGAACTGCATGTTCTCGCGCAGATTCTTGTCGAGCGCGCCGAGCGGCTCGTCGAGCAACAGCACCGACGGATTCGTGACGATCGCGCGCGCCAGCGCGACGCGCTGCTGCTGGCCGCCGGACATCTGCGCGATGCGGCGCTCGCCGAAACCGGGCAGCCGGATCAGATCGAGCATCCGCGTGACGTGCGCGCCGCGATCGCGCTTCGGCACCCCCGCCATACGCAGCCCGAACGCGATGTTCTCGGCAACCGTCAGATGCGGAAACAGACTGTAGTTCTGGAACACCATGCCGAGCCCGCGCCGGTTCGGCGGCAGATTCGTCACCTCGCGTCCGGCAATGCGGATCGCGCCGGTATCGGGAAACTCGAAACCGGCGATCAGCCGCAGCGTCGTGGTCTTGCCGCAACCGGAAGGACCGAGCAGCGCGACGAGCTCGCCCGCGCGCACCTCGAGCGACAGTTGTTCCAGCGCGGTGACCGCACCGAAGCGTTTGCTGACGCCGTCGAGCGACAGGGGCTGCGAGCGCAGCGGCATGGCCGGCGCTTCGGCGCCCACCGCGGCGCCGGAGAACGGATTGGCGGATTGGAACATCGCTTGCACCTTCATAGACGTGTGTGACCGGAGACGATGGGGCGCTCCGCATTCCAGCGGAACCGGAGCGGCCGGTCCCGCGCCTGCAATCCCTGTCGCGCGGCGCCGCGGCGGCGTCCGTCGAATGACGAGCGCTGCGGTTCCGCGCATCACGCTACGCTGCGCGCTGTGCTTCGAGTAGCTGCGGATACTGGTTCGCGACCTCGCGGAAGATGTCGCTGATCGCTTGCCCGCCCGGTTTCAGACGGCCTTCGGCTTCCCATGCATCGAACGCGTCGAAGATCTTGTGCTTCAGGAAGTGCCGCCAGACGACCGGCGCGGCGGCGAGGATCCCCGTGAGCACCGCATAGCGCTCGCGCGTCCAGCGCGCCTCGTAGGCGGTGCGGGCCGCACCGTATTCGAAGTGCGCGGCCGGCGTGCCCGGCGCGTCGGCCGCGAGCTCGGTGCGCCGCGCGGTGGTCGCCTCCGTATCCACATCGCCCGCGCGCAGCACGACGCCATACAGCGCCAGCGCATCGGCCTCGCTCAGATAGCCGCGCTTCACGTCGGTCGCGACCCTCTGCGGATCGCGTTCGTACGGGTTGCCATAGCCGCCGCCACCACAGCCTTCGAGACGGATCACGTCGCCGGGGCCGCACACGACGAGATCGGTGACGCCGAGGTTTTCTTCCTGCGCGGTGCCCGGATTGCGCGTGAAGCGCGACACCGCGCCCGCCTTGCCGCCGAGCACGCCCCATGAGGCAAAGCGCGAGCGGTCGCGGTTGCGCGCCGTCACCAGTGTGCCCGGTGAGAACACGCGGAATTCCATGATCGTGCCGAGGCCGCCGCGATAGCGGCCCGCGCCCGCGCTGCCCGGCACCATGCCGTACTTGAGAATGCGGATCGGCACTTCGGCTTCGTTGATTTCGACCGGCGTGTTGCGCAGGAATGCCACGTTCGCGCCCGATGCATCTGAGCCGTCGTCGCTGATCATGCCGCCCGCGCCGCCGCCGACCGGCCCGATCGCCGCGATTACCGTGCGGCCGTCGCTATCGACGGTGCGCACGTTCAGAATCGACATGCCGCCCGCCGGGCAGGCGGGCAGACGGTCCGGGCAGACCATCGAGAATGCACCGAACGTGACGTTCTGCGCGACCTTGCAGGTCAGACTGCGCATGCCGACCGCGGCCGGCGGCACGCAGTTCATGATCGTGCCTTCGGGCAGGATGCAGCGCGCGACCTTCAGCATGCCCGCGTTCAGCAGCAGGTCGGGGTGCAGCGAATACAGCACGTAGTTCAGGCCTACCAGCGCGAGCACGTGCCGCTCCTTGCCGCCGGTCGGCATGTTCAGCGACGAGTTCAGTTGCGGATCGCTGCCGGTGAAATCGAACAGCAGCGATTCGCCTTCCACCTTCAGGTTCAGCGCGACGCGCAGCGGCTTGCCGTTGACCGAATCCTCGTCGGCGAACTCGGCGAAGAAATATTCGCCGTCCGGCATGCCGGCGACGATCCTGCGCGCCTGCTCTTCCGAGTAGTCGATCATCGCGTACATGCCGGCCTTGAAATCGTCGATGCCAAAGCGCTCGATGATTTCCAGCACGCGCCGCTCGCCGGTCATCAGCATCGCGATCTGCGCTTTGAGGTCGCCGCGATTCTGCTCGGCCGCGCGCACGTTGATCGCCATATGGTCGAGCAGCGTTTCGTCGAGCACGCCGGCGCGCATGATCTTGGTCGGCGCCCAGCGGATGCCTTCCTGATAGATCTCGGTCAGCGTGCGCGACAGCGAGGCCGGCACGGCGCCGCCCATGTCGGTGTTATGGATATGGCCGCCGACGTAGCAGACGATCTCGCCGTTGAAGAACACGGGCTTCCACATCATCACGTCGGGCGTGTGGGTGGCGACGTAGCCGCTGTACGCATCGTTGGTCATGCCGATGTCGCCCGGTTCGTAGTGATCGATTGCCTCGATCACGGAGCCAAAATCGAGGCCCGGATACCAGGTCGCGCCGAGCGTTTTCGGCGACGCGAACGTGAGCCCTTCGGGCGTCATGATCGTGCACGAGAAATCCTCGGTTTCCTTGACGAAGGCCGAGTGGGCGGTGCGCATCAGCGTGTGAGCCATGCTCTCGGCGGCTGCGACGCAGTAGTTCGCGAAGATCTGCAGAACGGATCGGTTGAATGTCATGCTGTATATCCTTCGTATCTCACTGCGCGCTTATTGGGCCGACAGCAGCAGGTTGCCGTATTCGTCGACGACGGCTTCGAAGCCCGGCAGCACGCAGGTGGTCGTGTCGTCCTGCGTGACGACCGCGGGGCCGTCGAAGCGATGGCCGGCGAGCAGCACGGCGCGGCGGTACAGCGGCACCGTGCGCCATGCGCCGTCCAGATAGACGTCGATCATCGCCTCGACGCGCGGCGCGCCTGCGCCGACTTCGATCTTCGGCATTTCCGGCTTCGGCGTCGGCAGGCTGATCACGAGGCGCAGCGCGACGACCTGCAGCGCCGAGCGCTCGTCGCTATGGCCATACAGACGGTGATGCTCGCGATGGAACGCCGCGGCGATCGTCGCGATGTCGCCGCTACGGATCGATTGCGGATCGAGCGGCGTATCGACTTCGAACGACTGGCCGCGATAGCGCATGTCGGCCGACACCGTGATTTCCGCGCCCGCATCCGAGCCCGTTTCGTGGCTGATCCATTCGCGCGCTTGCGCTTCGAGCTTGGCGAGATCGCCGGCGAGCTTGTCGAGCGAGGCGGCGTCGAGCGGGTAATAGGTGGTGCGCACGAAGTCGTTTTTGGTATCGGCGATCAGTCCGCCCAGTGCGCTCAGCACGCCCGGCGTGGTCGGCACGACCAGATGGCGCATGTTCAGCGCACGCGCGAAGAAACCGCCGAGCATCGGACCCGCGCCGCCGAACGGCATCAGCGAGAACGCGCGCGGATCGATGCCGAAGCGCGACACGATGCGGCTCACGCCGCCATACATGCCGGAGACCGCGACGTCGATGATCGCGGCCGCCGTCTGATGCACGTCGATGCCAAGGCGCGCGGCGAGCGGTTCGATCGCGCGGCGGCTCGCGTCGACGTCGACCTGCACCGCGTTGTAGCCGAGCGATGCGCGGCCGAGCACGCCGATCACGGCGAACGCATCGGTGATCGTCGGACGTGTGCCGCCGCGTCCGTAGCAGACCGGGCCCGGGTTCGAGCCGGCGCTTTCCGGTCCGACCTTCAGCACGCCGAAGTCATCGACCCACGCGATCGAGCCGCCGCCGTCGCCGATCGACGATACGGAAACCGAAGGAATGTGAATCTGGAAGTCGCCGATATATTCGCCGGTCGCATACTGCGGCTTGCCGTCGACGATCAGCGCGACATCGGCGGTGGTGCCGCCGATGTCGAGACTCATGCAGTCCTTGATCTTGCACATGCCGGCCAGATACGATGCGCCGATCACGCCGGCGGCCGTGCCGGACAGGATCATCTGCACGCAATTGCTCTTGCCGTTCTCGGCGCTCATCACGCCACCGTTCGACTTCGTCACTTTCAGGTCCGCGCCGACGCCGCTTTCGGCCAGCGCGGCCTGCAGGCGCGTCAGGTATTGAGACACGCGTGGCTGCACGTAGCCGCCGATCGTCGCGGTCACGGTGCGCTCGTATTCGCGGATGATCGGCCACACCTCGTGCGAGCACGAGACGAAAAATCCGGGCGCCGCTTTCTCGATGATCGCCTTCACCTGCTGCTCGTGCGCCGGATTGCGATACGAATGCAGCAGCGAGATCACCACGCCTTCGCATTGCGCGGCCTGCAACGCAGCGAGCGCGGCGAGCACGCTTGCTTCATCAATTTGGGTTTCCTCGCTGCCGTCGGGACGCATGCGGCCGTCGACGCCGAACACGCGGTCACGCGTGACGAGCGGTTCCGGGCGCCGCGACATCAGGTGATACATGTCGGGGATCTTCAGGCGCGCGATGTCGAGCACGTCCTCGAAATGGCGCGTCGTGATCAGCGCGAGGCGCAAGCCCTTGCGCTGCACGACCGAGTTCACGCCGACCGTCGTCCCGTGCGTGAAATACACGACCTCATGCGGATCGATGCCGAAGCGCTCGCGCAGGCCTTGCATGCCGTCGATCACTTCGCTGCCCGGCGAATCCGGCCGCGAAAACACCTTCAGCGTTCGCGTCGTGCGCGTTGCATCGTCCAGCACCGCGAAGTCCGTGAACGAACCGCCGATATCCACTCCAATTCTCAAGCCCATTGCCTTCCCTTTAGGTAAGCCTTGCAGACCACCTGGGTCTGCGCTGCGTCAGTGTTGCCTCCGCGCTGCCAGGTCTTGTCAATCGAGGCAGACGGCCGGATGACGTCATTGCCCGATCTGCTTGTTCCAGGCTTCGATCCACTGCGGCACGTACTTGCCGATGTCGTCGAAGTTGACCCAGATCGATTTGTCGACGGTCGCGATGCGAGGCTTCACCTTCGCGTCGTACGTCACCGTGGTGTTTGACGCGGTGTACTGCATCGTGTTGGCGAAGCACGCCTGGCCCTGCGCCGAAGCCAGCTCGTCGAGGAACTGCAGACCGAGCGGCGAGCCGTTCTTCACCTTCACGGCCATGTTCGGAAACGCGACGGAACCCGGCGCGGGATTGATCCACGCGATATCCGGATTGCTGGTGTCGTGCTCGTTCCACGCGCGGCCGTCGTAGTACATCGCGATGTCGATGTCGCCGTTGCGGATCGCGTTGAGCGGCGCGTTCGGCTCGCTGAAGAACGTGACGTTCTTGCTGTCGCGCATGCGCTTGACCTGATCGAGCGCGGGCTGGATGTTGGTTGGCGAGCCGCCGTAGATCTGGTTGAGCAGCGTGATCAGACCGGCGGGCGTCGCGACGTAGTTGATGTCCGGAATGCCGGCCTGATATTTACCGGCGACCACGCCATCGACGAACTCCTTCCACGACTTCGGCGGGTTCTTCACGCGCTTTGTGCTGTACATCAGGCCGAAATCGCCATACGTGATCGGAAAACCGTAGCCGTGGCCGTACTGCACCAGACGCGGATCGAGCTGCGCCATGTTCGGTACGTCTTTCGGCGAGATCGGATCGAGCAGTTTGCGCTCGACCGCGATGTGCGTCGCTTCAGGCGTACTCACCATCACGTCGATCGGCGGCCTGGCCGGATTCGCCGCCACCTGGTTCACCCATTGCAGCGGATTGCCGAGCGTGACGTCGACGCTCTTGCCGGTTTTCTTCTCGAACGGTTCGACGAAGCACTTGCGGTAAGCCTTCTCCCACGTGCCGCCGAATGCGGTGACGGTCAGGTCGGCGCTGAAGGCGACCTGCGAAAGCGACAGACAGGCGAGCGCGAAGGCGCCGGCGCGAAACAGCCTGGGCAGGCAGGGGCGTGTCTTTGAGGCGATGGTCTGCATGCTTTTCCATCCTGATGAGCGATCACAACAAGGCGTAATGACAAACAGGCGTTTGCACGGTCTTCTTTCTTGTGCCACAATACGGCACAACGTGCTTCAATGCGGTACAAATTATCATGCGAGCTTTTTGACCGCAAGGGATCAAAATTGAACAGCCTCCTCAAAAGCATCGAGATCATCGAAACGGTGTCGGAGCACCAGCCCATCGGCGTCAGCGAGCTGTCGAAGCTTCTGAAAATGCCCAAATCGAGCGTGCAGCGCGTGTTGATGACGTTCCAGGAAGCGGGCTGGCTGCGCCAGGCGGGCAGTGAGGTCACGCGCTGGGAAATCGGTGCCCGCGTGGTCGGCGTGCGGCCGAATGCGCTGAAGGGCGGTGCGTTGCAGCGGGCCGCGCGCCAGCCGATGCAGGACCTGTGTACGCTTGTCAACGAGACTGTTCATCTGTCGATTCCGGACAGCACGACGGCGATGGTTTTGATCGAGCAGGTGGAGTGCAAGCAGTACGTGCGCACCGCCTATTCGATCGGCAACGTGTCGCCGTTTCACGCCACCGCCAACGGCCTCGCGGTGCTCGCGTTCATGAACGACGCGCAGGTCGATACGATCCTCGGCAGCGAGCTGCCAAGGTACGGCGAAAAAACGATCAACGATCCGGTGCTGATCCGCGAAGAACTGGCGCGGATTCGCGAACGCGGCTATTCGATCAACCTCGGACAGTATCGCCACGCCATCTACGCGATCGGCGCGCCGGTGTTCGATGCCAACGGTGTTGCGGTCGCGGGCGTCTGTTTCTCGATGCCCGAATCGCGGTTCGATCCGGGCCGCATCGAAGAATGGGGCCGCGCGGTCACGAGCGCGGCGAATGTCATCAGCGGCGGCGCACAGACGTCATGAGGCTACGAAGGACAATTCGATGCGTCAAATACGCATTTGATATGGGGCGATCGCTGGCTGATATGGGCCGGCGGTGGGCCGCTCAGCGGCTGCTGGTGCGGAACGCATCGGCGAACGATTTCGCGAGCATGTTCATCGGCGTGTTGAGCGGATAGACGACGTACGTGGCGAACTCGATGCGCGGCGAAAACGGCAGGATCGCGATCTGCCCCGCGTACTCGCGCGCGACGAGCTGGTTCATCACGCTGACGCCCATGCCGCGCGCGACCATCCGGCAGATCGCGGCGGCGAAGTGCGATTCGTACGCGAGGATGCGCTTTTCTTCGCCATTGATCTGGCAGGCGTCGTCGATGCGCTTGCGCATCACGTCGCTTGATTTCAGCGACAGGAAACGTTCGCCGATCAGGTCTTTCGGCGTGATCGCGTCGCCGCGGGCGGCGAGACGGTGGTCGAGCGGCGTGATGCATACACCATGACTCTTGCGCGCGACTTCGGAGGCGACGCTGGTCGCATTGAAGATTTCCGACGCGATGCCGACGTCCGCATAGCCGGTTGCGAGCCACTGGCATACGGTCAGCGAATCGGCGACCTGCAGTGTGACGTCCACATCGGGATACTGTTGCGCGAAGACGTGGATCGCGTCGGGTACCGCGACCATTGCCATCGACGGCACCGCTGCGACGCGCAGGCGCCCGCTGCCGCGCTTGCGGATCGATTCGGCTTTCTCTTCGAGCCCTCGCAGGCTGGCGAACGTGTGTTCGACGTCGCGGAAGAACACCTGGCCTTCGAGTGTCGGCAGCAGCTTGCCGATCTGCCGCTCAAACAGCTTGACGCCGATGCGCCGTTCGAGCTGGCCGATGACACGGCTGATATTGGATTGCGACGTGTGCAGATCCTTGGCCGCCTGCGTCATCGAGCCCGACAGCATGACCGCCCGAAAGGCCTGCACTTCACGAAAGTTCAGCATCGGCGAGGGCATATCAAATTGGCATGGCCGAGGATTATATGCGCATTTGTCGAGAAAATTGGCGTCCCTGCACCTGCCGGAACCTGATCAAACGTCGCTGCGCGCCGAGCGAGATTCCGGCGCGCCTTGACGGCATATCAAAAACGCATGGCCTCCCAATACTGGCGAATTTGTCATCGGGTGGTTTGCTTCTTAAACTCCGATTTCACCTGTGCACCGACTCCTGAGACCTGGCTGAACCGTGAGACAACCGTTATTGCAAATCGACACAGATGTGTCGCTGCCGACCCATCTGGATGTCGCCGTCATCGGCGGCGGCGCGGCCGGCGTGGCGACCGCCTATGAACTGAACCGCTTGGGCAAGCGGGTCGCGGTGTTCGAGAAAGGCCGCGTGGCGGCGGAGCAGAGCAGCCGCAATTGGGGCTGGTGCCGTACGTTGGGTCGGGATCTGCGCGAACTCGGCATGGCGAAGCTGAGCGTCGATCGCTGGACGGCATTGTCTGAAGAGATCGGCGCCGATGTGGGCTTCCGCAAGACCGGCATCACGTTTGTCACGCAAAGCGAGGCGGAACTCGCGGGATGGCAGGCATGGTTCGAGTTTGCGCAGCGCTCCGGCGTGGCCGCCGAGATGCTGACGCGCGAGCAGGCCAACGCCGTGTATTCGGGTCGCGGGGCGCCGTGGATCGGCGGCGTGCGCACCTTCAACGACGGCTACGCGGACCCGTCCTGCGCGATTCCGCTGCTCGCGCGCAGCGCCGCGGCGCAGGGCGTGCCGATCCTGCAGAACTGCGCGGTCAACGATCTGTACTTCGAAGCAGGGCGCATCGCCGGCATCCAGACCGAGCGCGGACTGGTGCGCGCCGATGCAGTCGTGATCGCGGCGGGCGCGTGGTCGTCGCTGTTCTGTCTGAAGCGGAAAATCGTGCTGCCTACGCTGAACGTTTACTCGTCGGCGTCGAAGTCGCGCAGCGAAATCCGGCTGCCGTTCAATGGACCGTTGAAGACGCCGGAATTCGCACTGCGTGAGCGCGCCGACGGCGGATATACGCTCGCGAAAAGTGGACGCGGCACCGTGCACGTCGTGCCGAACAGCCTGCGCTACGGCATGCGTTTCAAGGGGCTCTACGCGAGCCGCCGCAACAGCATCAAGGTTCGCTTCGGCGGCGAATTCTTCCGCCAGTTGTGGAACGAGTTCAGCTATCTGCATCTCGGGCGCTCGCCGTTCGAGCGCAACCGCATCCTCGATCCGGCGCCGGATCTGTCGCTCGTGCGTTCCGCTTATGACGAGGCCTATAAAATCTTCCCGGAGTTCGACCCGTCGATGGTGGACATCGCGTGGGGCGGCGCGATCGACAACACGCCCGACGGCATCCCTGTGGTATCGGAATGCACGCAGCATGCGAACGTTTATCTGTGCACCGGCTTCAGCGGGCATGGTTTCAGCAGTTCGCTCGGCGCGGGGCGTATGCTGGCCGATGCGATCGCCACCGGTAACGTGTGCGAAGATCTGAAGCACCTGTCGCACCGGCGCTTCATGACGGGCGAGACACTGGCCCCCAACATCATCTATTGATCGTTTCACCGGCGGGCGGCGCACCGAGCGCCGAGGCCGCGTAGCGCTCCGGCATCGCAGTCCGGACGCTTGCCGCGCCACGGATCCCGGGCAGTTCGACCGCAGAACAGGATTGCACATGACTTCGCTTGAACAGGCGGATCGCCGTCACTTCTTCCATCCCGGCACGCATGCGTACGACCACGCAACCGGCGCGCTGAAAGGCCTGATCATCCGCGAAGGCCGTGGCATTCATCTGACCGACAGCGAGGGACGCGAGTACATCGACGGCTTTTCGGGCCTGTATTGCGTGAACGTGGGGTACGGCCGTGACGAGATCGCGGACCGCATGGCCGAGCAGTGCCGCCGGCTGTCGTTCTATCACACCTATGTCGGCAGCAGTAACGAGCCGGTGATCGAGCTGTCGCAACGGCTGATCGAGCGCTGGGCGCCGCCCGGCATGGTCAAGGTGTTCTACGGCATGTCCGGCTCCGACGCGAATGAAACGCAGATCAAGCTGGTCTGGTATTACAACAACATCCTCGGCCGCAGGAACAAGAAGAAGATCATCGCGCGCGACCGCGCGTATCACGGCTCCGGCATCGTCACCGGCGCGCTGACGGGGCTGCCCGTCTATCACGCGAACTTCGATGCGCCGTTCGACCGCGTGCTGCGCACGCTGTGTCCCGACTACTACCGCAATGCCGAACCCGGCATGAGCGAAGCGGAGTTCACCGCGCACTGCGTCGCCGAGCTGGAGGCGCTGATCCAGCGCGAAGGCCCGGATACGATCGCCGCGTTCATCGCCGAGCCGATGAACGGCACCGGCGGGATCGTGCCGCCGCCGGCCGGCTACTGGCCGGCGGTGCAGGCGGTGCTGCGCCGCCATGACATCCTGCTGATCGCCGACGAGGTCGTCTGCGGCTTTGGCCGCCTGGGCGCGCGCACCGGCTGCGAGCGCTTCGGCATCGAGCCCGATCTGGTGACGTTCGCGAAGGGGCTGACGAGCGCGTATGCGCCGCTGTCGGCGGTGGTGGTCGGCGCAGCGTTCTGGGACGTGCTGATGAGCGGGTCGCGCGAGCACGGCATGATGGGTCACGGCTGGACCTATTCGGGCCATCCGCTCGGCGCGGTCGCCGGGCTGGCGAACCTCGACATCATGGAGCGGGAGCGGCTGGTCGAGAACGCGGGCGAGGTCGGCGGCTACCTGCTCGAGCGCCTGCGCGCGGCCTTTGGCGATCATCCGCTGGTGGGCGACATCCGCGGCGTCGGCATGCTGATGGCGATCCAGCTAATGCAGGATCCCGCGACGCGCACGCCGTTCCCGGCGGAGCGCCGCATCAATGCGAGCGTGGTGGCGGCGGCGCGCGACCACGGCCTGCTGGTGCGCGCGCTTGGCGCCGACATCGTCGGCTTCGCGCCGCCGCTGATTACCACGCGGCACGAGGCGGACGAGATCGTCAGGCGCTTCCAGGCGGCATTCGACGCTGTGTTGCCGCGCGTCGCTGCCACAAACGGGACACACTGAGGACATCATGACTGACACGCACACGGTGACGGCGAGCACGCGGACCCTGCAGGTTCCCGCGATTGGGCTGGGGACGTGGCAAGCGCAACACGATGAAGGCGTGCGCGCGGTGCGCACGGCGATCGACAAGGGCTACCGGCACATCGACACGGCGGCTCGCTATCAGAACGAAGCGGCGGTGGGCGAGGGCATCCGCCAGAGCGGCATCGCGCGCGACGCGCTGTTCGTGACCACCAAGGTCTGGTGGACCGAGCTGCATGCACCCGCGTTCCGGCGCTCGGTCGAGCGCAGCTTGTCGGAGCTCAAGCTCGACTATGTCGATCTGCTGCTGATCCACTGGCCGAATCCCGACATCCCGCTGGAGGAGACGCTCTGTGCGATGGCGGACGCGCACCGGCAGGGCCTCGCGCGCCGCCTCGGCGTATCCAACTTTCCGGTCGCATGGCTTGAACGGGCGGTCGCGCTGTCGCCGGTGCCGCTGTCGGTGAATCAGTGCGAGTACCACCCGTACCTGAACCAGGACAAGGTGCTCGCAGCCTGCGCGAAACACGGGCTGACTTTCGTCGCGCACACGCCGCTCGGCAGCGGCCGGCTGCTCGACGATCCGTTGATCGCGCAGATCGCGGCACGGCACGGCAAGACGCCGTCGCAGATCCTGTTGCGCTGGCTGGTTCAGCAGCCGGGCGTCGCCGCGGTGCCCAAGTCCGCGAACCCGCAGCGGATAGGCGAGAACCTCGACGTGTTCGACTTTGCCTTGGATGACGGCGAGATGCGTCGCATCGCCGCGCTGGCAAGGCCCGATGGGCGGAAAAGCCAGGTCGCGTGGGCGCCTGAATGGGATACGGCTTGAATGCTGCAGTGAAAGCGCTTCGCTGGAAGTACCGCGTTGAGCCGTCGAGCGAATGACTGCGGCTGGGTGGGTCGCGCCCGCTCACCAGCGCGCGCAGTTGTTCGGGATTCAGGGCAATTGCAATCTCACGCCGGCTCGGCTGCTCTCGCGGTCGCAAGGTATTTTCCCTGCCACCAGTCGAGCTTCTCGAAAAAGGCAGGAAGCTGACCTGCGGGGATCGCCTTGCCCAGGAAAAAGCCTTGTGCCAGATCGATTCGTGCACGCTCGATGGCCTTGTATTGGCCGCTTCCTTCCACCCCATCCGCGATGACCGCGACGTCAAGCTGGCGGCCTGCGGCAGCTATCGCGTGGAGCGTCCGCAGGCGCTCTGATTCGTCCAGTCCCATCACATCCCGATCCACCTTGATGAACTCGAAATCGACGGGTAGCGCGGACGCGGTTATCGACGTCCCGGCCCTTACCGCCGACACGGCAATGCGAACCTTATCCTCGCGCAGGCGCGCGACGCTGCCCAGTTGCTGGGACAGATCCTCGGCTTTGACCTGGAACACCAGCCGACTGGTTGTGAAAGACTTCACCGTTGCGACGATGAGGGAAAGGCAGTCTTCGTTTTCGAGGCACGTTTTCCACAAGTTAACCATCAGATACAGCTTGCGTTCATCGGCGAGACGGCTCAGTTCTTTTTCGGCGGTGGAAAGAGTGAAAGCAACGATCTTCCTGGTTGAACGGCGATCGACCAGGTTGTCCATATACCACGCTTCCCCCCGGAGACCGTACGCAACGTTTTTCCAGCGCAACGCCACTTCCAGCCCAATGCATTTGCGGGTACTGGTATAGAAGACAGGCTGATATTCGAGGTGGAACTCCTTACGCCTCAAGCCACGATTGACTGCGCGAGCGAGGATCGCGCGTTCGCTAAACCATCGACAGTAAAGGAGCATGCCGAGCGCGCCGAGCAACGTCAGCAGAGCGAGTGCCAGCACCAGGACGGATACGAACAAAGCCCAGCGGTAGCGGGGCGAGTCCCCTGTTTGGTTCGCATGTTCGGCGCGCTTGCTTATCGGATGGGAACGGCTTTCAGGGGCGGCCCGCTCCGTCCTCTCAGGCATGGACATTCCAGGCAAAGATGCCACCGGCTTTGGCGCGGCGGCGACACTTTCGGTTTCCCGGCTGGCTTCGGGTGGAGAGGGATCTGTTGCGGGCGAAGAGGTGGACAATCCGCCTCCCGGGAAACTCACTTCGGATACGCTCAGGTTCCGGGTGTGGAACGCGCAAGTCGTCGGTGTACCGTTTGCGTGAACAAACTCATGCATTCCGGCATCTCCGAACGGCGCCGGTAGCAGAAACGCGCCCGCTTCGACACATCCACGGCCGGGGAAGGCGACAGACTCAGCGTGTTCTGAATTCGCGATTCTCGTCTCGATTCTCGTCTCTGAAGGGATCAGATAGGAGAAGGTGGCTTCGTCATCGGCATGGCTGGCCGCAGATAAACAGAAAAGAAGACCTGCGACGAAATACTGTGCTTCAGTTTTCATATCCATCAAACCAGGGGCCGAGATGACGTCTCACGTGCCACGAGGCGCTCATTCCACGAATAAAAAAGGCTGGGTTGAACCAGCCAAAAGCTCCGGCCGTTCCGAGGGCGTACCGGAGCTGAGAGAAAGCCAGCGTCACGAATCGACCGGTTTTGCAGCCGGCGCATCGGGAGCGTCGAGGTAATACCCTTGAATCCAGTGCGCACCGGCATCGCGAGCGATCTGGACATCGTCGGCCGTTTCGACACCCTCGATGACGAGGCGCGGCGCGATACAGCGTCCCATCCTGACCAGGCGGTTTAATTCGGCCGTGGTAGAGGTGCCTTGCCGAATGCGCCGCAGAAATGAGCGGTCTACCTTGATGATGTCGGGCTCGCACATACGCGCTGCGTCGGCGGAAAAGCCAGTGCCGAAGTCGTCGATGGCAACCCGGACGCCCAGACCCTTCAGACGCCGGACAAAGGCGCGTCCATCAACCGGCGAGACCGGAGTCGACTCCGTGATTTCCACGACCAACCGGGCCGCCAGATCGGGCTCGGCCGCCAGCTCGAGAAAGAGCGGTTTCCACCAGTGATCGTCTCGCGCACTCTGTGCCGAGACGTTGCAGCCAAGATGCGCGCCGGGCGTCGCCCGGAGCGCATCGAGCGTGCGGCGAAGGACAAAGCAGTCGAACGGGCGCATCAGCGAAAGTCTTTCCAGCGCCGGAATGAAACGGCCTGGTGGCAGGACCTCGTCATCGACCTTCATCCGCACCAGAGTCTCGCGATAAAGGATGTTTGCGGGGACGTCGATAGCGCAAATCACCTCATGCCGGAAGAACAGCCGATCTTCCTCAATGGCGACGAAAACCTCCTGGGCGATCTTGCCGTCAGGGGACTCCGGCGCTTCTGCATCATGGCGCCCGTCGGTGGCCAGATCACCCAGCATCGCAGCCATCCCGCCGTGGTTCGGCACTTCTGGTCAAGCTTTCGATTGCTGACATTCCGCCTCCGGATACGGGCAACAGCACGCGGTCGCCCGTTGCATTTCGCACAATTTTTTACAATTCCTTCAGTCCGTCCCCAGACTCCACAGCACAAAATGGGTCATTTTTGCCAATATGGTCAGACGAATAGGTAATCTTGTCAGGGCGGCCGAAGGCCAAGCCCCGAGCCATTGAATTTGCCGGAAGACAGAAAGGACCTTTTTTGTCAACTGGATGGTGTCGGCGTTGCTGGAAGAACAACAGAACAGGCCGTTTCATTCACCATCAGTTAGGCAAGGGACCATCCTTTCCCGGAAAAAAACACCATGAAAATCGGTTATGCACGCGTTTCCACTCACGAACAAAGCCTGGCTCTGCAACTCGACGCATTGCGTGAGGCCGGCTGCAAAAAGTTCTTCACTGATCACGGGGTATCAGGCACGGAGTTCTGCCGGCGCGGGCTGGATGCCGCACTGTCTGAAGCAAAGGAGGGCGACACGCTTATCGTGTGGCGTCTGGACAGACTTGGGCGGTCGTTGAGCAAACTGGTCGACCTGATTACTCACCTTGAGCGGCGAGGCATCGAGTTCGTTTCGTTGAACGAATCCATCAATACGAGTTCGTCTGGGGGCGTCCTCATCTTCCACATGATGGCCGCGCTCGCGGAGTTCGAACGGAATCTGATCAGCGAGCGGACCCGGGCGGGCATAGCGGCAGCCCGCGCCCGCGGCAGCAAGCTGGGCAGACGGCGGGCGCTTTCGCCGACGCAGCGTGTGCAGGCATTGGAACTACTGCGCTATCAGTCGGCTGCCGAGGTGGCAAACCAGTTCAATGTTCATCCGCGAACCATGCTGCGCCTGAAGGCCGCCGGCGCCTGACGTCATGACGTCATGACGGCAAGCGGCTAAGTCGTATGACCGACGCGGTTCGTCGCTATCCGGGCGAACTGCAATTCGTCCCTGTGGATGGACCCAGGATCTGCACTCAGCGACATCGTGCGGGCAGCAAATGGCGACTCGGAAGCACGTCAGGCCGATTGCCGTCCGTGCCAACCGCTCATAGGCAAAATGCGCCGGGCAGATCCGGGGCGTTTGCCCGGCCGGCCGCTGCTGCGACAGCTCCTCGCGCCCGCGCTACCGTAGGCAATAGCGAGGGCTACGACACGTTCTGAAGTTGCAACGGGTTGTTGCGATCCAACGTCGCGGAGCGGGTGCGATGCGACGTGTCGGCTGCCTGGCTGTCGCCGATCTGAAACACGCTTAGCGCGGTTTCGAGCAATTGCGTCTGCTGTTGCAGTTCTAGCGAGGCGGCCGCGGAGCTTTGCACCAGAATCGCGTTTCGCTGCGTCAATCCGGCGACCTGTCCGACTGCCTCGTTGATCTGTGCGATCTGCGCGCTTTGCCCCTGGCTGGCAAGCGCGATGTCGTGCACCGTATGGGTCAGCCGTGTCACAGCCTGCTCGACGGCGTTCATGGTCTCGCCGGCGCGGGTCGACGCCTGGGAGGCGACCGTTACCGTATCGAGCGAAGTCTCGATCAAGGTCTTGATTTCCTTCGCGGCATCAGCGGCCCTCTGTGCGAGACTGCGCACTTCGGCTGCCACGACGGCAAAGCCGCGCCCGTACTGCCCGGCGCGCGCCGCTTCCACTGACGCGTTGAGCGCGATGATATTCGTCTGGAATGCGATACCGTCGATGACCGAAGTGATGTCACTGATCTTGCGCGAATGGTCGCACACCTGAACCATCACCCCGACGGTCCGGTGCACTTCCTGTGCCGCCGCTTCCGCGGATTCCGCGGTTTCGCGGCCCGTGAGGTTGGCGCGTTGCGCGCCCAGTGCGTTCTGTTCCGCCGTCTCGGTGATTTCAGCCAGGCTTGCGGTGGTTTGCTCGATTGCGCTCGCCTGCTCGTCGGTGCGGTTGGCAAGCTCGGCATTTCCGTCGGCGAACGCGTTGGCCGCGTCGCGAATCACGTCGATCGAAATCTTCGCGTCGATCAGGATACCTACCAGCTTGGCATTCATCTGATTGAGCATGCGACCCAGCGCTCGGGTCTGCGCATCGCCCTGTTCCGGAAAACGCTGCTTGACGTGGCCGCACAATACGCCGATCGCACTGGCATTGAGGGCTCGCAGCGGAGAGAGAATCTTCAGCGAGAGATAGATGCCGCTTGCCATGGCGAGGCTCGTGCCCAGACCCGCCAGAAGCCACGTCTGCCAGAGTGCGGGGAGGCCCGGCAGCAAGATCCGCTGCGTACCGAGTGCCTGCAGCAGCAACACGGCGATCAGGGCGGCCATGATGAGCTACAGACGTAGAATGACCGGCAGGCGCAGCAGCCAGTCGGCCAGGCCGCGAATGCCCGTGCGAACCGGTTCGCCGGCGGCGAGACGCAGGCTGTTGCGTCCGCTGACGCGCAGCTTGGCGTACAGGCGCTCGGCTTGCGCGACCTGTTCCTGCGAGGGTTTCGTGCGCACGGACATGTAGCCCACTTTCCGCCCGGACTCGAAAACCGGCGTGACGTTCGCCACCACCCAGTAGTAGCCGCCGTCCTTACGGCGCTCTTTCACCACACCGGCCCAAGGCTGGTTCTCGCCAATGGTGGCCCACATGTCCCGGAAGACTTCGGCGGGCATGCCGGGATGCTGGGCGATGCTTTGCGGCTCGCCCGTCACCTCCTCGCGCCGGTAGCTGCTGCTCCTGATGAAGGCATCGTTGGCGTACACGATGTGGCCCGCAACGTCGGTACAGGTGATGATGACGTCCTGCTCGGACAATACGTATTCGTCGTCGGTGACTGGAGAGCTTGCTTGCATGTCTGGATCGTGTCGCGAGTGGGGCGCAAAGCGGGTAAGTGGGTAGGGAGGGGCAGTCTGTGCTGGCCGGATCAGATGGCAAGCGCCACGCGCGGCATCGCTTCGGCCGATGACGGGGCTGCTAGCAGGTAGCCTTGGGCCCGGTCGCAGCCGATCTGGCGTAGGAATGCCAACTGAGAAGCGGTCTCGACGCCTTCGGCGACAACCATGATGCCGAGTGACTTCGCCATCGCCACGATCGCCCGCACGATCGTGCCGTCGGCTCCGTCCGATCCTATGCCGGCGAGGAAGGAGCGATCGACCTTCAGCGTGTCGACCGGCAATGCCTGCAAATACCGGAAGGAAGAATAGCCGGTACCGAAGTCGTCGACTGCCAGACTGATGCCGCGCCCTGCCATTTCCTGAAGGAGAGTTTCGATCGTGCCGTGCCCGGCCGTCATCGCCATGCTTTCCACCAGTTCAAACTGAAGACGGTGGGCCGGCAGGCCGGTCTCGCTCAGGATGTTCGCCAGGTCCTGCAGAAAGCCGTCCTGGCGGCATTGCTTGCCCGAGAGGTTGACGGCGATCCGCCCAAAATCGAACCCCTCTTCGAGCCATGCACGCGCCTGACGGCAAGCCTCGCGCAGAACCCATGCGCCAATCGGCACGATCAACGCGGATTCCTCGACAACCGGGATGAACTGGTCGGCGCGGATCAGGCCGCGGCTCGGATGCTGCCAGCGAATCAGCGCTTCCACGTTCGTGACCGCGCCTGTTTGCACGTCGTACTCGGGCTGGTAGTGCAACTGGAACTCGCCGTTAAGCAGCGCGTTGTGCAGTTCGCTCTCCAGCACGATCCGCGCCATGGCGGAGGAGGTCATCTGTGCGGCAAAGAACTGGAAACAGTTCTTGCCGGCGTCCTTGGCTTCATACATTGCCCGGTCCGCCTGCATCAGCAGTTGCCTCGCGTCGGTTCCGTCGTCCGGATACATGCTGATGCCGATACTCGGCGTCACGAATACCGGCTGGCCGCCGATTTCGATCACGCCGCCTATGGAGTTCAACAGCGCCTGGGCGATCTGGCCGACATCGCGAATGTCGCGGATGTCCTCCAGCAGGATCGTGAATTCGTCTCCACCCAGGCGCGCGACGGTATCGGTTTCACGCACAGTCTGTTTGAGACGCCCGGCAATGACCTTGAGCGTTTCATCGCCGATCCCGTGTCCCAACGTATCGTTGATCAGTTTGAAGCGATCGAGATCGACGAACATGACCGCCACCCTCTTTTCAGCACGTCGGGCGCGGGCAATCGCCTGACTCATGCGCTCGCTGAACAGGGTGCGATTGGGCAACGAAGTGAGTGCGTCGTGCGTGGCGAGATAGCTCAGGCGCTCCTCGGTGACGCGGCGTTGCGTAATGTCGGAGAAGATCGCGGCATAATGCGAGCACCTGTCGTCCTGGTCGTAGATGCCGGAGATTGCAAGATACTCGAGATACAGTTCGCCATTCTTGCGGCGATTCCATATTTCACCTTTCCAGTGTCCTGTCTCGCGCAGGCTTGCCCAGAGGTTCTGATAGAACTCGGGAGGCTGGCGGCCCGAGCTCAGCACCCGGGCGTTTCGGCCAATCACTTCGGATTGCGAAAAACCCGTCAGACGGGTAAAGGCGGGGTTGACCCGTTCGATATTGCCGTGCAGGTCGGTGACCATCACGCCGTCGAGCGTGGATTCAAATACCCGATCGGCAAGGCGCAGGTTGTAGCGGGATTTGAATAGCGCCTCGTCGCGCTGACGCAGCGCGATCTGCAGTTCGTGGACGTATTCGTACTCGATGCTGCTTAGAATATCTGACAGGCTTAACAGACCGATTAGCCGCTCCGCGTCGTCCAGCACGCCGATATGCCGAATCCCGTGATCGATCAGATATTGACGCGCCGAAAAAAGACTGCGCGACTGCGCAAGCGAGCGAAGCGGGTAACTGGCGTAGGCGCCTGCGGTGCCCTCGAGCGTCCCGGCCGCGATAAGGCGGACCATGTCGCGCTCGGTAAGAATGCCGTACTCTCCTATAGGGTATCTGATCACAATTGCACTGAGATGCCGCTCGCGCATGAGCTGCCTTATCTCGTGCATAGGCACGTTCGAATCCGCGACAACCGGCATCAACGCATTCGCTGATTCGATCGACTTGACTCTCAGAAAGAACTCCGCGCCCTGGCTCATCACAAGGTCGGTCTGCGTCAAAATCCCCACTGAGCGGCCGGTTTCGTCGGCCACGAGGCAATGACGGATGCTCTGGCTCTTGAAATGCACAGCCGCGTCGCCCAGGCGAGTATGCGCAGGCAGCGACTGGACAGGATGACTCATCAGCGAGCTGATCGGTTGCGACAGGATAGCGGCATCGTCACCGGCGGCCAGCGCATCCCGCTCGGTCCAGATACCGACGGCGTGTTCGCCCTCCATCACGACAATCGCGCTGCAGCGATGCTCCGCCATGAGTCTGGCTGCGTCCGTCACGGCCGTGTCTGGCGGGCATTCAAGCATGGGACCCGAAACCAGTCGTCCAATTTCGACATCCAGCGTGTGATCGGACATAGTTGAATCTGAGTTGCCTGTCAGTCGATTTTTGAGATGCGCTGACTGTATCGGCGACCTGTTGGGCCCACCTTGACCTGGATCAAGGCGAGGCCGGTGCAGGGTGAGCGTTCAGGGCAGGCGGTTCGCTCGGCCTGTCTGTACAGGTGGATGAAATTGCGTACCGTCAATTTCAGAAAGCGACTCATATTCCTGATATTTCGCGAGGATCGCGCGCTGCTCAGCGTCGAGCAAAGTGCGTGCCTCATCAGGATCGGACTGCGCGAGCCCGCTATAGCGAATTTCGTTATAGGCATAGTCTTTGAGCGGGATGCTCGGACGCGGTGAATCGAGGCAGAAGGGATTCAGGCCCACTTCGCGCAGGGCCGGGTTAAAGCGCAGCAGTGGCCAGAAGCCACTGGCTACCGCCAGATCCTGCTGTTTCATACCGTGACGCATGTCGATGCCGTGGGCGATGCAGTGACTGTAGGCGAGAATCAGCGATGGGCCGTCGTACGCTTCAGCTTCACGAAATGCCAGCAACGTCTGTTGTGGATTCGCGCCCATCGCAATCTGCGCCACATAGATGTTCCCGTACGCAATCGCCTGAAGCGCGAGATCCTTGCGCGCCACCCGCTTGCCGGCCGCGGCGAACTTGGCAACGGCCCCAAGCGGCGTGGCTTTGGACGCCTGACCACCGGTGTTCGAATAGACTTCGGTATCGAGCACCAGCACATTGACGTTGCGTCCTGTTGCCAGCACGTGATCGAGGCCGCCGTAATCGATATCGTATGCCCAGCCGTCACCACCCACGATCCAGATGCTGCGGTGCACGAGGTGATCGATCAGGGACAGCAGATCGCGCGCCGCGTCCGTTTCGATGCGGCGCAGCTTGGTCTTCAATTCGGCAACGCGTTGACGCTGCGCGCGGATCTGCGACTCTTCAGTCTGCGGCGCGTCGAGAATCGACTGCACCAGCGCCTCGCCGACCTGCGGCGCTAGCGTGCGCAACAGGGTTTGCGCCATGCCGAGGTGCTTGTCCGCGGCCAGCCGGAATCCGAGGCCGAATTCGGCATTGTCTTCGAACAGCGAGTTCGACCATGCCGGCCCCCGGCCTTCATGGTTCAGTGTCCATGGGGTCACCGGCAGATTGCCGCCGTAAATTGACGAGCATCCCGTTGCGTTCGCGATCTGCGCACGATCGCCGAACAATTGCGACAGCAGCTTGAGATAAGGGGTTTCTCCGCAACCCGCGCAGGCACCGGGGAATTCGAACAATGGCTGCAGGAACTGGACTCCGCGCACGTTTTCAAAGTCGACGCGTGAGCGATCGTTGACGGGTAGCGTTTCAAAAAAAGCGATGTCTGCACGTGCCGCGTCAAGGATCGGCGTTTTCTCAGTCAGATTGATCGCCTTGACATCGGCACGTTGTGGGTCGTGCGCAGGGCATGCCTCGACACACAGGCCGCACCCGGTACAGTCCTCCAGATACACCTCGAGCGTAAAGCGCGCCTCCGGGTAACCACGGGCGTTGACCGGCGCTGACTTGAACGACGCCGGCGCGCCGCTCAGCCTGTCTTCCGTGTAGTAACGCGAGCGGATCACGCTGTGGGGACAGACGAATGCGCATTGACCGCACTGAATGCAGGTTTGCGGGTCCCACTGGGCGACGAGATCCGAGATATTGCGCTTCTCGAAAGCGGCGGTACCCGACGGAAAGGTACCGTCGGCGGGCATCGCGCTGACTGGGATCGTGTCGCCCAGACCGGCGAACATCTTGGCCGTCACGCGCTGAACGAATGCCGGTGCTCCGGCCGGCACGAGCGGCGTCGGCTCGCGAGGGCTGCTCGCCATGAGGGGGACTGGCACTTCGTGCAGACAGCTCAACGCCACGTCGACTGCGGCGTCGTTTTTCTCGACCGTTTCGTTGCCCTTGCGCGCGTACGTCTTGCTGATCGATTCCTTGATGTGATGGAGTGCCTGCTCGCGCGGCAGTACACCTGAAATGGCAAAGAAGCAGGTCTGCAGGACCGTGTTCGTGCGGTTGCCGAGGCCGGCGTTGCGCGCCACCTCCGTGGCATCGATCACGAAGAAGCGCAGCCGCTTGTCGATCAGCGTCTGCTGCACTGAGCGGGGAAGCTGGTCCCAGACCTGTTCCGGTCCGTACGGGCTGTTCAGCAGGAATACGGCCCCCGGGGCGGCGAGGCGCAGCATATCCTGCCGCTCGAGGAAGCCGAACTGGTGACAGGCAACGAATGAGGCCGACCCGATCAGATAGGGTGAGCGAATCGGCTCGCTCCCGAAGCGTAGATGCGACGCTGTTTGCGCACCGGATTTATGCGAGTCGTAGACGAAGTAGCCCTGCGCGTAGAGCCCGGCGTCTTCGGCGATGATTTTCACGGTGTTCTTGTTGGCGCCGACGGTACCGTCGGCTCCCAGTCCGTAGAACACCGCGGTTTTGACGCCCGCCGGTTCGATCGAGAAGCCTGGGTCGTAAGCGAGGCTGGTATGGGACAGGTCGTCGTCGATGCCGACGGTAAAGCTGTTTTTGGGGTTGAGCCGGCTCAATTCGTCGAATACCGCACGGGCCATGGCCGGCGAAAAGTCTTTTGACGAGATGCCGTAGCGCCCGCCGATCACACGCGGCATCGTGCCGGGTCTCTCGCTCGACCAGGCGTTCGCAAGCGTGGAAACCACATCCAGATAGAGCGGCTCGCCCGGCGCGCCAGACTCTTTCGTCTGTTCGATCACGCCGATGGAACGCACGGACGACGGCAGGCAGGCGAGAAAATGCGTGGCTGAGAACGGCCTGTAGAGCCGCACCTGAAGCGCGCCAATTTTCTCGCCCGTTTTGCATAGCGCCTTGACGGTCTCGCGAACCGTCTCTGCACCCGAACCCATCGCGATGACGACACGCTCGGCGTCCGGCGCCCCTTCGTATTCGAACAGCCGATAGCGGCGGCCAGTCAGCGCCGCGAAACGCGCCATCACGGCGTCGACGATTTCCGGCACCCTCGCGTAGTAGGGGTTGGCGGCCTCGCGGGCCTGAAAATACGTATCCGGATTGTGCGCCGTGCCGCGAACGAACGGGTGCTCGGGACTGAGCGCGCGCTCGCGATGCGCGCGTACCAGCGAATCGTCGATCATCGCGCGGATCTGCTCGTCCGGCAGCAGGTCCAGCGTGTTGAGTTCGTGCGAGGTGCGAAAGCCGTCGAAAAAATGCAGGAACGGGATGCGTGCCTCGAGCGTCGCCGCCTGGGCGATCAGGGCTGCATCATGCGCTTCCTGAACCGACGCCGAAGCGAGCAGAGCGAAGCCCGTGGTGCGCGCCGTCATGACATCGGAGTGGTCGCCGAAAATCGACAACGCAGAGGTTGCCAGCGAGCGCGCCGCGACGTGAAAGACCGTGGCCGTCAATTCTCCGGCGATCTTGAACATGTTCGGCAACATCAACAAGAGGCCCTGCGATGCGGTGAACGTCGTGGTGAGCGCGCCGGACTGCAACGCGCCATGAACGGCGCCGGCTGCGCCGCCCTCGCTCTGCATTTCCTGCACGACCGGCACGTTGCCCCAGATGTTGGGGATGCGTCTCGCGGCCCATTCGTCGGCCAGTTCCGCCATCGTCGACGACGGGGTGATCGGGAAGATCGCGCAGACTTCGTTGACGCGATAGGCGACATGGGCCACAGCCGTGTTGCCATCCATGGTCGTTCGATTGCCCACTTTGCTGTTCCTTGTCGGTGAAACGGTTAGCGCGCATCCGACGGGACGGTACGCGACGGTTCTGGAAACATCTCAATGGCATGACACGGACATTGATCGAAGCAGACCGCGCAACCCGTGCAACGGTCGTAGTCGATGCGGTAGCGCCGGCCCGCTCCGAGCCGCTCGATCGCCGTCTCGGGACAGGCCGCGTAGCAGTTGTCGCATTCGAAGCAGTTGCCGCATGACAGACAGCGTTTGGCCTCGTGCACGGCCTCGCGCTCGCTGAGTCCGGCCAGCACCTCGTCGAACGACTGCGCGCGCTGCAAAACCGCGAGTTCCGCCTGACGGCTGGGTTCGGCATCGCTGTAGATAGGCAGCTTGAGCATGTCGAAACCGACCACGGGATGCTTCGGCGCAGACCTGCGCGGTTCGTTGCGCAGCCATGCGTCGATGTGTGCCGCCGCCTTTTTGCCGTGGCCGGTGGCCACGGTTACGCTGCGCTCACCGGGCACGAGATCGCCACCGCCGAAGATGCCCGGTTCGCCCGTCATCATGTCGGGCCCGACGATCATCGTGCCGTCGTCCTGAAACCGGATGGCTGGAATGTTGCGGAGAAATCCGCTGTCGGTGTCCTGGCCGAGCGCGAGTACCACGGAGTCGGCCTGCAAGGTATCGATCTGTCCGGTCGGCTGCGGCCGGCCGTGCTCGTCGATACGCATTCTCTCCACACTCAGGTTGGCGCCGTCGATGGCCTTGATGCTTGTCAACCACTGGATGTTCACGCCTTCGGCGAGTGCTTCGTCCGCTTCGAACGCATGCGCGCTCATGTGCGCGCGATCGCGCCGGTAGACGATCATCGCGTCGGATGCGCCCAGTCGCTTTGCCGTGCGCGCCGCGTCCATTGCCGTATTGCCGCCGCCGTACACGATCACCCGGCGCCCGAGCAATGGCGCTTCCCCGGTTTCAACGTCGTGCAGCAACGACACGGCATCGAGAACCTTGACCGCATCGCGTGCCGGGATGTCGACGTGCCTGGAAAGGTGCGCGCCGATTGCCACGAAGACGGCGTCGAATTTTCCCGCCTGTTTCTCCGTAAGCAGATCCTTCACCTTGTGATTCAACACGATTTTCACGCCGATCTGTTCGATGCGCGCGATTTCGCGCATCAGTACCTCGCGCGGCAGGCGATAGGCTGGAATGCCGAAATGCAGCATGCCGCCGGGCAACGGGCCTGCCTCGTGGATTTCGACGCTATGGCCACGACGCGCCAGATGCCAGGCGGCCGACAGGCCGCCTGGACCCGCTCCGACAATCAGCACGCGCTTGCCGGAGGGCGGCGCATCGGGTGGCACGCTCCAGCCGCCGGCGATCGCCAGGTCGCCGAGAAAGCGCTCGACGGCATGGATGTTGATCGCGCTATCCAGCTCGCCGCGGTTGCAATGCGACTCGCACGGGTGGTAGCAGACGCGGCCGTGCACGGCCGGCATCGGATTGTCGCGGATCAGCGTTTCCCACGCCGCGTGGAAGTCGCCGGCCTGTGCATGGGCGAGCCACGCCTGGATGTTTTCGCCCGCGGGGCAGGCCGCATTGCACGGCGGCAACAGGTCCACGTAGACAGGACGTTGAGAACGCGAGGGCCCGGTGCCTGTGCCGCGCATCAGGTCGACCGTCGGCGTCATATCGGCGGGCTTTGGATGGCTCATCTCAATGCTCCACGGTCGGGTTCGGCGTGGGTAACGGGGGATCGATGCGCGCGTCCGGCCGGCGCTTGACTGCGCTGCCCGTTTCTTGCAGAAACAGCGCCAGGAGGATCGCCACGGCAATGCCCGCAATACCGACGCTGCCGGCCTTCTGGAAGACCGGCAGGGCGAGCGCTGCCCCGCCCGAGATTTTTGTCAGCAGCCAGCCGTAGGTGGGGGCCATCAGTGCACTGAACGTAAACACCAGAAAGTTGATCGCACCCGTCGCGCTGCCCTTTACATGGTCGGGATTGACTTCCTTTATGACCGTGTAGGGAATCATCGCGGCGCCCGAGCCAAATCCGAGCACCATGCCCAGCAGGTAAGGCGGCGCGCTATTGGGCGGCAGGTAGAGAATGGCCACGGTCGAGGCCAGCATCACGAGCGCTCCGGCGATGAGAACCGGCTTGCGCCGGCCGATGCGGTCGGCGATGTAGCCGAGCACCGGGCAACCGATCACCCAGCCGAGCGGCACCATCGACGCCCGATTGACGGCGTGCGCGTAATCGACGTGCCAGCCGTCGCGCAAAAAGGCGACGCCCCAGATCATGTCGCCGACGGTCGTGGGCAGGAACAATAGTCCTGCCGTGAAGCCGCATAAATACGATTGAGGGTTGCTCAAGACGGTCTTGTAGGGTGTCAATACCGACCAGATCGACGCTTCGTTTTCTGTGCGCGCATCGCGATCGCGGGGTGTCATGAACAGGATGAGCACCGCAACCACAACGCCTGCCGCGCCTGCAAAGAGCCAGAATTGCTGCCAGGTGATGCCGCCGTGAATCAACGGCGCCACGAGGAACTGGCCCGCCGATCCGCCCAGCATGCCGAAGCATTGCGTGAAGCCGACGGCGGTGGCCAGATAGCGGGGTGGAAAACCGTGCGTGGCCAGGTACACCGCGCCCGTAAAGGCGAACGCCCCGCCTGCGCCCTGCAGCAGCCTGCCGGCTCCTGCGACATCGACGAGGCCCACCCCGAACAGTGCCGCACCGCTTGCCAGCATGATCACGCCGAGCGGAATGACATACTTTGCGCCATAGCGATCGAGCGACGCACCGGCGACAAGTGAGAACAGGGAGTAGGTGTAGTAATACAGGCCGACCAGCGAACTGACACCGAGCGCGGAGAGCGTGAATGCCTGGGTTAGCTCGGACACCATGACGCCCGGTGCTGAGCGCAATGCGTACTGTCCGAAATAGAAGACCAGACAGAATATCCAGGCGACAACGAAGGCAGGGTGAAAACCCCGGACGGAAAGAGACGAACGGTCTGCTGGCATAGCAGGCTCCAGGTCGAGGCGACGTCGAAATCTTGTTCTCAGGATCGCGACCGGCCAATGATTCAGATCAATTCCAGCGACCTTTCGCTCTACGCCCGGTATTTCGCGGTCGCAGTCACAAGCGCAACGCAATGTCGTGCTAGAAACCGCCGGCGCTGCACAAGGTTGCAGGTCAGGTCTGCACTGCCGTCTGGCCGCCATCGGCCCCGTGCCGGACCAGCAGTACCGGCACAGCCGCGATCTTGACGAAGGACTCCGCCACGCTGCCGACAAGCACGCGCCGAATGCCACGGCGACCGTGGGTGCCCATCACGACCAGATCTGCTTCGTATTCCTTCGCAGCACGGGCAAGTGCCTCCGCGATGTTCTCGCCGGACGCGTCGATCAGTCGTGTGTCACCGTGGAGCCCCAGCTCGTCGAAGCGCCGACGCGCCCGCGCCAGCGCTTCGTTACCGGCCCGAACGCCGGCTTCGTCGAGCAGCGGCTCGTCACCGGACCCGACATTCAGATCCTCGAGCGGCATGGCGTGCCGAACCACATACACGGCGTCGACAAACGCAGCCGAGGACTGTGCGATTTTCAGCGCTTCGTCCAGCGCGAGTTGAGCACATCGACTGCCGTCGATTGCCACGAGTATCCGTCTGTACATCATGGCCTGCTGCTCCTGTTCCGCCTTGATCGAATGTTGCGACGCCGGCCTCGCTACATCCTGATTGGGCTCGCCGCTCATGCTGCCGCGTTGGGCAACACGTTCCCGTTCGACGCGCTCGGTGACATCCCGTGCGATCGCCACCGAGCCGAGCGGCTTGCCGTCCGGGGACTTCACCAGTGCGAACGTCATTTCGACGTACAGCTTGCGTCCGCCTTTGTGTGTCGCACGGGTCAACGTCGCACGTCCCTGCAGTTTCGTCGTGCCGTTCGCCATTGCGAGCTCGAAACCGCGCCAGTGTGCGCTACGAAGATGCTCAGGGATGATCAGATCGAGGCTGTGGCCGATGGCTTCGTTCGCGCTGTAGCCGAACAGGCTTTCGGCGGCCCGGTTCCAGCGTGCGATCGTTCCCGAACTGTCCGCGTAAATGACAGCGTCGGAGGTCTGTTCGATGATCGCTTCTGCCAGTACGAATTGGTCGTTCATGGTGTGGTTCCCCGGTGATTGCTTTAAAACAGGATGAAGCCGCGCACATGCCGCTTCATCGCTGCAAAGCGTGATCAGCTTGCCGTGCTGGCGCCGCCGCGCCGCGTCAGCGCCAGATCGCCCACCAGCAACGCCAGCATGACGGCGGGGACGAGAAGCGGCAGCCGAAACCAGCTTGCGGCGGTAGCGCCGGCGCCTGCACCGATGCTGTAAGTGAGCCATGCGAGTCCCGGCATCAGGACCTCCTTCAGTTCGGGGACCTTGGCGGTCGACGGCGTCGAGCCGGGTCGCGACAGATAACGGCCGACCAGCGCGTCGGAGAATTTCACCATGTTGTTCGTCACGACAATCGTCTGCAGCGAGACGCCGCCGAACCGGGAGAGCGTTTCGCCCTGCATCGCCATCGCCAAGGCGAGCAGCGGCAATTCGATGCCGGTCCGCCAGGGCGTGTACAGGCGAACGGCGCTGGCGACGAGCAGGATGGCGGCCATCAGCATCAGTTCGATCGGCGGCCAGCGCAGGTGTCGCTTGATCAGACTGGAGATGATGCCGCCGATGAAGAACATGCCGACCGCGAAGCCGATCGTGCCGAATCGCGCCCACTGGGCCTTGGCGAGCGTCAAACCGAGTTGCACGGTATTGCCGGTCATGATGCCCGGATAAATTCCACCGACGTCCATGAAGCCGATGACTTCCACATAGCCCGCGATGATCGACAGTGCCGCGATGCGTCGAAGGAGGGCCGATAGCGAGCGTTCCGGGGACGCCTGGAGCGCGGCATTCATAACGCATCCTTTGCCTCGCGCACGGCGCGAGAGATGCGATCGTGCGCCTGCAAGGCCGTCGCGAACTCCTTGCGCAACGCCTCGCCGTGCTGGTCGAGCGCCGGTGCGCCGGCGCGCACCGGCGGATCGTCGTAGCCGCTGATCTTCACCGGGTTGCCGGGCATCTGCAGGCCGCCGGCCTCGATCAGCATGTTGCGCGCCCGGGTTTGCGGGAGTTGCGCGGCTTCCGCAACATTCAGCAAGGGCGCCACCGGCACGCCGGCCTCGTGAATCACCTGGAGCCAGTGTTCCGCGGTCTGTGTGCTCAAGGTTGCCTGCAAGTCGCTTTTCAGCTCGGCCTGATGCGCGACCCGGCCGGCGTTGGAGAGAAAGCGCGCATCGCTGGCGATTTCGGGGCGCTCGATGGCGGCGCACAACTGCCTGAACAGGTGGTCGTTGCCGCAGCAGATGACAAAGGACTTGTCCGATGCTTCGAAGACGTCGAACGGCGCCATGAACGGATGACGATTGCCGATCCTGGCCGGCGCTGCGCCGGTCGCGACATACGACATGAAGCCGTGTTCGAGGAACGCCAGCGTCGCATCGAACATCGCGACGTCGACATGTGCCCCTTTGCCGGTTTTTTCGCGTGCGTAAAGCGCGCTCGCGATGCCGCTAAACATGAATACGCCGCCGCACAGATCCGACAACGAGGTGCCGACCCGGGTCGGTGGGCCGTCGGCAAAGCCCGTCTCGTCCATGATGCCGCTCATCGCCTGGACGATCGTGTCATAGGCGGGGAACGCGGCAAGCGGGCCGGTCTGGCCAAAGCCGGATGACGACGCATAGATCAGGCGCGGGTTGATCTCCGCGAGTTCCTCGTATGAGAAGCCGAGGTGTTGCATCGTGCCGGGCCGGAAGTTCTCGGCCAGCACGTCGGCCTGCCGGACCATGTTCAGGAAAATCTCGCGGTCGGCCGGCTCTTTCAGATTCAGCACGACGCTCTCCTTACCCCGGTTCACGAAGCTGAAGTAGAGCGACTGGTCGCCGACGAACGGGCCATAGGTGCGCGTGTCGTCGCCGTGACCGGGCGGCTCGATCTTGATCACGCGCGCCCCGAGGTCGGTCAGGATCGTCGTGCCGAATGGGCCATTGAGAACATGCGTCAGATCGAGAACGAGCAGACCGGAGAACGGTCCGCGGCGTTTTTCGTTGTGCGTGGATGACATGCCTGGCTACCTCGTGGAGTCGTTGCGTTGTGGTTCGCCGGCGTGGCTCGCGGCACTTTGCGGATTGAGCTTCTTCAGATGGCCGCTTTCGGTGCCGGTGGCCGGATCGATCACGCAGTTGATCAGCGCCGGCTGCCCTGACGCGATCGCTTCGCCGAGCGCCTTCGCGAGGCTCTGCGGATCGGTGACGTAGTGGCCGGCGCCGCCGAACGCCTCGATCAGCTTCTCGTAGCGTGCGCTTTTCATCAGCACGGTCGGCGCGACGTCGGCGCCGCCGCTGCGGTTGACGTCGTCACCGCGGTAGATGCCGCCGTTGTTGAAGACGACGATCACGACCGGCAGCCGGTAGCGGCAGATCGTCTCGATCTCCATGCCGCTGAAACCGAATGCGCTATCGCCTTCGATCGCCACGACCGGCTTGCCGCTGACGGTCGCCGCGCCGATTGCATAGCCCATGCCGATGCCCATCACGCCCCAGGTGCCGGCGTCGAGACGCTTGCGCGGCACGCGCATGTCGATGATGTTGCGGCCGAAGTCGAGCGTGTTCGCGCCTTCGTTGACGACATACACCTCCGGCCGCTCGGCGAGCACGTCGCGGATCGCGCGCAGTGCGCTATAGAAGTCCATCGGGTTGGGGGCGGCCGCGAGATGCGCGGCCATGCGTTCGGCGTTGTGCTGTTTGTTGGCGGCGATCGCATCGAGCCACGCGGCGTCCGGCCGGATCTGGCCGGGTGTCGTGCCGGCCAGCAGCGCCGCGACGGACGAACCGATATCGCCGACCACCGGCGCTGCAATCGGCTGATTGCTGTCGATTTCCGTCGGACTGATATCGAGCTGGATGAAACGCGCCGCCGCCGACCACTGCGGCGCCTTGCCGTGCCCCAGCAGCCAGTTCAGCCGCGCGCCGATCAGCACCACGACGTCCGCCTGGGCAAGCACCAGCGAGCGGGCCGCGGCTGCCGATTGCGGATGATCGTCGGGTAGCAGGCCCTTTGCCATCGACATCGGCAGAAACGGTATGCCGGTCGTCTCGATGAAGGCGCGGATTGCGTCGTCGGCCTGCGCATAGGCGGCGCCCTTGCCGAGAATCACAAGCGGCCGTTGCGCGTGCTCGAGCAGCTCGAGTGCGCGGTTCACCGATTCGCGCGATGGAATCTGCCGGGGCGCTGCGTCGACCACCCGTACCAGCGAACGCGCAGCCGTCTGCTCGTCGAGGGCCGCGCGCAGCACCTCGGCGGGCAGATCGAGATAAACGCCGCCAGGGCGCCCGGACACCGCGGCGCGGATCGCACGGGCAATGGCGATGCCGATGTCCTCGGGCCGGTTGACGCGGAACGCGGCCTTCGCGTACGGCTTCGCCGCATTCATCTGGTCGAGTTCCTCGTAGTCGCCTTGCTGCAGATCGACGATGGCCCGGTCGCTGGACCCGCTGATCAGGATCATCGGGAAACAGTTCGTTGTCGCGTTCGCCAGCGCGACCATGCCGTTGAGGAAGCCTGGCGCGGAGACGGTGAGGCAGATCCCAGGCTTTTGCGTCAGATAGCCTGCGATCGCGGCGGCATTGCCGGCCGACTGCTCATGCCGGAAGCCGACGTACCGTATGCCCTCGGCTTGCGCGAGGCGGGCGAGGTCGGTGATCGGAATGCCGACTACGCCGTAGATCGTGTCGATCCCGTTGAGCTTCAGCGCATCGACGACAAGATGAAAACCGTCGGTCAAGACGGGCGGTGCGGATTCGATAGTCATCGTTGAGTACCTTGCGAGGGTTGCATGGTTGCGTGCGGTGCAGGGACGCTTAGACGACCTTCGCTTCGCGCAGCTTGTCGACCTGTGCCTGGCTGTAGCCGAGGCCCGCGAGTACCTCGTCGGTGTGCTCGCCGAGCAGCGGCGAGCCGACGATCTCGGGCGTGAAGTCGGAGAACTTGATGGGGCTGCCGACGGTGAGGTAGGTGCCGCGCTTCTTTTGCTGAACTTCAACGACGGTGCCGCTGGCGCGCAAGGCCGCGTCATTGGCAATTTCCTTCATGCTCAGCACCGGCGAGCAGGGCACGTCGAACTTGCGCAGGATCTCGACTGCCTCGAATTTGGTTTTGTCGGCAAGCCACTTCTCGATATCGGCGAAAATCTCGAAGATGTGCGACTGACGCGCATGGGCGGTGGCGTAGGCCGGATCGTTGCTCCATTCCGGCTTGCCTATCGCCTGGCAGGTCGGCCCCCAGTCCTGTTCCTGGATCGTGAAGTAGATGTACGCGTTCGGATCGGTCTCCCAGCCCTTGCACTTGAGGACCCAGCCGGGTTGCCCGCCGCCGCCCGCATTGCCGCCACGCGGGACGACGTCGCTGAAGGTGCCGTTCGGATACTGCGGGTATTCCTCCAGATAGCCGACCCGTTCGAGCCGTTGCTGGTCGCGCAGCTTGACGCGGCACAGGTTCAGCACGGCGTCCTGCATCGACACGGATACCTTCTGGCCCTTGCCGGTTTTTTCGCGCCCGATCAAGGCGGTCAGGATGCCGATTGCGAGGTGCATGCCGGTGTTGCTGTCGCCGAGCGCGGCCGCGCTGATGGTCGGCGGGCCGTCCCAGAAGCCGGTCGTCGATGCGGCGCCGCCCGCGCATTGCGCGACGTTCTCATAGACCTTGATGTCGGAATACGGCGAGTTCTCGTTGAAGCCCTTCACCGAACCGAAGATGAGGCGCGGGTTGAGTGCCTGGATGTGTTCCCAGGTGAAGCCCATCCGATCCATCGCACCGGGTCCGAAATTTTCGACCAGCACGTCGGCGTCCCGGATCAGTTGCTCCATGATCGCCTTGCCTTCGGGGGTTTTCGTGTTGAGTTCCAGCGACTTCTTGTTGCTGTTGAGCATGGTGAAATAGAGCGCATCGAGATCCGGAATGTCCCGCAATTGACGTCGTGTGACGTCACCCACGCCGGGGCGCTCTACCTTCAGAACTTCGGCGCCGAACCATGCCAATAACTGGGTGCAGGCGGGACCGGCTTGTACACCGGTAAAGTCGATAACCTTGATTCCCTTCAGCGGTAAATTCATGATGGCCTCTCCAATACGGGGCGATAAAACGGTTGATTGTCGAACGGCACGGGCTTTGGACGTGCGCAAGCGCAAAAGCGGAACGATTGCTTCAACGAGGCTGCGCACTGTCTGGATGGCCTGTCCGGCCAGGCGGGCGCTGTTTCAGCCGGCGCCGGTGAATCTGGACCTACTCTAAGTCTGTCGATACCCGGCTTAAATGATCTGGATCAACGAATGAAGGGGAGCGGTCTTTTGTATTGGAATTTGAAATGATTGGTAATAAAGGCCGCTGATTTTTTATTGGATTTTTGGAGTTTTTTTGAATCGCAGATCCATGATTAAAATGAATCTCGTCATAAAGAAGAAAACTGAATCGGACTGCTGATCTATATGCCAGCTATCGCCGCCTGAGGCCCGCTGTGATCTTCAACGCGCTTTACCCCGGGAATGGCTTGCGCAGCCGCGCGCACTGCCCGGACCTACACGCGGGCGAGACCATTCATATCGAGAATTCTGATCTGCTTGCCGTGGGTATCGATGAGTCCGTCTTTCTGGAGCTTCGATAACATGCGGCTGACGGTTTCGAGTTTCAGGCCGAGGTAGCTGCCGATCTCCTCGCGCGTCATGCGCAGATGAAACTCGGCCGGCGAGTAGCCGCGCGACTTGAGCTTGCCCGACATGTTCAGCAGAAACGTGGCGACCCGCTGGTCGGCGGACATCGTGCCGAGCAGCATCATGAGGGTCGCCTCACGCACGATCTCGCTGCCCATCAGTCGATGCACATGCTGCTGCACCGCCTTGACGTCGCGGCACATGACCTCGAGAAGATGGAACGGGATGATGCAGACCTTGCTGTCCTCGATGGCGAGCGCGTCGCAGCTATGCCGCCCTGAGCAGATGCCGTCGAGACCGAGTACGTCGCCGGCCAGATGGAAACCGGTGACGTGTTCGCGGCCGTCGCGATGCATCACGACCGTTTTGAAGGAACCCGCGCGAACCGCGTAGATGCTCTGGAACGAGTCGTCTGCGCGGAACAGCGATTCACCGCTTTTTATCGTCCGCGAAGGGCAGATCAGCGCCTCGATCCGCTCGGTCTCGGCCGGCGTCAGACCTTCCGGTATGCAGAAGGCGTGCATCGCGCAACTCGAGCAATTGGCGCCGGTGCGCTTCAGTGCGGGCGTCACAGGAGAGGCGGTTGCAGGCGAGGACAACGGGGCTCGCGCGCGGGTCCGGGTTTCGGAATAGTCGGCAACTTCAGACATGATGTGCTCCCAGAGAATGGAGACCACGTGCGCAGCGCGCGTGGGCAATCCGCTTGATCGTGTTGCAGGCAAGCTCGAATTCGCTCGTTTTGTCGAAGAAATACTGTGCGCCGTTGGCGAGGCACGCCTGGCGGAACCCGTTGCCCGAATGATTGGTCAGCACGATCGTGATTACCGCAGACCTGCTTTGCGCGAGACCACGCAGCAGTTCCATGCCGGTGCCGCCGGTCAGGTGCAGATCCATGACCACGACATCGGCGTCGGTCGTGCCGATGCCGTCGAGCGCTGGGCCGGGTTCCTCGGCAACGCCCACGATCTCGACGCCTTCGATCGCGGCGAAGCGCGCCGCCATCCGTGTTCTGATCGAAATCGTGTCCTCGACGAGGAAGACGCGCAAGGCTGGCAGTGGCGGGCTTGAGTTCATGGCTCGAAGTATCGGCCGCGCCATCTCAAAATAAAATCGGCGACGAACGAGCTTCAAGTAGGGGAGTGAGAAAGTCGTGTAGGTGGTTTCCTACACGACTTTCGCGAAGGCAGCGTGGCTACGCGCCGGTCGCTAGTGGTCCCGTAGCGCGGAGAACGCCTGATAGACGACCCGAGGGTCATGCTGCCCCTTGTAGACATCCGGCGCGGCCCGCTCGAGTCCGAGCAGCGCGTAAACGGCATTCTGGGCCGAGCGCACCGAGTATTCGACCGTGAACACGACGTCGTCGGGCAACTCGCAGAACTGCCCGATGAAGGCGAGGTTGCGCCACCCTTCGGGCGCCACGGCAGGCCGGTCGCCGCGGCGGCGCGGCAGGAACTGGCTGGTAATGAACGGCATCATGCACGGAATGCAGTTGGCGTGCGCGAGGATCCGGTGCGCCGGTTCCTCCACCTTCAAATGACCGAGCAGCTCGGTGAGGATTTCACGGCCGGTACAGGCGGACATCGGTTTGTCGACGAAGTCTCCAGCCTGGTCGACACGCAAGCCATAGCCCCACAACACCTGGACGTCCGCCGGCTGACCGATGAAATGCGGCTGATGCGGCAACACGATCGACATGAGCCAGCTTGACCCGGGAAACGTGATCAAGCCGCCTTCGCCGGGCACATTGCCGGTGAGGTCGCGAATCAGCCGGAACAGCGTCGGGTCTCGCAGTGTCACGGTGAACGAGAGCCACTTCGACGCGTCGACATGATCGGCGAAGACCGACGGCTGGCCGAATTCGGGCCGGCCTGCCGCGATGTTTTTCCACAGGCTCCAGGCGCCCGTGGCGTCGACCGTATCCAGCGGCGCGGGACGGTCCATTCCGCCCAAGGTAGACGCGGCTGTCATCGAGCCGAGCGTGACGATCACCTTGTCGGCGGGGCGGACCGGCACCTCGAAGCGTCGCTGCGCGCTCTCGCAAACGATGCCGCTCACGCGCTTCAGTGCGCCGGTTTCGTCGAACCGGAGATCCACGACGCGGGTGTCCGGCCGGAACAGGACGCCGTGCTCGTTTAGCCAGCGGCGTAGCGGCCGGACCATCGAGTCGTACTGGTTGTAGACCGTGCGCATGATGCCGCGCAACTGGTTGAAGCCCGCTGACATATGGGCGAAACGCAGCAGATACCGGCGGAATTCGACGGCGCTATGCCATGGCTGGAACGCGAACGTCGTGCACCACATCAGCCAGAAATTGGTCTCGAAGAAAGACGCGTCGAAGTGATCGGCGATCCGGCTGTCGCCGAGCATGAATTCCGCTTCGATCGACAGACGGCCCAGCGTCATCAAATGCCGGTCGGCGAGTCCGTAAGCGGGTGCGTCTTCGCGTTTGCCGTCTCTCACGAGCCGCGACCTCGACGAGGTCTGGATGGTCTCGTTCCAGTCGAAGATTTCCTGCGTCACGCTCTTGCTGTCGTCCAGCGTCGGAATCGACGAGAAGAGGTCATAGGTGCACAGATATTTGCTCTCGAGCATGCGGCCGCCGCGTACGACGTAGCCGCTCTCCGCGCTGCCCGCGCCGTCCAGGCTGCCGCCGGGTTTGTCGAGCGCTTCGAGAATGACGATGTCGCAGCCGCGCACATGTCCGTCACGGATCAGGAAGGCGGCTGCCGCCATCGAGGCGATGCCGCCGCCGACGAGATAGAACCTGCCGTCCTCTGCGGCGTTGCTGCCGAGGTCCGTGCGCCGCGCTTGTGCGTGAATTGGGTCGGAGTTTTGCACGTTGCTTTCCTTTTCATGTGCGCCGCAATCGGACTGCGAGCGGACCGCCCTGACATATGGGGCGGGCGTTGGCCCAACATACGCGTGGCGGCGGCATTTCGATTGAGTTGGATCAAGCAACGATGGCGGAAACAGCCGCGCGTTTCGGCTAGCCGTTGGTGGAGTCGCCGTGGTCGAGCGGACGGGGCGGCTTCGGTGCATGTGGTCGTTTTGTGATCCATATCAAGCGTGTCTGAAGCGTCGCGCATACGATGGCATGGCACGACCGGCAGCAATGGAGCGACTGCACCGCGTTCCGGATAAATCCCGTCCCATTGACGTCTGCAAACAAAACCATGATGAAAGAAGAACGCTCCGAGACGCCGCGCTATCGGCCAACCATTTATGCTGCGCCGTTTCGCAAGGACGGCGACGGCGCTGAAGTGGAACTGCTGTCGAAGTCCGAACAGGATGCGCTTCTCGCCGTGTCGCAGCTCGTCAGTGTCCGGCGCCACACCGTGCTCTATCCGGAAGGTGGCGAGGCGCGCTTCGTGTACAACATTGTGAGCGGCGTGGCGGAGACCTATCAGCTTCTCGCGAACGGCGACAAGCGGATCACAGCGTTCCTGTTCCCGCGCGATCTGGTGGGTCTCAGCGAAAACGGTGCTTACGTTGCCACCGCACAGTCGTTGACGCCGGTTACGGCGTTCAGGATTCCGGTCGATGCCCTCGCGGCTATTCTCGAACGCGACCCTGGGCTGGATATCGGCCTGCTCTGCAAGCTGTGCCACGAACTGCGGCGCTCGCAGCATCACGCGGTCAACGTCACGAGGAACGATGCGGCAGCGCGTCTTGCCAGTTTTTTACTATGGATTGAACACGCCTACGTGCCGTTTGGGCGAAGCGCAGGAGAACTGACGTTGCCGATGGCCCGGCACGATATCGCCGACTACGTGGGTTTGTCGGTCGAATCGGTCAGCCGCGCGCTGCAGATGCTCGAAGCGCAGGGCATGATTCGCCGGAAGGGACCGCGCCTGATCGCTGTGCTTGACGCCGCAAAGCTGCACAAGCTCGCCGGCCAGGCGTAGCGGCGCACGCGCGTCGCCGATCGCCGCGACAGGATGGAACCGGACCCGATGTGCGTGTCCGGCGCGTTACGCCGATGGCTGGGCGTCGAGTGGAATGCTGATCGCAATGCGAAAGCCGCCGCCGGGTGTCGTGTCGATCGACAGCGTGCCGTTCAGGCGACGCACGCGCTCGCCCATTCCAAGCAAGCCGAACGACGTTTGCTTCGACAATGCGGCCTGTGCCGCGCCGTGACCGTTATCGGCGATGTGCAACACACAGGTCTCGCCGTGTCTGCCGAACTCGATGGTCACCTTGTCCGCTCGCGCATGGCGGGCCACGTTGGTCAACGCTTCCTGGACCACATGGAAGAGGGCTGCTTCGGCGGCCTCGCTCAATGTAATGTGGGCTGTCCGAATGCTGGCTTCGACATCGATGGCATAGCGTTGCGCAAAATCGTCGATAAGCCATTCGAGTGCGGAAGCAAAGCCCAACGTCTCCAGAGCGATAGGCCGCAGTCCGGTTGCGATCCGCCGCAGTGACGCCACGCTCACGTCGATCAAATGGCTCATGTCTTCGATGTGAGATGGAATGCGCGCGGAGCTTGTCCGGCCGCCGCGGAGATCGCTTGCCAGTTCGGCGAGCACCATCTTGAGCGCGGTGAGCTGTTGCCCGAGATCGTCGTGAAGCTCATGCGCGATACGGGCCTGCTCTTCTTCACGCGCGACCTGGATATTCGCTGTCAACCGGTTGATATTCTCGAGCTCGGCGAGGCGCCTGCGCTCGGTCAGATCCTGAGTGACCTTGGCGAAACCGCGCAGCGCGCCCGCTTCATCGCGGATCGCGGTAATGACGACATTGGCCCAGAACGTCGAGCCGTCCTTGCGGCGCCGCCAGCCCTCGTTTTCGGCCCGGCCTTTGGCTGCTGCAAACGTGAGTGTGGTCTCGGGCTCGCTCGCAGCGAGGTCTGCAGACGTGTGAAAGATGGAGATATGCTGGCCGATGATTTCCTCGGCCTCATAGCCTTTCATCTTTTGTGCGCCGGCATTCCAGGTCACGACGCGTCCCGATGGATCGAGCATGAAGATCGCGTAGTCATTGACCGCATCGACGAGTAAGCGGAAGCTTTCATCAGTCGGCAAACGTTCAGGCGGCGTCATGGAGCGTGCACGGTGATGGCCTCGTCCTTCGTTTTCTTCTCGGGATCAGAAGCGGGATGGGTGTGGATGCGAATGGATCGCTTCAAACGGCCGTTGCTTCGGCGCAATTATCGTTTGCTTCAACTTGAAGCCACATTGATTCGAATCAAAATCGACCCCTTGCCAGAAAGGGCTATTTCATCTTGCCGCTCCAGAGAGAGCTGGATACGGCGGCATCCATACCTCGGGTATTGCGCCGACAGGACGCACATCGCCGCAAGCACTGGTGCGTCCCACACCGCGAGCTTTTGCGTCAAATCCTCGGGATAGAACATCCCGCGCCACGGGGCATACGTCCAGCCACCGATCCTCACGCTGATTTGCGCTTCCGTGCGCGTTGCCATCTGCGGTTGTCCTCGTTGCGGTGGTGCATGGGCTAACGCAACCTCTATAGGGCTGCCCTTGCGCTCGCCAGCATGCTGGGCGTCATCCACAGCACATCGAGGTTTATCTCAAAAATAGATAGTTGTTATCCGTCATATCGCGTTGCGAGATAGGGGCGTTCGTCGGCACACTGCCTGAACAAATCAAGCGCCGCATACAGGAGACACTCATGCGCACTCAAGTCGGCATCATCGGCGCCGGGCCAGCGGGCCTGCTGCTTTCCCATCTACTTCATCTGCGCGGCATCGACTCGGTCGTGCTGGAATCGCGCACGCGTGAACAGATCGAATCCACCATCCGGGCCGGCGTGCTGGAACAAGGCACGATGGATCTGCTCAGCGAGGCGGGGGTCGGCGCCCGCATGAAGGCGGAGGGCGCGCTGCATCATGGCTTCGAGCTGGCGTTCGAGGGCAAGCGCCGACGCATCGATCTCACCGGGCTGACGGGCCATTCGATCACGGTGTACGCGCAACACGAAGTCATCAAGGATCTGGTCGCCGCGCGCATGGAGGCGGGCGCTCAACTGCTGTTCAGCGTCTCCGATACTTCGATTCATGGCATCGATACGGCTACCCCTTCAATCCGTTTTATCCACGGCGGCGAAGCGCGCGAACTGCAGTGCGACTTCGTGATCGGCTGCGATGGTTCGCAAGGCGTGTCGCGCGCGTCGATTCCCGCTGCGTTGCGCAAGGATTACGAGCGTGTCTACCCGTTTGGTTGGTTCGGCATTCTTTGCGAAGGGCCGCCGTCTTCCGACGAATTGATCTACGCCCGCCACGAACGCGGCTTTGCGCTCGTCAGCACGCGCTCAGCGAACGTGCAGCGGATGTATTTCCAGTGCGACCCGAAGGAATCCGTCGCGAACTGGTCCGACGATCGCATCTGGGCCGAACTGCATGCACGGGTCGATTCCGCGGATGGGCAGAAAGTCGTGGACGGCAAGATCTTTCAGAAGAACATTGTCGGCATGCGCAGTTTTGTCTCGACCACGATGCAGCACGGCCGGCTCTTTCTGGCCGGCGACGCGGCCCACATCGTGCCGCCGACCGGCGCCAAGGGCCTGAACCTGGCGGTGGCCGACGTGCGCGTGCTGACCGCCGCGCTTCAGGCGTTCTACGCGGAGAACCGCACCGACCTGCTCGACAGCTACAGCGCGACGGCGCTCAAGCGCATCTGGCGCGCCGAGCATTTCTCCTACTGGATGACGCGCATGATGCACCGGCTCGACGATGCCTCGCCGTTCGAACAGCAGCTTCAGGTGGCGGAACTCGAGCACGTCACCACCTCGCGGGCGGCGGCGACGGCGATGGCGGAGAACTATGTGGGCGTGGCCGCGGTTTGAGGCGCGCGTTGCGCCGCCTCGGCCTGTTCCAGGCGGCGATGCGCTTCGGCCACCTCATGCCTGAACTGCACCAGCGCAGCGAGAGCGGTGTCGGGCGGCTGCAGCGCCGCCCACAGCACCTCGATCAGGCTATCGGCGGTGGCTTCGATATCGATGTGGCGATTGGCGAGCGTTGCATCCCACAGCACATGCTCCATCGGCCCGAACACCATGGAGCGCAACAGCCGTAGCGGCACGTCCGCGCGAATCTGGCCGGTTTCCCGCCCGTGCGCGAGAACGCGCATCAGCGGCGCCGTGTAGCGCCGCTGCAAATCCGTCAACGCTTCGCCGAGTTCGTGATGCCGCGCGCGTCCCTCGGACAGCACCAGCGCGCACAGATCCGTGCCGTTCACCAGCATCAGACGCAAGTGCATCCTGACGATAAAGGCGAATTGCTGGCGCACGCTGCCGTCGCGCGGCAAGCCGGTTTCGATCGCCTCGATGATTTCGTCATACCAGTCGCCGATCACCCGCGCACACAGTTCGCGCTTGCCGCGGAAATAGCTGAACACCGTCGCCTCGGAAATGCCGAGGCGCTGCGCAATCTCAGCGGTGGTGGCCCGCTCGTAGCCCTTTTCCGAGAACACGTCACGCCCGGCCTGAAGGATTTCCTTCACGCGCTGTTGCGACTTGCGTCCCGCCGGCTGGCGGCGCGAAGCGGGGGCTTCGGCCTTGCTTGGGGCACTGGATGTGGCCGTCATATGAGTAAAGGTCAGATTTGTTTTCCGGTTGAGACTGGATAGGGCGAGTTTAGCATGATGGAATAAGGCGTAAAGCCGCTCCATGCGTTTCTGAGTATCACTCAAAATACCTATTGACGTATACGGAAATCTAGCGTGAAATTCGCCTTGTGCGGCCGCGCCCGCAAGCACCGCTTACCGCCTACAAGGCCGACGAATTCCTGGAGACACTGCAATGAGTAACCTGCCCGGTTTGCAATTCCCGCTTGGTGAAGAGATCGAAATGCTGCGCGACAGCCTCGCAGGGTTTGCGGCAAAGGAAATCGCGCCGCGCGCCGCCGAGATCGACCGCACCGACCAGTTTCCGATGGACCTGTGGAAGAAGTTTGGCGACCTGGGCGTGCTGGGCATGACGGTCTCGGAGGAATACGGCGGCGCCAATATGGGCTACACGGCGCATATGATCGCGATGGAGGAGATTTCGCGGGCGTCGGCTTCGGTCGGCCTCTCATACGGCGCGCATTCGAACCTGTGCGTGAACCAGATTCACCGTAACGGCACCGAGGCGCAAAAGCAGAAGTATTTGCCGAAGCTGGTGTCGGGAGAACACGTGGGCGCGCTCGCCATGAGCGAGCCGAACGCCGGCTCGGACGTCGTCAGCATGAAGCTGCGCGCGGACCGGAAGGGCGACCGCTACGTGCTGAACGGCACCAAGATGTGGATCACCAATGGCCCGGATTGCGACACGCTGGTGGTCTACGCGAAAACCGATCTCGAAGCCGGTCCGCGCGGCATTACCGCATTCATCGTCGAAAAGGGCATGAAGGGCTTTTCCGTGGCGCAGAAGCTCGACAAGCTCGGCATGCGCGGCTCGCATACGGGCGAACTGGTGTTCGAAAACGTCGAAGTGCCGGAAGAAAACATCCTCGGCCAGTTGAACGGCGGCGTGAAGGTGCTGATGAGCGGCCTCGACTACGAGCGCGCGGTGCTGGCCGGCGGCCCGACCGGCATCATGGTCGCGGTGATGGACTCGGTGGTCCCCTATATCCACGACCGCAAGCAGTTCGGCCAGTCGATCGGCGAGTTCCAGCTCATTCAAGGCAAGGTGGCCGACCTCTACACCACGCTGCAGGCTTGCCGCGCGTATCTGTATGCGGTTGGCCGTCAGCTCGACACGCTGGGCTCCGAGCACGTGCGCCAGATGCGCAAGGACTGCGCGGGCGTGATTCTCTATACCGCGGAAAAGGCCACGTGGATGGCCGGCGAAGCGATTCAGATTCTCGGCGGCAACGGTTATATCAACGAATATCCGGTGGGCCGCCTGTGGCGCGATGCAAAGCTTTATGAAATCGGCGCAGGCACCAGCGAAATCCGCCGCATGCTGATTGGCCGCGAACTGTTTGCGGAAACGGCCTGATCGACTCGTGCCATTCGAGCCGCCTGGTGCTGCCAGGCGGTGCATAGAACAGCGGCGCACTGGAGAGCCACGCAATGCCGATCATCGAAACAAAGCTGAATCCGCGCTCGGACGATTTCCGCAATAACGCGGCTGCGCTCGAGGCACTGGTTGCCGACCTGCACGCCAAAGTCGAGAAGCTCGCCCTAGGCGGCGGCCAGGCCGCGCGCGACAAGCATGTGAGTCGCGGCAAGCTGCTGCCGCGCGAGCGGATCGCCCAGCTGCTCGATCCGGGCACACCGTTCCTGGAACTGTCGCAACTGGCGGCGTTCGGCATGTATCACGACGACGCGCCGGGTGCCGGCGTGATCACCGGGATTGGCCGCATCGCCGGGCAGGAGTGCGTGATTGTCTGCAACGACGCTACCGTGAAGGGCGGCACCTACTATCCGGTCACCGTGAAGAAGCACGTGCGCGCCCAGGAGATTGCTGCCGAGAACCATCTGCCGTGCGTGTACCTGGTCGATTCGGGCGGCGCGAACCTGCCGAATCAGGATGACGTGTTCCCCGATCGCGACCACTTCGGGCGCATCTTCTACAACCAGGCGAACCTGTCCGCAGCCGGCATTCCGCAGATCGCGGTGGTCATGGGCTCGTGCACGGCGGGCGGCGCCTATGTGCCGGCGATGAGCGACGAGTCGATCATCGTGAAGAACCAGGGGACGATTTTTCTCGGTGGGCCGCCGCTCGTGAAGGCCGCAACCGGCGAAGTCGTGAGCGCGGAAGACCTCGGTGGCGGCGACGTGCATACGCGCCTGTCGGGCGTGGTCGATCATCTGGCGCAAAACGATGCGCATGCGCTCGGCATTGCGCGCAGCATCGTCGGCAACCTGAACCGCGTGAAGCAGACGCCGGTCGCGCTGCAGGAACCGAAGCCGCCGCGCTACGAGCCGAAGAGCATCTACGGTGTGATTCCGGTCGATACGCGCAAGCCGTTCGATATCCGCGAGGTGATCGCGCGCATCGTCGACGATTCCGCCTTCGACGAATTCAAGGCCCGCTACGGCACCACGCTGGTCACCGGTTTCGCGCATATCTGGGGTCATCCGGTCGGCATCATCGCCAACAACGGCATTCTGTTTTCCGAGTCGGCCCTGAAGGGCGCGCACTTTATCGAACTGTGCTGCCAGCGCAAGATTCCGCTGGTGTTCCTGCAGAACATTACCGGCTTTATGGTGGGCCGAAAGTACGAAAACGAAGGCATCGCCCGTAACGGCGCCAAGATGGTGACCGCGGTGGCCACGGCCAAGGTGCCGAAATTCACGGTCATTATCGGCGGCTCGTTCGGCGCGGGTAACTACGGCATGTGCGGCCGCGCCTATTCACCGCGCTTCCTGTGGATGTGGCCGAACGCGCGCATCTCGGTGATGGGCGGCGAGCAGGCTGCGTCGGTGCTGGCTACGGTCAAGCGCGACGGTATCGAAGCCAAGGGCGGCACGTGGAGCGCCGAGCAGGAAGAAGCATTCAAGCAGCCGATTCGCGACCAATACGAGCACCAGGGGCATCCGTATTATGCGAGTGCGCGTCTGTGGGACGACGGTGTGATCGATCCGGCGCAGACTCGCGATGTGCTCGGCCTGGGGCTGTCCGCCGCGATGAACGCACCGATCGAAGACACACGTTTCGGCGTGTTCAGAATGTAACGCGGCAGGCGTGAAGCGAAGGAGCCGATCGATATGCAATACGAAACTTTGAGCCTGACGGTGGCCGGCCAGGTGGCGACGGTTACGCTGAACCGACCGGACGTGCGCAACGCGTTCAACGAAACGATGATTGCCGAAGTGACCGCGGCGTTCGAGGCGCTGAACGGGCGCGACGACGTGCGTGCGGTCGTGCTGGCGGCGAACGGCAAGGCGTTTTGCGCGGGCGCGGACCTGAACTGGATGAAGAAGATGGCCGGTTACTCCGACGAGGAGAACCGTGCCGACGCGCTGCGCCTCGCTGCGATGTTGTCGGCGATCTACCGCTGCAACAAGCCGGTGATTGCGCGCGTCAATGGCGACGCCTACGCCGGCGGCATGGGCCTGATCTGCGCCTGCGACATCGTGGTCGCGCTGGATACGGCGCGCTTCTGTCTCTCCGAGGCGCGCCTCGGCCTGATTCCCGCGACGATTGCGCCCTACGTGATTCGTGCGCTCGGCGAGCAGGCTTCGCGCCGCTATTTCACGACCGCCGAACTGTTCGACTGCGCCACGGCGCTGCGCCTTGGCCTCGTCAGCGAAGCGGTGAGCGAAGACAAGCTGGATGCGACCGTGCAGCAACTGGTTGAAACGCTCTGTGCCAACGGCCCGCATGCCGTGCGCGCATGCAAGCAGCTCGTGCAGGATATCGCGGGGCGCGAACTGGACGAGGCGCTGATTACCGACACGGCCGCGCGTATCGCGCACGTGCGCGCGAGCGCGGAAGGCCGCGAAGGCGTGGCGTCGTTCCTCGAAAAGCGTACGCCCGCCTGGCGCAACTGACGCCGCCGGTCATGACCAGCCGCAGAACAACAGTCCTCCACCGGACACTCCAGCGAGACACCTCATGTTCAACAAGATTCTGATCGCCAACCGCGGCGAGATTGCCTGCCGGGTCGCGGCAACCTGCAAGCGGCTCGGCATTGCGAGCGTGGCGGTCTATTCCGACGCGGACGCTAACGCCAAGCACGTCGCGGCATGCGATGAAGCGGTGCATATCGGCGGCTCGACGGCGGCCGAGAGCTATCTGCGCTACGAACGCATCATTGCGGCGGCGCAGGCCACCGGCGCGCAGGCGGTGCATCCGGGCTACGGCTTCCTGTCGGAGAACGAAGATTTCGCGCAGGCCTGCGAAGCGGCGGGCATCGTCTTTATCGGACCGCCGGTCGAAGCGATTGCGGCGATGGGCTCGAAAGCGGCCGCCAAGGCGCTGATGCACGCCGCAGCCGTACCCCTCGTGCCTGGCTATCACGGCGACGCTCAGGACGGGCAGCTATTGCAACGCGAAGCGGATGCGATGGGCTATCCGGTGTTGCTGAAGGCGAGTGCGGGCGGTGGCGGCAAGGGCATGCGCGTGGTCGAGCGCAGCGAAGACTTCGCCGCGGCGCTGGCTTCTTGCAAGCGCGAAGCGGCGAGCAGCTTCGGCAACGACCGTGTGCTGATCGAAAAGTATCTGAGCCGGCCGCGCCACGTCGAGGTGCAGGTGTTTGCGGACCAGCATGGCGGCGCGGTGTATCTGTACGACCGCGATTGCTCGGTCCAGCGCCGCCATCAGAAGGTGCTGGAAGAAGCGCCCGCGCCGGGGCTGTCCGCCGAGTTGCGTCGTGAGATGGGCGAGGCGGCAGTAGCTGCGGCGCGCGCGGTGAATTACGTCGGCGCGGGCACGGTCGAGTTCATCATGACCGGCGCCAGCGACTTCTACTTCATGGAGATGAACACGCGCTTGCAGGTCGAGCATCCGGTCACCGAAATGGTGACGGGGCTCGATCTGGTGGAATGGCAGTTGCGCGTGGCTTGCGGCGAGCCGTTGCCGCTCACGCAGGCACAACTGAAACTCGAAGGGCATGCGATCGAGGCGCGTATCTATGCCGAACATCCGGCGCGCGGCTTCCTGCCGTCGACGGGCACGCTCAAGCATCTGCGCATGCCGCAAGGCGTCGAGTTCACGGTCGGTGCGGCCGGGGTGCCGGGTTTGCGCGCTGCGGTACGCATCGATAGCGGCGTGCGCGAAGGCGATACGATTACGCCGTTCTACGATCCGATGATCGCCAAGCTGATCGTTCACGGCGCGACGCGCGCCGAAGCGCTGGCGCGGATGAGCCGTGCCTTGCGCGCCTGCGAGGTGGTCGGCCCGCATACCAACGTCGAATTCCTGCAGCGCATCGTGACGAGCGAGCCGTTTTCGAGCGGCGATCTCGATACCGGGTTGATCGAGCGGCATCACGCTGCGTTGTTTGCGCCAATGCAGAAGCCGTTCCGCGAAGCGCTGGCGCTGGCCTGTGCGGCCTTGCTCACGCGCGAAGGCGGCACGGCGCATGGCGCGTCGCCGTGGGATGCGTTGTCGCATTGGCGGCTCAACGGCGGCTATACGCAAACGCTCACGTGGCGCAACCTCGAAGACGAATCCGCGTTTGCGGCCATCTTCGCTCGCGATGGCGCAGCGCAGACGCTGGAATTCGGTGGCCAGCGCGATGGCTTTAGCTGGTGGCGCGGCGCCGGTGCGCATGAATTCGGCGCGACGCTCGGCGATTCGCACGTGACGGGACGGGTGTTTGTCGACGGCGACGTGTTTCATGTGTTCTGCCTGGGCGCTGCGCTGGCCTTCGAATGGCAAAACCTGCTTGCCCATGCCGCGGATGCGGAGCATGGCGAAGGGCGCCTCACCGCGCCGATGCCCGGCAAGGTGATCGCCGTGCTGGTGGAGCCGGGAACCGTGGTCGAGAAAGGCACGCCCTTGATCGTCATGGAAGCCATGAAGATGGAGCACACCATCGGCGCACCGGCGGCCGGCACGGTGTCGGAAGTGCTCTATGCGGTGGGCGATCAGGTGACCGACGGCGCACAACTGTTGGTGCTCGACGTCGGTTGAGTGAGCAAAGCTGTGTCGGTTTGCTTCAGTTCAGTTCAGGCGAGGCGCGGATAGCCCAAGGCTCGCGCCTCGTTTTCCAGTTCTGCGATGCGGGCATAGTCGTCGAACGACAAGCTCGAAAACCCCTTCAGGCGCAGTCGTGCCGCCCGTTCCGGGTGTGCGGCCGGCGCCGCATCCAACGCCGCGCGCAATGACTCGATCAGATCGTGTGGCACGTCATGCGCGGCAATCAGCGGCAAACCCGGCGACGATGCAGTCCTGCCGATTTCGCGCACCCGTTGCGCGAGCTCGGGCAGTTCGTCACGCACGAACGCAAAGGTGACGCAATCGATCGACGCGACATCGGCAAGGTTGTCGGCCACGGCTCGCAATGAGCCGAGATGCGAACCGGTGCGTATCACCTCGCCGAAAAATCGTCCATCCTGCGCTAGCGGCGCGACCGCGTGACGAAACACGTTCATGCCGCTATTGGAATCGTCCTGGTTGTAGGCCGCGCGTGCGCCGCGGCAGGCGGCAAGCGTGCCGAACGGCGCATCGGCTCTTGTAACCAGCACGCTCGCATAGGCCGCGCCCGTGCAGCCCGGGGCGTCGAATTGCGGCGTCGCGATCAGTTGGACATGGTGCTGCAAGCTGTTGACGAGCGGATAACCGCAGGTCTGCGAGATCAGCAGGTCAGGGCGGCGCCAGAACGCGTGCAGATCGTCGCCCGGCGCGACGATGGAGGCGTGCGGGTCGACCAGGTTCAGGACGTCGCGCAGCCAGGCGCGCCATTCGGCGGCCAGGGCTGCGGACACGTTGTACATGGGGAGGGCGGCGATCCGGTTCATGCGTGCGATTCTGGCATATCGGGGTGAATCTGCGTGGTGGGGTGAATGGCTCGGACGTTGTCAGCTTGCGGGCAGCCTGGCGTGTCCGGGGCGTTCTGCAGTGCCAGCTCAAGCGTTGCCGCGTTTGCTTGGCAGGTTTCAGACCTCAAGTTCTGCTTATCAGAGCGACCCGGAACGAGCGCGATGCTTACAACCCGACGATCGCCGGCACAGCCTCGCGCATCATCTCGACAAAGCGCACGAGTCGCGATGGATAAAACTGTGCATGCGGATAGGTCAGATAGAGCGGCAGCGATGCAGCACGCCAGTGCGGTGCAAGGTGGATCAGACGACCGCTTTCGATGGCATCCGCCAACATCCATGCTGAGCCGATGCCGAGCCCGAGTCCAAGCAGCGCCGCGCTGCGAAGCGCATACAGATTGTCCGTGCTGATGCGTGGGCGGATCGGGAAGCGCACCGTCTCGCCGGTGAGCTCGTGAGTCAGGCGCACCTCGTTGCGGTAGTAGGTACGCAAGGCGAGCCAAGGCAGCGCGGCGAGTTCGGCGGCGTGCTCGGGTGGCGGCGCGCCGTCGAGCACGGACGGTGACGCCACGACGATGCGCGGCACTTCTGCGATCTTGATCGCCACCACTGACGGATCGGTCGGCTCGCCCGCCTGGATCGCGCAGTCGATTCCGGCAGCGATGAAATCGCGCACCTCGTCCTGCAGCAGCCATTCGACGGTGACACGCGGATAGCGCTGGACGAAGCTCGCCAGCGGGCCGACGAACTTCTCCTGGCCGAACGCATGCGGCGCCGTGATCCGTAGCCGACCTTCCGGTTCTTCCTGCGCGCCGCGCAGATCCGCCTCGAACGACGCCCAGTTCGCCAGCAGTTCCTTGGCCCGTTCGAAGCAGCGCTCGCCGTCGACGGTCAGGCGCATCACGTGCGTCGAACGCTGCAACAGCCGCACGCCGAGCGACTGCTCCAACGCCTGGAGCCGGCGGCTGACGGTCGGCTGGGTCGCGCCCAGTTGCGCGGCCGCCGCCGACAGGCTGCCTGCCTCGACGATGCGCACGAACGTTTCCATCAGTTGCAGGCGGTCGCCGGTGCCGGTGGCGGGGAGTCCGGCGCGCCGGCTAGTGGCGGGGCGGGCGGAGCGGGGTGAGGGTGTACGGATGCTGGTCATGCGTCAAGCGTATAGCAAATGTTCGTCCCATGACACTACCACTAAGCTCAGTAACGCGACACACTCGCGTCACTGATCGAATTTGGGGAGACTTCAATGTCTATGACGCATGATGCGAGCCCGGGTCTCCGCGAGCCCGCCGCCGTGTGCGCGACCACGGCTGCGGTGGTGCACGCCGTGCTGACGCCGCGCCTCGTCCTGCTGCTCGCAGCGGGCGCGGGCCTCGGCGTTGCTCCGCTGTATTACAGCCAGCCGATGCTTGGCGTGCTGAGTGCCGATACCGGCGCTTCCGCGCGCCTCGTCGGGCTCGTGCCGACCCTGACGCAGCTTGGCTACGCGCTCGGTCTCCTGTTTCTCGCGCCGCTCGGCGACCGCTTCGACCGGCGCCGGGTGATTCTGGTCAAGGCGGCGTCGCTCGTCACGGCGCTATTGCTGACGGCGATCGCGCCGTCGGTCGGGTTGCTGCTCGTCGCGAGCTTCGTGACAGGCATTGCTGCGACGATGGCCCAGGACATCGTGCCTGCCGCCGCGACGCTCGCGCCCGAGGCGCATCGCGGCAAGGTCGTCGGCACGGTGATGACCGGATTGCTGCTGGGGATTCTGCTGTCGCGTGTCGTGAGCGGCTGCCTTGCAGGCTTAATCGGCTGGCGCGCGACGTTCGCGGTGGCGGCGGCAAGCGTGACGGTGCTTGGCGTCGCGTTATGGCGAGGCGTGCCGCGCTTCACGCCGACGACTGCCACGCCATACGGTGCGTTGCTTGGTTCGCTCGGGCAGCTCTTTCGGCGCCATCGCGCGCTGCGCCGCGCGGCGCTGGCGCAGGGCGTATTGGCGATCGGCTTCAGCGCATTCTGGTCGACGCTCGCGATGCTGCTGCGCGGCGCGCCGTTTCACCTCGGCAGCGCGGCGGCCGGCGCGTTCGGCCTCGCCGGTGCGGCTGGCGCGCTTGCGGCGCCGCTTGCCGGCCGGCTTGCCGACCGCCGTGGCCCGGAACTGGTGACGCGGCTCGGCGCAACGCTCGCCACGCTGTCGTTCGCGGCGATGGGCCTTGCACCGCTGCTGACGCCGAAAGCACAACTGGTTCTGCTGGCGCTCTGCGCGCTGGGCTTCGATCTGGGCTTCCAGGTCACGCTGATCGCGCACCAGACGATCATCTACGGCATCGACCCGCTCGCCCGCAGCCGACTCAACGCTGTGCTGTTCGTCGGCATGTTCATCGGCATGGCGACGGGCGCGGGCGTCGGTAGCATGCTGCTCGCGCAGTGGGGCTGGACTGCGGTGACCGTGCTGGCGACGGCGACGGGGCTGGCCGCAATCTCGGTGCGGTTGTGGGGGAACGCGCAAGCGGACGATTGATGCAGCGTGCGCTCACCGGGCCGAGAGGTTCTGGCTCGCGGTTCGGTGTTCGGCAGTCGCGGGCGAGTGAGCTTCATGGCGTTCTCCTCGACGGATAACAGCCATCAATTTCGCCCGCAATTTACGCGCAAAGCTGGTGGAAGCATTCGGATTCCTCTGGATGTTCCTCGGCAGATTGCCATGTATCGGATGGGCGACCGAAGCGAATGCATAGGTCTTCAGCCATGCACCGTAACCGCTCACCAGAAAGCCCCCGGAGCGCTCGATGTACTGCTGGCGGAACCCTTCATAGACTTGCCGGAGCGCAAACCACGGGACATGAGGCAAGTCGTGATGGACGAGATGGTAGTTGTTGTTCAGAAACAGCAGCCGCCAGAACCAGCCGGCTTCATTCAGAACGGTGCGATGCTCGACCGCATCGGCGGTCCGATGTTCATGAAACGAGCGGACCGAACTCAACGACAGTGCGGTATAGCCGACACCCAGCACGAACAGCCACGCCGGAATCGCGCAGACCGCTTGCAGCCACCACGCGAAAGCGATGACGGACACGCCATGAGCCAGCCACACTGGCACATCGCGCCAGTCGTCGCGAGCGACTTTGCGCACGGCATCGCTCGCAGTCGCGGCAATCGCAAAGGCCGGCCCCACCAACAGCCTGCCGGCGAACGTATTGCGCAAGCGCAGCAGCGCACGGGTCGCGGCGCCGGCGCGTTGCCACACCTCGACCGACACGAAGTAACTTTCCGGATCGTGCTCGGGACGGGTCAGGTTGACATCGTCGTGATGCCGCAAATGCAGATCGCGATAGATGCCATAGGGAAACCAGACCGCGAGCGGCGCGAAACCGAGCAGGCCGTTCAGGAGGCGCGAGCGGGTCGGGTGGCCGTGCAGCAACTCGTGTTGCAACGACATGTACCACGCGCTCAACAGCCCCAGCAGCGCGGTGGTGAGCGGCAAGCCAAGATTGCGCGCGTGGCTCGCGACGCCGAACCAACTGCCGTAAATCGTGACGATCAGCACCCAGGTCGGCCATTCGGTGCGCCATGTCCAACTCGTGCTTAGGCGAACCAGGGTTTTGCGTTGCGTATCGTCGAGGTAGAACGCCATCGGCAGAAGAGGGGCATAAAGGCGCCATCGGACGCGTTAGAGGCGATCCTACGGGCCGCCATGCCGGCGACGAACCATTTTGTTGCGCAAAGCTTCTGCCAAATCGCGCTTAGCCCGGCGCGAGTCGGCACGCGTGATCGAGCAGGCCTTCCGCGGTGCCGGTGCCGTCCTGCACGTCCATGCCGCTATTGAGCACGAGCCAGCCGTCCTGATCGGCAGACGGCCCGGCGCCGGTCACGAGAATCGTCTGCGTGGCCATCGCCTGGGCATCCTGATGGTCACGCGCGACGATCCGAAACGGATCGTTCTCCTGCGTCAGGCTGGTGACGCGCATGATCCGGTAGCGCACGCCGTCGACGCTTTGCCACTGCCATTGGCCGACTGGCGCCTGCCGGTAGGTGGCGAGCGCATCGATGATATCGGTGCGCATGCAGTCCATATGAATATGCAGTTGCTGCTGCGAGCGGCGGAATTCAGAATTGATTTCCAATCCGAACTGATCCGCCTTGAGCGGCTGCTTGAGCGACGCTTCCACTGTATTGCGCGAACTCCAACCGTCGGCCCAATAGTCGGGCGCGTCGGCGTCGAGCAGGCTCGGACTTTCGATGCCGGTAACGCGCTCGGTCGGAATCAGCAGATGCTGACTGCGGCCGCTGATGTCCTTCAGAATCGCGTAGTGTCCAGCCAGGTTCACGCTGGTGCATTGTCCCGGCCGGCCGCTGGCGCGTGCCTCGGGCACGCACTGGCCGCCGACGATCTTCCACAGCGCATCCGGATCGGCGGCCGCAAGCTGCGCGCAACTGCTCGCCACGATTGCGACCGCGACGAGGGCGGCGGTCCTGCCGAACCCGAACCCGCCACGCCGGGCTGTTGCTTGTGATGCCTTGCGCGCGCCCCTCATAGTGTCGGCCCCGGCAGTGCGCCGAGCAATTGCTCGAACGCCACACCTATCGCCAGAAGCCGCCGGTCGCTGCCGAGCGGCCCGTCCAGTTCGAGTCCGACCGGCAGCCCTTCGGCCGTCATGCCGGCCGGTAGCGAGAGGCCGGGAATGCCGGCGTTGCTCGCCGGATCGGTGTTGCGCAGGAAGGCGCTCATTTCGTCGATCGGCGCACCGCCGTTGATCGATACCGCCGACGAGCAGGCCAGCTCGTCGATCGGCACGGCGGCAAGACGCGTGGTGGGGAACAGCAGCGCATCGAGCCGGTTGGCGGCGAAAGTCTGCGCGTACAGTTGCTGAAGCTGCGGCCGCCAGACCGTTAGCGCGGTCTGGTATTCGCCGGCGTAAGGGTCGGCGAGGATGGCGTCGTAGATGCCGCGCACGTCCGGGCTGGCAATGCGCGCGGCAATTTCCGCGAGCGTGTGGACCGGCGCCTGGTTGGCGGCGAGCCATGCGGGCACGTCTTCATGGGCCTCGTGAATCGCGGTTGTGCCGACCTTGGCGGTCAGATCGAGCAGCCCGCTCATCTCCACCGGCACGAGCGCCACGCCGGCGGCCTGGAGGCGGCTCAGCGCGTCGCGCACGACGTCTTCGAGGGCGTACTCCAGATCGTCCCAGAGCGGCGCAGGCAGGCCCACGCGCAGCCCGTTCAGCGATACCAGGGGCAACGGCCCGGCGCCGGTCACGACGCCGTCCAGCAACGCGAGGTCCGCGACGCTGCGCGCCATCGGCCCGACGGTATCGCGGGTATGGCTGATCGGCACCACGGCGTCGGGATCGTGATAGCGCCGCTCGGCGCCGCCGTCGCCGACTGACGGACGCAGGCCGGCCGTGCCGGTCAAGGCGGCGGGAATGCGCACGGAGCCGCCGGTGTCGGTGCCTAGTCCGGCCGGCGCGATGCGCGCGGCAATCGCCGCTGCGGTGCCGCCCGACGAGCCGCCCGGAATCAGCCCCGGGTCGTACGGATTACGCACCGTCCCGGCATGTGTGGCGAGGTTCGTGCTGGTGATGCCGAACGCCAGTTCGTGCATGTTGGCCTTGCCGAGCACGATCGCGCCAGCGTCGAGCAGGCGCTGCACCGTCGGGGCGTTATTGAGCGGCACGAAGTTTTCTAGCGCGGGTGTGGCCGCCGAGGTGAGTAACCCGCGCGTATTGATGTTGTCCTTGACGACGATCGGCAGCCCGGCGAGCGGCAAGGCCGCGCGCGCTTGCGGCGTCATCGCGTCGATCCGCTGGGCGTCGGCGAGTGCGCCTTCCATGTTGAGGGCCGTGAGGGCGTTCAGCGTACTCAGCGCCGCCGCGCGCGCGAGCAGGGTGGCGACGTAGTCCGTGGCTTTCAGCCGGCCGGTCTGGATCGCGATCACGGCTTCCGATGCCGTCAGGGCCAACTGTTCGTCGACGGTCCATGTCATGCGGGAGATCTCCTCGGGTGCCCAGTCAGGTGGCGCGCGCCGTTGTGGCGCGCAGCGCGTAGCGTACCAGCCGCCGCCACATGCGCTACCTATTCTGTCACAGCCTTTTAAAGCGCGTCGCCGGCTCGCATGACGGCCGGGCTTGCTTCGAGATCGCTCGCGCCCCGGCGGGCCGGGGCCTGGAGCATGGAATGAATGTGCTGTTACTGATGGCTGTCGACCCACATGCGTCCCCAGCGGAACGCGTAGGCGACGGCATGCTCTTCGTCGAAGAAATAGTCGAGCGCGTCGAACGAGAGGGTCCGGCTCGCATCGGTAGCGGTCTTGCCGATGGTCAGGTTGGCGGCAAACAGCCCGTTAGGCAGCCGTTGTGCGACCGGAGCGACCTGATAGCCCTTGTACTGGATAGATTGTCGATTCATGGTGAGAGCGATGAACGTGTCCGCATGCGTTGCGAAAGGAACCCCACGCATGGTGCCGGCCGGATGGCGGGCAGGCAGGGACAAGCGTAGGCCGGGCGGCCTCGCGCGTGAACCAATCATTCGTCGCAAGCAAATCACGGCGGACCTGGAACGGTCTTCGCGGATTCGGCTGAAGCGGCCCCGGATGCGTTTGATTCACTATCCGGCGGGTCGCCAGACCTGTCTGTTGCTTGGACCACGCAGCGCAACGCAACGCCGCGCCACACAGTGTGGCGCGGCGACGCTTCAACGCGTGGGAGAGGGGTGCTTAGCTCGCGAGCGTCAGCACCTTGGCGGTGCTGCGGGCTTCCGGCGTACGGGCGTCCGGCGCGGCGGGCAAATGCGTGGGCGTGAGGTGCGTATTGAACGCGAAGGCGAACTGCGCGGCCTGCTGGCCGACCGTGGCGAGCTGGCCGGCGACCTTCGGGTCGGAGCAGCTATCCACGGTTTCGAAGCGCGTCTCGAGTGTATTGATGCCGGCGCCGAACGGGGTGGGCCAGCCACGCAACGCGTGCACGATCGAACGCAGCGAGGTCAGCACCGAACCGGCGGCTTGCCAGCCGTAGGCCGTGACGATACAGCCGACCGCGCGGCCGTCGAGGTACGGGCGCTCATCGGCCCGCAGTTCTTCCAGCGTGTCGAGCGCGTTCTTGACGAGACCGGAGACGCCGCCGTGATAACCCGGTGTGGCGATGATCAACGCGTCGGCCTGGCGCACGGCTTCGATCAGTTCGAGTTGTGCGTCGGTGCGTTGCGGATCTTCCGGGGCGTAGTGCGGCAGGCTATGCAGGAAGGTGCCGCCGAACAGGCGGGTGCGGGCGCCGGCGGCTTCGGCGCCGCGCAGGGCGAAACCGAGTGCGCGCTCTGTCGAGGATGCCGCACGCGTCGTGCCGCCAATGCCGATGACGAGCGGGCGGCGATGATGATCGAAACTGGTCAACGAAATGCTCCTTCGGTAGCGGCTGCCGGGGCGTGGCGCGTAGCTGCGCGCGAGCTTGCCGGGGCAAACTGGATCTCAACCGCCATCTTAGTGACCGATGGTAGCAGCACGAAGCGACTTTTCGTTCTAACGATATACGCCGGCAGGGTTATCCATGCAGACCCCGCGTGTAATGCACCTGACGCGGCGCTCGATAAGCAAAGCGCAAACCGTTGGTTGGCGAGGGGCGGGGGCGAGACTAAGATCGGCCTGTCTCCTCCATGACTACTCCTTGACATGGGACTAGGCCCCGTTATCGAAAGATAGCAGGGCCATTTTTTTAACGTGACCTTGCTGTGAATGTGGCGCGTCTTTGGCGTGGCTTTCTACGTGGGCGAGCGTGATACGACGCTGGGATTCGACGAATCGTCGCGCGAGCTCATTCCGTCCCGGTCAGTCCGGGCCATGGCGCCGCGCGGTCGCTTTGCGCAAAGCGGGCGAGGCGCTTGTGCACGTCCCGCATCGCGTTGACCGGGGTCAGGAGGAGCTGCTCGTCGTGCAGCGCCAGCAAGCGTTGCAGCGCGAGCGCCTCGTCGTTGTCCAGCCCCCAGGTGTCGTCCGCCTTGCCGCGCGCCGCGCTGCGTTCGAGCGCCTGCTCCGCGCGGGCATAGAGCGCGGAATCGGCCGAGCCGAAGCCCGCTTCCTGCAGATACCAGGCAAGGTACAGCACCTGGATCAGTTCGCTGAGCAGATGGCCGTTCCCCGCTCCGCTGCGTAATGCCTCCAGTGCGAGATGGCTGCGCAACGACTGGGCGCGAAACGACTGTAACGTGGGCGGCAACAACATGGCTTTCGCCGCCGATTTTCCGCTGGTGATTCGCCGGATCGGGCGCTTTCTGTTATTCATTTTGCTTAAAATTCGCAGACTGGCCGGATTTCGACTCGCGATTTTATATGCGCTTCAGGTCTAGACGATTTAATTTTTTGATTTTTAATGATTCGTTGGAAAATCGCCCGGTGAGGTGAGGCGATCTCCTTGACGGATTATCGGTCGGCTGAAACGGAAAATGTTTCGTTTCAGTCAGCAATATAGTTGACCGGCAGGTAGCATTTACATGCGATATGCATTTTATATGGCATGTGCAACGTGTGGTTTCGGGCAAACGCTCGCTGCGCCTGCCCGATCCCGCCCGTGGACGTGGCGGCTCCGTACTTCAGTGCGGCGGCGAATTCCTGCGGACGATTCGATCCTTTGTCACATCTATCTGATACATGGGAGGGGATAACCCGCGTAGGAGATAGATGTGAGCAACCGAGCCACCGATTTGCGCCCCATGATCACAGCGAAACACCCGTTCGAGAGTTGCTTCGTGGACCTCGGCAGTCACTCGGCCGATAAGGCGTTGATCGCGCTGACCGACGCCGTGCACGCCGAGCAGCGCGATATGAATGCCTACGACTGGATTACCCAGGCGCTGCCCGGCGCAACGCTCAAGCCTGCACTGGCTTTTGGCACCGTGGGGGAGCTGTACCGGTCCTATACACGACCTGCGGAGTTCGGCCGGTTAAAAGAAGTCTGGCGCTCATAAGGAGAGGTTGCAGAACAGAGACGGACAGCAGTTGCCGGCGTTGGCCTCGAAGGCCGCGCCGGTGCGCGAGCGCGACTGGAGCGAAAAACCCCAGCGAGGTTTGACCCATAACTCGACTAATAAATGATTTCGTGCTGGATGTGCCGGAGCGAAACTAAAAATAATCGAGCTTGCGATTTAATCTTCTTCTCCTATGAGGTTGATTCGCGCGGCATCGGATATGCATTCTACTGACGCAATCGAGCCGATCGTTTCGGAACTTACCAGTTTGCTTGCATTGCAGCAGAACTCCACACCGTGCTGAATCGCTAGCGGCCCGTGCGATTTGAACAGCGTCGCCAGACGAGGCGCGGCACTATCACCTCACGCACGCGGCACGCCGGTCTGGGTGCCCAGCCCATCGCGTATCTGCATTCATCTATCCGGACGGAGGTACTGCATGACTACCGCAGCTGACTATCTGGTGGCGACGCTCGAACATGCCGGCGTCAAACGCATCTTCGGCGTCGTCGGCGATTCGCTGAACGGCGTCTCGGATTCGCTGCGCCGCTCCGGCAAGATAGACTGGATTCACGTCCGCCACGAAGAGGGCGCGGCATTCGCCGCCGGTGCCGAAGCGCACCTGACCGGTCAGCTCGCGGTGTGCGCGGGCAGTTGCGGACCGGGCAATCTGCACCTGATCAACGGGCTGTTCGATTGCCAACGCAGCGGCGTGCCGGTGCTGGCGATCGCCGCGCATATTCCGAGCAGCGAAATCGGTATCGACTATTTCCAGGCCACGCATCCCGAGACTCTCTTCAAGGAGTGCAGCCACTATGTCGAGCTGGTGTCGAACGCCGCGCAACTGCCGCAAATCCTGACTCGCGCGATGCGGGTCGCAGTGGCGCGCCGCGGCGTGGCAGTCGTCGTGATTCCGGGCAACGTGGCGCTGTCGCCCTCGATCGCCGAAGTGCCGCAATGGATCGTGCCCACGGCCGCGCCGGTGCTGCGCCCGAACGACGACGACATCGCCTGCCTCGCCGGCATGCTGCATGCGGCGTCGCGGGTCACGCTGATGTGCGGCGCCGGTTGCGCCGGTGCCCACGACGAGGTCGTGGAGTTGGCCAAACGGCTCAAGGCGCCGATCGTGCATTCGCTGCGCGGCAAGGAGTACCTCGAGTACGACAACCCATACGACGTCGGCATGACAGGCATGGTTGGCTTCGCCTCGGGCTACGCCGCGATGAAGGCGTGCGACATGCTGTTGCTGCTGGGCACGGATTTTCCGTACCGGCAGTTCTATCCGGAGAACGCCAAGGTGGCCCAGATCGACGTGCGCCCCGAAGCGCTCGGCAACCGCTGCTCGCTCGATCTCGGTCTGCTCGGCACCGTGAAGGACACACTCGCCGCGTTGCTGCCGGTGCTCAACGAAAAGACCGATACGTCGCATCTCGACAGCGCGCTCGAACACTACGCCACCGCCCGCAAGGATCTGGATGCGCTGGCCGAAAGCAATCCGTCGAGCACGACGATTCATCCGCAGTACGTCACGCGCCTCGTCAGCCAGCTCGCCGCGGACGACGCGATTTTCACCTGCGACGTCGGTACGCCGATCGCGTGGACCGCGCGCTATCTGAAGCTGAACGGCAAGCGCAGGCTGATCGGCTCGTTCAACCACGGCTCGATGGCCAACGCGATGCTGCATGCGATCGGCGCGCAGGCCGCGTTTCCGGGGCGCCAGGTGGTGTCGATGTCCGGCGACGGCGGCTTTGCCATGATGATGGGCGAATTCCTCACGCTGGTTCAGGCCGGCTTGCCGGTGAAAGTCATTGTCCTGAACAACGGCACGCTTGGCTTCGTCGAAATCGAAATGCGCGCGTCGGGTTTCCTCGACACCGGTTGCGACCTGACCAATCCCAACTTCGCGAACATGGCTGAGGCGATCGGCGTCAAGGGCATTCGCGTCGAGAAGCCGCAGGACCTCGAAGCGGGCCTGGCCGCGGCCTTCGCGCACAAGGGGCCGGCGCTCGTCGACGTCGTCAGCGCGCGCCAGGAGCTCATCATGCCGCCGAAAACCACCATCGACGAAGCCTGGCATTTCGGTCTGTTCATGATGAAGTCGGTGATGGACGGCCGTGGCCAGTCTCTGATCGATCTGGCGAAAGTGAACCTGACGCGCTGATGCTGACTACACGTTCCGGTTTACGCATGCGCTCGGCCACGAGCGTCCCGCACGCGCTCAGGCGCGCCTCCACTGTCGGCTCAGCCGAACCCGCACCCATGCGGAAGGGGACGGCGCGCCGGTGTGAAGCGGCGTTGAGCCTGTTGATGTGCGCGCTGCTGACGGCGTGCTCGGGATCGCCTTCGGTCGGGGTTCTCGGCGCGTATTTCCCGGACTGGCTGTTCTGCGTGGTGGGGGGCACGGTGCTGACGGCTGTCGTGCACGTGTTGTCGTACCGCCGTGGCGTCGGCAACTGGCTGACGCCGCCAGCGATCGTCTATCCCGCGCTGACCTTGCTCTTTGCGATTGTGCTCTGGGCCGTTGGCTTCAACCTGTGACAGACGGTGCGAACATGAGTTCTAACACGACCGCGGCAAACAGCTCCGTTACAACGAAGCCTCAACCCCGAACCTGGCCGGCGATCCTGCTGATCGTGCTGGCAGTGGTCGCGTCGATTGCGGTGATCTGGAGCGTCGACACGGCGCCGCGGACCGACGACGCTTATGCCTACGCGGACACGATCGGCGTGTCGCCCGAAGTGAGCGGCAAGATCGTCAACCTGGCCGTGCGCGACAATCAGTCCGTCAAGCAGGGCGATCTGCTGTTTGAAATCGATCCACGTCAGTATCAATACGCGTTGATGCGGGCACGGGCCGCGCTCGTGCAGCTCGATGCGCAGATTCCGCTGACGCAGCGCAGTGTGAACGCGCAGAGCTACGGTGCGACGGCCGCGAAGTCGGCCGTCGCGCGCGCCCAGGCGGCGGCGAAACAGGCCAGCGATACGCTCGCGAGAATGGAGCCGCTGATCGGCAAGGGATATGTTTCCGCTGACGACCTCGACCGCGCGCGAACCGCGCAGCGCTCGGCGCTCGCGGAACTGGCCACGGCCGAGGCGCAGGCGCGCGAGGCAGAGGCGGCGGTCAGCGGCGTCGATGCGCTGGTGGCGCAACGGGCGGTGTTGCAGGCCGAAATCGCCACGGCGCAGCTCAATCTCGAGTACGCGACGGTGCGCGCGCCATTCGACGGGCGCGTCGTGGACCTGCGCACCCAGGTCGGGCAGTTCGTCTCCGCGCAAAAGCCGGTCTTCACGCTGATCGATACGCGGCACTGGTACGTGATTGCGAATTTCCGCGAGAACGAACTCGGCACTATCGGGCCCGGCACGCGCGCGACGCTGTACCTGATGAGCGACACCGGGATTCGCTTTAGCGGCTCGGTGGACTCGGTCGGCTATGGCGTCGATCCGCAGGATGGCGGCGCCACGGCGAACGGCCTGCCGAACATTCAGCGCAGCATCAACTGGGTTCACGTCGCGCAGCGTTTTCCGGTGAAGATCCTGGTCGACCATCCCGATCCGCGGCTGTTCAGGCTCGGCACATCGGCGGTGGCGGTGTTGCATCCTCGCGAGCACGATACGGTCGCCGCGAGCGGAGCACAGCTATGAGCACGCCCGCGAGCCTGCGGCGCGAACTCGCCTTGCCGCGCCCGCTGGCGCGTTTCGCGGCGTTCCTGCAGCGCGAACTGGCGGCGTTTCCCGGACGCGGCAATGTGACGATGCGGTGCGTGCTGGGCAGCGCCATTGTGATGGTCGCGTCGATGACGCTGCAGGTGCCCGAGTTGGCCGTTTCGTTGATTGCCGTGTTCTTCGTCACGCAATCGAACGTGGTGTTGTCGCGCGTGATCGCGCTGAACCTCGTGATTGGTTCGACCTGCGCGATTGCCGGTGTGATCGTGCTTTATATGTTGACCTTCGACTATCCGCTGTTGCGCATCGCCGTCGCGAGCGCGGTATTTTTCTGCTGTGCTTATCTGCTAAGGGCCGTCACGAAGTTCGGCCTGGTTTTCTTTCTCATCGCGCTGATTGTGATCTATGCGCAGAGCTTTGCCGATCTGACCGATAACGCGGAAGCACTGGTGCGCAGTTGCCTGTGGGTATGGTCGGCGGTCAACTATCCGGTTGTCGTGGCGCTGATCATCAATACGCTTCTGTTGCCCGCCGAGCCCGAGCAGCAACTGCGGGCAGCGATGCACCGGCAACTCGCCGCGGTGCAGGCGCGTCTTGCCGCATTGGCCGATCCAACCGACGCCGCTGCGCTGCCCGTGCTGAATCCAAACGATCTGCAGCAGGGCGCGTTGTCGTTGCAGAAACTGCTGCGCTTCTCGACGATGCGCAAGCGCTACAGCGAACCTGCGGCCGCGGCGCTGCTGGCCTGCGTCACCGCCGTGTCGCGGCTCTACGAAGCGGCGGCCACACTGCCCGCCGCCGCGCAAGCGCCGGGCGAAGCCGGGATGGCCGCGATCCGCGGTGTTCAGCGCGAAGTCGCGGCGCTGGATCTCGCCATTGCCGAAGACCTGCCGTTGCCGCGCCGCGCCGCGACGCAGCGGGATGACGACGCGGCGTCGCTTCCCGCAGTCGTTGCGATGCAGCGAGTCATCGACGCGCTCGCCGACGCAACCAGCACCCAGGCGGCCCACGCAAACACGCCGCCACCCGCTCCGGCTGCGCTGCTGCCCGCGGATACCTTCGCCAACCCGCGCTACGCCCGCTTCGCGCTGCGCACGCTGCTGTCGGTACTGATCTGCTATGTGTTCTACAACGCGGTCAACTGGCCCGGCATTCACACGATCATGCTGACCTGCCTTATCGTTGCGCTGCCCAGTCTCGGGGCATCGAGCCGGCACGGTCTGCTGCGTATCTGCGGCGCGCTGGTTGCCAGTGGTCTCGCGCTGTTCATGGTTGCGTTCGTCATTCCGCAACTGGAAAGCGTGACGGGGCTGCTGCTGATGAGCTTGCCCGTGATCGCGCTGGGGGCATGGGTGTCGGCCGGTTCCGAGCGGATCAGCTATGCCGGCGTGCAGATCATGTTCACGTTTGCACTGGCCTTGCTGGAGCAGTTCGCGCCGCCGTCCGATCTCACGGAAATTCGCGACCGGCTGGTGGGGATTCTGCTCGGCGTGGGTGTGGCGACTTTCATCCAGATGTCGGTGTGGCCGGAAGGCGAGGCCGACGCGCTGCGCCAGCAACTATCCAAGGTCCTTCGTGCTATTGCGGGCGTCGCGCGCGGCCATGCACAGGCGATTGACGCCGGCGCCGCGGCGGCGCCGTCGCCGCAGTCGTCGACTGCCTGGGCCATGCTGGCCGATTGCGAAGCGATGCTCGCACGGGTCGCGCTCGAACCCGACTGGCGCGAAGGTGAGGCCGCGCGCGTCACGCTGCTAGCGCAAACGGTACTCGCGCAGAGCCGCTCGATTCTGCTGGCGAGCAACGCCTTCCATGACGAGGCGATGTTCGATATTCAACGCGCCGGGGCAACTGGAGCGGATTTGAGGCAAGCGTGCGATGCATTGCAGCGCAACCTCGGCGAGTCGCTCGAGCGATATGCGCAGCAGTTGTCGAGCGAGCCGCCGCTCGCGGTGCCGCCGCTGCCGCTGGATATGAAGAAGCTGGCGGGTGCGGCGCGAAGCGCGGAGGGCGGCGAGCGCGCCGCTGCGCTGCTGGAGTGGGCCACGCGTATCGACACGGCGCTTTTGGGCTTGCCGCAATGGTCGACAGACGAACTGACTTCGGTGCGACCGGCCGATGCCGTACAAGGATAGTGTGATGCGCGCCGATCATTGTCCGTTGACGCAAACCGCGACCGGTGCAGCTAAGCGCCGGTCAGTGGTGCGCCTGGTCCGCCGCTGGCTCGCGCTGCTGCCGATCTGTTCAGGCCTCGCAGCCTGCGCGATGATTCATCACGACAGTCCGCCCGCGGCCCTGATCCCACCCGAACAGATCCGTCTTGCCGACGATATCCACCTCGCCAGCGAAGGCTGGCCGTCTGCGCGCTGGTGGGAGCACTATCACGACCCGCAGCTTGAAGCGCTGATCGACCGCGCGCTCAAGCACGCACCGACGCTGGCAATCGCGCGTGAGCACGTCTCGCAGGCACATGCCCAGGTCGAACTGGCCCGCGCCGGCTCCGATCTGCAGGTTTCGGGGGTTGCCGCTGCCGATCGCGAGCACGTGTCCGGCCACGGATTCCTCAGCGCCTATGCCACGCACGATCCTGCGATCGGCGCGTATGGCCCCTGGTACTGGACCGGGCTGGTCGGCGTGGACGCCCACTACGATGTCGATCTGTGGGGCAAGCAACGCGACCTCGTGCGTGCGGCGCTCGGCGAGCAGAACGCGCGGCGCGCCGAGGCGGCGCAGGCGGAGCTGGAGGTGTCGACAGGCGTCGCGCAGCTTTACTACCAGATCCAGATCGTCTACGCGAGCCTTGACCTGCTACAGCAATTACGCGCCGTCGACGCGTTCGAACTGGATACTCGAACCGCGCGCCACGAGCGGGGGCTGGAGGCGCTGACGCAATCGGCCAAGGCGCGCTCGCAACTGCTCGCGCTCGACCAGCAGATCGCTTCGGCACAGGAACAGATCGTTCAGACCCGCGAGGCCTTGCGGGCGTTGCTGGGCGCAGGCGCGGACGATCTGCCGCCAATCGCGCCGGTGGCATTGCCGGCGCCCTCGGTCGGCCTGCCGTCCACGCTGTCCTTCGAGCTTCTCAGCCGCCGGCCCGACTTGCAGGCCATGCGCTGGCTCGTCGAGGCCTCGTTCGACCGGATCGATGCGTCCAGGGCAGCGTTCTACCCGAGCTTCGACATCACCGTGTTCTTCGGCTTCAACGCGCTGCGCATGCGCGACCTGTTCACCCATTCGGCCGAGCAGATCAACATCATTCCGGGGCTCTATCTGCCGATCTTCGACGGCGGCCGTCTGAACGCGAGCCTGCATGGCGCGCGGACCGCCAGCAACACGCTGATCGAGCAGTACAACGAAGCAGTGCTCAACGCGGTCCGCGAGGTCGCGCAAACCGGCAGCGAGATCGACGATCTCGACCATCGCGCGCAATTGCAGCGCGAGCGGATCGACGCCATCCGCGTCACGAGCGATAGCACCGAGGCGCAGTATCAGCGCGGCCTTGCCGACCGCACGGCCGCCATGCAGGCGAGGGCGCCCGTCATCGAAGGGCAGATCGCGCTGCTGCAACTGAGCGGCGACGAGCTCGAGGCGGAAATCGTCCTGACGAGGGCGCTGGGCGGCGGCTATCGCAGCGACGACCTGCCGACCCGGCCACCCGTGCCGCCGCTGGCAGCGAGCGAGGCGCACTAGATGTTGCCGCAACCGCTCGAGCCGTTGCTGCTTCCGGTCGCCGCGGTCGCGCTCAATCTTGTCGTGCTGCTGGTAGGCGCGCGCATGCGCTTCATGGGGCCGCGTACCGTATTGCGCTGCCTCGCGTTCGCCGCGCTGACGGTTGCGATGCTGCACGCGCATATGACGCCGACGCAGACGCCCGATCCCGACGCCTCCGCCGAGTACCGCTTCGCACGCGGCGCGGTGCAGATTGTCTGGTGGCTGCTGGCGGCATCCACCACCATGACGGTGGTGCGGCTCTACTACACGATCAACGACCGTACGCGCCAGGAGCGCTTTACGCTCGACGTCGCAGAAGTCGTGGCATACCTGACGGCCGCGGTCGCCATCGTCACCGATGTGTTCGATATTCCGCTCAAAGGGGTGCTGGCCACTTCGGGCGCAGTCGCGATCGTGCTGGGCCTGGCGTTGCAGAGCACGCTTGCCGACCTGTTTTCCGGCCTCGTGATCAATACGACCACGCCATATCGCGTCGGCGACCACATCGTGCTCGACGACGGCTCGGAAGGCTCGGTGCGCGAAGTGACGTGGCGTGCCACGCACGTGCTCAAGGGCAACTACGACCTGATCGTCGTGCCTAACTCGGCGATCGCGAAGTCGAAGGTCGTCAACGCGAGTGTCCCGGCCGGCGCGCATGCCACCGTGGTGCGGTTTCAGGCGGACCCGGCGCACCGCCCGTCGTCGGTGGTGTCGGCGTTGCGGCTGGCGATCGATTCGTGCATCGGCATCGACGCCGCGCGGCCCGCAAGTGTGGTCACGAAGTCGGTCGGCTGGCAGGCAACCGATTATGAAGTGTCGTTCTTCGTCTCGGGCGGCCACAGTACCGAGGACACGCTCAACGTCTTCTTCGATGCGGCGCATCGGCACCTCGAAGCCCTGTCGCTGTTCCGCACTGCAGCCGATGACGCCGACGCTTCGGGCGAGCGCTCGGTCGGACGCCGTCTGATCGACAGCATCGGCATCTTCGGCCTGCTCTCGCGCGAACAAAAGGAACAGCTCGCGAGCGCGCTGCAGGTTCGCGAGCTTGCGCCGGGCGAGATGCTGCTGCGGGCCGGCGAAGTGCCGGCCGCGATTACGCTGATCGGCTACGGCGTGATCAATGCGGCAACCCGGCATGATGGCGAGACCGTGGACGTCATGCGCTTCTCACCGTGCGAATATTTCGGCGAAAGCGGACCCATCGCGGGTGTGGCGGTCGGCGCAGATCTCTCGGCGAAGACCTACGCGATTGTCTATGAACTGCCCGGAGCGGCGATCGCCTCGTTACTCAAGCGGCATCCCGAACTCACGCATGTACTCGCCGCCAAGCTCGCGGAGCGCGAGCAGCGCGGACAGGCGTTGATGGAGCCGCCCAAGGACCTGCCGCCGACCCCGCACGGCCTTGCTGCATGGCTTGCCCGCGGCATGCAGGCGCTCCATGGCATGCATCTCTAACCCGGCGCCCGGGTTCGCCCCCATTCGGGGGATTGACCCGTACAGGGCACGCCGCTACTTTGATCGGGTATCCCACCTGAGAGTGAGACAAGCTTATGGCGCCGCGCGAATCCGCCCGCTGCTTTCGGGCAATCCACCCAGTAACGCAGGGCCTATGAGCTCGCGAGGCCGCCTGTGACGGAGCGCCCCGATCTGATCGAACTGACCGCCGAGATCGTGGCGAGCTTCGTCTCGTGCAATCCGCTGCCGGCGGCCGATCTGCCCGCCTTCATTTCGAGTACCCACGCCGCGCTGGCCGCGCTGCTCGACCCGTGCGAGGAAGCGCGTCCGCATGCCGGGGCGGCGGTGCCGATCGACGAATCGATCCAGCCCGACTACCTGGTCTGCCTGGAGGACGGCCGCAAACTGAAGTCGCTCAAACGCCATCTCCAGCACCGCTACGGGATGACGCCCGACCAATACCGGACTAAATGGGGCCTGCCCGCCGACTATCCGATGGTCGCGCCGGCCTACTCGGCGCTGCGCTCGACCATTGCGAAGAATCATCCCGCGGGCGCCATCAAGCCACGCCGCAGCCTCAAAGCCTGAGGGGAAGCAGGCGCGCTCGCCTGGTGCCGTTTCACCCATTGGGGGGATACCGGAGAAGCGGTAGTCTCGCGCATGATGCTCACCAATCAAGACGGAGTGACACCATGGCGAGACAGACACAGGACGCGGCCAGCGTTTTCCCAGCGGCCTGTCCGGATGCTGTGAGCGGGTTCCGCGCCCCCTTGTGTGCGAGCGCCAGTTCGATCGTGCGGGTTGAGGAGCGTTGGCGCTGCCCGCCGTTTTCCGCAGTCGATGGGGCTGCCGCGGAGCGCATTCTCGCCGGGAGCTGGAGCGAGGATGCGGGCGAATCGCACGAATTGCGCGAAGTGTCGAGCGTCGGCGACGCGCGCTTCTATACGGTCGGCATCGCCCTGACTGCCACCACGCTGAAATTCCAGCACGACGGCAAGATCCTCTGCGATGGGCCCGTGATGCCCGGTTCGATCCAGATCACCAAACCCGGCGAAAGCGTCAAGGCCATTTATTCGTCGCCGTGCCGCGTGATGCATTTGTTCATTTCACCGGACCTGTTGTCGCGGCGTTATGACGAAGCCGAGGGGCAGCTCGTGCGGCCCGATCTCTCGGACCAGGATCCGCACATCTTTCGCGATGTCGCGATCGAACGGCTGGCGCTCGCGCTTCAGGACGCGAATCCGCTCGCCGATACGTTCGGCCGCATGTACGCGGACAGCATTTGCGATGCGATCGTTGCCCGTCTGCTGGCGCGGCGCACGGATGCCGCGCCGGCGTGGCCGGCTTCGCGGGGCGCGTCGCTGCCGAGGTGGCGCCTGCGCCGGGCGATCGATTTCATCGAAGCCAATCTCGCCAATCCGATCGGACTTGCCGAAGTGGCGGCCAGCACCGGACTGACGCGGATGCACTTCGCCGCTCAGTTTCGCTCGACCACCGGCTATTCGCCACACACTTACCTGCTAAGACGGCGGCTCGAACATGCGCAGATGCTGCTGCGCTCATCGGAGTTCAGCGTGCTCAACGTGGCGCTCAGTTGCGGCTTCAGCTCGCATGCGCATTTCACCGCGGTCTTCAAGCGCATGATCGGCGAGCCGCCCAACGCCTGGCGAGCGCGGATGCGCGGCGCCAGGTCGCCCGACGATTCGCCCAGCCATGCCGCCGGGCGGGACGTTCCGTGACAGCAGGCATTCCTGCAGATGAATAGCGGCGTCTGCCGTTCTTCTCCGCCTGGGTTGTCCGTCGAAGTCCCGCGAAGTCCCGTATAGACCTGGTCACGACCCGACCATTACCGAAAAATAACCGAATCATCACGCTTCGTAGCGGTGCCCGGTTTAGTCTGGGCGACATCTTCCCTCGTTGTGCGGTTGCAACGACCCGGTGTCCAGACGGAGCCTGACATGAACGATTTCGTTGCGATCGAAAGCTTTTTGAAATCCGACCAGGCACCCAGAGGGGCGGCGATCCCGCGTGTTCCTCCCGAGCCGGGCGTGCGGCGTCCGGGTGCGCCTGGACCGTTCCCGTTCGCCGGCGGCGCTGCGGTTGCTCTGCGGATGGCTCGGGCTAGCGGCGCCCAGGTCGGCGCCGGCTTTGCGAAAATCAGGCTCGATATCGAACGGGCGTGGCAGGCTGTCATGCGCTTCGATTCCCGCGAGGCGCTGGCCGTCGCAGACCTGCTCGAACAGCAGGCGAACCGGTTGTCGGTAACCGTGACGAAAGCACTCCACTGCGAGATTGCCGCGCTGCGGGCGGTGGCGCTCGTGTTGCAGGACGATGAAGTGGCCGCCTTGCCCGTCGCCTTGTCCACGCTCGGGCAAGGCGCGAGTGCGCGGACTGCGCACGTCGCGTCGACCGTGTGCCGCAGCGTCTACTGGCGGCGCGGCGACGTGGAGAGCTTCTACGCGGTGGAGCGCGTCAAGCTGGACGACCGCCCGAGCCCGATGCAGGCTGTCTCCGCGCTGTTCGATCTGGCCTTGGATGCCGCTGTCGCTTTCGATCAGATGCGTTTCAACGCCGCGCGCCTGTTGGCGGCCGACGCGCTCGAGACCGGCCGGCGCTTGCTCGGCACCCAGGTTCCGGCCGATGCGTTTCCCGTCTCCATCATCGCGCAAGTACTCTACGAGCAGGGGCAGGTGGACGAAGCCGAGGCGCTGATCGCCGCGCGCATGGCCGACATCCGCCAATGCTGCACGCTCGAAGGCGCGCTACGGACGCATCTGCTGCTCGCGCGCATTGCCGCAAGCCGCGGGCAACCCAGAAGGGCGCTGGTGGTGCTCAGCGAGGCCGAGGCGCTCGGCGAGCGGCGTGGCTGGCCGCGGCTGCAGGCCGCGAGCCTCGCGCACCAGGTCGAGATCGAGGCGGACTGTGGGCGCATCGAGCAGGCTGTGCAATGTCTGGAGCGCCTCGCAGGACTCGCACGTGAACAGCGAGCCATCGGCATGAGCGGCAACCAGGGCAGGCATGCCGCCTTCGAAATCGCGCGTTTTCATACGCTCGCACGGACACGCATCGCTTTGGCAGGCCCGTCTGGCACCGTCGATATTGCCGCGTTGCGGCAGGTTCATTTCGACACGGTACGGCGCGGCGCTCTCTATGCGGCGGTGCCCGTCGCGCTATTGCTTGTCGAGGCCCTGCTCGTGAGCGGGCAACGCGGCGAAGCGGTCGAGGTGCTGGTCAATCTGCTCAAGCTCGCGCCATCCGTCGGCCTGCATCAAACGCTCGTCGATTGCAGCGTGCGCGTCGCCGAACTGATCGAGGCGATCGTGCAACGGCGGATCGTTCCAGCGGGCGACGCGCTCGAACTGTTGCCGTATGCGAGGCTGCTGCTGGTGCACCGGCAACGTGGTGGGCGCGAAGAAGCCATTGAACCATTCGCGGCACGCCGTCCGAACGCAGCCGCGGGACTCAGCGAGCGCGAGCGCCTGATTGTCGACCTGATGGGGCGAGGGCTGTCCAACAAGCAGATCGCGGTCGAGCTTTGCATCGCACCCGAAACCGTAAAATCGCATGCCAAGCATCTCTATACGAAGCTGTCGGTCAGAAACCGGACCGAGGCGGTCACGCTCGCTACCCGCCTTGGTTTGATCCAGATGCCGAGGAGTTTTCCGGTTTGAATCCCAACTTTCGCATCCGCACGTCGCTCCAGTTTTCCGGTTTTCAGCTCGATTTGTCGAATCAGTGCCTGTGGCGCCTGAGCCCCGCGCAATCCGCTACCCGGATCGATCTTCCGCCTAAAACCTTCGCTGTGTTGCGTCATCTTGTGGAGCATCCACAGCAGTTGATGTCCCCGGATGTACTGCTCGAAGCGGTATGGCCCGACGTGCATGTGCAGCCCGAAGTGCTCAAGGGACACGTCGCGGCGATCCGCCGTGCCCTTGGCGACGATGCGGAACAACCGCGCTACGTCGAAACGCTCCGTGCGCGCGGTTATCGTTTCATCGCGCCGGTCGATGGTCGTGCCGCAGGCGGTCCGTCAGGCTTGTTTGCGCGCAGAGCGGAACGTTTCGTGGGACGCGCGCCGCAACTCGAGGTATTGCTGGCCGCACAGCGACGTGCGCAGGCGGGCGCGCGGCAAATCGTGTTCATCACGGGCGAGGCGGGTATCGGCAAGACGGCGCTCGTCGACGAGTTCCTTGCCGAGGCGCCACATGGACACACGCGGGTATTGGGAGGAGGGTGTGTCGAAGGCTACGGCGGCGCCGAGCCGTACTATCCGGTGCTCGAAGCGCTCGGCCGTCTCTGCCGTGGGCCAGGCGGCGAACAGGTCAGGGCGGCCCTCGTCTCGATTGCGCCCACCTGGGCCGTCCTGATGCCGGCGTTGGTGCCGGCGGCCCTCCGTGAGTCGTTGTTCGCACAGACGATCGGCGCGCAGCGTGAGCGCATGCTGCGCGAAATCTGCGACCTGCTGCAGGCGCTGGCGCGCGATCGTCCGCTGTTGCTCGTGCTGGACGATCTGCAGTGGGCGGATCTTTCGACCATCGACATGCTCTGCGCGCTTGCCCAGCTCGAGGGCTCGCTGCGGCTGATGCTGGTTGTCACTTACCGCAGCGACGACGCCGCTTCCGTCCAGCATCCCGTGATGAAGCTAAGCCACACGCTCCTCATTCGCGGCGCGTGTGAAGTCATTGAGCTGACGCCGCTCGAGCCCGATTCGATCGGCGCGTGGCTCATGCACGGCGCGAGCCTGAACCCGCTCGACGAGGAGCTGGCGCATCTGCTCGCCGAACGCTCAGGCGGCAATCCGCTGTTCATGCAGGCCATTCTCGACCATCTTTGCGAGCAGGGGCTGGTGGCCAAAACATCCGACGGCTGGCATCAGACGGCGAGCGCCGCACGGTTGCGCGAGGCGCTTCCGCGCACGATCGCGCAGGTCATCGAAATGCGGATCCGGCGGCTGGCTCCCGAGGTCCAGCGCGCGCTCGAGGCGGCGAGCGTGGCGGGATTGACGTTTGCGTCGGCGACAACGGCCGAAGCGGCTGCGATGACCGTCGAGGCGTTCGAGGATCTGTGTGACGGCCTCGCCCGTCACGGCCAGTTCGTTCGCCGCGCCAGCATCTGGAGCCTGGCCGATGGCGCGAGCGCGCAGTCGTTCAGCTTTACGCATGCACTGGTTCGCAGCGTTTTCTATGACCGCCAGGGACTGACGCGGCGCTCCAGGTCGCACCGGCTGATTGGCGAGCATCTCGAGAAGCTGTTTGCCGCGGAACAGCGCGGCAGTCTCGCCGCGCAGCTCTGCTGGCATTTTGCCGATGCACAGCAATGGGACAAGGCGCTCGACTATCTGCGCATCGCCTTGCAGACCGCCAAGGTTCGCTGTGCCTATCGCGAAGCGCTCGCCATGCTCGATCAGGCCGATACGCTGCTCGCGCGCTTACCCGCTGAATTACGCGCATTGCGGCGCATCGAGTTTGCCGAAGCGCGCGCGGCGCTGTACGCGGCCGCCCATGATCGGCAAGCGCTCAACGCATACCGGGCGCTGCACGAACAGGCTACGCAACTTGGCAAGATCGAAGTGCAACTGCGCGCGCTGCTCGGTCTCTCGTACGTTCTGAGCTGGGACGATCAGGTTCGCTCGGTGGAATGCCTCGACGATGCGCTGAGGCTTGGCGCGTCCTATCCGGACCGGCGCGTCGCTGCAGCGACGCAGATCGCGTGCCATGTGCGGCGTATCTGGACCCAAGGCTGGAGCGCGTCCGGCTCGCAGCAATGCAAGGATGCGCTCGTTACCCTGCGTGAGACAGGCGATCCGGTTTCCATCGCCAAAGCGCAAATGGAACACTGCATGCTGATGATGGTGTCGACGCAGTACCGCAAGGCGCTGCAGACCACGCAAGCAAGCTACCAGGTGCTGTACGACCATGCCGTCGGTCATCCGGGTTTCGATATCGCGCGTGCCATGTGGATGATGCGCCTGGGCGTGCCGTGGGCGTATCTGTCGCTCGGCGAACTGGGCCGCTCGCTCGACGAGTTCGATCATGGCATCCGGCAGTTTCACGACAACGGCAACTACTTTGCGGCTCGCACATTGCAGGTCTATCGCGGCTGGCTGCTGGTCCATACGATGGACTTCGAGACCGTGCTCGAACTCGACCGGCAATTCAGGCAAGCGGCGGAGCGGCCGGGGGCCGGCAGCGAGGCCCGTGAGCGCGCGGCCTTCCTGCCGCCGCAGCAGCGCGTCTGGACCATACTCGCCGGACTGGCTCACGCCGGACTCGGCGAAAACGCGGCTGCCGCAGCGCGTTTCGCCGAAGCCGAACAGCAGATGGAGCACGAGCCGATCATGTTCGACTGGTACTGGCGGCTGGCGCTCGAATGGGGCTGGGCGGATCTCGCGATTGCGCACGACGACCACGCCGCCGCGCAGTATCGTGCCCGCCGCTTCCTCGAACGCGCGCTCGCTACCGATGAGCGGACCTGGCAGGCGCTCGCGTGGGAAACGATGGCGAGAGTGTCCCTGCATGCGGGCGATCTGGAGCATGCCGGGACTCAACTGGAGGCCGCGTTTTCGGTCACCGAAGGCTTCGAGACGCCGCTCGCCGACTGGCGTCTGCAGCGCACCGCGGCGCGGCTGTATGAAGCGCGCGGCGATACGCAACGGATGGCAGCCGCGCAGCAGCGTTACGTCGAATCGCGCGCGCAGCTTGCCGGTTCGATCCCGAGGGAGGCCGGCTTTGGCCTGCGTCTCACGGAGCTGGTTGAGGGCTAGTAGGGCCTGTTATAAGCATGAAAAGGCCCTAATCCCCGGCGTCGAGCGTGGCGCGCAGACGATGCCCGTCAGGCAAGCTCGCCGCGAGCGCCGCTTTTTTGGTAACCGCGAGTTCGGCATGATGCGCAGCCGTTTGCGCATCGCCGCTCAAGCGATAGGCCTCGCTCGCCGTGCGATGGATGCGCCAGTCCGCCAGCGGTGTCTGGAATTGCTGCGTGGCAACCAGCGCTTTTTCTACGTACTGCACAGCATCCGTCACCGCGCCGGATTGCAGCGCGACGCGCGCCCGGATCTCCCACGACAGACCCTGCCAGGTGCGCTCCTCCGTGGCGCTCGCAAGCTTGACCAGACGCGCGGCATGCGTCATCGCTTCGTCGAGATCGCCTCGTATCAGCGCGACGCTTGCGAGCCCCCATTCGAGCGCCAGCCGCCAGTACCAGTCGAAAATCACTGGTTCGTTATCCATGCGCTGCATGACGTCGAGCAGATGAACGCGCGCACTGCGGGTGTCGCCGAGGCCAAGGTAGGCCAGCCCCTTCAGGAGAATGGCGAGCCGCTGCTCCGCGGGAAGGGGCGAGCGACGCACGGCGGTACCGGCCAGCGTCTCCGCGAGAACCTGGCTGCAGGACTGGAGCATCGCGTCGAAGTCCAGCGCATGGAATTGCACCCAGCAGCGGTACAGCGTGAGCGTGTCGGCGCCGTACTGATTGCCGTTGCTGGCGAACATCGCAATTGCCCGGTCGAACTCCTGCTGTGCGCGCCCAAGCTCGCCCAGATACAGCAGCGCCCAGGGCACGCCGAGGTTGACCATCCAGGTGGCACGCGCCATGTTGAACTCGGGCCGGTTCTCGTCGTTGTCGACGAGGAACCGGTAGTTCGCGAGAATGGTGTCGTGGGCTTGCTGATAGTGCGCGGACACCATCAGCACCATGCTGTATTCGCACTGCGACCAGGCGGTCGTGAACGGATCGTCGCCGTTGCACAAGGGCTCGAGCGCAGCTTCGCACTGACGGATATCGTCGGCACGCCAACCGCGCACCCACATTCTCCAGACATAACAACTGATGCGGGTGCGCGCCTGCTGCTGCAGATTGGTCTGCCGTTCGCTGAGCGTCAGCGCTTCGTCGATGATCCGGCTGCTGCGCAGTTGATCGCGCCAGCTATACGCGTAAGCGAGGCTCAGCAGCGCGCGGCTCTGTATATCGAGCAGGCCGAGCTGCGCGGCGCGCCTGGCCAGTTGTTCGCAGGTTTCGAGCGCACGCCGGTCATGCGCGGCGGTAAAGACCGAAGCACGTCCCTCGAGAAACTCGGCCTCTGCCGCCGCCCGTGCTTCGTCCGGTAAATTGGCGGCCAGCATCATGGCGCGATCGAGAATGGCGAGTGCGTCGTTGTACGCAAGGCGCTTTTTCGCGGTCTGGATCGCGATGCGCAGATAACCCAGCGCGCGCGACCATTGCTTGGCTGCCGCGAAGTGCTGGGCCAGTTCGGCCGCGACGCTGCCATGCGCTTCGCGGGCGCAGCGCGCTTCGAGTTCCTCGGCGATCCGCAGATGCGCATGCGTGGTACGCAGCGCGCCCTGGCGCTCATAGAAGGTTTGCCGGTACATCGTATGGCGGAACGCGTAGGTGCGTGCCGCGATCGTGCGTTCGAGCGGCGCGGACGCCTCACGGCGCACGAAGCTCTCCTGGCGGCACAGCGCTTCGCAGAGATCCTCGACACTTTCCTGGCTCAACTGCGCCACTGGCGCGACGAGCGTGGCGTCGAAGTGGAGTCCCGCCACACTCGCGGCTTCCAGCACGTGTTGTTGATCGCCCGTCAGCCGCCGGATGCGATGCTCGATGACCTGGCTCAGCGTCCGCGGCACTTCGAGCCGCACCTCCGATGGCGACAGATGCAGCTTCCATCCCTGCGGCGTGGATTGGGCGATGCCCTGCGCGACCAGATGATCGAGCGTCGCCACCATGAAGAGCGGATTGCCGCCGGAGTGCTCGCAGACGAGCTGCGCCAGGCCGTTCTCGCGAGCGTTTTGCGCCTTGCCTTCAAGGTATTCGGCGATAGCGCTTTCGGTCAGCGGCTGGAGGACGATGTCGTGACAGAGCTTCTGCAGCCCGAGTTCGTGGTTCAGCCGGCACAGGGGATGCTGCACGAGCTCCGCATCTTCGGGGCGATAGGTGGCCACGACCATCAGGCGCGCATGGGTGCGGTGACGGGCGAGGGCGGAGAGCATGTCGACGGTCGAATAATCCGACCAATGAAGGTCCTCGAAGACGAGGGCGAGCGGTGTTTGCGCGGAGAGAGCAGCGAAGAATTCGCAGATTTCGCGCAGCATGCGGCCACTGACCGCACCGACCAGTTGCCGCTGCAGTTGCGCGCGATGCCGCGCCGGCACCGAACCGGGAAGCTGCGCGGCCCAGGTCGGGGCGATCGAGATCAGACTGCGCATGATGGAGGCCCCGGCAGCGCCGCGCATCAGTTGAGCGAGGGCTTCGAGCACGGGGTAATACGGCTCGGTGCCGCCGTAACCCTCCACGCAGCGGCCGAGCGCAGTCAGCACGTTGCCACGGCCGTCGAGCGATTCGAGGAACTGGTTGACGAGCGTGGTCTTGCCGATGCCCGGTTCGCCGGCGACAAACACGATCCGCGACTCGCCTGCGCAGGCCTCGTCGAAGAGCGTCTTGAGCTTGTTCAACTGCGGCGTGCGTCCGACGAAGCTGCCGTGGGCCGGCGTACCGGCGTCATCCGTGGCATTGAGCTGCGTGCGCGTCTGCAGCGGGGCGATGAAACGATAGCCGCGGCCGCGCAGTGTTTCGATGAATCGTGGGTTGGCTGGATCGTCGCCGAGCGCGGCGCGGATGGACAGCATGTGCCCCTTCAGCACTTCCGGTTGCACCATGACGTCTTGCCAGAGCGCATCGAGGAACTCGTCGTGCGTCACAAGGCGGCCGGCGTTGTCGACCAGATACTGAAGCATGTCGTACGCACGGGGCCTGAGGTTGAGCCTGTGCTGCTGCCCGTCCGGCGTCGCTTGCCAGACACACTGGTTGGCCCGGTCGAGCCGGAAAGGCGGGAATTCGCTCACTTTTGTCTCCGACCGCGCGGGCCATTCATTCTTGCAATCCTATGTGAAGAGCGACGGTCGCCTCGGCGCACTCAGTCAGGCGTGGAGTGCTTCACGGCAACGCTATAAACCGCCGGGTCATGGTGAGCCTTGGTGTCTTCGGCAGACGATAGCGTAGTTTTTAACATTTAGCCGATTCTATACCGGCGAAACGACTGCGAAAACCTCGGATCTACCGAGTTGGAAGACGCAATACGCGCTGCTTTCAAACGCTTGCTTCGACCCCCGATCGGGGGATAGGACGCGCTAACCCGCTCGTGAATAATGGTTCATGGCGACGTACCGGACGGGCAGGGCGTCCGGCCGATACGTGCCTCGAAAGGCCGTCGTCAGGTGATGCGCGTCGATTCCCAGGAGCGGCGGCACCCCATGCACAGCGACCGCTGGTCGCCCCCATCGAGGACGAACGAGATGCTTAAAGCGTTTTCAGTTCCCATTACTCCGCAAGGACAGTCCGCACTGGTGACGATGCCGCCGTGGCACTATTCGAGCGATTGTCTCGCCATCGAATACTGGACCGACCCGAAAGCGGTTGCGGCACTGCTGCCGCCCGGTGTCACCGTGGACGAGAAGTCCGCGGGGCGTGCCTTCTTCTGGTTTCTGGACTGGCAGTTCACGGGTTCCAACGATGAATTGACGGACCCCGCCCGCTATCAATACCGCGAGGCCTTCGTTCTGGTCGAGGCGGTCTTCGACGGCGTGCCGATCAACTACTGCCCGTACATCTTCGTCGATAACGATGCCGCCATCGCCCGCGGATGGGCCCAGGGCTTTCCCAAGAAACTCGCGAGCGTCTATCAGACCCGCAGTTTCTCCGCGCCGAGCGCAGCGGCGGCTCCGCTCGCCAAAGGAAGCCGCTTCGGCGCCAGTGTGTCCGCGCACGGCGAACGGCTGGCGACCGCCCGTATCCAGCTCGAGGAACCTGTCGCTGACCCGACGACCGTTTTCAACCGGCCAACTACCATGCGCCGTTACTTTCCGCAGCTCGCCGCCGGCCGTCAGGACAAGCCGCCGGTCGACGAACTGACCATGTCGCTCACGGACAACCTCGCCATCGTCGATGTCTGGAACGGGGCGGCGCAACTGACGCTTCCGGAAGTCCACGGCGAGGACATGCATCTGATTGCGCCGTTGCGCGTTGGCCGCGGTTATCGGCTGGGTATGGCGTACTCGGTGACGGATCTGCGCATTCTGAAGAACTACGTCGAGTGATCGTCTGGAAACGTCCAACCAGGCGATGGAGATGGGGCAGATCATGCCGGATGTCGCCAACGAATGAATGAGGACGCTTAGGAGATTTAAGCAATCATGATGTCGCTATGGTTCGCTTGACTCATCTTGCCCAGATAGAACCCGGCGCGAACCCGAAGCTCTGTCAGCGAACCCGCAGTAGCCCCGTCGTTATGGCTGAACCGCTGTCCGCGGCGATTGCGGGACTGCCTACTGCCTGGGCCGCTGCGCTTCCGCCTGACGCGGCCAACGACACGTCAGGCGAGCCGCCCGACGACCCGCCCACCCGCAAGCCGGCCGGCATGCCCGGCGCGGCGTCCAGCGCCTCGAGATCCACCGTAATCCGCAGAGCGAGCCGCTGCGCGCCTTGCTGGCGGGCCCGTTGCAGCGCCTCCTGAAGAAGCGGCCGCACCGCTTGCGCGGTTTCGCCCTGCGCAAGCTGGACCAGCGCGCCCAGGCGCAGCAGCTCCGGCACATACCAGAGCTCGCCAGTACGTTCGCTGCGCATCACGGCGCCGAGCAGCGTGGCCGCCAGCGATGCCGTCAGTTCCGGTTCGTCCTTCAGCGCGATGCGTGGCAGCAGCGTGGCGATAAAGGTGACGTCGAGCAGATAGATGCGTTCGCGGGCGATGCGCTTGAGCGCGCCACCGATCACGCGCCGCGCCGCCTGCTGATCGCCGCGGCGGGCGTCGAGCCAGAGCTGGAAGTCGAGCCCCGCGCGCAGCCAGCGCCGCAGCCCCGCCACGCGGGCGCGGGTCACGAGCGCGGCTGCGCACGATTCGGCAAGCGCGATATCGTCGTCGAGCGCGGCCAGCGCGCAGGCAAAGCCAAGCGCGATGCAGCAGGCAACCGGCTCGCTTTCGTCGGCCGGGTCGCGAAACGTGCCGCGCAGCGGCGCGGCCGTATTTGGCTCGCCGGCGAGCCATTGAGCCACGGCCAGCACGGCGCGCGCGACCAGATGCAGCGACAGCCCATAGCCCGTCGCCATGGCATTGGCTTCGTGGCAGGCCTCTTCGTCGATCGACTCGTCCATGGCGTCGTCGCTCAGTCCGACGACCGGCGACAGCAGCCGGATCGCCGCATCGAACTCCCCAGCATAGGCCTGCATGATGCCTTCGATGCGGCGTGCATTGATGCTCACCGCCGTCCATTGCGTGGCGGCGGCGATCTCGCTGAACGCCTGGCTGATCTCGCGGCCGCGCAGGACCTCGCCGGTTTCGAGCGCACCCATCGCGAGGCTGAACAGCGCCCGCAGACGGTAGGGCGTATCCGCGCAGATATTCGCCAGTTCGTAGGTGCGCTGCCAACTGGCGACGATCTCTTCCGGTGCTCCGCGGCGCAGCGTCAGCGCCCGCGCAAGCACGGCGCGCAGGCGCATCTCGTCGCGGATGCGCCGCATCGACGCGTTGTCCACCCGGGCCAGCGCCGCGCGAACCCAGTCGACGTATTCGTCCACCAGCGACAGCGCAACCCAGACGGGCGCGGTGTTGTCGAGCAGATCGGCGCATAGCTCGACCTTGTCCGCCGAGACGGCCCATTCGAGCGCGGCGCGCAGGGCATCGATATCGTGACGGCTGTGCAGGCCGCCGCTCGCGAGTCCCGCGCCGAAGCGCCGCGCCATGTCGCGCGCTACGAACTGGGCATGGTGGGCGGCGGCGTCGGCGCTTTCGCGGGTTCGCTCGAGCGCATCCAGGGCAAAGCGGCGCACCGCCTGCGGCAGCCGCAGGCGCAGGGCGCCGTCGCAATCGACTTCGTTGACGAGGCCCGCGGCCACCAGCGCGCGAAGCTGGCCTTCGAGCACAGCGGCATCCGGTGGTCCCGATTCGTAGTCGGGATCGAACGCACCGAGCACATCGAGCGCGGCTTCGTGGGCGAACGCATTGGCGAATACGCCGAGCCGGCGCAGCGTCGTGCGGGTGGGGCCGTCGAGCGCCGCGTAGGACATGTCGAGCATCGCATGGACCATGGCGGCGCGCGGCAGCACGATGCGGCGCGCACCGGTGCGGCGCGTCATCATCGCGTCGAGTTCCGTGGCGAAGGCGGCGAGCGCGGTTTCGACCGGCGTGCCCGCGCGCACCTGTGCGGCGATTGTCGCGGCGGCCAGTTCGACTGCATAGGGCACGCCGTCGATCCGGCGGCACAGCAGCGAAGCGGCCGCGAGCGCGTGCGGCGCGAGCCGCTGTGGATCGGGCGGTGCAGTGTTGCTGCCCGGCGTTTTCAGGCAATGCACGAGTCGCGTGAGCAGCAGGTGCAACGCGTCGTAGTCGAGCATCGACGGCGCCGATGGCACGCCTGCGAGGGGTTCGGGCGGCACGCGCAGCGGCGCCACGGCGACGGTCGATTCGCCGTCGATAAAGAGCGGCGTCTCGCAGGTGGCAATTACATGCAGCCCGCGCGTGGCGGCGACCAGCGCTTCGATGGTCGCACCTGCGGCTTCGCTCAGATGGTCGCAATGATCGACGATCAGCAGCAGGCGCCGCGCGCCGATCAGGGCAGCGAGGCGGCCCGGCTCTGCGAATCCTTCGGCATCGGCGAAGCGGGCGTTCGGCTCCTGGCCGAGCGCAGCGGCAATCGCATTGACGACACGCTCGGGCTGCGCCAGCGAGGCCAGCGCCGCGCACACGACGCCGTCCGGGAAATGCGAGGCGAGCCGGCTGGCGGCTTCGGTGGCAAGACGCGTTTTGCCGATGCCGGAGGCGCCCGTCAGCGTGACGATGCGGCGGGTGGGCACCAGAGCGAGCAATTCCGATAGCTCGGCATGACGGCCGACGAACGGCGACGGGTCGACGGAATGGGAGCGTAGCGAGGCCACTGCGCTGGTCGGCAGCGGCGTGGTGGCCAACGGCACGGCTAACGGCGCGGCATGCTGGCTATCCGGCCGTGCGCCGCGCCCAATGGAGGAACGCACCGTGCCGAGCGGCAGTGCGGACGGCAAATGAGCGGGCGGTCCGAGCGAAGTGGACGGCGTGCGCGTGAGGCTTGCGCTGGCTGCGTGGCGGGATGCCGCCGCCGCGCCGGACGATCCGCCCGGCATGAACGAGGTGGCGAGCGACGCCGCGATGCTGCCGACGTTGCCCGTGCCCGCTTCGAGCCCCGTCTCCGGCGTGTCGACCACCCGTATCTCGCCGGCGAAGCGGTAGCCGCGGCCCGGCACGGTGACGATCAGGTCCCGGTCGTCGTCGAGCGCGCGCCGGATGGCGGATATCTGCGCCTGCACGGTGTTCGCGTCGACATTCGTGCCGGGCCAGACGATCTCGCGCAGTTGCGCGGTCGACAACACGCGGCCGCCGGCGTCGAGCAGGGCGGCCAGCACCGCGAAGGGGCGCGTGCCCAGTTCGATCACGGCGCCGTCGGCAATCAGAAGGCCGACCTCACGCGCGAGCCAGAAGCGCGAAAAGGCGATCATCTGTCCCGTTAGCCGCGGCAAGGACATCGGGGCATCTCCGGCGTAGTTTGTTGTGTGGTCGGTCAGCCGGCGGGGATAGCCGCCGGCGGGAGCAACGAGATGCCGGGCTACGGCATTCGTCAGACCTTTGCATTATCGCCTGAGAGCTGAACAATTGCTTGAAGTTGGAACACTTCTTCATGTATCGGGACAGCAGACCTTTTCTGCGGTACGGCGCTTATGCGTTTTCGAGGCTCCACTGCATGGTCGTGCGCAGCCATGCGACACCCTCGTTGGGCGGCTCGGGCAGCGCGGGCACGGCACGCGTGAGCGCGTACAGATAACTGTCGTCGGCCACGAGGCCGCGATTGGGACGCGGTTCGTGATTCCTCAGGAGTGCTTCCTGTACGAAGCCAAGGCGCTCCATGCTGCTGTGCGCGGCGCCATCGACGGCGCAACAGGCAAACAGCCGATACACGCCCGGTTGCTGGATCAGCCAGTCGAGCAGATCCTGCAGCGCGAGCACACCGGCGCGGCGGCGTCGCGCGCCGCCATGCCGGCTGATGATCACGCCCACCTCGATGCGCGGCAGCGCCGGCTTCAGTTCGATCAGCGCGGTGAGCCGGCCGGTTTCCCGGCATTCGAGCGCATAGCGGATCAGCGTGCCGTCCTGCCAGCCGCGCAGCGCTTCGTCGACAAATGCGGCGGATTCCTCGACGCTTCGATGGCGCGGCACCGGCAGGTCGCGCATCGTGCCGGCGTCGCCGAGCATCTGGTCGAAGAGCGCCGGGGCATCCGCCGGGGTCAGCGGGCGCAACACCAGATGCGGTGTTTCCATTCTTTCGAGCGGTGCGAAACGCATGATTCGAGTCCGGTTGACGAGACTGCCCGCTAGTGTGCCGGCATGGCATGTCCGCCAGATGGCGTTTAGCGAACCGGCGAGCGCGGGTGCGAAGCGCGAGGAAGCGGGCGCGCAGCACTTTTGTGCGATCAGGCGGTTATCGATGTCGCGCATGGCTTCGCTCGTCACGACGCGCTTTCGCGCATGGAGCACGTTTGGCGAGTGGGCCGCAGTATGGTCGTGCAGGATGCGTGTTGTCCCATGCTCGTGCGTGATCGGCGGGTCCGGGCTGAGGCGCAGCCAAACCAGGAGCCCTGCACCATGACGAAATCCCCGTCGATCGGCGGTCACGGCGGCGTTACGCCGCTCTCGGACCATTCCACGCCATCCTCCTCGGCGCCCGGCCAAGGCGCCGCTGTCGATACCGGCGCGCAGGCCGGCCCGCAAGGCGGCGCCGCGCTGCATGGCCTGAACGCGCTGAGCAGCGGTGGCGCGAAGACCGGCGGGGGCACACGCGCCTCGTTCTCCGCCAAGCCGTCGGCTACCCAGGGCGCAAGCACGGGTTCCGGCCCTGCCGGTCCCGGTTCCAGGCCGGGGATGAGCGGACGTCTGGGCAACATGCTGCACAACGCCTCGGCGCGCCTGAATAGCGCGGGCAGCGGCCGTCTCGGCGGTCTGCTGCAGGATGCCTCGGGCTTATCGGGCGGCGTGGCGAATCTGGCCCAGGCCGGCGCCGGACTCGCCTCGGCGGGGATGAGCGTGCTCGGTTCGATCATGCAGGTCGAGGAGGCCGAAGCCAGCGAGATTGCCAAGATCGCGGAGCAGGGCGCCCAGAACGTCGAGAACGCGGCCAAGGGATGAGGTTGCGGCGCGGGCGGTGTTGATGTCTGCGCAGCGGTACGCCGTGGCCCGCCGTGGCCTTTAGGCCGCGGCTCAAGACTCAGCAGGCATCACGCCCTTAACCAGAAGAACTCGCCGGACGCGATGCCCTCGAACATTTCGTCGTTCGATTCGACGATGTTCTGCCGCCAGTAGCGGCCGTGTTCGGCATAATGCGCGAGCAGATCGGCGAGCGCCTCGCCGCTCAGGCCGTCGGCGAACGGCAGGCGCAGCACCAGCACGACGCCGCCGGTGTCGGTATCGAGTCCCAGTTGCGCCTGGTCCTGCGCATAGATCAGCAGATTGGCTTCCAGCATCAGCCTGAACACGACGAGCGTGCGGCCGGCCGTTACCGTGCCGAAATGAAAATTCGCGTACATCGCATCGATGTCGCGCTCGAAATAGTCGAGCCGCACATCGAAACCTTCGACCTCGATCGAGCGCGTGCGCAGCACATGGTCGACGTCGCCGAGACCGACGGTCGCGCACAGATCTACGATCAGGTTGGTATAGCGCTCGCTGCTCATGCATCGACCTCGAAAACGCGCGGCAAAAAACGGCCGGCGCATGCATGGTGCATAGACCGGCCGCATCGGCAGCCGCCACCACGCGCGAGCGCGCGGCGAACGGCCAGCCAGGCTAAGGCCGCTTAGCCGCCTTGCGCGGCGCTCTTGACGTTGCTGGCACCGCTCTTCGCGATATCGGAAACCGATGCGTACATGCTTTGCTCGACTTGCATCTGAGCGGACATTTCCGTCATCTGGTTCATTTCGTTGGTGAGACCTTCCATCATCGAGCCTGCGCTGCCTACGGACATGAGAACCTCCAGTGTGTGTGGAACGAAAGGGGTGGCCTATATCGAGACCTGCCGCTTCGCCGGCGTTTTTGACTGCGTGCCGTCGAAGCAAGCGCGTTGACCGGCAGCGGGAAAAAGCGTGCTTTTCCTGCGCCGGCAGGACGCCGCGTCAACTGAGCGCTGCGCCCTGTTTTTCCTGAAGTCGACCGAGCACGCGCGAAGCGGCCAGGAAGCCGCGATAGAGCTTCGCGAGATTGTTGCGGTCGAGGTCGTTGGCGCCCTGGGCTTCGCTGATCTGCTGCGCGGTCCTGTCGAGCGCGTGACGGATCGCTTCGATGCGCGGGGCGCCTGCCGGGTCGGCCAGCGTCTTCGGCAAGTCGTTGAAGTCGCTGCCGTAAGGTTCGAGTTGCTCGTACATATCGATCTCCTGGGTTAAGGATGGCGCGTTGTGAGTTGCGGGACGCGGCTCGCCGGGTTGCGTTTGGGTTGCACTCGTCAGCCGGCCGGTCCGCGTGGCCGCTGCGGCGCCGGTGTGGCTGCGGGCAGACTGGTCGGTAAGGTGGATGGATCGGGCAACGGCACACCTGCGTCGGCGCTGCGGCTGACGGTGTCGTTGTCGACGCTGGAGGTGCTGGTTGCGCCCGGCGCGTGGTTGGCGTTGTTCGTGGCTGCGGCGTTGGCGGCATTTACGTTGCCGTTCGCGCTCGCGGCGGTGTTGGCGGTTCCGTTTGGCGCGCTTGCTGCATTGGCTGCACTGGCCGCGTCGCTCTCGGATGCGCTGGCCGGCGGATCGACGGCGTAGATATGCTTGACGCCATCGGGCGTTTCCGCATATTTGACATCATCGGAGGAAATCATTTCGGAATACGACGCATTGATCGGCGTATCGGTTGTGCCCGCGGTTTCGCTTGCCTGTACCACGACGCTCCTGACGTTGGCATCGAGATCGGCGCGCACGCGCGCCAGCGCCGCATCGAGGTCGGCACGGCTGCTTACCTTGCCGGTCACGGCGAAGGTGCCGCCACCCTGGTATTCGACATGCACGCCGGCGATGCCGAGCGAGTCTTCGATGCTGCGGGCATCGTTCTGCGCGACGTCGTAGTTGCGCGAAATCCCGTTCTGCGAGATGCGGTCGAGCAGGGTGCGCACAGCCTGGTCGTCGGCCGGCGTGGCGACCATGCCCGTTACGACCACGGTGCTGCCGAGCGCATGCGCGTGCAGGCCGCTCACATGGGCCGCGGCGAGCGCCTCGCTGACACGTTGCGCGCGATCGTCGGCATTGCGCGGCAGAGCGGCGCGGCTCATCTGGGTCGTCGTCAGCAGCGAGACGGCCACGATCACGACGCCGAGCGCGAAGCAGGCCGCTACCGCGCCGACATAGCGGTGGCGCTTTTTGCGCTCGGCGGCGAAGCGCGCCTCGGCCGGCCGTGTGAGCAGGGTGGAGAGCAGATCGAGGTCGGAGGGCCAGACGGCGTCGTCGGCACCTACGCACAGGATCGTGTCGTCGAACTGCATGGGGACGAAATCGACCAGCAGCACCACTTCTTCCGGCGCGGCGGGCGCGGCTGCGGTGGCCTGAACGGATGCCGTGTCGTTCGTGTCCGGCGTATCCACCGGTGCCGGTGCGCTTCCCACGGCCAGACGCTGCGCGCTCACCACGCCGCTTGCGTCGACGTGCAGCAACGTATCCGCACCGCGCCAGTCGGCGAGGCGGATGTCGGCATCGTCGTCCGCGCCGATGCGGTGCGTCCCCGGCGTGAGCTGCAATTGCGCTCCCGCGTGGACGCCCGTCAGTATCCGCAGCAGTTTCATCGTGCTTGCACAGGGTGGGTGGGAAGGGCGCCGGGTCGGACCGCCGCGCGGCGGTCCAGCCTTGCCGGCTCGATCGACCCTAATGTAGGCGTTTGCTAGCCGCCATTCGCGCGGGGATGCGAAGGCGGCGCGTGGGATGCGAAGCCGCGGGGGAGCTGGGAGATCTGCTTACATCAGGCAGGAAAGTCGGTCGATGCCGAGAGTGCCTTCCAGGTTTCGGTTTCCTGCTCGACATAGGCGTTCTTTTCAGCGATTGCCTTCAGCGTGTCGGTGCCAAGCGGCAGCCGGAGCGGAGGCGTTTGCGCGTCAACCAGTTTGAGCATGGCGGTGGCGAGCTTCGCGGGGTCGCCGGGTTGGTTGTGATTCAGGGTGGTGGCCTTGCGGCGCACGTTCCCGGATGTCTTCAGTTGTCGGTCAGGTTGGAACAACAAAAATAAAAGTCCTGCGAATGGATGAGCGGCCATATGAAGAAGAAATACACGACTACAACGAAGGGTTGCTCGTAGTCGATGGAACGCTGCTTTTGCAGGTCGAACACGAGAACGTGATTGTGGAAGCCGGCCAGATGTACCTTGCACCAGCGGGTACGCCGCACGCGGTTTTGCCGGGTAGCTACGGTACGCTGGTCATTATTGAGCCGGTCGCTCAATGGACGGATAACGCCACAACGGACCGGTGACGCTTGGCCTGTTGTGGCGTTAGATGCACACAGCATTGCTGGAAAACTGTGGAAGCACTGCGCCTTCGATCACGCTGCCTTGAGGAGTCCAAGTTGTTGCAGCGCGGTCACGCCGTCGTCCAGCCCGATTTCTTCGACGATCTTGCCACCATTGAGCCGTAGCACGGTCGTGCCGGTGAAGTGCATTTTCCGGCCGGTCGCGGCCGGCAACGATCCAATGAGGAAGTCGTTGAATGCCGGACCGGTATGTGTGCCGCCACCCTCCCAGCGGCCGACTACATAGTCCCCCTCGGCGATGAGATCAGCGGCGCCCCAGAAGTTGAGATCCGGAAACGCTCGGCGGAAATCGGTCATGAATGCCTTGATGTCCTCGCGGCCACGGCGCGCCTCGTGCAGCGAGTATTGAAGAAGCATGTCAGGAGCAGCAAGTTCGTCGACGATGTCGAGGTTGCATGTCTTGCCCCAGAAATTGGTGAACCAGCGGCCCACGACGGCCTTGTTGTCATCTTCCCTGGACATGGTGAATTCCTCATTGACTGTGGTTGAAAGAGGGAAGCGAAATCGCTGCCCTCTGTCTGAACGATAGTGGTCCAGGCAGTCAGCCGCCCCCCGTTTCTTGCTGCAATACTCGATAAACCGACACGCGGTGTGTGGTGACGATGGTCACTACGCGCGTCGTTCGTAAGCGACGGCGCCAGGGGGCGTAGCGATGAAATAGACAGCAAGAATCGGAGTGCCTGTGCTGACCTGCTGACATAACCTGCCCATGCGATCGCACAGTAACCGAGGCTGGCGGACGAAGGTCGGTGCGCTCGAACCACATGCATCTTGCGGGCGCCCGGAGCACCAATTGCGTCATCGGCGTAGCGCTCGCCTGTCTCTCATTGAAAGGAGTTCAACCATGCTGCCATTTCTCTCGTTTCATGCGCTCGCAGCCCAACGCGGCGACGGACTGCGCCCTGAACTTCTAGCCTTATTTGAACGCCATGCCCGATCAGAGACTGGTCTCGTTGCCATCATCGAACCTGTCGAAACAGAGTCTCTCTCCCAGGTCGCAGGCGCCGTCTCCAATGGGGCTGTGAAGGAGTGCTGGGACAATGGGGCGTCGACGAACGTCTCATGCTCCCGCGGGAGCGGACAGTAGGACACGAGTTCTGAGCGACTCAAACGGGGCGCGGGTTGTCGCTCGCAGTGATGCAAGGATGGAGGTCGTCATGACGTCTGCATGAGGCGGCGCGCGGCCAAGAAGAGACGTTCGACTCAACCGTCTAGCTCGGCGACAATCGCCGGCAGAACATCAGGCGCACGCGCTTTCGCTTGACGCGCTGGCAGCGATTCAACCTTGCGTAAACCAATCAGAAAGTACCCGCCATGGCTTCGTGATGCGCGAAGGGAGACTAAGGCAAATATTTGACTGAATTCCTTTCATCCACGGAAGGAGGTCCATCATGAAATATGATGGATTAAATCAAATATTAAAGGCTTCCTCGATACTTGAAGTGATTAGAGAATGCTCCGCAACCTTACGGAGTTTCTATGACCACAACCTCACAAGGCCGCACTCGCGGCAAAACCATCGCCCTCTGGACGCTACAGATTCTGGTCGCGGCCGCCTTCATCGGCGCTGGCAGCGCGAAGCTCGCCAGCGCGCCGATGATGGTTCAGATTTTCGACCACATCGGCATCGGCCAATGGTTCCGCTACGTGACGGGCCTCGTCGAGGTGGCTGGCGGGATCATGGTTCTGATCCCTCGATCAGCGCCGTTTGGCGGCGTGCTACTGGCGACCACGATGGCATGCGCCATTTGCGTCCATCTGCTTCGGATCGGTGGCAATCCGGCCCCGGCCTTCGTCCTGCTAGTGCTGAGCGCTGCCATTGCCTGGCTGCGACGCGATCAACTCGCCAGCTTGCTCAGCTCGGCCCGTTCAACGTCCACTTTGGCTTAACTGGAAAAAGAAACTATGAACGCTCTCGAACTCCTCAACGAGCATTTCCGTACCATCAAGGCTGACCCGCAGGCTTGGCGCAATCTGTTCGCCTCCGATGCAGTGTTGGAAATGCCCTATGCGCCCTCGCACGTCCCGAACGTCCTGAAAGGCATCGACGCAATTGCTCAGAGCGTCGGCGGATTTTTCTCGCAGTTCAGCGATTTCAATATCGAGGTGAAGAAGATATATCGTGTCGAGGGTGAGAATGCCGTCATCGCTGAATTCGCCGCGATGGCAACCGTGATTGCGACCGGCAAGATCTATAACCAGGACTACATCCTGTATATGCGAGCCGAGAACGGAAAGATCGCCCTTTACCGCGAGTATTTCGATGGGTCACGCATCGTCGCGGCGTTTACTCCCGACAGCGCCAGCTAATCCGCTCGCAGTTCAGCACGATTCTCGGCACAGCCGCGAGTCTTGCATCACGTAAGCCCGCCGCGTCTCACGGTGGGCTTCATTGTTTCCGGGATTTCCGGGATGACCTGCCAACGTGATGCGCGAGCACGATCGACCGCATCTGATCGATCATCCAGCGGCCTGCCAATCCCGGCGGGCTGTCCGAGCGGTAGACCACCGACATGGGCAATCCATAGCCTGAGGGGATGCCCTCGAGCTCAATCGTCACGAGCCGTCTCGCAGCGATATCGTCGGCGACAGACGGATACGGCATGTTTCCCCAGCCGAGTCCTGCGCACAGGAACGCATGCTTTGTCGAAAGCTCGGTGACGCGCCAGGCCTGTCGGCCGAACACGCCGAACTCCTGGCCGGCGCTGAGTGTCGATCGGTCCGTTAGCACGATCTGGACATGCCTCTCCGCAAGCTCCGGCTTGATCGCGCTTTTCGCACTGGCCAAGGGGTGTGAGGGCGCCACGACCGTGACCAGAGGCAGATCGAACACCCACTCTCTGGAGAGGTCCGGCGGAACCGTCTGGAGCGTTCCGATCACACCGATGCTGCTTCCTCGGCCGAGCACTGCTTGCGCGACGGCGCCCAAGGCCTCGAAATGAACGCGCAACGGCGTTTCCGGAAACTTGGCGGCCCATCCTTGAGCGATCGTGGTCAGGAGCGATTGGGGGAACAGCGTGTCCAGAACAATCGCAAGTTCGGGTTCCAGTCCGCCCGCAAGGTTGCGGGCATGCGCTTTGAGGCCGTCGGTATCCCGTACGATGCTTCGTGCCGTCGCCAGCAGCTTGGAACCCTCGGATGTGAGTTTGGGAAAGCGTTCGGATCGGTCGAACAGCGAGATGCCCAACGATGTTTCCAGGGCGGCGATGGCCTGGCTGATTGCGGATTGCGCGCGATTGAGCCGCCGGGCGGCAGCCGAAAAACTGCCGGCATCGGCGGCGGCGACAAACATCCGCAATTGGTCGATCGAGACGCTTTCAATCATCCATTAATTATAGTGATGGTTCAGATCAAATATAAGTGGCTTCTTTGATGGAAATCCTCAGTTCAGAATGCAGGTATTCGAGGAGCATGCCATGTCACAAATCACTCAGACGCAGGACTCGGGACGTTCACCGCTTCCTCGCGCCATTCTCGGCAAGACTCGCGGCCAATCGCACGGGCCAGTCGCCCGGCTGATGAGTCCTTCCGATCTGGGTCAGGTGCTAAAGCCGTTCGTCTTTCTCGATCTGGTCGAGACGGATACCGCGAATCTTCCCAGGTTCCCTAGGCATCCGCACTCCGGAATCGCTACCGTTTCGATCGTGACGAAAGGCAACATGCGCTTCCGTGATCCCGATGCGGGCGAGGGCATGCTTGCCTACGGCGGCCTTGAATGGATGCGGGCCGGTGGCGGCATCTGGCACGGTGATGAGGCGAGCGCGGGCGATTCGCCGTCCGTTCAAGCCTTCCAACTCTGGATAGCCCTCTCGCCGGAACTAGAAAATGGGCCTTCGTTGTCGCAGTTCATCGAAGCTTCCTTCACGCCAACGGTCGGACCCGCACGCGTCCTGGTCGGGAAATATGGCGGTGCGAAGAGCCCGGCGCAGGCTCCGGATGGCATCACCTGCCTTCTCGTGACGCTTGCTCCGAGCGAGACGTGGAACTTCCAACCCGCAACTGGGCAATCCGTAGCGTTTGTGAGTGTCGCCCAAGGCGGCCTCACGGCAGCCGAAAACATTGATGCCGGCGAGCTTGCGGTATTCGAGCGAGGCGAGGTCTCTATCTCGATTCAGGCTGGCCCGTCCGGCGCGGTCTTCTTATTTGGGTCGGCTGTCCCGCACTCGCACGATCTTGTCCTCGGACCTTACTCCGTCCACACCTCGGTTGTCACGCTGAGGGCGGGAGAAGCCCGCATTGAGGCCCTGCGGCCGCGGTAACGGACAGAGACGATCAGCAACCCCGCAACAGCAAGGAGATAGACATGACCATCCTCGTCACCGGAGCCACCGGCACGGTTGGAAGCCAGGTGCTTCATTTTCTGGATGGAGGCGGTGCAGATGTTCGCGCCCTGACTCGCTCCCCTGACAAGGCGAAGCTTCCGGCCGGCATGACTGCCGTCCAGGGCAATCTCGACGACGTGGACAGCATCCGTGCCGCCATGAACGGCGTGAGCACGCTTTTCCTGGTGGTCGGCAATACGACCGATGAACTGAGCAAGGCAATGCTGACCTTGAACGTTGCCCGTGACGCCAAGATCAAGGGGGTCGTCTACCTGTCGGTATTCAAGGGCGAGCATTACGCCGACGTGCCGCATTTTGCGAGCAAAGTCGTGATCGAACGCATGATCGAGGTCTACAACCTGCCGGCTACCATCCTTCGGCCGTGTTATTTCTTCCAGAACGATGCGCAACAGAAGGACGCGCTGCTGACTTACGGCGTGTACGGGATGCCGCTTGGTCGAACGGGCCTGTCGCTGGTCGATACACGCGACATCGGCGAGGCAGCAGCGAAGGAGCTTCTCCGCCGTGAGCAATCCGCAACGCCGTTACCGCGCGAAACGTACGCGCTCGTCGGGCCTGACGTGTTGACGGGGCCGGCCATTGCCGCATTGTGGTCCGAGCGATTGGGCCGTCCGATCGCCTATGGCGACGACGATCTCGAAATGTTCGAACATCGTCTCAGGGTGTTCATCCCGAATTCACGCGCCTACGATATCGCAATCATGATGCGCCGTTATCAGACAGATGGGGCTATCGCGAGCACGGCCGAGATCGAGAAACTAACAGGGTTGCTTGGTCATGCGCCCCGTTCTTATAGCGACTTTGCTCATGAATTGGCTGCAGCCTGGAAAAGCTAATAAGCCTAAAGTTGCCTGTATCGACTTGCTTTGAGTTGCCGGGACGCGATTTCGTATCGCTTGAATGGCCGCTTCCCGGAAAATCGAACGTCGCTTCCGGGTCGCGTGCTGCCGATCGAGGCCACGTGGCCCAGATGCGAAATATACGGACTGCATGAGGCGGCGCGCGGCCAGGAGCCGCCGTTCGCATGCGTCGTCCCTCGGACGTTCAAGCGTCGGCTTCACCCCGTAACCGGCCATCCGATTGACAAAGGCAAACACTCCTTCATCGGCCGAAGCGGCCAAAGCCGTTGTCACGGCATCGCAGTGTTCGTAGTTGCTCCAGTGCAGAACGCCGGAGTGGCATCAGCCGTGGATGCTGCTGTGCGCGGCCTCATGCTTCAGTCTCGTAAAGCAGACCGTAGCTCCCGCTCGTTCGCTTGATTCGCGCGAAGCCGAGTTCCCCCAGATGCATACCGGCGATCAAAAGTCCCTCCGAACTGGCCAGGTCCAGAAGCCGTGATCGTGTGGTGGCTGCCAGGGAGGGGTCCTGATCGAATGCAATCGATACGTCTGGCCGTTTAATCTGAATGTGAGGGAAATGAACAATGTCTCCCCAAACAAGCAAGCCCTGATCACGGGACTCGAGAAGATATCCGGAGTGTCCATCTGTGTGTCCCGGCAGCGGCATCGCTCTGATGCCGGGAAGCACTTCCCCCTCATCGAAAGTGCGGAGCTTGTCGCGGTAGCCGTCGAACATTTGACGCGCTATCAGGAAGTTACCGCGGGCTCGCTCGCTGGCACGACTTACATTTCCGTCATCCTGCCAGAATGCGACCTCTCGCTGATGAGCAACAAGCTCCGCATTTGGGAAGGTAAGTTGTCCGGCTGTGTCGACCAGCCCTCCGACATGGTCGGGATGGGCGTGTGTGAGCAGGATTGTGTCGATCTCGGATGGTTCGACGCCAACGAGCGATAAATTGGTCCTCAGGCGGCCGCCCCATTGCCTGATGCCTCCAGCCCCACCGTCGATGAGAATTGTGCGGCCCGCTCCGCGTACCAGGTAGCAGTTGATATGCACGGCGGAAGGCTCCTTCTGCCCTGCGTCGTTTTGTATTCTGGAGGCATCCGACGGGTCGATATTCGAGAGGAAGTCCAGGCTGGCGGTGAGGTAGCCGTCGCTGATTGCGGTGATCGTGAAATCCCCGATTCGCTGACTTGGAAAGCTAAAGGTGGACACCATTCTTCTCCAGAAGACTTCCTAATTGCGGGCGTGAATGTTCGACGCGGCATAACCAAAACAACGGATGCGCGCCGTGAGACCCGTGTGGCGCACGATGGCGTCATCCAAGGCTTCCATGAACCGGTTCATTACATGTGGAGTGCGAAACGTTTCAGGACGATATTGGATTTCCACGAAGACGGGATGTCCGTGCCCATGCCGAACGTCGACATAGATGACATGAACGTTTTCGAGTGCCGCTTCAAGGACACCCGTACAAAGTTTGACGCAGTCGCGGGAAAGCTCGGCAAGTCTCTCATCAGACGGCGTTTTCCCCGCAGGAATATAGAAAGTGACATTGGGCATCGCGGACCTATTTTTCCTGTTCAGTCGAAACAGTCCGGGAGCTTGTCAGTTGTTCCATCATCGGCGAGTAGAGGTGAACGCGTTCAGACATGCTCTCGACAAGCTGAGCGTTTCGCCGGGGCAGTCTTGCGAGCCAACGGCGTTCCGGAAACTTCTCCAGCGCAACCGCTCGCATGGCCAACGGCGTGAGGCCCATCTGGATCAGAGGTTCGGGGCCGCTTACACACAGCACGAGGAGTTCGTCTGCATTGACCGCCGGCGCAAGGCCGATATCGCTATAGAGATTTCGGTGCCAGTCGGTGATGTGTTGCTGCCACCTCGCGAAATTGCCGCCGCCTTTCTGGCGATATTCCTCTCCCGTCAGGACATCGAGACCGTCAATCGTGTGGACGGCCAGGTAGACCGGGCAACCCTCGCTTAACGACTTGAAGCGCTGCGACGTGTGAAAGCCAGTCACCGAGATTAGGGCAGGCAGTTTTTCAAGGCTGTAGAAGTCGTTCCATTCGGCTTCGCTGTTGGGATCGGCGAAGCTGCATTCCACGGTGTAGATCATCAGATTGTCCTTTCGTGACGGATGAGCGTATTGCAGCAAACGATTCATGCTCATTGCGGTAACGTAATGCTAATCTGGCATTTCCCGCGTATATATCGATATAAAGTCAGCCTTCAGTGATGTTTACTCAAGCTGGCATCGAACGCGTACCAATCGGCGAGACTCCAATGCGACGTAAGATTCCAAGCAATTCCGCGCTCCTGGCATTTGAGGCCGCGGCTCGACACGGCAGCTTCGCCCGCGCGGCCGAGGAGTTAGCGCTGACCGAGGGCGCCATCAGTCGTCAGATCGGTCGATTGGAGGCGTTTTTGGGTGTCGTGCTGTTCGAGCGCGTTGGAAATCGGGTAAGGCTCGCGCCCAATGGCACGCGATACGCGGTGCAGGTTCGCGAGATTCTGGATCGGCTGGAACGGGACAGCCTATATCTGATGGGTCAACCCATCGAGGGCGCGAGCATTGATATCGCCGCAATTCCGACCTTTGCCACCCGCTGGCTGATCCCTCGACTGAAATGCTTTCAAAACATGCATCCGAACATTACCGTGCATATCGCCGAACGTATGGAACCCTTCCTTCTTGCTGGTAGCGGTTTCGACGCAGCAATTCATTTTGAGCATCCAGCATGGGCGGGTATGCATCTACATCACCTGCTGGAGGAGGTGCTTGTACCCGTCTGTAGTCCGGCGCTCCTCGCAGACGCCGATGCGAACACGTCGCTAGATGAGCTGCCACGCCTTCACAGGAGACAAAATCCGGACGCGTGGCAGCTTTATGCACAAGAGGCCGGCATCGTGCTGACCAATTCGGCGGTTGGCGCACGTTACGATCTCCATTCCATGCTGATCGAGGCGGCGCTAGCCGGCTTGGGCGTTGCATTGGTGCCGCGTCTTTACATCGGGGCAGAGCTTGAACAGGGCCGTTTGGTCGCGCCTTGGCCGGACGGCGAAGCGATTACCAAAAACTTCTGCCTCGTTCTTCCTGAGCCGATCGAGTTGAGTGAAGAGCCACTACAGGCATTTGCAAAATGGATTCTTCACGAAGCCCGGGACCTGGCGCCTTAAAGCAGCGCCTGACGTTCATCACAAAATAGCCATCCTGCAGCGTTGCCATCGCCGAGCGGTCGCTTCGCTTCGTCTTCTTCCGCTCAAAAGAGACGCTTTGGCGACCGATCGCGCGGCGCGCCAGCGGAAAGATGCACCGCGGCTAACCACGCAGTTTTTGCTTTTCCCACCAGGTCCGCAGTACCCCTGCGCCCGCGACACCGATTAGCGTAGCGCCCCAGATCGACAGCGTAATGAACTGGCCCAGATCGATCATGCTGGCCGCAGTCGAGATGAGCTGCAGGATCACAAGTGCAAGCACCAGTCCGCTCACGCGACCAAAGCCACCGGTTGGGCTCACACCGCCGAGTACCGCCGCCAGAATCGTCACTAGCAGGTAACTCTCGCCATAAGCCGCGTTGGCGGAGTCGAAGCGGGCCATCATCACCAGACCGGCGAGTGCAGACAGGAGCGAAGAGAGCATGTACACGCGCATCAACACACCCTTGGTATCGACGCCAGCATAGCTCGTGGCGCGTTCGTTCGAACCGATCATGGCGATGCGTATGCCGAGCGGGCTACGTGTCAGCATGATGCTGATCGGTATCGCGACGGCGACGAACAGCAGCAACGCTGCAGGCACGCAGAACACGAGACCATGTCCCAGGAAGCGAACCGACGCGGGAAAGCCGGAGATGACACCGCCGTGCGTGAGGCCGACCGCAATGCCTTTCACGAAGGTCATGCTTCCCAGTGTCGCGAGAATGGGTGACACGCGCAGGTAAGCAACGAGCCAACCGTTCAGTGCACCAATGAGCCCGGCAACTGCCAGGCCCACCGCCAGCGCGCCAACCACCCACAGCGCCGAGTTCAGGCCGCTGTTCGCGGGCAGCGCATGCGTACACATCCACGCCATCGCGAGCGCGCTCAGGTTGGCGGTGGCGATGATGGAAAGATCGAGTCCGCCTGAGAGCAGGGGAATCAGCATGGCCAGCGAGAGCAGGCCGAGTTCGGGAAGCTGGAAGGCCATCGACCGCAGGCTGGCTCCGCTAAACAACTGTGGTCCTGCGACGCTACCAAAGGTAATCGAAAGTGCGATGAGCAAGCCGAGCAGGCCGAAATTGGTAGGTCCGACAGTGGAACGGAAGGCAGCGATGCTCGAGGCAAGCGGATTCGAAGTGCTCACCGTTCGGGCCTCGTGGTTTGTGTGAAGCAGGCTCATGCGACGGCCTCCTGAAGAACGGCTTTGCGCTGTGCACGTTGTCGTGCCATCGTTGCGACGGCGCACAGGATCACGACGCCGGTACAGAGTTCTGACCAGTAGGACGAAACGCCCAGCAACGCTAGACCATTTTGCAAGATGGCGAGGAGCACGACGCCCAGCGCGGTCCCAGGTACGCTGCCGATCCCTCCATTCAGACTTGCGCCTCCGAGAACCACCGCCGCCAGCACGTCCAGTTCGCGACCAACGAGCGCCGAAGGAGATACCGACTGGACGTATTGCGCATGGACCAGCGAAGCAAGCCCTGCTACCATTCCCATCAAGCAGTAGACGATCAGATTGAGCTGGAAGACCTTGAAACCGACGCGGCGCGCCGCCTCCGGATTGCCGCCCATGGCCACGATCTGGCGACCCACGCTGGAGCGGCTCATCATCCACCATGTGAAAGCAATCACGATCACGAGCGTGACGATCTGGAGGTTCAGGGCCTGCTCTGCGCCATGCGAATCCGTGTAAATGACCCAGTGCAGCCCGTTGCTGAACCAGTCCGGCAGGGAGTAGATGTCCTGACCTTTGGTGATGCTCATCAATAACCCGTAGAACAGGCTTTGAGTCGCGATGGTGACAATGATGCTCGATAGCCGCAGCGTACTGACCAGCAAGGCGTTGACCAGTCCCAGCAATGCTCCGGTCAGAACACACACGAGGATCAGGCCTGTCCATCCGACCATCCCATGATTGGCGAGCGTCAGGCCGATGTACTGAGTGATGGAGGCAGTCGCAGCAAAAGATATGTCGACGCCGCCCGAGACCAGCACGACCAGCAGGCCCGTCGCCAGAATGCCGGTGAATGCGGTAGACGTGACGAGATCCATCAGATTCTGCGCTGTCGCGAAGCGTGGAGTCGCAATCGCCAAAACGATGCTCATCAAAACGACTACGCCAATGAGTCGCGCTTCCGGCGTGCCGCGCAGGTGACGCCAACGCTCAGCCATGGACGGCCTCCTCGAGGGTATCGATGCTGGTTGTGCCGGCGATGTGTTCGGAGACAATGCGACCCTGCCGCATCACAAGGATGCGATCGCTATGAAATAGCACTTCGGGTATCTCGTCTGAAATCATGACGACCGCCATGCCTTGCGCGGCGAGTTCCCGGATGACTTCATAGATGCCATCTTTTGCACCGATATCCACGCCGACGGTTGGACTGTCGAGAATCAAAACTCGAGGCCTCGTGGCCAGCCATTTGGCAAGGACGACACGCTGCTGATTGCCGCCTGAAAGCGTGGACACGGCGTTGTCCGGATCTCGGGTCTTGATGCGCAGACTTTCGATTCCCTGCTTCACCGCCTGGTTGCGCCGCTTGGTGCTGATCAGACCGAGTCTGTTTGTCAGACTGTCGAGCACGGAGACGATAATGTTCGAGCCGATGGATTGCTCGACAACGAGGCCGAGGCTCAGTCGGTCTTCCGCCAGATAAGCGATGCCGTGCCGGATGGCGTCGCGGTTGCTGGCGAGGCTGACTGTTGCGCCGTCAAGGCGAATTTCCCCGCGCTCAGGCTGCGTCATGCCGAAGAGGGAAAGCGCCAGTTCGGTGCGTCCTGCGCCGAGCAAACCCGTCACTCCCAGAATCTCACCGGCATGAACCTCAAGCGTGATGTCCTCGTATTCGCCGGCGCGGCTGAGTCCCTGGGTCGCGAGGGCCACGGGCGCATTGCTGTGATCGATCTGTCTAGGCTTGTATCCATAGGCCTGTCCGGTCATCAGCATCGTGAGGCGCTCGTCATTCATCTCGCTGGCGGGGTAGCAGCCTTGAGAGACGCCGTCGCGTAACACGGTCACCTGTTCTGCGACCTCCATCACTTCGTCGAGCCGGTGGCTGACAAAGAGTACGGTGACCCCTCGCTCCTGAAGCTGCCGGGTCAACAACAGCAACGCGTCGACTTCATGGCGCGTGAGCGACGCAGTGGGTTCGTCCATGACCACGAGGCGCGCCTGAGCCGCCATGGCCCGGCAGATGGCCACGAGCTGGCGCTGGGCGATACCGAGTGCCGCTACCCGAACCTGAGGATCGAGGGCGATACCGAGCTGATCCATCGCCTGACGCGCAGTTTCGCGTATCGCTTTGCGATTCACCGGGTGCCAACGCCCCGCGTGTTGTGCGACGCCGATATTTTCCTCGACGGTGAGGTTAGGGAACAACGACAGATCCTGGTAGATGACCTGCACACCCAGACGGGTGCTGATAGCCGGCGTGAGATGGGTCTGGCGTTGCCCGTCTATGGTGATGTGGCTGTCGGCATCGGGACGCTCGACACCCGCGATGATCTTGATCAGGGTCGACTTTCCCGAACCGTTCTGTCCGCAAAGACAGTGGACCTCGCCGCGCCGCAGCGTCAGGCTGACGGCCGATAACGCCTGCACGCCGCCATAGCGTTTCGAGACGTTATCCAGCTGGATGAACGGTGTTGCGCGCGGCAGGCTCGCAGGCTCTCGCACGGCCCCTTGGACAGCCGGAGACGGGTTCGGGCTCATGTCGATCACAGACCCTGTTTGATGAGACCGTCGATGGTCGACTTGTTGATGGTCAGAATGCGATCGAGCATCACGACGCGGTTGGTCTCGTCGACCGTCGCCTTGCCGAGCCCAGGCACGTCCATACCCGAGGCGAACTTGTCGCCGCCCAGCGTCATGTGTGCCACGGCGACCATCGCGTATCCGGCGTCGTGAGGGCTCCACAGAAAGCCTTCGCGAATCACGCCGGCTTCGATAAGCGGCTTTGCCTGGGAGGGAATCACGGAGCCAACCAGTGCGACCTGCTTCTGAAGCCCCCGCTGGCGCAACACATTGCCAACCCCGATAGGACCGTTCGAACCCATCGAGACGATGCCGCGAATGTCCGGGTAAGTCTGGAGAATCTCCTGCGCGACGCGCGTGGACTCATCAATGAGATCGGCGCCCGGGAAGCGGTCTGCGACCTGATGCATCTTCGGGAAATGGGCCTTCTGATAGGCAACCGCAGCATCTGCCCATTGGTTGTGACCCGTCGTCGTCAGCGTTCCTACCAGGATCGCATAACCCCCTTCGCCACCCATCTCACGCGCCAACGACTTCATCTGTGCTTCGCCGTAAGCCTGCGCGCTCATCAGTTCGACGTCCCACGTCTTACCCTGCTGGGTCGCGCCTTCCTGGGTGATCACGACAATTCCCGACTTGCGGGCGAGTTGCACGACCTGCTCGGTCACGCGCGTATCGAGCGGCACGAGACCAATGATGTCAACCTTGCGCGCGATCAAGTCCTCGATCAGCTTGACCTGTTGTGCGGGATCGGGCGTTGCGGGACCCGTCATCGACGACTGGATCGAATATTTGGCGGCTGCCTCGTTGAGACCCTGGTTGAGGATATTGAACCACGGCACACCGGCTTCCTTCACTACGGTGACCATCGTTTTGGTTTCGGCAGACCGGCCGATGGTCGGGATTTCCCACAGACTGCTGCCGAGCATCGTAGCGCCCAGCACCGAAAGGCATTGTCGACGATTCATGAGGGTTCCTAATCTATAGAGATGTTTCGGGAAACGCGCAGCGCTTGTATGTGCTGACTTCGTCGGCCGCGGCAGATATCCGGACGCAATGGCGGGTCTTCGGTCAGCGGTACTGCAAAATCCCTGTCCAGACTTAACTTTACCAATTGTTTTTATATGGTGAAGTGAGGAAAAACCCTTGGAGTCGATGCCCCTGTCGGGAAAAGCCGTGGGGACGGATCCCGAATGGATGGTGGAATGCCATATTAGACGGCGCTTTTGCCAAAAAAATCACCACTTCCGCGCGGCCGATGTCGGCTGGCCAGGCAAGCGGAACTACGCATGTCTCACGCGACCGGCCCTTGGTAACTTTACTGTAAAATGATTTTAAGTGAAAATCGTTGGGACTCTGGCATGAGCCATGAGGCCACCCATCGAGGCGCAACCATGCATTCCTTCGAAGTTCATCTCAGTCCGGATCAGTTCGGTGATCGAGGCCGCAGCGTGGTGAGCAGCGATATTTTCAGTGCCGAGCTGTTTCGCTTTGAAACCGGGGTGCCTGCAGTGCGCCTGAAGAACGGACGCGGCTTCGTAGAGGTGCTGCCTTACTGTGGGCAAATGATCTGGAGCGCCCGGTTCGATGACGTCAATCTCACGATGGGCAGTCCGTTCCGGTCACCACGGCCGACGCATGATCTGCTCGCCACTTACGGATGCTTCCTGTACCACTCGGGCATTCTGCGTAACGGTAATCCGGGCCCGGAGGACGACCATGCGTTGCACGGAGAAATGCCGTGCGCGCCGATGGAGAACGCGAAGTTGATAATTGGCGAAGATGAACGCGGTCCCTGGCTGGAACTGGTCAGCGAGTGCGAGTACCTGCGTGGCTTCGGAGATCACTATCTGGCGAAGCCGGCCGTGCGTTTGCGACCGGATTCCGCCTGTTTCGAGGTGCGGATGGTGGTGCGCAACCTGGGACGGGAGCCGATGGACCTGATGTACATGTGCCACGCGAATTTCGCTTTTTTGCCGGGCGGTCATCTGATTCAGCCCGCCCCGTTTGATGCGACCCACACGGCTATCCGTGCGGCGGTCCCCGCGATTGTCCGGTCGAACCCTGAGTATCTGCAACGACTCGAGGACATGGGACGCAACCCTTCTCAAACTGAGCGGCTGGAAGATGTCACGCTGTTTGATCCCGAACTCGTCTTTTATCTCCGTGGCTTGCGTGAGAACGAAGATGGGCTGACACGCTTGATGTTGAAAGCTGTGGATGGCGCGGCGTTTTGCATGCGTTACCGGCAGAAGGAGTTTCCGCATGCGATCCGCTGGCTGCTGAATAACAGCCGCGCCCAGGTAGCGGGGTTCGCCATGCCCGCTACGTGCGAGGTAGAGGGTTATACGGCGGAACAGCGCAAGGGGCTTGTGCGGCAGCTTGCGGGCGGAGAGTCTGCCACGTTTTCGGTCGAGTTAGGTAATTTGACTCCAGCCGAGGCGTATGCCGAAGAAGCTATGATTCGCAGCGCTGGATTGGGTTGAGGCGACCGGGGGCTGGATTGCTGGCAGGAGCCGTTCGGGCGCGTCAGCCTGTAAACTGTGCGGATGCGCCCGGTCAGAGACCGGCGCGCCCCGGAAAATTTACTTTCATTCAATTTATAGTAAAGAAACGAACCGACCACCGGAAGGTATTCGGAGCGAAGTATTCACTTTTACAGGTAGCGCCAACATGCAAAACAACGATATTCCAGCGCATCTGGTCGGCCCGCGGCTGCGCATGTTGGCCACTGCGCTCACGCCCCTCGAGAACGCTTTCCTGCGAACCATACTCGATGCCGATTTTGTCGAGACCACCCCGCTGAAGGATGTGGCCGACCGGGTGGGGATGTCCGAGGCCATGGTCGTCAAGACGGCGAAAAAATTCGGCTTTTCGGGCTTCCGTGAGCTGCGGCAATCGGTGGCCGCGTATAACCGGTTGCCGGTCAACGAAATGCACAAGGAGCTGTTGCCCACGGACAGTTCTCAGGAGATCCTGACCAAGGTTTTTCGCACTGCAATCAAGGCACTTGAAGAAACCCTGGCCATCCTCGACATCCACGCCTTCGATAAAGCGGTAACGTTGCTGGCTGGCGCGCGACAGCGCGATTTCTACGGCCTTGGCGGCTCCGCGCAGATTGCCCGTGACGCGGTGCACAAGTTTCTGCGCATCGGCGTCCGTTCTACGGCCTACGACGACACTCACCTGATGCTGATGTCCGCCTCCCTGCTCACGGAAAAAGATGTCGTTCTCATCGTCTCTCATTCCGGCCAGACGACCGACCTGATAGCGGCCGCCAAGGTGGCGCAATCGAACAAGGCGTCGATCATCGCGCTGACCAATTATCCTGATTCCCCGCTGGCCGCACTTTCCGATGCGGTGCTGTGCTCAACGGCGCAGGGCTCTCCCTTGATGGGCGAGAACGCGGCCGCTCGTATCGCTCAACTCAACATTATTGACGCCCTGTTTGTCGCCACTGCGCAGCGCGATTACACGACTGCAGAGGATCGACTGGCGAGAACAATGGGCGTAGTGGCGCACAAGCGGCGTTAAGAGGGTTCAACGAGAATCCCGCACCGGAGTGTCGCTCCCCGTCAGATCGATGTAAACCCTCATAACTTTACTGTTGACTTGAATGAAGTAAAGTAACGAGAATGGCGACACGATCCAACACGACGGGAGTGAGCATGAAATTCGCAGCACGTTTGAACTCTTTTGGCACACGGCCAGACTTGCAATGGCCCGGCCTGACCGGCAAACCGACGGTCCTTCAACTGTTGGAGCGCGCAAAGACAGTGAAAGGTCTGACACACGTCGACCTCAACTACCCGAACCATTTCCGTGATGCAGACGCGCGCACCCGGGCGTCCCAGCTCGATGCCCTGGGGCTCAAGCTGAACGGATTCGCGATGCGCTACTACAGCGAGCCCGAATTCCGGTGTGGTTCGCTGACTCACCCCGATCCGGCGATTCGCCAATCCGCGATCGATCTCGCCAAGCGTGGCCTGGACGACCTGCGCGTATGCGGCGCCTCGCTGATGACCTTCTGGCCCGGACAGGACGGATTCGAATATCCGTTCCATGCCGATTACCAGAAACTGTGGGATCTCCAGGTCCAGGGCATTCGTGAGCTTGCTGAGTACGCGCCAGATGTCACGTTCAGTCTCGAGTACAAGCCGAACGAGCCGCGCGCATTCTCGGTGCTGAACAATGCCGGCACGACGCTGCTCGCGATCAAGGAACTCGGCCTCAAAAACCTGGCCATGACGCTCGACTTCGGTCACGTGCTGTATGCCGGCGAGCAGCCTGCCTGCACGGCAGCCCTTGTCAGCAAGCACTGCCGTCTCGCCGGCCTTCATCTGAACGACGCATACGGCCACCGCGATGACGGCATGATGGTCGGCTCCGTCCACACTATCCAGACAATCGAGTTGCTCACGCAACTCGTGCGCGATGGATACGACGGCGTGATCTACTTCGACACCTTCCCTGACGCGATTTCGCTCGATCCGGTCGCCGAGACCGAGGCGAACATCAAGACCGTCAACGCGATGATGAGCATCGCAAAGAAACTGGCCAGCGACGAAGCGCTTCGTGCTGCGAATCAAAAGCAGGATGCTCTCACGTCACAGCGCATCGTTCAAACCGCGCTGTTCGGTGCGGCCTATGCCTGAGCCTGAGCGGGCCCATTCTTCAGGGAATGGGCCCGCGATTCCAACAATCGATAATGGCAGGAGACAACATGAACAAGTACTGGGGCGTAGTCGCGTCGTTGGTGTTTTTTCAACTGATGCACACGGCAAGCGCGGACACGTTGAAACCGCTCGATCCGGACCGCGAGCCGGATCGCATCGAATGGTCGCAGTTGAGTGCGAAACTGGGCCCGGTACCCAAGCCCAAGGCCGGCACGCGGATCGGCGGCGTCGCGAAGACCATGACCAACGAGTACTGGCGTCTTCTCGGCGAAGGTTACAAGGCCGGTGGCAGCAAAAATGGTATCCAGGTCGACGTCCAGGCCGCGCAGGGCGAAGGCGATCAGCTTGGCCAACTGGCAATTGCAGAGAACATGCTAACGCGCGGATACGCCGAGTTATTGCTCTCGCCGCAGACCGATGCAAACCTGCAGCCGGTACTCGCTGAGGCTGCCAAGGCAAACGTGCCGGTCATCAACGTCAACGACGCCGTGATTCCCTCGGCCGAACACTACATCGGCAATGTGCAGCGCGACAACGGCGTGCGTGCAGCGCGATGGTTCATTCAGAATCGCCCGACCGGTGGCAAGGTGGCCGTCATCGAAGGCATGGCCGGCGTGTATGCGGCCGTGCAAAGAACGGATGGCTTCAAGTCGACGCTGAGCAAGGAGTCGACCAGATTCACGGTAGTCGCGAGCGTGCCCGGTAACTGGGACCGTCAAACCTCGTATGACGCAGCCACCACCATCGTGCAGCAACACCCGGATCTGGTGGGCATTTACTGTAACAACGACACGATGGCGCTTGGGGTGGTCGAGGCAGTCAAGGCCGCGGGCAAGCTGAAGCAGATCGCCGTGATCGGCACGGATGGAACCAGCGACGCCTACAAGTCGATCCTTGCCGGCGAGTTGACCGGCACGGTCGATTCTTTCCCCGTGCTGACCGGTGAAGTGGCAGTCGAAACGGCGCTGCGTGTTCTCGGCGGCCAGAAGGTTCCCCGTGTGGTGGCGACACCGCAAGCGCTGGTGACCAAGGCGAACTATGCCCGTTACAAGACTGGCGGTGAAGACGCGCAGCGCAAGGCCCTCATCGAGGACAGCGCCAAGCAGTAAGAGTCAGGCGGCAGAGCGCCGGGCGGTCCGCCACGGCGCGTGGATGGTCAGCAACTGGTCGAGCCCATGAACACCTCCTACGCACTTCAGCTCAGCGGTATCAACAAACAGTATCCTGGCGTCAAGGCTTTGACCGACGTGCATCTGCGGGTCGCTCAGGGAGAGGTCCATGCGCTTGTCGGCGAGAACGGAGCGGGCAAGAGCACCCTGCTGAAGGTGATCTCGGGGGTGATCAGCCCCGACAGCGGGGAGATTGTTCTCGACGGAAAACAGGTGACGCTCAATTTCCCGAAAGACGCGAAGCGGGCCGGAATCGCGATGATCCACCAGGAGCTGCAACTCATTCCGGAACTGGATGTGGTCCAGAATCTGTTTCTGGGTGCTCCGATCGTGAGCCGGGGTCGTCTGCTCGATCGGGCCGCCATGGTCGACAAGGCGCGGACGATCCTTGCGCCGCTGGACGCCACGATTCCGCTCACCGCGAAAATCAGGCAATTGAGCGTTGCGCAAAAGCAGATGGTGGAGATCGCAAGAGCCTTACTGGCCGAGGCTCGAGTGATTGCGATGGATGAACCCACTTCGAGCCTCACGCCTGCGGAGTTCGAGAAGCTCGCCCGCATCATTCGACAACTGTCCAACCAGGGCGTGGCGGTCATTTACGTTTCGCACAAGCTCGACGAGATATTCGAGGTATGCACTAGGGCCACCGTGTTGCGCGACGGCAAATTCATCGACGAACTGGCCTTGTCCGATGTGACGCAACAACAACTGGTTCACAAGATGGTCGGGCGGGAACTGGTGTCATGGCCCAAGCGGCAATATGACCGTGCAGATACGGTGCTTTCCGCACAGTCGTTGTCCTGGGGAGAACGGGTACGGGATGTTTCGCTCACGCTTCACAAGGGCGAAATCCTGGGGATCGCGGGGCTGGTTGGCGCCGGGCGTACCGAACTGGTGAGGCTGCTTGCCGGCGTGGAGCGGGCGGACCAGGGCGAGATTCACAAGGACGGCAGGCGTCTCAAACTGCGGTCCGCGCGCGATGCGATCAAGGCGGGAATTGCGCTGGTTCCGGAGGAGCGGAAGGTGGACGGCATCATTCCCATGCAATCGATCTTCTCGAACATCTGCCTGCCGGTACTCGACAGGTGGACGCGGGGCGGACTGGTGCGACGCGGCGCATTACATCGACGCGCAACGGCACTCGCCCAGCAGGTGAACCTGCGGCCACCGAAGCTCTCGCGCGCCATCCGTCTTCTCAGCGGAGGCAACCAGCAGAAGGCGATCATCTGCCGATGGCTGAATTCAGGCGCCGACGTTCTGATATTCGACGAGCCTACACGTGGCGTCGATGTGGGCGCGAAGCAGGAAATTTATCAACTGATAGAGCAGATCGTGAACGACGGTCGAAGTGTGATCATCGTTTCGTCCGAGCTCGACGAAGTCATGCGGCTGTCCGACCGTTTGCTGGTCATGCAATCGGGCCGCATATCGGGGGAATTGAAGAGCGAGGAGTTTTCCGAGGCGGCGATCATGACGCTCGCCATTCCTCGCGATGCATCTTCGCAACCGTCTTGATGGAAATGCCATGAATGCTCGAGTCTTTACCACTACCACATCGCCCGTTTCGATCCGTGACCTTGGCACGCTGATTGGCCTGGCGCTGATTTTCGCCGCCTTCGCCTTCATCGCTCCGGAGTTTCTCAACGCGCAGAACTTCGTCAACATTCTTCAGCAGAGCGCGATTAACGCCTGCGTCGCTATCGGCATGACGATTGTTATCATCAGCGGCGGCATTGATCTGTCGGTCGGCCCGGTCGCGGCGCTTTCCGCAGTGGTCGCGGCGACATTGATGGTGAAAGGTCTGCCGCCTTCGGTCGGGTTCGTTGCAGGCGTGCTGGTGGGAACCGTGTGTGGTGCGATCAACGGCGTCATTGTTGCCTATTGCGGGTTGCAGCCATTCATCGTGACACTCGGGACGCTTAGCATCTATCGCGCTGCGGCACTTATCTTCACTGATGGAAATCCTGTTCTTGGCATTCCGGATGCATTCCGCAATGCCTTGTCGGCGACATTCTTTGGCCTTCCGATGTCCGTTATTATCGTCGCGGTCGTGGCGATTCTGGCGTGGGTGATGCTGCGCAAGATGCCGCTTGGCGAATACATCTTCGCAGTGGGCGGCAACGAGGAAGCTGCACGGGTTGCAGGCGTGCCGGTCGAGCGCACGAAGATCCTGGCTTATTCGATCAGTGGCGGCCTGGCCTCGTTGGGCGCGATGATCGTGGTGGCGAGGCTCGGCGCCGCAGAGCCGGTCCTGGGTAACCTGTGGGAGCTTGACGCGATTGCGGCGGCGGCCATTGGCGGTGCATCGCTTCTTGGGGGCAAGGGCGGTGTAATCGGCACTTTGCTCGGGGCGATCATCCTGGGGGGCATGCGTAACGGGCTGACGCTGATGAACGTTCAGGCGTTCTATCAATTGCTTGCAACCGGTGTGGTGATTCTGCTTGCCATGATGGTGGACAGGCTGACCCGCGGGCGGCGATAGGCAGCGGGTGGAGCAGGGAGGATTCCTGCGTTTGATGATCCGTTCAAGATATGAATTCGAGGCGTTGTATGAGCGAAGCAGTTGCTGTTCTGGGCAGTCTGCATATGGACGTGTTGGTGAGCGCTGCGCGGCTCCCAACGCTAGGTGAAACGCTGATAGGAAGTGACTGGTACCAGACACCGGGCGGCAAAGGGTTGAACCAGGCCGTTGCATGTGCTCGCGCCGGCGCCAACGTCGCCATGCTAGGCGCCGTGGGCAGCGATGCCTTTGGAGACGCACTGCTGTCGTATCTGGAAGGCCAGAGGATCGGCACTAATGGCGTGGTGCGCATCCCGGGTGCCCGGTCCGGAATGAGTATCGTTGTGCGTACCCCGGACGACTATGCTGCCGTCGTATCCTCTCAGGTGAACGCTTCGTTGACGCAAGAGATGTTGAAGGCATGGTTGCACACGCTGGAAGCGACACAGATCCTTGTCCTGCAAAATGAGATTCCTGAGACCATCAATGCGGCGGCGGCGGCGCTGATACGAAAACGTGGTGGTCGGGTTGTTCTGAACGCAGCTCCAGCGCGAGCTTTTTCCGAAGCCATGCTTGCGCAAACGAGCATTCTGGTCGTGAACGCAGTGGAGGCGGCCATGATGGGCGCAGACCCCGTCGAGAATCTCGAATCGGCCTGGAATGGTTGCAAGCGGCTCGCAGATCAATTTGGCTGCGCTGTCGTTGTGACTGCTGGCCCGCATGGAGCGGCGTGGAGAGGCCACGCGGACGACAGTGGGACAGTTGAGGGCGAGAAAGTCCGGGTGATTTCATCGCATGGGGCCGGTGACACGTTCATCGGTCACCTGGTTGCGCAGTTGGCAAGCGGCGTTAAGTTGGGTGAGGCGGTCGCCACCGCTAACCGACAGGCCGCACTGTTTGTGTCAACGCCGCGACCGATGGTGGACGCAGCGTGAGAGATACAGTTGGCGCTCCATTGGTCTCGAGAGCCGAAATACGTGAGTCAGCCCGCCCGGCGGCGCATGCGAGTGAGTACGCCTACTCCCATCCCTGATACCCGGCCGGCTGCGCCGAATTGCCGTAACCGGCAGGGTACGGCCGCCGCAGTTCAGGTGGCGTGTACATCTGGTTATCTGCCGGATAGGCAGGCGGGCGGGCCATTATGACGACCTGCTGCGCCGCGGCTTGAGCGGGCGGCCGAGGTACGTAGGCGGACTGCGCGTAAGCCGGTTGGTACTGAGCGGGCGGATACTGCGCAGGCGCGTACTGATTAGCCTGAACGGTTCGAGGCGGCGGGGGCGGCGGCGCGTATTCCCGCCCGGAGTATCCCCCTGACTCCTGAGACTCAGTTGACGCCTGGTTATAGGCCGGCGCCGCCGCGTATTGCCGGGATTGCCGGTTCTGCGCCGCTTGAGTCCCTTGCTCCGTGGCGTATTGCGGTTCCTCATCGGCCTGCCGATACCGCGGCACCGCCCGCTGAGCGTTCTGCGAATCGCGGCTCTGCGTCACCTGCGCGTCGTCGTCGTTGTCCGATTTTGCTTCCGGCAATGCCGTCACGGCTTGCGTCGGAATCAGTATCGGCGGCTCGGACTCGGCGGCAAACCGCTTCAACGGCATAGCCCGCGTAGAAACCTGCTTCAGAGGCACGGGTTGCACTTCAGCCCGCTTAAGCGGTGTGGCCTGCACCGAAGCCTGCTTCAACGACGCGACCGGCGCAGAGACCCGCCTCGGCGGCACAGACTCGACTTGCGCGTAAACATGCTTCTGCGGCACGGGCGCGACTCGCGCGGGAACGCGCTTCAGCGGCACCGGTTCGGTCTGTGCAACGACCTGCCTGGACGGCGTGGCTCGCTCAGCAGCAACCCGCTTCGGCGATGTGACTGGGGCGGATACCTGCTTCGCGGGTGCGGCCGGCGCGGATACTTGCCTCGGCGGCGCGGCTTGCGCTACGACCCGCGTTGGGGGCGCAACCTTCCTGGCAACCGGCTTCGGCGATGCGGGCATGACCTCCACGGCAAGCTGCTTCTGCGGATGCTTCACCTCGTCACCCAAGGTCGCATAGGATTTCGAGTCTTCCCTGGCACGCGCGTTATAGCCGATGAAATACGCGTAGCGCAGGTCTTTCAGGCGCGCCTGATTGTCGCCATCGGCGGAGACGCGTTCTTCGCCGGGATCCAGAGATGCGTCGACGTTCGAGTCTTCGTAGGCTGAGGCTGTAGCATCAGCGGCACGGGCGAATTCGGGATGCAGCGCGCCCACCGAAGACATCAGCGCGGCGGCTGCCGCGACGAGCACTTTTTTTTCCATACTTTCACCTCGGGATTCCGTGCGACAGTCCGCGTGGGATTCGCCAATCGCCGGACCGGACTTTCAGTCGCGCCTCCGGGATATCGGCTCTTTTTAGCACGCACTGAAGGGCTCAAGGTAGTGTTTCCGGGTATAACCCAGGCGAAAGACTATATGCCAAACGACCATAGCCGTACCGACGTTGTCGGTTCGGAAATTTTTGCCTGCTCCGGCGGTCATGGCATGCATCCGACACGCTGACCTGTTTACGCTCGAAACCGACGAGCATGTCATCGTCGACAGCGGCGGTGAGAAGTGTATTTCCGCCGGTAATATCTGGCTGAGTTATAGATTTGCGCGTAGGAAGTCCACGACCTCATGGTCGATCTGGCGATGAATTTCCACACGATCGATCCCGGGCGCATCCTGGCAGATCAGCGCCACACTGGCCGCGACCGAGGCCGGACAAGGATCAATGAAAACGAAGTGGTTGCCTGGCACGATGTGGACTGCGGGCGGTGTGGGCAAGCCTGACACAACGGCAAGAGCGTTTCTCGCAGAGCCAAGATAGCTGTCGTCCTGCGGTCGATAGAGCATCGTCGGTACGCGCACAGCGGACAGGCCAGGTGCCTCAAACATCATCGCTAGCGGATCCATCAGCACCAACGCCTTCAGGCGACGATCAACGGGCGGTTGCCACGCTATCAGGTCAGCGGGTACGGCTGCTTCACCTTGGGTGTCGTGCCCACTATTGCTGGTTGCTGGATGCGGACACGATCCCGGATCATCGTGATTTGCGCAGTACGCGCTGGCATACGCAAAGTCGGGTTTCGCTCCCGCCAGAATCAGCGCGGTGTAGCCACCGGCCGAGTATCCGATCATGCCAATTCGGCTGACATCGGCGCTCGCGGAAAACCGTGGATCTGCGAAGACTGCATTGAGCGCGGCCTCTGCCTGCCGGGGGCGATCAATCAGGATCTGGGCTTGGGACGGAGCTCGGGGATAGCCTGAAGCATCCCCAACGTGCGTCGGCAAGACGGCGATAAATCCGGCTCGAGCCAGAGCAGTAGCCAGTTCACGGTGGCTGAAGGGGCCGCCACCTCGTCCGTGTGAAATCAATACAACCGGGAAGCGGTTATCCGGTACCGGCGGAGCATTGCGCGTCGCATCGACAGTGAACGGACCGGCTTGCCATGGAACCTCACGCTCATGCGTAGGGTAAAAGACAACCGTGTCGAAAGGAGCAGCTTCGCCCACCACTGTGAGTCGGATTACCCCCGCGTTAAAGGCGGCCGGGGCAGCCAGCGCGGAACAGGTACATACGATTGCGAGCACAAGGGTCACTATCCAACGCATGTCACCACTCCCGGCCACCAAGAATGAGAGGCGAAGGATATCAGAACGGTCTTACACGTTCGATGACCGAGGGGCGTCGTTCATCGATCGCTTACGTTGCTGTGCGTCGCACGCAAGCTTACACAGATTCTCGGCTCGCCGAATTTTCTTACGCTTGGGAACGTCCGCTCTGAGCGTTCGTGAACGGCTAGTCCGGGGCGCAAAGTGCCGCCGAACGACCGCCTCGGAAGCCTCCTTCCGCTGAAAAAGCCAGCGCGCGGAGTAGTCGTGCCCCCGTTATGAATCCCATAACCGTACAAGCGCGCTCGCAGCCATACCTTCTTGTTCTATAGTGCAAGGCACACCATCGAACATATCCGGAGGCATCCGATGGAGGAAGCAAGAATCCGTAACGCCCTGGATGCCCACTGGCGCGCGTCGGCAGCAGGCGATCTTGATGCAGAACACGACATCTATGATGACAATGCGATCTGTGACTATCCCCAGTCAGGCGAGCGAATTGTCGGGCGGGCAAATTTGCAAGCGCTGCGTGGCCATCATCCAGACAAGCCATCGGGTTTTAACGTAAGGAAAATTCAAGGAAAGGGCGCTCTTTGGGTGACGGAATACATCATTTCCTACCAGGGGCGAGCGACGTACACGGTCAGCATTATGGAGTTCCGCGACACCAAGGTCGTCCACGAGACCCAGTATTTCTCGGAGCCCTTTGATGCACCGGAATGGCGGAGTCAATGGGTCCAGCAAATCACGTGAGGGCGTGTTGCGGCGTGCCGAGGCGGGCAGCTCCGATAAATGAACACGTGCCGCCAGTTGCACCAAACGGCAGATAAAGACCATCATCGAGATGAATAATCCTGGTTCACTATTCTTGCCCGCGTCGGAGATGGACACCAGCGAATCCTTCGCGGTGTCACAGGCCGTTAGATTCGGCACTGGTACGCACGATTGCTGAGATTGCCGGCAATCGTCAATCGGATAGGGCTTCTTTCACGGAAATTTTACCGGACGTAGCTTCCATGACAATTGAGTTGACCAAAGAAGTTCGAGCCGATGCGATTGCATCCATTCAGAAGTACTTCGAGAAAAATATGGAGGAGCCTATCGGCAACATCGCTGCTGGCGCGCTCCTCGGTTTCTTCCTGGAAGAGATTGGCCCCAATATCTACAACAAGGCCGTGGCTGACGCGCAGGAGCGGCTTCTGCAGCGCGTCTCGGAGCTTGATTTCGAGGTGCACGAAGAGGAGTTTCAGTACTGGAAAAAGTATGAGGGGAACGCGAAGCCGCGCAAGTAAGCGTGAGCGGCTCTTCCGATATCGCCTTCACACGAAGGTAAGCTCGTTGTTCTACAAAACGCCATGGTTCAAACAAAATCTGATTTTCTGGCCTTAAACGATCTTGATTCGGCAACGCTTGTAAAACTGCTCGAACGCACGCAGCAATTAGCCGGCTTCTGGAAAGAGCGGCGCATGCCTCAGAGTCTGGCGGGTAAGCGCATTGGCCTTGTGGTCAACGATACCGGCTGGCGAAACACGACGGCGTTCGATCTTGGCATTCAGTCCATGGGCGGTCTATGCGTGCACGCGCCCTTGTGCTGGGACACCCGTGAGGATCTGGGAGATCTCGCCGCATACCTTGACAACTGGTTCGACGGTATCGTTACGCGTGCACCAGACCTTGCTGTCCTACGCTTGCTTGCGGATTTATCGCGAGGACCCGTCGTCAATGCGCGCACTCGGCAAAACCATCCTTGTGAAACGCTTGGCGATCTCGCGTTTTACTTTCATCGGCATGGCACGATCGACGGGATCAAAGTGGGCGTCGTATCCCCCGAGTCGAATATTCTAGGCTCCTGGATCGAGGCTGCCGCGGCGCTGCCGATTACGGTTGTCCAGGTCTATCCGGAGAGATGGCACGCGCCGGCATCGCCGGGAGCTACGTCTCGTTTCTACACGAGTACCGACCTCGCCGAACTCTCGGACACCGATATTCTAGTGACGGACTGTTGGCCTACGGAAGCCAAACCCGAGGAATTGTCCCGCTATCGAATCACGACTGAAATTTTGGAGAGACGGAGACCGGACGCCGAGTTCCTGCCGTGTCCACCCGTTTCTCGCGGCGAGGAAGTTTCGGAAAGCGCGATGATGCATGCTAGCTGCCGCGTCGTTCAGGCGAAGGCATTTTTGCTCCATGCCCAGAATGCGGTCCTGGAGCAAATGTTTGAAGCGATTTGAAACACCGGCTGAAGGCATTAGCGTAGACAATTCAGACTAACGCAGAGCGCACGATTGACAGTACGACTGGCCGGTTTCGGCGTCATCGTGCGTCCCTTCGGGGCCGAGTGCTGCCGATCGCCATCAGGCAGGAACGGCCACGAGCAGCCTTTGACCGGTAACTTCCAATTGACGCTTGAATGTCCCGTCCGCCACTCGCAACGGCCATTCGAGTATCGAATGCTGTCGTCACAACCTCGGCCTTATGCGGAGCTTTCCATAAGGCCGAGGATGCGGCAAGCAGCGAAGCCGGCGTTCGGGAAACACGCGCCTGCTAACGCAATCGCCGCAGAATTTGCGCGCGGCGATTGCAGCATTCAGCAAGCAAAGCCAGCCGAGCGCGTTACTGCTGGCTGTTGTCTGTCGATACGAAAGCCATGCCGTGTGGGCTGACCAGGTTGGTCACCAACGGAAGGAGCGCCCCGCTCCGCAAATCCAGTTGGCCCACATATCCCGGTACTGGCGGCGTGGCAGTGGCTACGCCCGTAGAGGCCGAGAATGCTGCGTCGCGCTGCCAGACGTTGGCGCTGACCTTGTAGACCGTGTTTGCCTTCGTGTCGGACACCAGCAGGTAGCCACGTCGCGCAGTCGCGAACACCGTGTCGTCAACCTGCACTTGACCGAGAAGCGGAAGATATTGCACTCGCGGTTCATCGCCCGAAGAGCGCAACAGGACGAGCTGGCCATCTCCCTGGTCATCGAGCAGGACATCGCCCGACGGCGTCAGCGTCATCGAATCCGGATCGGTCAGGTTGAGCGTCGCCACAGTGCCAAACGGGATGTTGCTGGCGTTCAGTGTGCCGCGCAATACCGGCGTGACGTCGACCGTGTGGGTGTTTGCATCAAGGTGCACTACGCGAACAATCGCGGGCCCCGTATTCTGGCCGCTGCCGTTAAGGGTGGGATTGGACGCGCTGAAGTAGGTCTGGCCGTCCTTGAACACAATGTCATCGTAACCGCCGCCGTGCAGTGTCTTGCCAAACGAATAAGGTGCAGAGGCCTGGCCCGTCCCGGCGTTGATGATGACGAGGTTCGGATTTGCATCCTCGTTCTGCATCGCCCAGATCTCACGAGTGTACGGATTGACCTTCAGGCCATCGTTGTGTCCCGCTACTTCGTAACTCTTCACCATAGTGCCGTCCAGCGAGTATTCGACGATCTCGCTCTTCGCACCGTTCGAGCCATCCGGTGCGCCGGTGTTTGCGTAGCCGACCCAGACGTGATCATCGAGCACGGCCAGGGAGTCCGGTGCGCTGAACAGTCCGCCGGAACCCGCCGCGAAGACGCTCAGGGTGAAACCCGGCGTGACCACCGGTTGCGCTGAACTTTGCGCGGCGGCGCCAGCGGCGAAACCAAGCACGGTGAACGCCAGCGCGGCGCAACTTGCAACACGGCTTAATGCACAAACAGGTCGAATGCTTGGCATGGTTCTCTCCTGAAACGTGTACGCGGGGGGCGGGACCAGCATATGCTGAACGGCTGGTAATGAAACGTAATAGATGGAAACACGAACGCATGACTGATTGGTGACGCCAGGATGGAGCCACGCCGATCGTTTGCCGCTACACGTCTGAAGAGCTCGTCGTCAGTGGCCCTGCGGGGGCTCCGAGTCGCCGCCCCACCAGACTTTGCGAGCGACCGTTATATCCTTGAAAGCTGCGGTTGAGTGCGGGTGATGTCGAAGGGCTGTGGTGGGTCGACCCGGGTCCGGCCAGTTTGAGACATCCGACACAGAGGTCTGGATTGCCGACAATTCTTGCGGGCGGGCTGAGAGGACCAACGATTTGGCAACCGGCACACTGTGTCGCCGCTCTGGCTGACCAGTCGCTTTTTGTGCCGAACGTCGAAAACTGTACATGTCTGCAAGCTTGACGTGCTGATATCGTATTCAACGAATACCACTGCAAATCGCCGACTAACTTCCCGCTTTGATCAGGTACATCTCATGAAACTGCCGATCTATCAGATTGACGCGTTTACGGATCAGGTATTTAAAGGCAATTACGCTGCGGTAGTGCCGCTCGAACGCTGGTTGCCCGATAACTTGATGCAGGCAATAGCCGCTGAGAACAACCTGTCCGAAACAGCGTTTTTCGTCAAAAATGCTGACGGCGCGTTCGACATCCGCTGGTTTTCGCCGCTGACGGAAATCGCTTTTTGCGGACATGCCACGCTGGCAAGTGCCTATGTGATCTTCAAGCAACAGGATGGCTTGGACATCATCGAGTTTGTCGCGAAAGCGGTCGGTCGGCTTGCCGTTCGCCAGACGCATGACAGCTTGATCGAAATGAGCTTCCCGCAGCGCCGGCCTGAAAGACTGAATGAAATACCCGAAAACCTGATCAAAGGGCTTTCGATACGGCCTCAAGAAGTACTGATCAACCAGCAAGCCTATGTTGTCATCTACGGAACCGAACACGAGGTACGATTCGTCGTACCCGAACTCAGTCTGTTGTCGACCCTGGGTCCACTCGATGTCGTAGTGACAGCGCGCGGCGACAACTACGATTTTGTATCCCGCTACTTTTGGCCTGCCAATGGCGGTGATGAAGATCCGGTGACCGGATCTATTCACGCGGCGCTTGCACCATTGTGGTCCGAGCGTTTGGGCAAGCTGGAACTCGTGGCCATGCAAGTGTCCCGTCGTAGCGGATTGCTTCATTGTCGCGTACACGACGACCGGGTGTACATCTCCGGTCAGGCTATTCAATATCTTGAAGGGACAATCGAAATCCCCGAAGCGTAGGTGCGACCGGTGTACCGCTGGAAGTGGTTGCTTTTTACCTGCCTAGACCGGCTGCATTGCCAATTACCAGAGCCTCGCATGCTGAAGATCCTCGGAAAAGCCTCGTCCATCAACGTCCGCAAAGTGCTCTGGGTTTGTGCCGAGTTGCAAATTCCCTTTGTGCGGGAGGACTGGGGCACGGGATTTAGACAAACTGACACGCCCGAATTCCTATCGTTGAATCCCAATGGCCTTGTGCCCGTCATCAAGGACGGCGACTTCGTGCTTTGGGAGTCTAACTCGATCATCCGCTATCTGGCTTCCCGCTATGGCGGCGAAGCGCTTTATCCCACCATGCCTATAAAGCGGGCAAGGATCGATCAGTGGATGGACTGGCAGGCAACGGACCTGAACCGGTCCTGGAGCTACGCATTTCTCGGCTTGGTCAGAAAATCTCCTGCGCATCAGTCGCTGGATGAGATTGCGACGTCGCTCACAAGCTGGACTCGGCACATGCGGATATTGGATCGTCAACTTCATGCCACGGGCGCGTTCGTTGCCGGGGATCAGTTCAGCCTCGCCGACGTTCCTATCGGTTTGTCCGTGAATCGCTGGTTCAGCACGCCGTTCGAGCATCCCGGCTTTCCCGCAGTGTCCGATTATTTCCACCGCCTTGCCGATCGCCCCGGTTTTGCAGCGTATTGCGAGAATGGAATGCCGTAGTCGCCGTTAGGACTGTGCGCTGTGTTTCCGGTCGGGAGGCGTTCCTGGCAACGGAACCCGGAAGTTTGTCGCCGGCCAGCAATCGATCTTCTCGAAGTTGCAAACGCGGGCGATGACGATGGTCCCCAGTTGGGCAGGCGCAACGCCAGGCAGCGTTACGTCCCGAACGCATTTGGCGTTATCTATTTGTTTCCTTCCAGTCTCGACTTGAGCAGCGCATATTTTTCCTGCGAGGTATCCGCCAATGCCGCTTCGCGAGTGGAAGGCGTGTCGTCATACGGCACCGGTTCGGCGAACTGGCTCACAGTCAGATCCCATTTTTTCCCGTCGATCAGGTTGTAGAAGTGCGTGCCGCCCGACGTCCGCGTAGTCAGAATCTCGCCACCGAAATAATCGTGCACGACGAGTGAGGTGACGCTGCAATGATTCTGTGCCGGATTCGATGGTGACCAGGCGTTGGTCGGACTTGCCGTGTCTGCGGACCATACGCGTGAGATTGCTTGGTACAAGTCGAGGGGCGTCGCAAACGTCGTCGATACGGAGGGCATCTTGTCTTCCTGGTTCATTGCCTGAGGTCCTTGGTCCAACGTGAAAATCAGGTAGCGATGGTCAGCCGATGCGGCTGTCCCCGGCATTCTTCCGGCCGATTGTATCGGACGATGTGGCGGCCGCCGCCACTTACGCTGCATGTTTTCATGGCGCGCTGAGTCTGATAGCGCGGTCCGGAATTGAGAACATCGTCGCGCTCATGTGGCCGGACGGCGTCAACGAAACATAACGCCATCTTCAATCCGTCGAAGGTCTTCGGATTTAAGCAATGCCGGCGCCAAGGGCCGGGAACACATCAGTGAACAGCAACGTGATCAGTTGTTGTCCGGTCGGGGTGGACCAGTCCTGCGCGATTTCCGCCATGAGCGTGTTGGTGGCGGTGAGTACCACGCCCGCATCGTGCATACGTTGACGCGAAAACTCTTCGGAAAGATCGCTGGGCGATCCGGAAGCGTCCAGCACTGCCTGCACGGCAAAGCCTTCGAGCGCGGCGTCAATCGCCGGGAAGATGAGGCAAACGTCGGTGGTCACGCCTGCCATGATCAGGTTCTTGCGCCCCGTGGCGAGCACTGCATTCCGGAAGTCGGGATAGGCCCAGGCATTGACGATGCCGGGACGCTTGACCCGTGCGGTATGCGCTTCAGGCAGGATCGCGGCGATTTCCGGAAGAATCGGGCCTTGGGCGCGGTCTTCCTGACTGGACGTTATTACGACCGGCAGGCTGAGGATCTTCGCCATCTTGGCCAGCGCAATCGACTGCCTGGCTGCGAGTTCCCGGTCGATATTCTTGATCAGTTGCATCGTGCCAACCTGGTGGTCGATCAGCAGCAAGGCGGTGTTATCGGCAGTGAATCGTTCAACCTTCATGATGTCGCTCCTAACTAGTGGTGGGGTGCAGGTAAGGGTTGCATGGCGGACTGTTACAGCCTTCCCATCTCGCCACGGTTGTAAGCGGCGCTTGCCGCCATCAGGCTTTCTTCGCTCGCAAACGCCATGGGTCCGTTTGACAGCACGGGCTGGCGCAGCGGCTCGCCGATGAACACGGCGACCTTGGCTCCGCCAGCTCCGGCGGTCAGCTTGTGCGTCGTCGCGTCGGCCGTGCTCGGCACGATTGGGGCACCGAGGTCGTCGAGACTGAAACCTTCGCCATTGAGCTCCGCGCGGCCGTTGATCGGCATGAAGAAGGCGATCTGGCCCGCTGCCACCGGCAGCGTCAGTTCAGCGTCGGCCTCCAGCGTGATGTCCAGCAAGGTGACCTCGGTCGGCGGAGTCAGCGGGGAGCGCATGCCCTCGAAGCTGCCTAGAGGCACGCGGACCCGGACGCCGGGGCGGCGCGCCATCGGCACGTCCTGCGGAGCCAGTGTCAGTGCGAACGGCGCCGCATTCTGCTGTTCGCGAGGGAGATTGACGAATATTTGCAGCAAATGGGTAGTACTCCCCAGCACTGCGGGATTCTCTTCATGGACCACGCCGCGCCCTGCAGCGGTCCAATGCAGGCCGCCCGGCCCGATCAGCGTGTTGTTGCCCTGCGAATCGCGGTTGGCAATGCCCGTCTCCGAGTCGAGGAACAGGTAGGTCACCGCGGAGAAGCCGGCATGCGGATGCGGCGGGAAGGTGGGCGCACTCATCCAGGCATGGTCGATGCCCATGAAGGGATCGAGCTGCAAGGGATCTGAACCGTGCAGGCGGTACGCGCGGAAATGGCTTCCCCGGTTGGCGCGCTGCATGCGAACGATGGCTGTCGACATGACTCATGTCCTTAGGCGTTACCGGCCGCACTCAGCGCGGGGTAATCGATATAGCCCTGTGCTCCGGGCGAGTAGAACGTGTTCTTGTCCGGGGTGTTGAGGGGCGCGCCCTGGCGGAACCGCTCAGGCAGGTCCGGGTTGGCGAGGAACGCACCCCCGAAGACCGTGGCGTCGGCGCGTCCCTCGACAAGCAGGTTTTCAGCGGATGCCTGGTTGAGTCCTCCCCCGATCAGATAGGCGCCATCGAAACGCGGCCGCAGCAGTGTGTGGTAGTCCACGCTGGTACCGAACAGCGCGACGTGCAGATAGGCAAGATTGCGGCCGCGGAGCTGCTCAACGAGGTACGTGTAGGTTTCCTGTGGCGCGGCGTCGGAGATGTCGTTGAAGTTCATTTCCGGCGAGATCTTGATGCCGACGCGATCGCCACCGGCCTCCGCCACCATCGCGTCCAGGACTTCGAGAACGAAACGGGCGCGCTTTGCAACGGAACCGCCGTACTCGTCCTCACGATGGTTGCTGCCGGAGGAGAGGAACTGTTCGGGCAGATAGCCCGAAGCAGCATGCAACTCCACGCCATCGAAGCCGGCTTCGATGGCGCGACGCGTAGCGATACGGTACTCGTCGACCACGCCGGCGATTTCATCGAGACGCAGCGCTCGCGGCGTCACGAATTCTTCCATGCCGTTGCCGGTCCAGGTCTGTCCAGCCGGCTTGATGGCCGACGGCGCCACCGGCAGCGCGCCGTTCGGCTGCAGCGACGGGTGCGAGATGCGCCCGCTGTGCATCAACTGCATGAAGATACGTCCTCCGCAGGCATGCACGGCTTCAGTCACCCGCTTCCATGCAGCCACCTGGGCATCGCTATGGATGCCGGGCGTGCGCACATAGCCCTTACCGGTCGCGGAAGGAAACACACCCTCGGTAAGGATCAGCCCCGCGCTGCTGCGCTGGGCGTAGTAGGTGACGACGACGTCGTCTGGAACGCCTGCGTCATCGGCGCGCGAGCGGGTCATCGGGGCCATCACCATACGGTTCGGCATGGACAGGCCGCCAATGCGGACAGGGGTGAAAAGCTGGCTCATGTTGTGCTCCTCGGTGGTGATGTGTTCATCAGATGTCGTGATCATCCGGTAAACCGTATGCGGGATAAAGATGGCAAAATGGAAATCATTGAGCCATTTATGGAGCAGTGAGATGGAATTTCTGAACGACATGGCTTTGTTTGTCGAGGTGGTCAAGGCAAAAAGCTTTCGTCGCGCAGCCGAGGCAATTGGGGTGCCGAACTCGACGCTCTCACGCCGGATCAATGCGCTGGAGAAGGCAATCGGCTTGCGCCTTCTGCATCGGACTACGCGCAAGCTCGAGCTGACCGAAGCAGGCCAGCTCTATTTCGAGCGCTCGAGACGCATCGTGGACGAGGCGCGGCTTGTGCACGAGCAACTCGGCGAGATGGTGGCTCAGCCCGTTGGCGTGTTGCATGCGTCATTGCCGGTGGATTTTGCGAATATCTTTCTCGCACCGCTGCTCGCGGAATTCGCACACCGCTATCCCGGCATCCGCTTCGAATTCGACCTGACACCGCGCCGCGTCGATCTGATTACGGAGCCGTTCGATGTCGCGATCCGGATGGGCGAGCCGCCGAACTCGAATCTGATTGCACGAGAGCTCGCCCGTTTGCCGCGGCATCTCTACGCATCGCCGCGTTATATCGAACGCTTTGGCGAGCCCGCTGAGCCGGCCGATCTGATGCGACACGAGTGCTTGCGTCTGAGCCCGGCGGAGGTCAACGGCTGGACTCTTCACAGGGAAAAGGAAACCGTTGAGATCGCAGTAGGCGGCCGGTTCCTGTTGAACAGCGTCGGCATGATCCGGAGGCTGGCTGCGCTCGATCACGGGATCGCTGTGCTGGCCGAGGAAATCGTGGCCGATGACGTTGCCGCTGGAATGTTGCGCCGGGTGATGCCGGCCTGGCAGGCCCCGCCGATTCCCGTCTATGCGATCACCGAGACGCGGTTGTTACCGGCCAAGACGCAACGATTCATTGAGTTTTTGCGAGAGCATTTGGGGGAATAGTGCTTGTCGCCAGGCATCGTGGGCGGAGGCGATTCGCCACCGCCCACGATGAGAGAAAGTCCACCTGCGTCGACGTGTATCACTAGAATGCTGCCTGCACCTTCCGGCCGTCCGGACTTCCCAGGCCTGTGCACGCGTCCCAACCGGGGGAGGCAAAGAAATCCCCGTTGTTCCCGATGGTGATGTCGTCAAGACTGCTGAAGGTCTGATACAACTGCGGATTGATATAACCCACAGAAGTCGCCCTGCCGTCGTTGATCCGTGCGATCAAGCCAGCCCATAGTGGCGCTACCGCGCTGGTTCCGCCAACAACGGTATCCTGACCATCGACGCGAATCTGATAGCCGGTCTCGGGATCGGCGTCGCCCGAAACATCGGGAACGCCTCTCATTGTCAGTGCGCTCTGTGCGTTGCCGGCCCGCGTCACCTGCTTGTTATTTTGCCAGGTCGGAAGAGGGAAAAACGTACTGACGCCGCCGCCGCTTGCTCCGCCATTCACCCCGTCGTTCCAGACGGTTTCCTCGCTGATGGTCCCATTGGACACTTGTATATGGGTTCCTCCGCATGCCAGTACGTAAGGGCTCGAAGCGGGGAAGTTGACGTGGTCCGCGTTGTCGCTCACACCGTCGTTTGAGCCGTCATCACCGGACGCGGCACACACTGTGATTCCCATCGTAGCCGCTGCCTGGAAGGCCTCGTCGAACGCCGTCATCGTCTGTTCCGTCCAGTTAACTTCCGCACCGCCCCAGCTGATTGAGATCACCGAGGGCTTATTGGTCGTATCGTGGATCGCGGTCGTCACTGCGTTTAGAAATGACGCATCGGTGTTGGGTGCGAAATAGACAGCGATGTTTGCGCCGGGCGCAACCGCACCGGCGACCTCGATGTCGAGCATGACTTCGCCATCCGATCCGTTCGGATCGCTGCTCGGCTGATTCTTGCCGTGGTCGACCGAAATGGCCGAGACGTTGGGCGTGGCAAGGTTGAGCTTGCCGAAATATGCTGCGAGGTCGGCTGGACGATATCCGCCTCCGAGTTCGATCAGGGCGATACACTGGCCCTGGCCGGTTCCATCGGGAAAGTCGTACATCGAGGCAATCTTGTCGGGCGTAAACGAGGTTGCCGCCGCCGCGGAGCTTTTTGCAAGGGTTCGGATGTGCGGCCGCGCCTGGGGCCGGTTGTCGAGCCCCAGTACCGCTTCGACGATGCTAGCCAGTTCGTCCGGCAACTGGATCGTTCCGGTTCGCCCGCGATACGAGCCTCCCGCATACTGGAATTGCTGCAGATCGACGCCGAATGCGTCGTTGAACTGGGCGACGGTGCCGGACAGCACGATGGTCCGGCGCGCCGCACTTTCTTCGACGATAGCAAGGCCATGACCGCTCGCGAACTTCCGGATGACAGCGATGTCCGCCGGGGCGGCGCCGAATTGCTTCGCGAACTCCTCGCGGCTGAGGCGAGGGTCCGATCGGTCGCCAGCGGCCAGCTTCTTTGCGCGTTCCTTGAACGCGTCACCCGAATGACGCCGCACAAGCACGCTGACTTCGAGTCGCTCGGCCGGATGGGACTTGCCGATGGAGTGTGCTCCTTCAAGCGGCATTCTCTCGCTGCCGCGTAGTAAATGTTTTGCCATGGCTGAAAACCTCCTGTGAGAAACACGTGGGCATCGGATGATGTCCAACGGTTCGGCGGCGGCCTTCGAGCTATCTGCTTCCGACGGCCGCGCATACGCCAGGGTATCGGTAACCTTGATATTCCGTTCGCCTCTGGTTGAAGTGAGGCGAATGTAATACGTACAACAGACTAATTTAGGGTTTCACGCTGAAAACATACATGAGGCATGTACGTCAGAAGGTGAGCGTGTCTTCTCAGGTTGTCCAGGTTCGTGGGGTTCGATCCTGGAACGCTGAGCAGCACGAGTCACCGTCAACGGACGCGGCGATTACCGGATCAGTTGAGGCTGTTGGAATGGAGTAGAACTTATGAAAATTTTTATAACCGAAACCCCGAATTTGACAGCGGGGATTCCCTGACTGAATTCTTTGGGGAAATAATTCCGCGCTGCTGGGGTGGAGCCGTTCCCAAGGGTGATTGAGAACGATCCGTCCGAAGTATAGTGCTGGCACAGCGAACTACAAGGAGCTTAAAGGAACAATATCGTTACCGGCTGCACATCATGGATTGCGTCCCGGATGGAACCGGTTTTCGATCTGCTCGCAGGCTTTCATGGTGCTCGAAATCGGCTCGGTTAACATGCGGTTAGATAATTCCGAAGGGGAAGGGCAGAGTAAGGCGCATCTCGTCACAGCTGTGTCACAACAGCCTGCTGTGACCGCTGACTTGCTGGTCACCGGCAGAACACGAATCTGGACAGAGCGAGCCTTTGCTGGGTAAATCCAGCCGTCTTCGGACACAGTGCGACCACAAACCGCCATTCATTCTGTTGCGCTAACGTGGCGTCTTCCAAACCATCCACCGTCGGTAACGCCGCGTCTGACACGTGGCGGCGAGTTGCTGCAAGATCAGAGCCTTGAGCGGCGAGACGTTCGGATTCGCCGTGCGTCCCTCGCTGAGCCGCCCGAGCTGAAACTTGACGACGGCCATATTTGCCAGCGAGCCCAGCGCCTTGTTTTTCCACGCAATCGGCCGCAGCGCCGGCGCGTTGTCCTTGCCATCCTGCCAGGCGCGCGGCAGGTTGGGATCGATGGATAACGCCGTTGCGATGCCGACCATCGCGATGCCGCTCTCGATCACCTCCTCGGCCACCGCGCGGCGGCGAATGCCGCCCGTGACCATCAAGGGCATGTGCGCGACCGCCAGAATATCGCGCGCGAATTCAAGAAAATAGGCTTCACGTGCAAGCGTGCGGCCATCGCGGGCCTGTCCCTGCATGGCGGGGACCTCGTAGCTTCCGCCGGAAAGCTCCACGAGATCGACGCCGAGCGGATTGAGCATCTCGACCACACGCTTCGCGTCGTCCGAACTGAAACCGCCGCGCTGGAAATCAGCCGAATTCAGTTTGACGGCAACCACGAATCCGGGCGCGACAGCGCTTCGCACGGAACGGACGATTTCGACAAGCAGGCGTGCGCGATTCTCGATAGAGCCGCCCCATTGGTCCTGTCGCTTGTTCGATAGCGGTGAAAGGAACTGGCTGAGCAGATAGCCGTGCGCCGCGTGGATCTGTACACCAGTAAAGCCGCTTTGCTCCGCGAGCTGCGCGCTGCGCGTGAAGCGCTGCCGCACCTCGGCGATGTCCTGCTCGGTCATTTCTCTTGGCACAGGAAACTGTTTGGACAAAGCGCCCAACTCTAGCGCCACCGCGGATGGCGCAAGCGTGGCCTGCCCGAGCGCGGCTTGCATCTGACGGCCCGGGTGATTGATCTGCAACCAGACATGCGCGCCATGTGCACGCGCGATCTGCGTCCAACGACGAAAGCGATCTAGATGGGCGTCGTCCTCCAGCACCACGCCGTTCGGTCCGGTCATCGCACGGCTGTCCACCATGACGTTGCCGGTCAGGATCAGGCCGGCCCCGCCTTGAGCCCAGGCGTCGTACAGGCGCAGGAGCGCGTCGGACGGCGCATGGTCCGCGTCGGCCATGTTCTCTTCCATGGCGGCTTTGGCCAGACGGTTCGAAATCGAGGCGCCATTGGGCAGGGTAAGGGGAGTGAACAGCTTCATCGGCGTATCCGTGGTTGACGACAGATCAACCTTAACCTTAAAGTTAGCTTTAATGTCAAGCGCGGGGAGCCGTGAATGAAGATTGGCGAACTTGCGAGATTGAGCGGCATTGCCGCCTCGCGAATCCGGTTCTACGAAGCGCAAGGTTTGCTTCAGCCTGCACAGCGGCAAACCAACGGATACCGTGAATATGATCCGGAGACGTTGACCCGGCTGGAAATCATCAATCGCGCGCAGGGCGCGGGATTTTCTCTGGAAGAAATCCGCGCGGTTTTGCCGCTCGATCTGGATGCGTGGCCTCACGAAGCACTGATTCAGGCGTTTCAGCGCAAGGTAGGTGAGATCGAATTGCTCGAACAGCATTTGGCGCAGACCAAGCATCACCTGCGTACACTGATCGATGAGATCACGAACAGGGTAGCGGGCGAGGACTGCAAGGACGCGGCGAGGCGTGTGCTCGGCAAGTTCCGTCAAGATGCGGTTGGGCAATCCCCTGTGAAGGGGCGGACGCGTGCCGCAAGGACCCGATAAGCACGGCAGGCTTTCTCGCTGCCTGAAGTGAGCTTAAGCGCTTTTTTCGGCTAGCGACTAAACTCGTTGGGCAAACAGGCAATCGCGTCGAAAGGTACCTGAAAAGTGCTCGATGCAATACATCGCGTTCACTTTCCCTTTATATTCCCCCTCGTCGCGGCGATCCTCGGAGGAACCCATGTACCTTCATCCAGCCGATAACGGCATCGTCACCGTACCCACGAATCGCTCCGTCGAGCAGGCGGCGGACAAACTCGCTGCACTGATCGCCGCGAAGCACATCATCTTGTTCGCCCGCATTGACTTCGCGGCCGATGCGCAGCGCGCGGGACTTTCGATGCTGCCGGCGCAGTTGCTTGTGTTCGGTAATCCGATGGCTGGGACGCCGCTGATGCAAGCTGTGCCGACTGCGGCACTCGATCTGCCTCTGAAGGTGCTGGTGTGGCAGGACGGCGACGGCCGCGTCTGGCTCTCGTATAACGCAACCGACTATCTGCGGGCACGGCACGACGCACCTGCAGAGTTGATGAAAGCCATCGACGGCGTTAGTGCGCTCGTGCAGTTGGCTGCGCTCGACGACTGAGCTGATCGGGGTCAATGACCAGTAACGCAGTAATGGGTCGACGCGGACGTCCTCAACCGCGTTATCGCGAACCGTTCACACTCACCGGACTTGGCGCCTTCGACTTGCACCGCCCGCTCAGTGCTAAAACCGGTCCACCCTGAACGGCCGCGGATCCACAAACGTCTCTTTGCCGGTCATCATCTCGGCGATCAGCCGACCGGTCACAGGACCTAGCGTGAGCCCGTGGTGCGCATGGCCAAACGCGAACCACAAATCTTGATGATTTCCTGCCGGTCCGATGATCGGCATCATGTCGGGCGTGCATGGGCGTCGCCCCATCCACGGTTCGGCGTCCAGACGTTCGGCCAACGGGAACAGCGTACGTGCAACCGGTTCGACGGCAGCGAGCTGGTTCGGCGTCTTCGGCGCGTCGCGCCGCGCGATTTCGGTGCCGGTCGTCAAGCGGATGCCTTTAGCCATCGGCGCCAGCATGTAACCGTTTTCGACATCGAGGACCGGATGATTCAGGCGCGTTCCTGGTTGTGAGCCATAGTGCATGTGATACCCGCGCTTGGCAGCCAGCGGCAGGCGATAGCCTAGCCGCGAACTGACCTGATCGGACCACGGACCCAGCGCGACCACCGCCGAAGACGCCGCGATCGTCCCGGCGTTCGTATCGACCTGCCAATGATCGCGCAGCGTATTCGCATCGCCGATGAAAACGCGTCCGCCAAGATGTTCGAAGTATTTTGCGTAAGCCGTGACCAGCGCATTCGGATCGCTCACTGAATCTGAGGCCGTGTAGCGCAATGCGCCGGTCAAGCTACGGTCGAGATCGGGCTCCATCTGTTGCAGGCGCGCCGGGTCGAGCGACTCGAACTCGACGCCGTATTCGCGATGCCACTGCTCGGCAAACCGCGTTTCGCTGTCGCGGACTGCTTCGGTGCGAAACACCTTCATCCAGCCGCTCGGACGCAATAACGCGCTCGCGCCGGCATCGGCGGCCAGCGCATGGTGCTCGCTCACACAATGTTCGATCAGCGTCGAATAGGATCTCGCGATCGCCGCGTGTTTGACCGGATGAGAATGGCGCCAGTATTGCCAGAGAAACGGCGCGGCCTTGGGCATCGCATTGGCGTGGTACCGAACGTCAGGCGACTGGTTGCGTGCATATCGCATCAACGTGCCGAGTTGGCGAGGAAATGCATAGGGATACACACCTTCACGCTGGATCAGCCCCGCGTTGCCGAGCGAGGTCTCGTTGCCGGGCAGCTTGCGATCGACCAGCGCAACCTGGCAGCCGCGTTTTTGAAGATGGACCGCGACGCATACGCCGACGATTCCCGCGCCGAGTACAACGGCATCGAATTTCATTGTGCTCATGAGCTTACGGGCCGATGACTACGCCGCCAGCGCCGTCACTGCGACTTCGACGTCGCAACCCGGCTTCATTAGCAGCGCCTGCACGCAGGCGCGTGTGGGGGCGTGCCCTGTGGGCACCCACGCGTCCCACACCGCGTTGAATTCGGCGAAGTATTTCGGGTCGCTAAGCCAGATACTGGCCGACACGAGACGCGTGCGATCGACTCCAGCCAACTCGAGCAATGCGTCGATCCGCGCGAGGACTTCGTTGGCCTGGTCGGTGACGGAGACGTTTGCCGTGTCGGGAACCTGACCGGCCAGATGGACGAAACCGTTGGCGATCACCACCTGGCTCATGCGGGCATTCGTTTGCAGACGTTTGATTTCGTTCGACATGGATTCACACCGTGGATATGCCGGCGCCGCTCGGGCCGGACTCGTTGAACAGCGGAGGCGAAGTCACGATGGACTTCAGTGACGCATTGGGTTGCGTGAGCGTCGACAGGTCGGGACGTGGACGGCGCAGCACGGGTGACTGATCGAAGACCCGTTCCATCGCATGCGCGACGGCGAGTGTCTTACGGTCGCCATGAAACGGCCCGACGATCTGCAAGCCGAACGGCATGCCCGCATGATCGACGCCGCAGGGCAGCGACACCGCCGGATGGGTCGTCAGCGTGACGACGTAGGTCAGCGCGAGCCAGCGATAGTAGTTGTCCTGTTCACGTCCACCGATCTGCGCGGCATAGAGTTGCTGCCACGGAAACGGTGAGACCGGTGTGGTCGGCGAAAGAATCACGTCGTACTGTTCGAAGGTTTGCTGGAAGCGTTTGAAAATGCGCGTCTGTTCGGCCTGTGCCCATGCGCTGTCCGCGAGACTCATGCTCGCACCCATTTCATAGTTCGAGCGTGTGTTCGGGCCGAGCTGGTTCGGGTCGCGCATATAGGCATCGTGCAGGCCGGCGACGAAGCTCTCGGCGCGAATCACGTCGAAGCAGCGATGCACGTCGCCCAGATCGAAGCTCACCTGTTCGCACGAGCGAAACGACGGGGCGATCAGTGCGATGCGTTCGCGAAACAGTTGGCGAATCTCGTCGTCGACGTCGCAACTGTTGAAGTCTTCGGTCCAGCCGACCCGCAACGTGCCCAGATCGATCTCCGCGGGCAGCGCGAAACTCAGCGGATCGACGGGAAAACTGAGCGGATCGCTGGCGGACACACCGGCGGTGGCCGCGAGTTGCAGACACGCTTCAGCGACAGTGCGGCCCAGCGGTCCGACCACTGAAATCGGCGTCCAGCCAACCAGCTTGCGCGAGTTCGGCACGAGACCAGGCGTCGGACGGAAACCCACAACCCCGCATTTGGCGGCGGGAATGCGCAGCGATCCGCCGGTATCGGAACCCGTGCAGACCGGCAGCATGTCGCATGCGAGCGCAGCCGCAGAACCGCCCGAGGAACCGCCGGCGTTCAGCGTGGTATTGAACGGATTGCCGGTCGCACCCCACACCGGATTGCGCGTGTTCGCGCCCGCCCCAAGCTCGGGCACATTGGTCTTCGCCGTAACGATTCCACCGGCGGCGCGCAGGCGTTCTACCAGCACCACGTCGTGCGCGGGGACGTTGCCGCGCGACATCGGCGAGCCATAGGTCGTCAGAAGGCCTGCCGTGTTCTCGAGATCCTTGATGCCTAGTGGCAAACCGTGAAGCAGGCCTAACGGTGCGCCATCGAGCACTTGCTTTTCCGCGCGTTTGGCGGCTTCTCTCGCCGCCGGAAAATCCGTCGCCGTGATTGCGTTCACGGCGGGATTGATCGCCTCGATCCGCGCAATGCAGGCATCAAGCAATTCGACGGGCGAAATCTCTTTGGCGCCGATCATCCTGCGCAATTCGACCGCACTGCGGCCGACCAACTCGTTAGCATGACTCATTGCATCCTCGATGTATCAGGCGAGCGCCTCGCCGGTCCGGTCCCGCAGCCAGATTACCGGCACCAGCGAAATGGCGCACGCGGCGGCGACGTACCAGGCGGGCATGAGCGGATTACCGGTTCGCGCCACCAGCCAGGTCGCGATAAACGGCGAGAATCCGCCGAAAAACGACGCGCTGACCACATACGTCAACGCAATTCCGGTTGCACGGACGTGCCGCGGAAACAGTTCGGGGATCATCACGAGCACAGGTACGATTTGCCCCGCGACGAATACGGACAGCAATGCGGAGACGATGCAGAGCACGGTTATCGACGGGTGGGCGCCGAGAAACGCAAATGCGGGGTACACGAGCAGCAGCATCACGATCCGCGAGACGACCAGCACGCGCTTGCGGCTGAAGCGGTCGGCGAGGATCCCGGCTATCGGCGCGGCGGCGAACAGCACGAGCGAGCTGACGATGCCCGAGGTTACCGCTGACGTGGGCGACAGATGCAGCGCGCGCACCGCATGGCTCGGAAGAAAGAATGCGGTGATGTAGACGGAGACCGAGCCGCCCAGTTCGGCGAGGGTGCCGAGTATCGTGAGATTCAGATGCGTGGTCAACGCCTGCCTGAGCGCGCCGTGCGGCCTGGCTTCTCCAGTGCCGTGGCTGGTGAGCGTTTCGTCGAGGCGTTTGCGGATCAGCATGCCTGCCGGTGCGGCAACGATGCCTAGCAGGAACGGAACGCGCCAGCCCCAGTCGAGCACCGCCTGTCTGGACAGCGAGACGTTGACCAGCGTGGCGACGAGCGCGCCGAGTACGAGGCCCGCCGCCGTGGCGGCGAAGTTCCAACTGGCGAAGAATGCGCGGGTGTTGTCGGTGGCGTATTCGACCAGCAACGTGGTGCCGGGACCGAACTCGCCGCCGGCCGCAAAGCCCTGGATCACCCGCGCGACCAGCACGATCAACGGTGCGGCGATGCCTGCGACAGAGTAGGTCGGCGCACAGGCGATCATCGCGCAACTCAGCGCCATCAGCATGATGGTCAACACCATCGCACTCTTGCGGCCCGCGCGGTCGGCATAGGCGCCGATCACGATCCCGCCTAGCGGCCTCACCACGAAGCCCACGCCGAACACACCGATCGCCAGCAGGAACTGGTTAGCAGGTCCCGCGCCCGGAAAGAACAGTTGCCCGATCTGGATCGCAAAGAAACTGTAGATCGTAAAGTCGTAGAATTCGAGCGCCGTGCCAATCGTCGTAGCAGTGATGACGTGCGTCTTCGTCAGGCCAGACTTCCGGAGAGCAAGTGTTGACACGATAGAGTTCCCACAAGGATGGTGGAATCGACGTGAGTTATCATATATGAGAAAAAAATAAATTCTCGTATCTGAGAAAATTTAGTGCGGATGGGAACGAGATGGTCAAGGCATTGATGGAAGAACAGGTCTCAGACACCCACGAGGCGCCGCCCGCGCTCGATCACAAACTGGTCGGCGGCCATTTGCGGCAGGCGCGCAAGGCGCGTGGACTGACGCTGACCGAGTTGTCGGAGCGTTCGGGCATCGCCGTGTCGACGATCTCGAAGGCCGAGCGCGGCGATATCGCACTGACCTACGACAAGTTTGCGGCGCTCGCGCACTCGCTCGAACTGGAGTTCGATGCGATCTTCGGGCGACGCCGCAAGCACGCAGCGGGCGCGATGAAACCGTCCTTTACGGCCAACGGAAAGCAGGAGATTTACGACACGCCGAACTATGAGTACGGCATGCTCGCCAACAACCTGACCGGCAAGCGGATGGTGCCGATGCGCGCACACATTCGCGCGCGCTCGCTGTCGGACTTCCCGGAATACATCCGGCATTCAGGCGAAGAATTCGTTTTCGTGCTGAGCGGCAAACTGGAATTGCGCTTCGAAAACAACAAGTCGTTTAAATTGATGCCCGGTGACAGCCTGTATTTCGACAGTGCGGTGGGGCACGTCTATTTGAGCCTCAGCAAGGACGATGCCGAGGTGCTCGTATGCTGTGTGGATACCGATGATCATCGGCCAAACGGGGCCATTTGAGATATAGAGCGTTAGCTCTGAAGGCCTGGAATTCTCACAATCTCATTTGTCATGCAGAACCAATCCTCGTAAGACACTGCCTGGATTATTCAGGTCAGACAAAAAATACGAATCGCAAAATCTATAACAATTGGCATCATTAAATTTTCGAGGGTTGCAGAGCGAGAACAACAAGCTGCGCGGGCGAATTCTTGGGCGTGAAAGGCAATTGCAAGAAAAAATACACACGCTCGAAACAGATCTGGAAGCCATTCAGTTGACGGGCGTACGATAACTGCACTGTACGATCAAAAGAATCAATGAAATTGTGCCGACCTCGATTTTCAATCGGAGGGGAGCGAAGCAGTTCTCATGCCGATATATATGCCACAGGGCTAACCGGGGCGCTGGCGTACTATTTTCTCCCAATTCTGACGGCATCAGGGTTAGTACGGAACGCCGTCCTGACCTGTCAGTTCTGCCAGTTGGATTGACGGGCGTCGACTCATAGAATCACATTGCCTTATTTGTGAATCCGAATATCCAGCGGGTGATTTCGCTAATAGGGTGCTGTATTGAATGTTAAATCTGCCAGTTCTAATTGGCCCTAATAAACGGTGTGAGGAAATCATCATGGCAACGATCAATGTTCTCGTGGCGGTAGATGGTGGAAAATTGGCGCAACAGGTCCAGGATCACGTTTTGAGTCCCGGAAAAATTGACGCGCCCACGTCCCTCGGTTCATATTCGCAATCAGACGTTTTCATCGCAATGGTTGCGCCCAATGCCTCCGTTGCCAATAACACCCAGGGGCAATCGGAACTGCAAATCAATGCAAAGGCTCGCGATGTGGTGGAGTGGGCAATCACGACCTTCGACGTCAACGGAGACTACACCGTATATCTGTACAACGGCACCTTCAACCCTTCCGCGGCGATGGGTCCGCTGGACTATGTGAGCGCCGAGGGATATATGTATTTGGGTCTGGGGAATCCGCCTTCTACGACACCCAGTAAATTCGTCAATCAGACGAACACTGTCTCTGCGACAATCGAAAAAGTGAATGTAAAGATTCAATACTCACTGTCCTTCGTTCTGGTCGACAATTCGAACGGGAAGACTGTCGGCTTTTTCTGCTGGGACCCGTTTATCATCGTTAGCTGAGGTCTTGATGTTTCGCCTTAAGTGATGGCTTGGGCGGATCGCGCTTTCCATCACTGGTACCAGCAACTCAAAGACCAGGCCGGACTTCGGTTCGGCCAGATGAGTTTTCCCCCGAAAGACAAATCTTTTACTGAAGACATCGCGCCGCAAACGCAAATCACCCGCCGGTCGAGCGAGGCGCAATGTCTTCAGGTCTATACCGCAAAAATCTAAAGGACTTTGGAAATGAACTTACCTCTTAGAAATATAACGCCCGAGCAGGCCGATGCGCTCAGTGAGCAATCGCAGGCAGCCTATGACGCGGCAATCAAGGACCGGCAAACGCTGGTCAGTAAGAGGCCGTCCCTGCAAGCGGCCTTCGATCAGAGTGTGCATCCGCAATCCTTGTGTGGATGCGGATGTCAACAGAATATCTGCGGATACTTCAACTTCGAAGGTTGTGGTTGCGGCTGCGCGCCTCATTCCGAAACCATCTATATCACCGCGTCACCCGCGGACATCGGACCGAATGCCCCGCAGCAAGGTGTGCCGGTGCGGTTTGTCGGCCAGGCCACGGGTTCGGGGGACAATATCGACATCTCCGGCGTTTACCTGCAAGGAACGGTCCCTGATGCGGAGAATCTGATCGGCATTCCGTTGTCGCTGCAATTGTCAATTGGCAACGGCTCAATCAGTCTGGCTCTCCTTGAAGGGACTCGCCTACTGGCCGTTTTGGTTCACCCGCCGCAATATGCCGCGACCATCAACGGACAATTTTCTGGCAGCGGGACCGGCACGTTTACGCTGGCCTGAGGCAGTGGGCATGGGCGCTGAATTTTTCGTTGGCGCCTCTATGATTTTAGTAGTATAGCTAACGTAATTCGAGAGAATTTCATGACCACTATTACGATCCGATATGCCACGCTTCCCTCGTTGTATCTGTCAGTCGACAACACTGGCAGACTATTGTTTAGCGCAACTCCTTCAAAATGGGATACAAACAATCCCGTTACGAGCGACGATTTTCAGAGTGTGACGTTGAAGTTGAATTCGCCGGGCAACGTGAACGATAAAAAATATCTTTGCTGTCCTCCTAATCCTACTCTAGGGGATATTTTTTTGATGGAGTCAGACGGAAGGCTCGCCGCTAGATTTAGCCAAGTTGGTCCGAATGTCGGAGGCTTCCCGATCTTTATTAATGATTCCCCCGGTGCACTCCTTAATCGAACCCTTCAAAATACTGTGGTAATTGGAGGAGACGGCTCTCAAGGTTTTGTTGTAACCGTAAAGTAATCAACGGCGAGACGCTGTTCGGTGGAAATAGCGATCAGCGCTTGCAGAGGCAGTCGCCGTTCCTCTGATCGTGGGTCGTGTGCTGCCGGTCGCCATCAGGCAGCGACCGGCCAATTTGAAACATCCGGCGGGGAGGGCGCGAGTCGTTGACAATTACAACCCCGATGCAGCGCCCATCGCCTCATGACCACCGTTCGTTCGTGCTACGATTCGCGATGCCTGACTGACATACGAAAGCAGGCTTTGCCCCACTCCGTAGCGAACTGCAAAAGACTCCACTCGAACAATGTACGCAGCAGCCTGGCCTCCCTCGAAAACGCACTGAAAGCCTGTGTCGATGCAGTGATTGCATCTGGCTTGGCATTCGTCCCGGACCTGTTGTGAATAACAGTCCGGAGATGTCGCTCGAATCGACTTATTGCATCCCGATCCGTGCGACTGCGTTTTCATGAGACCACAACATGCGTATTTTCAATACGATGGCGGCTCACGCCATCCCGCTCGTTCCCCGTTCGCTGATTCGTAAAATCTCCCGCCGCTATATCGCCGGCGAAACGCTTTGCGATGCCCGCACGCGCATCCACGCGCTCCACGCAGCAGGCTTCCGAACAACCGTTGATGTGTTGGGCGAGACTGCGTCGTCTTCGAATCAGGCAGAGTCGATGACTCGCGAATATCTCGAACTCGTCCAGGCGCTCGGCGCGCAAAATGAGACCACCGAGCTGTCGATAAAATTGACCGCGCTGGGGTTGCATCTCGACGAAGACGCATGCGTGGCGCGGGTCTCGGTGATTCTGCGAGCGGCAGCATTGCACGGAATCAGCGCGTGCATCGACATGGAAGACATCAGTTGCACCCAGAAAACGCTCGACGCGTTCTTGAAGTTCGAAGCGGACGGGTATCCAGTCGGAATCGCGCTACAAGCGTATTTGACTCGCACAAACGGTGACATCGTTGCGCTGCAGGCACGCAAGAGCCGCATGCGCATTTGCAAGGGCATTTATTCAGAGGCAAACGAGCATCTCGTCGATGGTGCATCGAGGGATCGGGCCGCGATCAACGCGCACTTCGTTCGGCACGTTTCGAGCGCAATACAGGCGGGATCGTTCGTGGGCATTGCAACGCACGATGCACAATTGATCGATGTGCTGATCAATTGGCTGCAACGCGAGCAAATCGACAGGTCACGATTCGAGTTCCAGATGTTGCTGGGTGTGTGCGAACCGCTGCGTGATGCGTTGCTTGCACAAGGATTTAGCGTGCGCGTCTATGTGCCGTACGGTCATGACTGGTATGGTTACAGCACCCGGAGGATCAAGGAGAATCCGAGAATTGCCGGATATGTCCTGTCGGCGATGATACGTAGCGCTCGGGCGCGCTAGCAGTTACGGCGGGATCGGCCGAGTGGGGCCTACCAGATCGTTGGTCCCGGTTAGGCCTGACGTCCGATCGCCGACATGCGTCTGTCGTCACCGGCAGACGCATGTCGAACAGAACCATAACCCTTTAAATTCTCATCGTGCCATGCAGCCCATCCTTGTTGCGACCATAGATAACACCAACGAGAAGATAGCCGAAGAAATTCAGGTGGTTCAGTATGCTGCGTACTTGCAAGAAGCGAAGCTGTTGGAGGCCACGTGGTTTCCCCCACTTAAGAGAACCGCCGCGGATATTCGGTGCTCCTCCGATGAATTTTTCGGTGCGTACATGAATGATGTGCTAGTTGGTGTGGCGAGCGTCGAATGGTCTGGCGTTCAGCCGGTACCGTCTATTTCTTCGCTGACCGTGCTGCCTCAATATCAGCGGCGAGGCGTTGCACGACGACTGTTGTCGACGTTATTGGACACAGCGGGAGCTCATGTAGTAACGGTTTCGACAGGTACGCGAAATGAACCGGCTTTGGCGCTTTACGCCGCTTTTGGTTTCGTGCCTTTCAGGTACCGAACAGTCGGCGAAGAACAACTCCAGTTAGTCGAACTGAAGCGAGGTTAGCCATGCGGTAACAGACGCACGTGCGCAGGAAGGGGCGTCTTTGGGAGTGTCTCCTCTAAAAGTTGGTCGTCACACCGCGGCCACCAGTGGTCGGTCGACATCAGTGCCGGAATCGTCGACACCCATTATAAAATCAGGGGGACCCCTTTACACTGTGTGCACAGTCCATATAGGCACGGACTGCGCCGCTGGTCTCGTCGGCCCGACTGAGTCGGACGAGATCTGCGAAATGGGAAACGCCAGATAGTGGCCGCATGGTCACTCCGGGCACCGCCATCCTGGAGAATGCGGAGGGAATGAGCGCGACTCCCAACCCGGCTGCCACCATGGCAAATAGGGCGTTCGTGCTTGATGCGCTTTCGATGATGCGAACATCGTCACCGAGGATCGCGCGCACCAGCGCTACGGATCGCTCCTCGTGCCTGTCGGTCGCGGGGAGGATGACTCGCTCGGCCTGCAGGTTCCGCGGCGAGACGCGCCGCTTCGAAGCGAGCGGATGGTTGTCTGCCAGTGCCAGGACAAGGGGCCACCGCCCCAGGTTCTCAGCGTGAAATCGCGAATCAGAGGGCAGGAAAGCGCTCAGGCCATAGGTGACGTCCAATTCGCCATTAAGCAATGCTTCGGCTTGTTGTTGCGGCGCGACTTCTTTGAGATGCACTTCCACGTCCGGGTAAAACTGGCGGAAGCGACGCAGGTCATCTATCAGCTCACCGCCGTAGACAGTGGCTCCGACAAAGCCGATTCGCACACTGCCGATTTCACCCCTCAGCGAACGTTGGACATCCAAACGCACCCGGTCCGCTTGCGCAAGCAGACGCCGCGCGTCTGCGAGCAAAATGCTGCCAGCCTCAGTCAGTACCACGCGTCTGCTGGTGCGCTGAAAAAGTGGCCCGCCCAGTTCTTCCTCGAGGGAGCGGATCTGCATACTCAAGGCGGGCTGCACGATGTGGAGGCGTTTGGCCGCGCGTCCAAAATGCTCTTCTTCGGCGACGGCAAGAAAATAGCGTAGATGGCGAAGATCCATAGTGCGCAAAACGATCACATTTAATGATCAATTAGTAAGATTAATCTATTTTACATCCATCTATAAAGACGCGATGCTATCTCTCGAAAACTCATAAAGGCGAACGCGGGCTCGCTCGTCGACGAGTGTCCATGACGCTTCCTCACGGCTCGTCTTTGCATTCTCGATTCAGCGCCTGCGGATTCGCGCCTGAATTTAAGTGGCATCCGCTGCCGGTCGTCGCATGCCTCAACAAAACGGAATGCGTCTTCCAATAGCGAAGTAGAGGAAAAATCGTATGGCGTTTGATTTCCAGGCGCGCGAGACAACACACAACCCGACAGGAGCATAAGATGAAGATCGTGCTATTCGATCCGGACAACTGGAAGAAAGACCATCCTACCGGCGCTATTGCCTTTCAGCACATGCTGAAGGGGGACGACCCGACCTCACCCGAAAACTTCATGTACATCCTCGGGCGGCAGGATGCAGACTTCCATATGCCTCGGCATCGCCACAATTTTGAACAAATTCGTCTGCCATTGACGGGACCGTATCACGTTCAGCCTGGCCTGGTTCTCGAGGAGGGACAGATTGGCTACTTTCCTGAGGGGCTCGCCTATGGGCCTCAGGAAGACCCGATTACGGAGGGAACTCCGGCCGGTCGGCTCTCCCTGACATTGCAGTTCGGCGGTTCCTCGGCCTACGGTTTCATGAGCATCGAACAGAGGCGCCGGGCATGGAAGGAACTCGAACAGACCGGGCAATTCGACGGTCCCTTCTACGTCCGCTCTGACGGCAAGCGCGAGTGGGGGCTCAATGCCATTTGGCAGCAAGTCTTCGGTGTCAAGCTCAAGTATCCACATCCGCGATACAGGAGGGTGATAGTTGCGGATCCGAAGCACTTCAACTGGCTGTCGGTAAAAGGGTCGCCTGGAGTCGATCACAAATTCATGGGAAGCTTCTCGGAGCGCGGCGTTTGGATTGAGATGTTACGTCTGCGCGACGAGGCCATCTGGTCGTCGGTGGATGATTCCGCCCAGCGTTTGTTCGTTATCCTTTCTGGTGAGGGCCGTGTAGATGATCAGCCGTTGACTTACTTGACCGCGTTGCAGGTATACCCAGGGGAGCGGCTCGAAATCAAGGCGACGTCAACCATGGAACTGTTCCAGGTCGGTTTGCCCCCCGTTGAACTGCCTATTATCGAGTCGGATATGTTCGACGAGGAAGAAATGCGGCCGGAAGACGAACTTGGGTAATTGCGTGCAGACACATGACGGTTTGTGCACCTGCATCAGACCCATGGCCTATACCTTGCCGTGTACAGTGTTGTACGTGCCATCGGGATAGTTTTAGGGCTTCATATGGATGTATGTTCAACGGCCGCTTTTGGAAAACTGAAGGGCTGGTCACGGTCGCCCTGAGTCGGCGCGACGGTGGATTTCAATGGTTGCGTGCGTCCAGGAGATTTCACAATGGTCGAGAATCAGTATGTCGAGGTTGCGGAAGGCCGCCTTCGAGGGATGACCGAGAACTCAGTTCACAAGTTCTTTGGCATTCCTTATGCGGCCCCACCTGTGGGCGACCTCCGCTGGCGTGCGCCTGCGCCACCGCTTGAGTGGCCAGGTACGCGTGACGCGACGCAGTTCGGGCCGTGTGCGATGCAAACGCAAGGTGCGGTTTTCAATTTGCGAGTGACGCAAAGAAGCGAGGATTGTCTGTACTTGAACGTCTGGACCACTTCGCTGGACGCTCGAGTTCGGAAACCCGTCATGGTATGGATTCACGGCGGTGGAAACCTGGGAGGCGCGGGATCGGAAGATGCCTATGACGGCACCAGATTCGCAGAGCAAGGTGTCGTGCTGGTAACGATTAACTATCGGCTGGGGGCTTTCGGGTTCTTGAGTCACCCGGCACTGGGTGCCAATTTTGCGGTGCTGGACTGGATCGCCGCGCTGGAATGGGTGCGTAAGAACATTGCCTGCTTCGGCGGCAATCCGTCGAACGTAACGATCTTCGGGCAGTCGGCTGGAGCCGTGGCGGTGAGAATGCTGCTTGCGTCGCCGCAGGCGGATGGTCTTTTTCACAAGGCCATCATGGAAAGCGGAGGCGGCGAGCGCGCGGCATTTGCTCCGGAGCTTTCATGGGAGCACGCTCGACAAGCGGCCGAGCGCCTATTTGAACGCGTCGGAACCGCAGATCCCGACGCGTTACGCCAAATCCCCTCGGCGGTAGTAGGGCAGGCGTCGTACGACCTGTGCGGTATTCCGCCGCCTCCTGGTCGCGTTCACACGCCGGCACATCTTGTATGGGGCCCCTTTGCCGATGGCGAAATAGTTCTGCCCGGCGCCGATCCACTTCAGCGCAAGGAGATTCCCGTTCTCATGGGCAGTACGGAGAACGAAGCGCGCTATTTCCTCAAACCGGGCGGCGTATATCCGCCGCCCATGCTCGCGGGCATGACCACCATGCTTGGAGGTGCGCGCTGGGATGACGTGGCGGCTGCGCTGTCCAGTTTGCAGACGACCGTCTATGAATCGATCGACCAACTCTTTACAGTTGCGATTTTTGCTGAACCGGCGTACGAAGCCGTACGTCGGCTGACTCAATCGAGTAGGCGTATTTATTACTATCACTTCAACCGGGTAGCGCCCGGCGCCGCCGCGTCGCAAGAATTGGCAAAGCACACAGGGGAGATCCGCTACGTCTTCCGTAATCTGACGACAGACGGGTACTACGATGAACTCGATGGACAGCTCTCGGCACAGATGCAATCGGCATGGGTGGAGTTTGCAACTTCGGGGGTTCCCAAGCCGGAGGGCGGTGAGCCCTGGCCCGAGTTTAGGTCGGACAATCCGCAGATGACGTACATCGAAAACACGCTTGAGAAACGGCCATTCGTGGTATCGGAACTGATCAAAGCAATCAATTCGATGCGCACACAATCTATCGCTTGAAATCCCAAAGGAGAACTGCGACAGGTCGCCGGGGCAGTCAGTTTGAACGGTCCGGTATTTGCAGATCGGAAGGACCGGTTGAATCCGCAACCGCGTATTGCCGATCGCCGTCAGGGTAGGGACCGGCCACTCTGCATATCTCGACAGCGACACGCGAGTGGTTGACAATCGTGGCTTAACGCGTATGGGAGAACAGGGTAATGGAGGCCTCGCTAGAAACCGTCACTGTCGGTACCGCGCGGATCGCGGCTGAATGGACCGGCGACGGTCAACCGATCGTATTCCTGCATGCCAACATCGCGGACCGTCGGATGTGGCGTCACCAACTGAATACGCTCGCCACCAGTTATCGGGTGATCGCATTCGACCGCCGGGGCTTCGGTGAGACGGGCATGGTCGACGAGATCTACAGCCAAACAGATGATTTGTTTGCCGTGCTCGACCAACTGGCAGGCAGCGACAAGCCGGCCATTCTGGTTGGCTGCTCGAGGGGCGGCAGCATTGCCATCGACGCCGCACTCGCCCGGCCTGAGCGAATTGCGGCACTGGTGCTGGTCGCACCGGGTGTCAGCGGCGCACCCGCCGCAACATCAGTTACAGCCGTGCAGCGACTGCTCGATGCTACTGAGTTGGCGATAAAGTCAGGCGATCTCGATGAGGTGAATCGACTGCAAGCAGCACTCTGGCTAGACGGGCCACTGGCGGATGAGGGGCGCGTGAGCGGACCGGTCCGCGACCTGTTCCTGACTATGAACGCGATCGCTTTGGCAACGCCGCCACTTGGTTGCGCTGTCGAGCCCGAGCCGGCCTGGGGGCGACTCGATCAAATCACCGTTCCAGTAAGGATCTTGTGCGGTAACCTCGATATCCCCCACATCCAGACACGCTGCGAACAGCTCGCGGCAGTGCTCCCGGACGGTCGGCTCGAGATGCTGGGCGCAGTTGCTCATCTGCCAAGTCTCGAACAGCCCGAACGTTTTACCGAGCGGCTGCTGACAATACTTGCTGATTTCGAACGGACCTGACTTCTGGCGTACTGTCGATCGCTGCATGGCAAGGTTTGGGTTGAGTATGCCGTTTGCATGGGTTGGTCGTCGGCCAGGCAGCGACATTGAGGGTGACGCCTGACCCGGCGTTCATAGGCCTGCTCCCTTCGAAAAGCGGCCATCCGTGAATTCGTCGAGCTCCGATCCAGTCTTGTAGATCAGCTAGAGATGGCCGCAGACGTTGCATTTGAGCGTACTGGGATTCGTCACGATGGTAGTGAGGTGGACGTATATTTTCTGATCGAACAACTTGCCGATCATGACCGGGACCACAGATGGCGGATGTGCTCGATCTTGAGAGAAACTGCTGAAAATTGAATGGGTATCGTCGCTGCTGAGCGGTTGCTTTCGGGAAACGTGACCGGCCGCAGCAGGTCGGCTACGGAATTTCGATGTTACTCAGATGTCGGCGCCAGGCAGTGGTAGAGGAACTTCCGGGTTCGGCCATGACGGGTCGTTCAAGATCGGTGCGAACATGAGATCGATATGTCCGCTCCCAGTTGCAAGCGGACTAACGATGCTCGGTAGTGGCGCGACGCCAACTGCCGGATCCAGGTTTATAGGCCGCCGCGTGCGCTTTCGCAAGAAAGCACGGTCGCGCCTAAGGTTTTCTTAAGGACGCGTCCTGCACACTAAAACCCAACGTTGGCTTACTTTTCTTAACGGGATATCCCACATTGTGAAGAAGACGCGAAGTTTGCGCTTTCAGCGCCGCGTCCCTGCATGACGGTGACGGGACCCCTGGACTGCCTACATGAGGGAACGAATATGGACACAACGAAGCACATGGCGATGACCAAGGTGCCTGAGGTCACGCTTGGTTTCTGGACCGTCAAGATCGCAGCGACGACACTAGGCGAGACTGGCGGAGATGCAGTCTCGATGTCGATGAATCTGGGCTACCTTGTCGGCACGATCATTTTCGCGGTGATATTCTTCGCCGCTGTCAGCGCCCAGATTCGGGCGAACCGGTTTAATCCGCTTCTTTACTGGGTAACCATCGTCGCCACAACGACAGTCGGTACGACGCTTGCTGACTTTGCCGACCGGTCTCTCGGGATCGGCTACTCGGGCGGAAGTACGATCCTTCTCGTTTTGCTGCTGGGCTCGCTCTTCACCTGGTACAAGGTGATGGGTTCGGTATCGGTGACGACTGTATCTTCGCCCAAAGCGGAGATGTTTTACTGGGTGACGATCATGTTTTCCCAGACGCTCGGTACCGCGCTGGGCGACTGGACTGCTGACACGGTTGCGCTCGGCTACACCGGCGCGGCCATTGTTTTCGGTGGCCTACTACTGGTGCTCCTTGTTGCGCACTATTGGACCAACATCTCATCGACGATACTCTTCTGGGCCGCGTTCATTCTGACTCGTCCGCTCGGGGCGGCGCTGGGTGACTTCCTCGACAAGCCAATCGACCATGGTGGTCTGGCGATGAACCGTTATGCTGCTTCGATCGCGCTTCTAGGCTTCATCCTGACCAGTTTGATGGTCTTCAGGCAAAGAGCAGCAAAGGCCGCTCACTGATTGAAATTCCAGGCAGCCGCACACCCTGTGCGGCCTGTTTGCAACGTCTGTCTACGCGACTAGCGAGCGGTCAATTCCATCTAAAGCAGCGATCGAACCGCGGATCGACAATGCCCACGAGGCGCGTTAGGATGAGGCAGTAACTGTCCCTTTCGACAGAGTTGTCACGCAACTCGTAAACCATGCAGATTCGCTGTCCACACTACGTTAGACGTCTAAACGGAGGCAAACGATGACACGAGTTCGCGTTAATGGCTTCACCATCTCGCTCGACGGATACGGAGCAGGCCCGAATCAAGACATCAACAATCCGCTCGGCGTTGGCGGGACGGAACTGCACCAGTGGCTAGTCCCAACACGCACGTTCCAGCGGGCCTTGTTCGGCAAGGACGGCGGTACGACCGGGGTTGACGATGATTTCGCCGCCCGTGGCTTTCAGAATGTTGGAGCCTGGATTCTTGGGAGGAACATGTTCGGACCCATTCGTGGGGACTGGCCGGACACAAACTGGAAAGGCTGGTGGGGAGACAATCCACCGTATCACGTTCCAGCCTTCATCTTGACCCATCATGCTCGTCCCCCCATCGAGATGGAAGGCGGTACGACGTTTCACTTCATAACAGGAGGCATTCGCGAGGCGCTCGACCGTGCACGCGAGGCCGCTGCCGGAATGGACGTGCGGATCGGCGGTGGGCCGGACACAATCCGGCAGTATCTTCGTGAGGGCCTCATTGATGAACTGCACATTGCTATCGCGCCGGTCCTGCTCGGCCGGGGAGAATCGCTGTTCGAAGGGGTTGACTTTCGGGCTCTGGGATACGAATGCGTTGAATTCGTAGCGTCGGAGAAGGCCACGCATGTCGTCCTGCGGCGCCAAGGACACAAGGACGCCTAACCACTCGCTAAATTCGCGCATGGCCCGCGAGTTTTTCACCTTGCTCTTATCTGCTGAAGGTCGGTAGGCTTGCACATCCAAACCGAACCAGCGCGCGTCACCTGAATGTCCAGTCGGCGCGCGCGCTCTGTCATGTCTCTCGAAGTTTTTATCAGTGAAATCGAACGCGTCGCCGCCGGCGTGACAATGCTCACACTCAGTCCAGCGGGGCAGAGCAGCCTTCCACCGGCCGCACCTGGCGCTCATATTCGCGTGCAGTTGCCCGACGGGCTCGAACGCTGCTATTCGCTTGTCCAGGCGCCCGGCGCGGCGCATTTCCGTATCGCCGTGGCGTTGCAATCTGCGGGAGCAGGCGGCTCGCGATATCTGTGCGAGCAGGCGCAAGTGGGGCAGCGTCTGACCATCGCCGGACCGTTCGACACGTTTCAGTTGAACGAGCGCACGCCATGCAGCATCTTCATCGCTGGAGGAATCGGCATCACGCCGATCTGGAGCATGATCCAGAAGCTCGAGCGTCTGGAACGACCGTGGCGGCTGTACTACGCAATGCGTCGGCGCGAGAGCGGCGCGTTCGTCGAAGACCTGCTGAAGCTCGATCACATTGGCGGCTCGCGCGTGCACCTTGCGATTTCCGACGCGGCAACCGAAGCCAACAGCAGCGCACGGCTCGACATCGCGGCTATCGTGGCAGGCGCCGGGCCGGCCGATCATCTCTATTGCTGCGGGCCCGAACGCATGCTGACGCAGTTTCGCTCGGCGACGGCGCAACGCGACGCCGCAACCGTTCACTGGGAATACTTCCAGGCGCCAGCCGAGGCCGGTACGTCGGGCGACAGTGCCGCAGCTGCCGGCCACTACACACTCGAACTGCGGCGCAGTGAGCGCGTGATCGTTGTCGTGCCCGGCACGACGGCGCTCGATGCCTTGCTCGCGGCCGGCATCGACCTGCCGTACGGTTGCCGCCAGGGCATTTGTGGAAGCTGCGAGATCGGCGTGCTCGACGGCACGCCGGATCATCGCGATCTGGTCCTGAGCGACGAGGAACGCGCCGCGAACCGCACGATGATGCCGTGCTGTTCGGGCTGCATCGGCGAGCGGCTCGTCGTCGACCTCTGAGCGCCGGGCCGGCGAGCCGAGGTCCTCGCTCATTCACGCATCGCTCAAGCGTCGCTCACGTGCTCACTCATCCGCCTTCGCGTTCCACGTCCTGAGCAAGCCGAGGTGGGCCGAATGGGCGGGATCGCGCTTCGTCAGCAATGGCTCCGGCGTAGTGCGCGCAATATAACGGCCGGACCCGCGCTCGACCTGCAGCGTGTCGTTTTCCACCACTACACGCCCCCGGCTTACGACGATTTCCGGCCAGCCGCGCACCTTGCGTCCTTCGTAGGGCGTGTAGCCGACGTTGTCGTGCAGCATCGACGTGGACAGCGTTTTCTCGATGTCGGGATTCCAGATCGCCAGGTCGGCGTCGCTGCCGACCTGAATGGCGCCCTTGCGCGGATACAGGCCGTAGGTGCGTGCGTGGTTCGTAGAACTCAGCGCAACGAACTCGTTGAGCGTGATGCGCGCCTGTCCGACGCCTTCGGAAAAGAGCAGCGGCAGACGGGCTTCGAGTCCGGGCACGCCGTTGGCCATCTGCTTGAAGGTCGTATCCTCGCCGTAGGGCAGTTTGCCGCTTTCGTCGAAGCGGTACGGAGCGTGATCGGATGAGTACATCGCGAGCGTGCCGTGTTTCAGGCCGCTCCACAGCGCGTCCTGTGCGGCCTTGTCGCGCGGCGGCGGACTGCAGCAGAACTTCGCGCCCTCCATTCCCGGCAGGTCGAGGTTGTCGGCGGTGAGAAAAAGATATTGCGGGCACGTCTCGCCGTGGATCGACAGGCCGAACTGCTGTGCCGAGTCGATCAGCTTGACCGTTTCGCCGCCCGACACATGCACGATCAGAAGCGGTGTATCGATCAGCCGCGCGAGCTGGATGGCGCGATGCGCCGCCTCGGTTTCGGCGATCGGCGTATGCGCGGCGGCGTGATACTTCGGCGCCTTGCGTCCCTCGGCGATCAGCCGCTGCGCGAGCCAGCGGATCATGTCGTTGTTCTCCGCATGCACCATCACGAGCGCGCCCGCTTCACGCGCGACCGAGAGCACGTCGAGGAACTGATAGTCGTCCAGTTTCAGCGCGTCGTAGGTCATGAACACCTTGAACGACGTGATGCCGTCGCGAATCGCCTGCGGCAGGTCGTATTCGAGCGTCGCTGCGTCGGGATTCGCGACGATCAGGTGGAAACCATAGTCGATGACGGCCTTTTCTTTTGCACGCTGTGCGTAGTCGGCGATCACGTCGGGCAGCCGCTTGCCGCGATGCTGCGCGGCGAACGGAATGATCGTGGTTGTGCCGCCGAATGCCGCGGACACACTGCCGCTGTAGAAATCGTCGGCGCACATCACGCCCATGCCGGATAGCTGTTCGATATGGCAATGACTGTCGATGCCGCCCGGCATCACGAGCCGATGCGCGGCGTCGATGTCGCGCTTGCCGGGCAGCAGGTTCGGCGCGACGGCGTTGATCAGTCCGTCGCGAATGCCGATGTCCGCGCTGATCGTGTCGGTCGCCGTGACGACGATACCGTTGCGGATGGTGAGGTCGAATTCCATAGTCATCCTGAGGAGGAGAAGCGCACCGCGTGAAGCTGCGGCGTGCGCGGAATAACGTGAGGTCTGGCTGAGGCGTAAAGGGAAGCGGACGCTGCGGGCTCCGCCTTTCAGAACGTGCCGGGGTAGGCGCCGCCGTCAAGCAGGATGTTCTGGCCGGTCAGATAGCCCGCATGGGTCGACGCGATGAATGCGCACATCGCACCGAATTCCGTCGGATCACCGAAGCGCCGCGAAGGATTGGCGGCTCGCCTTTCCTCGAGCACGGCCTCGACCGTCTTTCCAGACGCGCGCGCAGCGCCGGCGGCCGTCGCTTCGAGACGACTGGTCGCGAACGGTCCGGGCAGCAGGTTGTTCACGGTTACGCCGTGTTGCGCGACCTTGCGCGCAAGGCCGGCCGTGAAGCCTGTCAAGCCGGTACGCGCGCCGTTCGACAGTGCGAGCGCGTCGATCGGCGCCTTCACCGCGCCCGAGGTGATGTTGACGATGCGCCCGAAACGCCGCGCGATCATCGCATCGACGGTCGCGCGAATCAGTTCGATCGGCGCAATCATATTGGCGTCGAGGGCATCGATCCAGTCGTCGCGCGAAAACTCGCGGAAATCGCCGGTTTTCGGCCCCGCCGTGTTGGTGACCAGAATGTCGGGGGCGTCGCAGGCGGACAGCGCCAGCGCGCGCCCTTCGGCCGTCGTGATGTCGCAGGCGACGGCGGTGACCTTCGCGCTGCTGTGGGCGCGGATCTGATCCGCGGCTGTCTCGAGCGGCGCGGCCGTGCGCGCGACGATCGTCACTTCCACGCCTTCCGCGGCTAGCGCGTTGGCGCAGGCGAAGCCGAGACCTTTGCTCGCGCCGCACACGAGCGCGCGGCGGCCGGTTATGCCAAGGTTCATCGCGTCACGCTCCGCTCAGCGGGGCGGGCGCGGCTGCACGGAGCGACAGGCCCACCCGTTCGATTACGCGTTCGATCTCGGCCTGCGTGCGCGCGTCGATGGTCGCGCCCGGCGAGCGGATTGCCGCATTCGCGATGGCGCCGCGCTGCTGGTACACGTACTTGCGCAGCGCGAGGCCGATCTTCGGCTGGAACTCGTAGCGGATCAACGGACAGTAGCGATCGAACAGCGCGGCCGCGCCCGCTTCATCGCCGGCGGAAAAGCGCTCGTAGATCGCGACGAGAATCTCGGGAAACGCGAAACCCGTCATCGTGCCGACCGCGCCGCGCTGGAGTTCTTCCAGAAAGAACACGCCGCCAAGGCCGCCGAACACTTTGACGGCGCCTTCGGCCTGCTCGAGGATGCGGCTGATCTTGGGCGTGACGGGCGGCTCTTCGAGCTTGATCATATGCACGCCGCCTTCCCGGCCGAGTCGCGCGACGACCTCCGCCTTGATCTCGGTGCCGAAGGAATCGGGGAAGTCGTGGATGACGACCGGGATCGACACCGCGCGGGCGAGCGCGCTGTAGAAGTCGAACAGCACAGCGTCCGACGCGCCGTCGAGCGGCGCCGCGAACACCGCGCAGGCGCCGAGCGCTTCTGCTTCGCGCGCTTGCTCGATGGTGCCGGCAATGCCCAGGTCGCGCACACCCACCCACACCGGCACGCGGCCAGCGGCGCTGCGCACGAAGCTTTCGACCACGAGCGCGCGCTCCGCCTTCGACAGCTTGTGCGCCTCGCCAAGGAAGCCCAGCACCGCGAGCCCGGTGACACCTGCTGCAATCTGGAAATCGACGAGCGTTTCGATGCTCGCCACGTCGACTTCGAGCGCTTCCGTGAAGGGCGTCGGGCAGATCGTGTAGACGCCGTGCGCGATGTTCGAGAGCGCCGGCGCAAGAGAAGAACGGGTCATCGTAGCTCCACAAAAAAAACGCTGCGTCGGGAAAAAAATATCTCGCGCAGACAGGCGATGGCGAAGCAGCTTAGCGGCAGTCGCGCGTGAAGACGAATCTAAAAATGCGCGCCGTCGTGCCGAAAATCTCGCCTTCCTGATTTTTTATGTCGCGCTAAGCTCGCCGCACTTCTTACTAAAACCCTTCCCTGCACATGACGCCTGTCGACAGATGCAAGACGCTCGCCGCCGCCGGCCTGCTAGCCGCGGCACAGGCCGCCGGCGCGGCCACGCCCGTGAAGTTCGTGATGGACTGGGCCTTCGACGGCCCGCAGGCGATCTGGACCATCGCCGCGCAACAGAACTGCTTCGCGAAACAAGGACTCGATCTGAAGATCGACCGTGGTTTCGGTTCGAGCGATTCGATCGGCAAGGTCGCGGCCGGCGCGTATGACATCGGCGTGGCGGACTTCAGCAGCGTCGTTGCGTACGACGCCGCGCACCCGGATGCGGCATTGAAGATCGTGTTCGTCGTGAGCGACCGTTCGCCGACTTCGGTGTCGGTGCTCAAGAGCTCGGGCATCACGAAGCCGAAGGATCTGGAGGGCAAGCGTCTCGCCGATTCGCAGGGTGAGGCGAGCCGCGTGCTGTTCCCCGCCTTCGCGAAAGCCAACGGCATCGACGTGAGCAAGGTGAGCTGGGTCAGCGTCACGCCGAATCTGCGCGAGGCGAGCCTGGTGCAGGGTAGCGCCGACGCGGCCGCCGGCCACATGTTCACGGTGCTGAGCGGGATGAAGGCCATCGGTATCGAGCAGGACAAGGTGTTCACGATGGAGTACGCGAAATACGGCGTGGACGTGCCAGGCAGCTCGGTCATCGTCAAGCCGCAATGGGCCGGCGCGCATCCGAAGGAACTGCAGGCGTTCCTTTCCTGCGCCGCCTCCGGCATCCGTGCGTCGATCAGCGATCCGAAGGCCGCGCTCGCGTCGCTGCACACCTACAACTCGCTGCTCGACGACCCGTCCGAAGCGCTCGCGCTCGATTTCTCGACGCGCTACGCGATTCTCACGCCGCGTGTGAAGCAGAACGGACTGAGCTACGTCGATCCGGCGCGCTACGACGCGGTGCTGCACGAAGTGTCGGGTGCGCTGGGCGTGCCGACTCCCGCGCTGGGCGCCGTGTGGGACAGCAGCTATCTGCCGCCGAAAGCACAGTTGACGGTGCCTTGACGTTGTCCCGGCGACGCGGCGTCGACGTGTCGGCCGCAGCGGGCGCCGGGCCCCGGCGCGTGCCGCCATCGTTATTTTCGAAGCGAGGAATGGCGTGTTCATGAGAAGTACGACCCCTGAAAAGCCGGCAGCTTCCGGAATGGCCGGTGCAGCGGCGGGTCCGCAGGCGCATGTCGACCTGCGCAAGGTAGGACTGGTCTATGGCGAAGGGCCGCGGCGCACGCTCGCGCTCGAAGGACTCGATCTGCGCGTGAATCGCGGTGAATTCGTCGCGGTCGTCGGGCCGTCCGGCTCCGGCAAATCGACGCTGATGAAGCTCGTGACCGGCCTGATTCAACCCGACGCGGGCGAAGTGAGGTACGACGGCAAGCGCGTCACCGGGCCGGTCAATGGCGTGGGCATGGCGTTCCAGAACGCGACATTGCTGCCGTGGCGCACTACGCTCAGCAACGTGATGCTGCCGTTCGAGATCGTCGGGCAGCACCGGCGCAACTGGCGACGCGACAAGGCGCAGTTCGAGGCGCGTGCGCGCGAACTGCTCGAGACGGTCGGGCTGACGGAATTCGCCGACCGCCACCCGGGTCAACTGTCCGGCGGGATGCAGCAACGCGCAAACGTGTGCCGCGCGCTTGTGCACGAACCGGATCTGCTGATGCTCGACGAACCGTTCGGCGCGCTCGACGCGTTCACGCGCGAGGAACTGTGGGGCGTCACGCAGAAGCTTTGGATGAAGCGGCGTTTCAGCGCGATCCTCGTCACGCACGACCTGCGCGAAGCCGTGTTTCTGGCCGACCGTGTGATCGTGCTGAGCAACCGTCCTGGGCGCGTGGTGCTGGAGCAGACCATCGACTTTCCCAGGCCGCGCGACATCTCGACGATCTATCAGCCGGAGTTCGGTGAAATCGTCCGTGCGCTGCGCGCGAAGATCGTGGAGGTGCGCGGATGATCACCTCATCCCGACAGAAACACTGGCAGCGGGCGACGCCCTGGCTCGCGCTCGTCCTGCTGTTGCTGGTCTGGCAGAGCGCATCGACGCTGATCGCCAACAGCGCGCTGATCCTGCCGTCGCCGGCTTCGGTGCTGCAATCGTTTGCGGCGAATCGCGGGGCGATAGCGGCCAACGCGTGGCAGACGCTCGTCACGTCGCTGCTCGGCTTCGCGGCGGCGATCGTGATCGGCGTGTTGGTGGGGTTGGCGATCGGCGTGTCGGCGTCGCTGTACAAGGGTCTATATCCGATGCTCGTGGCGTTCAACGCGGTGCCGAAAGTCGCGCTGATGCCGCTGCTCGTACTGTGGTTCGGCATCGGCCCGGTGCCCGCCACGATCCTCGCGTTCTCGCTCGCGGTGTTTCCGATCATCGTGAACGTCGCCACGGGGCTCGCGTCGATCGACCATGAGATGGAAGACGTGATGCGCTCGCTCGGCGCAAGCCGCATGCAGATCATCTGGAAAGTAGGCATACCGAACATGACGCCGTTTCTGTTCGCGTCGTTCAAAATCGCGATTACGCTGGCCTTCGTCGGCTCGGTACTGTCGGAGACGGTTGCGGCCAACAGCGGCATCGGCTTTCTGATGCAGGAGGCGTCGTCGCGCTTCGACGTGCGGCTCGTTTTCGCGGGGCTGATCGTAACGGCGCTGATGGCCGTCATCGCGTACGCGATCTGCGTGCTGATCGAAAAGCGGCTGACGCGCTGGACCCTGCACACCGCGCGGCGCCGCTGATGTGCCTGCGAGGCCGTTCCGAAGGTGGCATCGGCTCCGCGCACGCGCATCGAAATTTCGCGGCGGGCCGCGCAATTATTGATCTTTACCGCCCCAAAACGGCCACTTACTCTGACTGCATGCCGGACGCGCCGTGCGCGCCGGCACCAGCCAAGACCCGCAACAACGATGAGCCGGCGCCAGACGTCCGGTCGAACAACCTCAAGCAAAGCCTCGATGAATGCGTCCCTGAATGTCCCTGTCGAAGAGAAGCTGGTCCAGTGGCCGGAAGAAGGTGTGCGGCGGATTCCGTACACCGTGTATTCGGATCCGAACGTGTTCGCCGCCGAGCAGCAGGCGATCTTCCGCGGTCCGATCTGGCATTTCCTCGGACTCGAAGCGCAGATCCCGGAGCCCGGCTGCTACGTGCTCGCCCAGCTCGGCGAAGTGCCGGTGATTCTCGTGCGTCGCAAGGACGGCTCGATCGGTGCGCTCGTGAACCGCTGCTCGCACAAGGGCACGCCGCTCGTCTATGAGCCGTCAGGCCGCATCGAGCGCCTGATGTGCATCTATCACAACTGGTGCTTCGACTTTGAAGGCAACATGACGTCGGTCGCATTCGAGCGCGGCGTGCGCGGCAAGGGCGGCATGGCTTCGACGTTTGACAAGCGCGATCACGGTCTGCAACGGCTGCGCGTGCACCTGATCTCGGGTCTCGTGTTCGGCACGCTGAACGACGAGACGCCGCCGTTTGAGGAGTACGTCGGCGCCGATCTGATCGCCAATATCCGCCGCGTGTGCGGACGCCCGCTGCGCATTCTCGGCCAGTACAGCCAGTTGCTGCCGTCGAACTGGAAGCTCTATATCGAGAACGTCAAGGATCCGTATCACGCGTCGATCCTGCATGCGTTCAACGGCGTGATGAAGCAGGATCGGCTGACGATGGAAGGCGGCATCACGATGGGCTCGCGCGGCTGGTCACACATCAGCTACTCCAGGATGAGCACCGACAACGGCGATGCCGTGTATTCGCAGGGGCAGATGCGCTCGGCTGAGATCTCGGCATACGGCTTCGGCCTGCGCGACAAATCGATGATGGAGGTATGGGACGACTTCGGTGACGGTGTGTCGATGACCATCCAGACCATTTTCCCGAACTTCGTGCTGCAACAACTGCGTAATTCGCTAGCAGTACGCACGATTGTGCCGCGCGGCACGCATGAGTCGGAGCTGCGCTGGATCGCGTTCGGCTTCGTCGACGACGATGAGAAGAAGATCAATGGGCGCCTGAAGCAATGCAACATGATGGGGCCGGCCGGCCTCATCGCGATGGAAGACGGGATGATCGGCGGCCTCGTGCAGAAGGGGATCGCCGGCAGTCTGAACAAGGCTGCCATCGTCGAGATGGGCGGCCACGGCATCGAGCCGATTCCGGGCTCGCGCGTGTCCGAAGGCAGTGTGCGCGGTTTCTGGACCGGTTATCGCGCCCTGATGGGATTTTGACGAGCATGAGCACACAGAACCCTACGAACGTGGCGCTGCACGCGCGCGCGCGTCAGTTGATCGCCGAATACGCCGACACGATCGACGACGGCGCGTTGTCGGCGTGGCCGACCTTTTTCACCCAAGACGGTCTCTATCGCATCACCACGCGCCAGAACGAAGCCGCCAACATGCCGCTGTCGATCATGCTGTGCGACAACCAGGCGATGCTGTACGACCGCGTCGAGGCGATCGAGCAGGCGAACGTGTTCGAGCCGCATTGCTACCGGCACATCCTGTCGGATTCCCGTGTGCTGGAAACGGGCGACGACTCGATCCGCCTGTCGACGAGCTTCGCCTGTGTGCGCACGATGCTCGACGGCCGCGCGATGCTGTTCGCGTCCGGCCGCTACGTCGACCAGATCGTGGTGCAGGGCGAGCGCTGCCTGTTCCACTCGCGCGTCGTGATTCTCGATTCGTCGCGCATCGATACGCTGATTGCCATTCCGTTATGAGTGCTGCTCTTTCCGCTCAATCCTCCGACGCCGGGCTGGTCGACGTGTCGCCCGGCGATCTGGCGCTGCTCGCGCAGACCAGCGTCGCGACCATCACGACCTGTCTGTATCGCGCCGGCATCAAACGCGCGTCGCCGCAGGGCATCGGTCCGGTGTCGAAGAGCCAGCCGCGCATGGTCGGCATCGCTTACACCGTGCGCTTCGTGCCGGCGCGTGAAGACGTGGGCGGCATGGCGAGCTACGGCGGCGCGGCCAACCTGCACCAGGCCGCATTCGAACGTTGCCCGCCGGGCGGCGTGCTGGTGATGGACACGCGCGCCGAGACGCGCAGTTGTTCGTGCGGCGACCTGCTGATCGGCCGGCTGAAGGCGCGCGGCTGCGCCGGCATCGTCACCGACGGCGGCTTTCGCGACACGCCCGACATCGCGGCGCTGGATTTCCCCGCGTTCCAGCGCATGCCGGTGCCGTCGCCGAGCTTCGGCTATCTGCACGCGGTCGAACTGAACGTGCCGGTCGGTTGCGGCGACGTCGCGGTCTATCCGGGCGACGTGATCGTCGGCGATGCGGAAGGCGTCGTCGCGATCCCGCGCCAACTGGCGCATCGCATTGCGGCGGAAGCGGCGGAGCAGTCGCGCTACGACGGCTTTGCCGCGGAACAGATCGCCAACGGGCGCAGCGTGATCGGCCTGTATCCGCCAACCGACGCGTCGCGCGCGGAATTCGCGGCGTGGGAAGCGCAGTCGCGATGAACATGCCGCCGCCGTCCCTGCCTGCAGCATCCGACGAAGAAGTCGCGCGTCGCTGCGAGGCCGCGTGGTTCGCGACGCTCGCTGCGCGCGGCATCGTTTGCGACGTCGCGCGCAGCGAACGCCTGGCGGCGGCTTCGCCGTATCTCGCGCGCGTCAGGCAGCGGTTGCGGGAATGGCGCGCACACGCCGATCACCTCGATTTGCGCATCGGCGCGGAGCCACGTCGTGGCGAATGAGCCATCCGCCGCGTGCGGGATCGCGTCGATCGGCGAGGCCGCGCGCGCGATTCGCAGCGGGCGGCTTTCGCCGGTGCAACTGGTCGAGCGATGCATCGAACAGGTGACGCAAGCGGACGAGGCCGTGCACGCGTTCGCAGCGTTCACGCCCGACATCGCGCGCCATGCGGCGCGTGAGTGCGAGCGTGAGATCGCGCAGGGACGCTGGCGTGGTCCGCTGCATGGCGTGCCCGTCGGGGTCAAGGATGTGATCGACGTGGTCGGCGTACCGACCCGTGCGCAGTCCTGGCAGCTCGACGGCCCGTTGCCGCTTTGCGATGCACCGGCTGTGCAGCGTTGGCGCGAGGCGGGCGCGGTGTGCCTCGGCAAGCTCACCACGCACGAATTCGCGTTCGGGGCGCCGTCGGATGAGCCATGCCGTGCGGCCCGCAATCCGTGGCGCACCACTCACTTCGCGGGCGGTTCGTCGAGCGGCGCGGCGGCGGCCGTCGCGAGCGGCATGACGTTCGGCGCGCTGGGCAGCGACACGGCTGGTTCGGTGCGCAGCCCCGCAGCGCTGTGCGGCGTGACGGGCTTCAAGCCGGGGCGCGCGTCGATTGATCTGGGCGGCACTGTCCCACTCGCGCCATCGCTCGATACGCTCGGCGTGATCGCGCGTAGCGCAGAGGACTGTGCGCTGCTGTTCGCCGCGTGTGCGAAGCCAGGCGCGACACGCATGACCACCGACAGCGACGGCCTTCCGTTGCTCGGCGCCGACCTGCGCGGGATGCGGATCGGCGTCGTCCGCAATTTCTGGAACGATGCGGCGGTCGATGCTCAGGCGTTCGGCAGTGCGCTAGACGCAGCATGCGGCGTGTTCGCGGGCCTCGGTTGCAGGTTGAGCGACGTGACGCTGCCTGCGCTCGACGACTGGAACGCGGTGGGCTTCACCGTGCTGCTCGCCGAAGCGTTCGCGTTGCACGAGCGCTGGCTGCGCGACCGGCCGACGCATTATGGCGCTGCGTTTTTCGACGCCGTGCTCGCGGGTGCGGCGTTCGACGCAGCGGATTACGTCGCGGCGACGGCCGCAGCGCGCGCGCTGAACAGCGCGTTCGACGCCACGATGGCGCACTGCGATGTGCTGATCGCACCGATCCAGCCGGGCGAAGCGTCGCCGTTCGATACGTCGGACGGGTGGGGTTTTCTGCGGCGTCCGAGTTTCGGCATTCCGTTCAACCTGACGGATAGCCCGGCGCTGTCGATGTGCTGCGGCTTCGGTCCGCATGGTTTGCCGCTCGCGCTGCAACTGGTGGGAGCGCATGGCGCGGAGGAGACGGTGCTGCGTGTCGCCCACGCGTATCAGTCGAGCACCGACTGGCACCGGCGCATGCCGGCGTGCGCTTCATGAATAGCCGGGTCCCCGTAGAAGGAGCCGGGCAGCGCACCGCCCGATTCGAAAAGCGGTTCAACTCACAGTCAATCAAGGACGTTCAGATGTCGTACACGAAAATTCAAGTGACGCCGGTCACGCCGCATATCGGCGCGGAGATCGGCAACATCGATCTGACCCGGCCACTGTCGGATCTCGAAGTGTCGGAACTGCACCGCGCGCTGACCGAGTTCGGCGTGATCTTCTTTCGCGACCAGCCGATCGACCTGCAACATCACGAGGTGCTGGCGCGCCATTTCGGCGAGCTGCATCTGCACACGGGGCCATCCACGGAAAGCAAGCCGTTGCCGGAAAATCCCGCGATCCGTATCCTTCACTTCGACCACACGTCGGAGAAGGTGGCGGGCGAGAAGTGGCATTCGGATCAGACCTGCGCGGCCATGCCGCCGATGGGCAGCATCCTGCATCTCGTCACGACGCCGCCGAACGGCGGTGGCGCCACGCTGTTCGCGAGCATGTACGCCGCTTACGAAGGTCTGTCGCCGCGCATGAAGGCGTATCTGGAAGGGCTGTCGGCGGTGCACGACGGCCGCGGGGTGTTCGGGCCGAACGCGCCGGTGAATACGCATCCGGTCGTCGTCCGGCATCCGGTCTCGGGGCGCAAGCTGGTGTTCGTGAATTCGGCCATGACGTCGCATATCGAGGGCATTCCGCGCGACGAAAGCGACGCGATCCTTGCCTTCCTGTACGGGCACTGCACGAAGCCGGATTATCACGTCCGCTTCCAGTGGCAACCGCATTCGATCGCGTTCTGGGACAACCGCTGCACGCAGCACAAGGCGATCTGGGACTACTACCCGAACGTGCGCTCGGGCTTCCGCATCCAGATCAAGGGCGCCGAAGCGCCACGGATGGGCTGACGTGTTTCGTTCGCGTGCACGCCACAATGCGTTACTCGACATGCACGCGATTTATTGGCCGGTTACGATGAGCTGACTCGCGCGTTGCCGGTCCATGGGGCCGCCGACGCTGCATAGATGGCCCTCGATACACAACGAAGCTCATGCCTCTCGGACTGCTGCCCGGTTTTGTCAACACGTCGGCGCTGCGCTACTTCTATGAAGTGGCGCGCTACGGCTCGTTCCAGATCGCCGAAGAGAAGGTGCACGTGGCGGCCTCCGCGATCCGCCGCCAGGTGCAACTGCTCGAGGACGAACTCGGCACCCGGCTGTTTGCGCGGGACCGCAACGGCGTCCGGCTGACCCCTGCGGGTGAAACGCTGCTGTATCGCGTGCGCCGCGTGATGTGGGAACTGGACGCCGCACGCTCGGAGATCATGGCGCTGACCGGTGAACATACCGGGCACGTGCGCATCGGCATCAATGAGACGGTGGCGCGCGAATTCCTCGCGACGTTTCTCGGCGAGTTTCGTGCGCGTTACCCGCGTATCACGTTCGAAGTGGTGATCGCCAGCTCGAATCTGCTGGCTGAAACGTTGTTCCGCGGCGAGGTCGACATCATTATCGGCTACGCGCTCGAAGGGCAAGAAGGGCTCAAGCAGGTCGCGTCGTTCAGTCTGCGCACGTGTATCACCGTACAGCGCGATCACCGGCTGGCGGACAAGCCGTTCGTGCGCGTGAGCGACCTGGTCGACGAGACCTTCATTCTGCCCACAACCGACCAGCGATTGCGGCAAACGCTCAACACGATCTTTTCGCGTGTGGCGGTCAAGCCGAATTTCAGCGTTACCACCAATTCGTTCGAATTCATCGCGCTGATGGTGGCGCGGGGGCAGGGCATCGGCTGCCAGATCCGTGTGCTGACGGGGCTCGATCCTGCGCGGCCGGAAGTCGTCTACGTGCCGCTGCACGATCCCGACATCAGACCGCAGGTGCTGGCTTGCTACGTGTCGTCATCGCAACCGCTCAGCCGCGCGGTCGAGCTGTGTCTGAAAGAGCTGCGCGGCGCGCTCGAAGACTGGCGCGCGGGTGTCGATCATGGGCATGGGGCGACGCCGCCGGATTCGCGGCCGCGCCATGGGTCTTTCGCGGCCGACGACGAAATTGGCGCTGCCCACGCGACTGATCATCTCGACGGACTTGCCGGCGACGAGGCGCAAGAGGACGTCGCTGCGCAAGCTCACACGCACATCGACCGTTTTGCGGACGACGCCGACTAACTGCGGCAACCTGCTTCATCACGAATTTCATCGTTGCCGCGCGATTTCCGGCGGATGGCGGGCGGTCTTCGCACGTGCGTGCTCAACGGGCGAGCCGGCCCGCTAAATTTTCGGCGAGCAGAGATTATTTTCTGTTGTTTTCCGATTCTTTTCAGATCAATAACCTGCAGCATCCCTAAGCGATGTGAATCGCGAAGTGCTCAAGGGAGATCGCGTCGTCGCAAGCGTGAACGTCGGTCGCGTGCGTACGAACTCATGTCGAAATCATTCAACAACACATTGCCCATGAAACCCTATATTCAGGCCGCCTGTTGCGTGGCTCCCCTCATTGCACTGCCTCTCACGGCAAACGCGCAGTCGAGCATCGCGCTGTACGGCATCGTCGATTCGTCGATCCAGTGGGCGCACTCTGGCGGCGTCAGTACGACGCGGGTCGACGCCAGCAACGTGCAGACGTCGTCATGGGGATTGCGCGGCGAGGAAGATCTCGGCGGCGGCACCAAGGCGATCTTCAAGCTCGAAAACGGTTTCAACACCAACACGGGCGCGGATGCGCAAACCAGCAAGATGTTCGGCCGTGAGGCATGGGTCGGGCTGTCGGGCAAATACGGTTCGCTCACGCTGGGTCTGCACAACACGCCGCTCGCGTATGGGCTCATCCGCTTCTCGATGGGCGATCTCGGGCACTGGGACTGGGGGCATGCGAGCAACAACTACGACTTCTTCACCAGCACGAGGGTCAATAACTCGGTGGCCTACGTGTCACCGATCATCAGCGGCGTAACGGTTTCGGCGCTCTATGCGCGCGGCGCCAACGGCGACAGCACGCTGCCGCGTACGCTCGGGGACACCGTGTCGGTGGGCGTCAATTACACCAAGGGGCCGCTCGCCCTCGAGGCCGACTACGAGAGCATGGTCTATGGCAAGACGTCGTCGATCACGGCAGGCTCGCAGACGGGCGTGGGGAATTTCGAATTTCTCGGTGCGTCGTACGACTTCAACTTCGTGAAGGTCGGCGCGCTGGCGATGCTGCATCGCGGCTCGGGCGACGTGAAGGCTGTCAACTCGAGCATCTATGCCGACCCGAACAACTTCTACTACGACGTGTCGGCGCTGTTCCCGCATATGCTCACGCAGAACGGCAGCCTGATGCTGAGCTTCGGCCAGTACAAGCTGCAGGGCAATTCGGCGGGCAATTCGACGTCGATCGGCTCGCGCTACGACTATCACCTGTCGCTGCGGACGGGCGTGTACACCGGCGTCGCCTACATCAAGAACGGCTCGCTTGCGTCGTTCACGCAAACGGGCGCAGCGTATTCGGGCATCCCGGTCACGACAGGCAAGAACCAGATCGCGGTGCTCGCGGGCATGATGCATCGGTTTTGAAGCGGCGGTACTGCGCGTCTGTTGCGTCGCGGAGCAGAGCAGAGCGGCCAAGCTAGCCGCGAAAGGGCGTGCGCCGGGTGCCTGTGCATGTTATGGGCGCCTGGCGTACTCGCAGGTTGCTGGGCTGCCAGCCGCGAAAACTAGCAACATGAAGCGGCAAAGGCACGCTCGACCATTGTTGCAAGCATCATGGCAGCCGCGTTGGATGGAGGCGGCTCGACCTTCGCAGGGCGGTAGATCGCATCGCCCGCAATGATGGTTAGTCCGCTCAGGGCACATATACCCGATCGTTTGGCTAAAGCAAGGCGCCAAACCTGTTCGCCGTACTTGCAACCTCGAGGGTCGCTCCACGATACCGTGACCGTTCGCGAACTGGCTCGATCGAGCAGCGCAATGGCGACGTCACCGTTCCTGACCGGTGGACTGTTCGATACGTGCGAATCGACTATACGCCGGACGCGAGCCGTCAACTGATGCGCGCATCCCGCATCGAGCTGGCCGACCGTGCGCTGCCATGCAGTGTCGGCCGTCACGTGTTGATCCATGGCATTGCTCCTGTAGATCCCGTCGCAAGTGAGGTGGCTTTCAGCTCAGCCGTATCTTCGGCTGCACGAGGCCGTTGAGCCGCTCGGCGCTCCACAGCGCCAGGGCCTTGCCGAAACCGTGCAAAGCCTGCTGATGCTGCCGGTAGAGCATGGCGTGACTGAGCTGCGCGAATCGACCTTTGATAAACCCGCCACGGAAGAACCCGAACTGCCCGAGTGTTCCAAACGCGTTGTAGTCGCTTAGCGACACGAGCGCGCCGAAGTCGCGAAAGGCAAAATCGGGCAATGAGCCGCCATCGAGCCAGGCCGGCAAGTGCTTCGCAAGATGCTGCGCCTGTTGCGTGGCGACTTGCGCCGTTGGTGCGAGAGGGCGTTCATTGCCGGCGAGCGTCAACGTCGAGCAATCACCGAGGGCGAATAGTGTGTCGTCGTCCTGCGCCTGCAGGGTTGGTCTGACGGCGATCTGATTGGAACGATTGTTCGCAATTCCATCCAGTTTGCCGAGAAAATCGGGCGCCTTGACACCCGCCGCCCACACCATCAGATCGGCCGGTTGCTTGCTGCCGTCGTCGAGCCGGAATCCATCCGGTTCGGCGGCGATCACTCGCGTACCCGTTCGCACCGTGAAGCCGATATTGCGCAACTGTGCCTCGCTGGACTCCGACACCGTAGGCGGAAACGCCGCCAGCACGCGCGACGCGCTTTCATAAAGGGTGAGGTTCAGACGTGAGCGGATGCCGGGATCGCCATAACTCGCGGCCACTTCGAGCAAACGGCTCAATTCCGCCGCCAGTTCGACGCCGGTCGCGCCGGCGCCGACGATCGACACGCGCAACGGGCTATTCGTCACAACGCTCTGGAATATGCGGATGCGCAAGGCTTCGTTGAAGACTTCAGCCTGTGCCTGGCTGTCGATGAAATGGCAATGCTCGTGTACGCCTGGTGTGCCGAAATCGTTGGCGCGACTGCCTAACGCGAGAATCAGCAGATCGTATTCGACCGTGCGCGGACCGACGACGACTTCACCCGACGGCGAACGCAGTTCAGCCAGCTTCACGACGCGCGCGTTGCGATCCAGACCTTCCATTTCGCCTGGTTGATAGTTGAAGCCGTGGTCGCGAGCGTGGGCAAGATAGATGACCTGCTGTTGCTGGACATCGCGAGTGCCGGCCGCAATGGTGTGCAGCATGGGCTTCCAGATATGGGTTGCACTTTTGTCGATCAACGTGACCTGAGCGCCGCCACTGCGGCCAAGCGTGTCGCCGAGCCTGGTCGCAAGCAGAAGTCCGGCGATACCGCCGCCGACGATGACGATCCGGGTAGTCTGGCGCATGGGTAAATATTCTACGAGTGATGAATTAATGCGATACTACGATCTGGATGGGTTCATGTCAAACTGGTGCCGCTGCCCCCCGCGGTGCGACACCCGTTAAAATTCCAACCTTTCCCTGAGTACGATCTATCGCCGCTGTGAAACATCCTAACGACCAGGCCAAGCACGCCACGACGAATCCCACGCCCCGTCGCTCACGTGGCCGTCCGGCGTGCAGCGACGCAGGCGGCGCCGATGCATTGCTGCGCAGCGCACGCGGAGCGTTTGCAAGGAACGGCTATGAGGCGACCAGCGTGCGCGAAATCGCCAAGGCGTCGGGTGTCGACCCCGCGCTGATCGCACATCATTTCGGTTCGAAGGAAGCGTTGTGGATCGCCGTGGTCGACCAGATCGCCAACGAAACTGCAACCATGATCGCGAAAACCACCGCGTTGCGGGACATGCCAGATCTGGGATTGCGAGCGCGCGTCGAGAGCGCCGTGTCGATTCTGATCGACCAGGTGTTTCTGACGCCGGACGTGGGCATGTTTTTTTCGACTGCCACAACCGAAACCGGGGAGCGCCTCAACCTGCTGATTGAGCGAGTGGTACGGCCGTTTCATGACGTGTTTGTGCCGTTGCTCGCTGATGCGATCGACGCAGGGACGATTCCGCAGCAAGACCCCGAAATCATGTTCACGATGCTCGCCGGCGGTATCAGCAAAACCGTCGCCTATAGCCATGCGCTGAGTCCTTTCTCTTCCTTGCCGCGGCGTCCCAAAGCATTCAAACACGCCGTTTTAACGACGGCTTTAGCCATGCTCGGCTAATACATGCTATTTGCATGAGACGTTGGCGCGTCGATCCGGGAGAAGGCGGTAGAAGTCGATAATCAGCTTCGCTATCGCTCTTAGCTTCTTTGGCGACTCGTATCAATGTCGCGCAAGCACAACATGATATTGATTGACAGTTCGTGCGTTCATAGGGAAACTTGACGCCATGTTGACGAACCACATCCCTTCCTTCGCAGAGCAACGCGGCATGTATGTCCATCTGGACGTACTGCGGAGGGTCTGTTCGCGCTAGATTATAAAATCGTAAGCATTGCTCGACAGGCCTATCCGGAAACGGATGAGGCCTGTTTTGTTTGTATTGTCTCCGTTTCCGGTCTTACTAACGGAGATAACTATGAACAAGAAATCATCGATTCGCGCTCCTCACAACGAGTCCATCCAGACGACATACCCGACCCGGCATCCCGTCGGGTCGAAAGACGTGGACAACATAAACGATCGATGTGCGAACTGGGAGGGCACGCCGGTAGCATCGACACGGATTTTCCATCCGTTCGAATACTGGGTGCCTGAAATGACGGACGTTGAATATGGTTTTGCAGACGGGCCGGCAGACTCACGCAAGATCAAGGACGGCCGCCTCAAGCAGCCGATGGTTGCGCTCGGGTGGCTGCGCGATTGGGCGATGGGCCTCTTCCGCCAGGTGCACGGGCCTTGAAGCGCATGGCGCCGTGGCGTCGTAGTTCAGCGAGTTCTGCGGGACTTGGCGCCGGGGCGCGGGATCAGGTTGGCCGGCGGGGAGTGACGTCCGCTCCATCAGCCGGCCACCGCTTCTGCTCGTGAAAACGGGGGAAGGGTCTCGCAGCGATCGAAACAGCGATTGCGGCAACATTTGATCTCACGGACGCAACGATATGAGCCACAAGACACGTTCAATCTACAATGCCCGGCTCATGTATTTGGGCGTCGCCCTTGGCGCCGGGGGCGTGGCCTTCTATGTACCGTTGATGCTGTCGCAGGTCGGGCAGCACTTCTCCGGCGTGTGGGCGGCGTCCATCCTCTTTGCGACCAATCTCGGCCGAACGATGGGCTCGCATTTCGCGAGCCGCCATCCATTCTTCACGGAGCGCCCGGCGGCCATCGTCTCGACCATCATGCTGGAAGGTGTCGCGCTATTCTGCATGGCGTTTCTGCATGCGCCATGGGCGTTTGCTACCGTGGCATTGGCGGCCGGCCTCGGCAGTGGCCTGTCTTTTCCCGGGTTAAAGAACTATCTGCTCAAGCTTAAAGACCTCGACAGCGCGCGGTTGTTCGCCGGTCTCTCGATGGCGATCCGGCTTGGCATGTTGTTCGGCTACCTCAGCGGTGCGCTCGTCACCGCACGCCACATGACAGCAGTATTCACGGCGATCCTGGTGATGTTCATTGGCTATGCGACGTTCATGCGGCTGGCCATCGGCGACATCCTTGCGAACCCGCCGTCGGAACCGCAAGCGCCACAAGAGCTAGCTTCAACGACGACGGCTGCGGAACCCATCACCGCTTCCATGGAGACGCGCCGGCCGACGCTAAGTTCGTTGTTGCTGTCCAACCTCGTATTCTGGTTCCTCACTATCCAGCCGACCGTAGCGTTGACGCTGTACGTTCCACGCTTTGTGCCGGGCATGTCGGTATCCACGACCTTCTGGATTTCGTCGCTCACGGTGCTCCTGCTGCAGATGCGGGTGACACGGATGGCCAAAAGCGCCGACAGCCACCTGGGATTCCTGCTTTTCGGCTACGGCAGTTTGCTGGCGAGCTTCGCCGTGATGGCCCTGGCGGGTAATCAGGCCTGGCTGGTAATGAGCGCAGCCGTGCTTTTGGCATTGGGGCAAATTTTCTACGTACCCTCGTTCGACGTGATTGTGTCTGGCTATGCAAAGGCGCACGGCATGCAAACCGGCCCAATGATGGCGCGCCAACACTTCTATCAAAACATTGGCGTCATGTGCGGCAGCCTGGTGGCCGGAGCCCTGTTCGACCTGGGCATCCACTGGCGGATGCCGGCACTGAACTGGTGCGTGCTCGCCGTGCTGGCCGCCGCCATGTTGTTGCTGCTGACTACGGATGCGAGGCGCAGGGCGGCCCCCGCATTGGGATAGCGCACTTTCAGCCGACCGTATCGCGGACGTGACAAAGCCATCGGGATCGTCCAAATATTCCCTCGGAGGACATCATTACGGCAACTTTCAGCTACTCAAGCTGATTAAACCGGTGACCGATATAGCGATCATTCATGCGGCGGGTTGCCGCTAATGGAGGATCAACGTGACATCGTTCAGATTCGATGAAATCGAGAGACTGATCAAACATAACGACGTGGTAATCGTGCGATCAGACGAACAGAAGATGAAGGTTTCTCCTTATCGTGGCAAGCAGCAGCGCGATGCAATTCTTACGTTCTTAAGGTTCTCTGGGGCACACTCGCGCGCGATCGTGTTCAGTCACCACTCACAGGCTGGTCCGATAGGCGTCGACGTTCAATCGGGTGAGTCCTTTACGTGGCAAGGATTCTGATTCCAGCCGCGCCGGATCTGAATGGTGGTGCACGTCACGCGTCTTGCGCGCGACAGCCGGACCGTTTGCGCCTGCCCGGCGACAGGGACTTCGCCGCCGCACCTCGGGATGATTCCGGACGCTTGCCGCGAGCGACATTTGTTTTCTGGGAGAACTGCGTCATGAACGATACCTATAGGCGGGAAGATGAATTTGCGCCAAGGGCCGACGACACAACTGTGCTGCACATCTACCGCGACCCAGAAGGCCTATGGGTCGGCAGGCTGTTCATCTGTGGCACCGAAATTGGCTTTATCGGCAACTGCGCGTCGTCGCAGGCTGTGGAAGAGACCGCCAGAGAGAGCGGCCTCTATCCGGACCGGGTCATCCTGAGTGAGCGCAGCTAGGGAATCTCGGATGCGTCATCCAGCTCTTGCTGCTGGAAGCGCTGCTGAATGAATGCGTGCGACCCGCGGATGTCCGCTTTGAAGAAAGTCGAAGGTCCGCGGTGGGTCGGCAAGGGAGGGGCGCGTCGAGGCCGGGCTGGTGACTGACGGGCGCTGGCCGAATTTCCGGGTTTGGCCACAACCGGCCATTCGACATTGCGGTTCAGATCGCTGACAATGCGGAAATTCCCTGTTTTTCGATAATCTGCGCCCAGCGCTCCTGTCATCAGCCTATGCTTTCAACTTCAAGTGCCACTCTGATGGCGTTTGGTTGTGTGATCGTGCTTGTCATGCCTGGCCCAACAAACACGTTACTCGCTACCGCTGGTCTGAGGTGGGGTATCAGGCGCTCGGTCCATTTGACCGGCGCCGAATTTGCTGGCTACCTTCTGTCGATTTCAGGCTGGGGATATCTTCTTTCGCAGACGTCGAACTCGCTGACCTGGCTGCCGGTCCTCTTGCGTATTGCGAGCAGCCTATATCTTGCCTTCCTCTCAGTGCGCATGTGGCAGGCAGCGAACTCGTTTCCTTCGGTGGCACAAGGGGCGCTCGGCGCGAGAGTGATCTTCACCGCGACATTGCTCAATCCGAAAGCAATCCTGTTCGCAGGCACGATTTTTCCGGTGACCGCGTTCGAGCGTGTGCCGGCCTATCTCGAAGCAATGGCAATCTTCACGCTCCTGCTCGTCCCGATTGGCCTTGCGTGGATTGCGTTCGGCGCAGAAATCGGCAGCGGCCAGCGGTTGCGAATTAGTCCGGGACAAGTACAACGTTGTGCGTCGATCGTTCTGGCTGCCTTTTCGTTGTCTCTTGCCTGGGCAGTGTTGCACTAGGTGAAGCATCGATCGCCACGTAGATCGAAATCCTTTGACCATGAAAGAAAAGGAGAGGCCTCATGCCGAGCCTTGAGCGAGCGCGACCGGCTTTGCTTATCGACGCAGTCTGGCGCACGGCGCTTCGCCTCGGATTCCGGTTCGCTCGCGTCTGGTGGCACCTCCGAAGACCTCGCCATGAGGGCGCGCTAGTCGCCATCTACGTCGGGCGGGCGCTGTTGCTGGTGAAATCGTCGTACCGGGCCGAGTGGAATTTTCCCGGCGGTAGTGTCCGGCCCGGGGAGACGCCTGATGCAGCGGCGCAGCGCGAAATGGAGGAGGAGATCGGTTTGTCGTCGTACTCATTACTCCCCGCGGGCAGCGCCAGCGGCACCTGGGACGGGCGAAGAGACCGGGTGCATTTCTTTGAACTGCACCTCGATTACATCCCCGAGCTGCGGCTTGATAATCGTGAGATCATCGCGGCGCACCTGGCAGCGCCGGACGAATTGCACGGCATCGCATTGACAGGGCCGGTTGCCGCGTATATCGGCGGAGATCTCCGCGCTTAGTTGGCCCTTTTCCTTTCGGGACGTCTCGACGGTTCCTTGTGACGGGAAAGCCGCCGGCTGTTCGAGCGTAGCCAGGCCGTGCGTGACTAAGTTGTGTGGGTGGTGTGATCTTCGAATGCGGCGACGATGCCGTTAATCATTGCTGCAATGCGTGCGGTATGCCGAAGATCCTGATGCGTGACGAGCCAGATTTCGTAGACCGCCCCACGTGCGGGTGCCGGCCATATCTGCACGAGGCCGTCGTGTTCAGCCAGATGTATCGGAAGCTCACCGATGCCGAGGCCGGCCTTTACCGCGGTACGCAGCATGAGGCTGGAATTGAAGGTCGCTACGATGCGCCCCGCGTGTACCGGTTCGCCGGCAAGCGTCGGTGATCGATTACCGGTCCAGTTTCCCTGATAGACGACAAGATCGTGGCCCGCGAATGCGGAGCCAGCGGTAGGCTTGCCGTGCTGCTCGAGATAGGCATTCGATGCAAAGAGCGCCATGGGCCAGCGAGCCAGGCGCCGCGCGACGAGATCGGGATTTTCCGGCCTGACTGAGCGGACCGCGATATCCGCTTCACGCTTTGCCAGATTGAGCATGCGCGTCGACGTGTCCAGCAGGATGCGCACGTCGGGGTGCGCAGCATGCAGGCGCTCGATGGCGGGCAGCAGGAATTCGAGCGCGAGCGAGTCGGTGCTGGTGACTCTTACATCGCCCGCAAGCCGTGTATCCGTACCTTGAGTTCGTCTGACGAGCTCGTGCGCGGAGTGTTCCATTTTCTCTGCCGATCGTAGCGCGGCCTCGCCCGCGGCCGTCAACGCGTAACCCTCGGAGCTGCGCAGGAAGAGCGTTGCACGCAGGGCGTGCTCCAGTGCCGCAATCCGCCTGCCGACCGTCGCCTGATCGAGATTGAGCGTCCTGGCCGCTCCCCGGAGCGTTTTTTCGCGCTCCACCGCGAGAAACACGCGCGCGTCATCCCAGTTCATCGTGCCGCCCTCCTGATGCAAATTTGCATCTCACAGCGTGAGTAATGCTGCACTTATTCATCAATGTCGATGCCTATACTGAACCCAGGAGTTCCTCGTTCAATGATCCGCCCGGATCAGTCGAGCCTCATCCATAGAAGGAGTGGTATCCATGTCTGCTGCAACTTTTCGTCTGCCGTCGTCCATGACGGCCATTGAGATCAAACAGCCCGGCGGTCCTGAGGTGCTGGTGCCGGCTACGCGCCCGGTGCCGATGCCCGCCGCCGACCAGGTTCTGATCCGCATCCACGCGGCTGCTGTAAACGGCCCAGACGTTTTCCAGCGCAAAGGGCTATACGATCCGCCCCCCGGCGCTTCGGACATTCCAGGCCTGGAAGTGGCGGGCCAAGTGGTTGCCGTTGGCTCAGACGTGGCCCAATTCCGGATCGGCGAACTGGTGTGTGCATTGATTCCCGGTGGTGGCTACGCGCAATACGCAGTCGCGCATGCCTGCAACACGATGCATATCCCCAAAGGCCTGACGTTGGTAGAAGCGGGGGCCATGCCCGAAACGTTTATGACGGTATGGCTGAACCTGTTCCAGCGCGGCAAGCTGGTTGCCGGCGAATCGGTGTTGATCCATGGCGGCGCGTCAGGTATCGGCACCACGGCGACCATGCTGGCGAAGGCATTCGGCGCTGCGAAAATCATCACGACAGTTGGTTCGCAGGCGCATCGGGAGTCCAGCCTGGCGCTAGGCGCAGACGTCGCGATTGACTACCGCGAGGACGATTTCGTCGCCGCAACGAAGCGGTCTACCGATGGAAGAGGCGTCGACGTGATCCTCGACATCATTGCCGGCGACTACGTGGCCAGAAACTACGACGCCGCAGCCATGGACGGACGGATTCTCCAGGTGGGCGTGATCAAGGGGCCGGCGAAGGATCTCGACATCGTGCCGATGTTGACGAAGCGTCTAACGCATATGGGCTCGACATTGCGATCGCGCACATCCGCGGACAAGGCGGCCATCATCAATGAACTGGAGCGGCAGGTCTGGCCGCACATCGAGAGCGGCGAGATCAAGCCGGTTGTCTACAAGACCTTTGCGCTTGCCGACGCTCGCGGCGCTCATGAGTTGATCGATTCCGGCACACACTTCGGAAAGATTGTCCTTACGACAGGTGCCGATCTCATTGGCTGAGGCCTGGGTTGCGGGCAAAGTGCAGGTGGCAAGCCTCTTGCCGGCGATCCTCGGCCCCGGATGCGGTTTCGTGATGCCATACCGGTTCGGTCTTCAATCGCTCAGGTAGGGACTATGTCTCACGTTGGCCGAGCAGAACACGCGGAACTCGACCGGTTCGGCTTGCGGTGCGGTATCGACGATACCGCACGCATGGAGAACATGCTGCAAGGCCGCGATGACCTGTCCGTCCGGATCCTGGTCGATGGCAATATCCATGCTCCCCGCCATGATGTAGTCACGATGCAGACTGAGCATTTCATGGCCGACCCACACCACCTCGTTCGCCACACCGAATTTACGCAGCGCCGCTTCTACGCCAGCCGAGCCGTAGCCGCTGTTGTAGATTGCGCTGACGTCGCCTTGTCCGAGCGCCTTTGTGACGGCGCGATAACAGCGGTCGTCCTCGTCCTGCGTTTCGATCGGCTCCTGTTCGCATGTCAGATGGGCGAACGCTTCCTCGATCTGCGCCCGGCAGCCGCTCATGCGGTCCACATGCGCCCGGTAGTCCATGCGGGCGCATAGCAACAACACGCGTCCCGGGCGGCTCGCCAGCCGGCCGATGTAATACCCCGCGGTGCGGCCCGCGCACAGGTTGTCGATACCCGCGTAGTGCAGTCTTCCGGTATCGGGAATGTCCGTGACCATGGTGATCACCTGTTCCCCGCGCGCGATCGCCGATCTGAGTGCGTCGCGCACCGGGGCCGTGTCGTGCGTCGTGATGATGAGCGCTGCGCGTCGACGACGGGACTGCGCAATGGCTGCCGCGATCACGTCGTCGTCGGCCGCCGGGAGCACCATGCGATGCACGACAACGCGGCGATCCAGCATCTGCATGGCGCGTTGGAGCGCCTGATCCAGACGCTTGAAGAACGGTGCCTGGCTATCGGGCAACAGAACGTCGACATGGACGAGTCCATGACGGGTTTCAGGCAACACGCGCGGCACGGCCAACTCCCGGGCAGCCGCCACGACGCGCTTGCGTGCCGCATCCGATACGCTGCCGCGCTCGTTCAGGACGCGGTCGACGGTCGACGCACTGACGCCGGCCAGTTGCGCAATTTCGATGAACCGCGCAGAGCGCTTACGCCGACCGGTTGCTGCGTCATTGATCACGGTTGTCTCCTTGTGCAGTGCATCACTTTTTTATTGCTGCTTTCCTACGCTAGAAGATTGACGAAAAATCGTCAATCTTTCCGTTGAGCGACGGGCGAATAGCGCTTATTTTTGACGCGTAGACGTTCCGCATCACGCAGAGCGGGATATGACGGAGACGCACGTGACAAACATGGACGATCGCTCTCGCGAAGATTCTTCGACTGTGCGGCACAAGGAGTATCGGCTGGTCGGCGGAGCAGGCGAGCGCGCGCGGGCTGCCGGTCTCGTCAATGCGCAGTGGTACAAATGTGCGGTGCCGCGCCCGGTGATGAAGCAACTGATGCAACGCAGCGACGCCCGCGCGATTCGCGACACCCTCGTCTGGTATGCGGCCATTATCGGCAGCGGTGCGCTTGCCGGGTTTGCGTGGCATGCGCACTCGCTATGGGCGATTCCAGCGTTTTTTCTTTATGGCACGCTCTACTGCAGCCCGGCCGATTCGCGCTGGCACGAGGCAGGACACGGCACCGCCTTCAAGACGCGCTGGATGAACAATGCGCTGTATCAGATGGCGTCGTTTCAGGTGTTCCGTCGTGCGACGGTGTGGCGCTGGAGTCACGCCCGTCATCACACCGACACCCTGGTGGTTGGACGCGATCCGGAAATCGCGGCGCCACGCCCGACTGATTGGCTGGGTCTGGTACTGAATATCTTCGCGCTGAAGCATGTCTGGAGTGAATTACCGAAGATGGTAGCCGCCGCGTTTGGCCGCATCAATGAGGATGACAAAACGTTCGTGCCGGCTTCGGAATGGCCAAAAGTGTTTCGCGAGGCGCGCGTCTCTCTTGCCATTTACGCCGCCGTGATTGGAGCAAGCTTTTATTTCCGTACGATCCTGCCGCTTCTCTACATCGGGCTGCCGAGCATGTACGGCGGCTGGCTCTATCTGTACTTTGGCCTTACCCAGCATGCCGGGATGCCGGAAAACGTGCTTGACCACCGCCAGAACTGCCGAACCATTTTAATGAATCCGGTTTTCCGGTTTCTGTACTGGAACATGAACTACCACGTCGAACATCACATGTTTCCGATGGTGCCGTTCCATGCGCTGGCGCAGCTACACGAAACGGTGAAGCATGATATGCCGCCGCCGTATCGCAGCAGTCTTGCCGCCTATGCAGAGATCATTCCGGCACTGGTACGGCAGACGAGCGATCCTTCGTACCACGTCGTTCGTCCGCTACCCGCCGCCACGCAGGCCTGAAAGAAGCCGATACCAGCACAAAACCCGGAGACAACCGCCATGCCACAATGGATCGATGCAGTTGCGCTGAACGATATCGAAGATGAAGACGTCATGCGCTTCGATCACGCCGGCCATACCTACGCGATCTATCGCGTCAGCGATAACGTCTATGCGAGCGATGGACTGTGCACGCACGAGCAAGCGCATCTCAGCGACGGCTTCGTGATGGATCATACGATCGAATGCCCGAAGCACAATGGACGCTTCGACATCCGCGATGGCCGTCCGCTTTGCGCACCTGTGTGCGAGAAGCTCAAGACCTATCCGGCGAAGATCGAAGCCGGCCGCATCCTGATCGAGGTCTGATCCGATGACAACCGATCGTGTCGTGGCGATCGTCAATCACGCTGTGTGGCGTACGGAAGTTTCGTAACCAGTTCGTCGAACACCAGTCGTATCCGTTTCGGCACGGGTCCCCGCTGCGGCCGATACACATGCAGCTTCCACGGCTCGGGCTCGAGGCGCCGCAGTATGCGTACCAGCCGGCCGCTTTCGATATGCGGCCTCACGAGGTACTCCGTGCACTGGCTAAAGCCGATGCCGGCGCACGCAGCCTCGATTTCAACTTCCGTGTCGTCTGTCACGAACGCGGGTGAATGCGGCAGGAAATGCCTCTCGCCTCGAAAAATCCATGGCCAGGGCCGGCCGTTCGTGCGGTCGATCAGGCTTGTGACCGGCATCGCTTCCAGATCCTTCAGGTTCTTGGGCTCCCCGATCCGCTCGATCAATGAGGGCGATCCGACTACCCAGATCGGCAGTGGTCCGAGCACGCGCGCGACGAAGCGGTTGTCACCCATCATGCCGGCCCGCACGCCGATATCGATTTGCTCGTCGACTACAGCGGACGGCGTATCGGACAGCCGCAGGTCGAGGACGAGAGCGGGGTAGCGCGTCATGAGATCGTTCAGTTGAGGCTGGACGTAGTGCCGTCCCAGTCCACTCGGCGCGGTGATCCTGACCGTGCCGGTCGCTTCGTCCGAGCCGAGCGCCAGCGGGTCGAAGAGACCGTCGACCGCACCCAGCGCCGCCTGCGCCTTGAGCGCGAACGACTGGCCGAATGCGGTGATCTGGATGCGCCGGGTACTCCGGTGGAAAAGCGTTTCCCCCAGTGACTGTTCCAGTTCGCGCACCGCGCGAGTGACAACCTGGGGCGAAACGCCGAGGCGTCTCGCCGCTTCGCGAAATGTCGGCGAAGCCGACGTTGCTGCAAAGATCTTCAGGATTTCGAGTCGGTTGAGCATCGCGTAGAGGTGTCCATTATTCCAACTGGAAGAACGACGCTGGTTCTATCGTTCCAGCTTCCTATTCTCATAATGTCCGGATCTACGGTCAAGCGGAGCTTCATTAATTCCTTTGGTAGGAATTTTAAATACCTGACTGTTCCATTTAAATCCATCTTCTTTCTGTCCATACTTTGCTGCAAGCGTGAGGCGACATTGATCGATAGGCCGCGCGCTCACTCAACCCATCGGCGGCAACGCCACAGCAAAGGAAGGATGAAATCATGAACGCAGTCACGACAACGCAACGTCAGCTCGAAGGCAAGGTAGCGCTGGTCACCGGGGCAAGTTCGGGCATTGGGCGCGCAACGGCGCTGGAGCTGGCCCGCCGCGGCGCGAAGGTGGTGGTCGCAGCCCGTCGCCAGGACGAACTCGAGCAGGTGGTTCAGGAAATAACCGCTGCGCACGGCAATGCCGCGGCGATCAAGGTAGATGTTTCGAAGGAAGAAGACCTCAGAAAGCTGGTGGACTTCACGGTATCGACCTACGGGCGACTCGACATCGCCTTCAACAACGCGGGCACCGAGGGCGTGTTCGCGCCGCTCCTCGAACAGGATGCCGAGCGCTTCGACATGGTGTTCGAGCCCAACGTGCGCGGCGTGCTGAACGCGATGAAGTACGAAGCCGAGGTCATGCTCAAGCAGGGATCAGGAAGCATCATCAACAACGCGTCGATGGGCGGCGTGATCGGTTTCGAGAACGCGTCGGTGTACATCGCGAGCAAGCACGCGGTGGTCGGCATGACGAAGACCGCATCGATCGAATGGTTCCGCCGCGGCGTGCGCGTGAACGCGCTGTGCCCGGGCCTGATCGAGACGCCCTTTCATCACCGGGGCATCTGGCCTTCGGCGGAAGTGCAGCAGTCGTTCGCAGCCGGCACGCCGGCGGGGCGCTGGGGTTCGGCCGAGGAGATGGCCACCATCGTGGCGTTCCTGGCATCGGACGACTCGAGCTACGTGTCGGGCCACTCGCTGGTCGCCGACGGCGGCTACTCGATCGCCTGAGGTGACCGTATCGCGTACGCGGGATCAGGTAAGCGGCGCGCCGCCGGCCGGCGCGCCACGTTCACTCGTTCGTGCGTGTATCGGCGGTCGATGGCGCGCGCGATGGCGTGACACCCGATGACACCGTCGAATTCGCGCGCCGGCTCAAGGCGCTCGTCATAGATTGAGCATCGACATTTCGTTGTCGCCGTAGCGCTTGCCTTCCACGGCGTGCGCCGCAATGGCAGATTCGATCGCGGCGAGCTCGGTCTGTGTCAGGCTCACGCTGGACGATGCGAGGTTTTCTTCGAACCGCACGCGTTTGCGCGTGGCGGACATCCTGCGCAAGGCGGTTTCCGGCCTCAGCCCGGCAAAGGCGAAGGTCATGGCGGTCGTTCTGCTCCACATGCTTAAGGGCGTGATTAGTACCGCCAACGAAGCGCCTGCGATGCAAGCCATGATCCTGGCTGAAATCCGCGAACTCGTTCGCATGTATCTCGCGTCGGCATCCGGAGCGGTCGTCCGTACCCTCACGTGACAGCACGACTGGCCGGTTTCGGCGTGATCGCGTGTCCCTTCCGGGCCGCGAGACTGGGACATTCCCTGGTCCACGTCGCCGACCCGCCTCGCGAAGCCTACGGCTGCGTGGTTAGTCGCCAGCCTCGAAGCCCCGCCTCCCAAGGCCTGGTGGCCTTTGAGCGAATGCGCTTGCTCCAGGCACCCGGATCAGCACCGACCTACCATTACCAAAAGTATGGGGTAGGCCCAAGGAAATGTATCTGGCACCTTCTATTTGTCTTGATACGCTTCCAGTCAAGCATGAATTTACGGGAAATGACGGAGAGATAGCCATATATTGCTGAAATTGTCTGATTATCAGCGTTTTCTGCAATTTCCGCGGTCGTTAGAGCATGTTCGCATGCTGGCCGGCGCCGGATTGGACTCGACACGCGATGTCTCCAGCGCCTTCTCATCTCCCTGACTTTCGCAGCCGACGCGCGGTGAACGCCGTGCACGCCGATTTCTTGAAATCAGTCGGAAACCCAGATGACACCTAATCTGACCTTTGCGCCGGAAGACGTCGCACAGGCGCGTGGCCCCCGGGTACCTGCCGTCGACGGTAGGGCGGTAGGGGCAACGTTCGCCGCGGACATTCTCCAGGTCAAAAACCTTTCGAAGATCTTCGGTCCCAGACCGGAGCGCGCCGCCGAACTGATGAAGCAGGGCCGCGGCCGGAACGAGATCTTCGACATGACCGGCAACATGGTCGCCGTCGACGATGTCAGCCTGAGCGTGCGCTCCGGAGAGATCTTCGTCATCATGGGACTGTCCGGCTCCGGCAAGTCCACGCTGGTACGGCTGCTCAATCGCCTGATCGAGCCGACCTCCGGCAGCGTGATTCTCGAAGGCCGGGACATCGCGCCGATGTCGACGGCGGAGCTGCGCGAAGTCCGCCGCCGGAAAATGGCGATGGTGTTCCAGTCGTTCGCCTTGCTCCCGAACCGCACGGTGCTCGACAACATCGCCTACGGCCTCGAAGTGGCGGGACAGAAAAAGGCTGAGCGCTACGAGACGGCGCGGGCCGCGCTCACGCGGGTCGGCCTCGGTTCGTACGAGAAGCTGCTGCCAGGCGAGCTCTCCGGCGGCATGCAGCAGCGCGTCGGTCTCGCACGCGCACTGGCGGTCAACCCTGCCGTGCTGCTGATGGACGAGGCATTCTCCGCGCTGGACCCGATGATCCGCTTCGAGATGCAAAACGAGCTGCTGCGGCTGCAGAAGGAAGAGCAGCGCACTATCGTTTTCATCTCGCACGACATCGAGGAAGCCGTCAAGATCGGTGGCCGGATCGGCATCATGAAGGACGGCCGTCTGATCCAGGTGGGTACGCCTGCCGAGCTCATCCAGTCCCCGGTCGACGACTACGTTCGCGACTTCTTCCGCAACGTCGACGTTTCCCGCTTCCTGAAGGCGTCGAGCCTGTTGAGCAGGCCCGCAGCCGGGGTCTTCTGTTGCGACCTCGGCACGTCGGCGCAGCAGTACCTCAATCCTATGATCGACGCCAATCTCGACTGTGCGTATGTCTGCGACGAGTCCGGGCGGTTCGCGGGCTGCGTGACGCTGGAACGGTTGCACAGGAGCGGCAGCCGCTCGCTACGCGAAGTCCTGCATCCCGACCTCCACGCCGTCACGACGGATGCCGACCTGCACGAACTCGCGGCAGTCGCGCTTGGCCGCGAATACGACGTCCCGGTCGTCGACGACAGCGGCCGGTTCGCCGGCGTCGTGTCCTGTCGAGCCATTCTCAAGCAGGTGCTGGAACGGAGAGCAGCATGAACTCGTCATTCATCGGGCAATGGGCCGAAAGAACCGTCAATTTCCTGTTCGAGCATTTCCGCGGCGGATTCGACGCCTTTTCGGCCGCACTGGGCGCGTTCGTCAAGTTGCTGGAAGACGGCCTCGGTGCCGTCCCGTTCCTCGCGATGCTGGTGCTGCTGGTGGCCGTCGCGTTATGGCGCCGGGGCATCGTCTTCGCAGCCTTCGTGGGGATCGCGCTGTATCTGATCGATTACATGAGGCTCTGGCCGCAGACGGTAACGACGCTCGCGCTGGTCGTGGCCGCGACGTTCTTCAGTCTCGTGATCGGGATTCCGCTGGGCATCTGGGGCGCGCGCAGCAAGCGCGCGGAGATGGTGTTGCGCTCGCTGCTCGACTTCATGCAGACGATGCCGGCGTTCGTCTATCTGATTCCAGCGGTGATTCTGTTCGGCCTCGGGCGCGTGCCGGCCGTCATCGCGACGATCGTGTTCGCGATGCCGCCAGTCGTCCGCCTCACGACCCTCGGCATCCGTCAGGTCCGCGAGGAACTCATCGAGGCCGGCAAAGCCTTCGGCAGCACCGACACGCAACTTCTCTGGAAGATCCAGTTGCCGAACGCACTGCCTTCCATCATGGCCGGAATCAACCAGACCATCATGATGGCCCTTTCAATGGTGGTCGTGGCTTCCATGATCGGCGCAGGCGGGCTGGGCGAGTATGTGTTGAGCGGGATCCAGAGGCTCGACATCGGGATCGGCTTCGAAGGCGGACTCGGCGTCGTGCTGCTCGCGATCGTACTCGACCGCCTGACCGAAAGCTTTGGTGTCAGGTCGAGGAAGCCCCGCAAGCCGGTGAAATCCGTCAAGCAAGGTGCGAGTACCCAGGCCGGCGCCTGACGGAACAGCGGACCGGTGAGCGGCCGGTCCCTGTATGAGAAGGGTTGGATGTTTCAGCATGGCGTGTGGGTAGCACCTAACGCGCGAAATACGGGTAGCTCGGAGACCGGACTGGTTCAAGAGTCATTTTCAACAAGCAGATAGATCTTGCAGGAGTACTACATGAAAAGCGGTCTTATACACAGACTGGTCGGAAAAACCATGCTGGCCGTCGCGACCTGCGTCGTCGCCGTCTCGGCGAGCGCGGCCGAGCCTCTGAAGATTGCCGTGACCAACTGGGCCGACGTGCTGGCCGTCGCGAACGTAGCGAAATACGTGCTGGAGAACAAGCTTCAGCAGCCGGTCAATTTCGTCCAGGCCGACATCGGGATCCAGTATCAGGGCGTCGCGCGCGGCGACCTCGACATCATGGTGGGCGGCTGGCTGCCGGTGACGCACGCCACCTACTACGCCCGTTACAAGAACGACATGGAAGACACCGGGATTATCTACAGCGGCGGCCGCAACGGTTGGGCTGTGCCCGACTACGTGCCCGAAAGCGCGCTGTCGTCGATCCAGGATCTGAACAAGCCCGACGTCAAGAGCAAGCTCAACAGCACGATTCAGGGCATCGAACCGGGGGGCGGCCTGATGCAGGCCTCCGAAAAGGCGATCAAGGAATACAGCCTCGACGGCTACAACCTCCAGTCGTCGAGCGAAGCCGGCATGCTCGCGTCGATTTCTCGCGCCTATCAGTCGAAGAGCTGGGTGGTGGTGACGGTCTGGAGTCCGCATTGGCTGTGGCAGAAGTGGAAGATGCGCTACCTGAAGGATCCGAAGGGCGTGCTGGGCGGCGAAGAACTGGTGCACGGCTTTGCGTCGAAGCAGTTTGCGGGCAAGTTCCCGCGGGCTGACGTGTTCTTCCACCACTTCAAGCTGAGCCTCGCCGACGTCGAAGCCATCGAGTTCGAGGGCAATTCGACGAACGACTGGGCAGGCGCGGCGAAGAAGTTCGTCGACGGACACCCGGACCTTGTGACGTCGTGGCTCCAGCAGTAAGCGAGTCCGCGCCCGTTCAGCGGGAGAGACATCCCTCCCGCGGCAGGGCGTAGCTGGACGGGTCGACTGGAAGCTTGCGCGCTGCGGCGTGGCGTTCAGTCGATTCGAAGTCGCAAGCGGTCGAATTCATACGAATAGTTGCGGAGTAGCAGACGTGAATGAAAACGCACGATTTTTTTCCGAGACACTTCAGAGCCGTGACCCCGTGATCGCTTCTGAGATCGCGCTGGAGCTGCGCCGCCAGCAGACCCAGATCGAGCTGATCGCTTCCGAAAACATCGTTTCGGCCGCGGTCATGGAAGCGCAAGGCACGGTGCTGACCAACAAGTATGCGGAAGGCTATCCAGCGAAGCGTTACTACGGCGGCTGCGAGCACGTCGATCGCATCGAGGCGCTGGCGATCGATCGCGTCAAGGCGCTGTTCGAAGCGGAATACGCGAACGTGCAGCCGCACTCCGGCGCTCAGGCCAACGGCGCCGTGATGCTCGCCCTCGTGAAGCCGGGCGAAACGGTCATGGGCATGTCGCTGGACGCCGGCGGCCACCTGACCCACGGCGCGCGGCCCGCGCTGTCGGGCAAGTGGTTCAACGCTGTCCAGTACGGCGTGCATCCGGACACCTACCGGATCGACTACGAACAGGTTCAACGGCTGGCCGACGAGCATCGTCCGAAGCTGATCATCGCGGGCTACTCGGCCTATCCGCGTGCGCTCGATTTCGCTGCGTTCCGGCGCATCGCGGACAGCGTCGGCGCACTGCTGATGGTGGATATGGCCCACATTGCCGGCATCGTCGCCGCAGGCCGGCATCAGAATCCGCTCGCGTTCGCAGACGTCGTCACATCGACGACGCACAAGACGCTGCGCGGGCCGCGCGGCGGCTTCATCCTGACGAACCACGGCGAGCTCGCCAAAAAGATCAATTCGGCGGTGTTCCCCGGACTGCAAGGCGGCCCGCTGATGCACGTGATTGCGGGCAAGGCGGTGGCCTTCGGCGAAGCCTTGCGTCCGGAGTTTGCCGCGTACATCGACCGGGTGCTCCGCAACGCCGTCGCACTGGGCGACGTGCTGCTCGCCGGAGGGCTGCGTCTCGTGACCGGCGGAACCGACAACCATCTGCTGCTCGTCGACCTGCGCTCGAAGCGGCTGACCGGCACCCAGGCCGAGAAAGCGCTCGAACGCGCGGGCATCACGTGCAATAAGAACGGCATCCCGTTCGATACGGAAAACCCGACCGTCACCTCCGGCATCCGTCTCGGCACGCCCGCAGGCACATCGCGCGGGTTCGGCGAGAAGGAATTCAGGCAAGTCGGGGAAATGATCCTCGAAGTGCTCGGTGCGCTCGAGCGCAATCCGGAAGGCGACGGCGAAGTCGAGCGCTCGGTGCGTGGCCGGGTCCGCGACCTGTGCAGCCAGTTCCCGATCTATGCGCCGGCCGACGCGCTCGTCTAGACCGACCGTCAGCGCGTGCCGTGCCGCGCCGGCGTCGTGAAACCCAACCATCCTTGCTGGCAGCCAGGCGCTGACAGCTAACCAACCCAAAGAGATCGATGATGAGTAGCTTCGAAGGAGTGCATGCCCCGCTGGTAACGCCGTTCACGACGGACGGCGAGATTGACCACAAGCTGCTGGCCAGTCATGCGGCGGGACTCGTGGGACGGCTCGCCGGGCTCGGCGTCGGCGGCACGACCGGCGAGTACTACGCGCTCACGCTCGACGAGCGCGTGCGGACGTTCAACACCGTGACCGAAGCGGTCGGCGGCAAGACGTACCTGACGGCGGGCATCAACGCCACGACCACGAAGGATGTGATTCATCTCGGTCTTGAGGCGAAACGCGCGGGCATGTCCGCACTGCTGATGGCCACACCCTACTACGCGCAACCGACCCAGGAGGAGCTGCTTGCTCACTTTCTGAAAGTCGACGACGCGGTGGATCTGCCCATCATGCTGTACAACTTCCCTGCCAGAACCGGCACGGAAATCAGCGACCCGGTGCTCGCCAGGCTGCTCGAGCGGCCGAATTTCCAGGCCATGAAGGAAAGCACCGGCGACGTCGGCCACCTGCATTACCTCGCGACCGAATTCAAGGACCGACTGGTGCTGAGCTGCGGGATGGACGATCAGGCGCTGGAGTTCTTCGCCTGGGGCGCGAGGAGCTGGGTGGGCGCGGCAGCGAACTTCCTGCCGGAGGCACACGTCGAGTTGCTCACGACCTGCGTCGCAGGCGACTTCGGCAAGGGACGGGCGTTGATGGCCCAACTGTTGCCGGTGCTCGAGCTGCTCGAACGCAGCGGCAAGTTCATCCAGTACGTACGCTACGGTTGCGAGCTGGCCGGGGTACCGGTCGGCGTCGCGCGCGCGCCGCTCGGCACGCTGACGGCGGCGGAAAAGCAGGCCTTCGCGTCGGTCGTGCAACCGCTGCTGCGCAAGGGGCAGTGACCGGAATGAGCGCTAGATTGCACTTCGGGCACATCCCGGCCCCCGATGGCGTGAACGGATGGTGGGAAACCCTTCCACCGCCGACGGACGTGGTTCAGGTCGCCTCGAACCTGCGGTTCGACTGGGTCGTCATCGGCGGCGGCATCACGGGACTCTGTGCGGCCAGGCGTCTGGCGGAGCTCCTGCCGGACGCGTCGATCGCGCTGGTCGACGCCGACAGGATCGGACGCGGCACGGCGGGACGCAATTCCGGCTTCTTCGTCGACCTGCCACACGACATCAGCAGCGAAAGCTACTCGCGAAGTGTCGAAGAGGACAAGGCGGACATCCGGCTGCAACGGCACGGAATCGAATACGTCCGTTCGGCCGTGATCGAGCACGCGATCGACTGCGACTGGCGCGACGACGGCAAGTATCACGCCGCGGTCAACAAGCGCGGCGAGGCCGCGCTCGAACACTTCGTGACGGGCTTGAAGCGAATCGGCGAGCAGTTCGAGTGGCTGGACGAGCGGGCCATCGGCAACGTCACCGGCAGCGCTTTCTACCGGAGTGCCGTGCTGACACCGGGTTGCAGCACAGTGCAGCCGGCTGCACTGATGCGAGGTCTCGCCGCAGCGCTGCCGCAAAATGTGTCCGTGTTCGAGCTGAGCGCGGTCAAGGATATCGAGCTAGGCCCCCTCGGCAAGACGCTTAGGTTTGCCAACGGACAAATCGAGGTACGGCAGGTCGTGCTGTGCACGAATTCATACGCCGCGACCTTCGGGAAGGACGCCAATGGCCTGTTGCCGGTCTACACTTTTGGTTCGATGACAAGGGTCATGCGCGAGGATGAGGTGGCCCGGCTTGGTGGCTTGCCCTCCTGGGCACTGATACCAGCGGACCCGGTCGGCTCGACGGTTCGGCGACTGATCACCAACCGTATCTGCGTTCGCAATCATTTCGCGTTCCGGCCTGGGCTCAGCGTTTCTCAATCCGATCTGGCCAAAGCGAAGTCGTTGCATCAACGCTCGTTCGAGCGCCGCTTTCCGATGTTGAAGGATCTCGAGTTCGAGTACACGTGGGGTGGGGCGCTTTGCCTGTCGGCAAACAGTGGTACTTTGTTCGGCCAGCGCGACGACGGCATTTTCCAGGCGCTCGGCTGTAATGGACTGGGGCTCAGCCGGGGGTCGTCGGCAGGCAAGCTGATTGCCGAGTACGCCGTCGGCAAGTCGAACGACCTCATCCAGCAGGCGCTGAGTCATCCGCAGCCGCGCCGTTTGCCCTCCCGTCCGATCTCCGACATTGCGGTTTCAGCAGCCATCTGGGTCAAAGAATTCTCGGCAGGTGCCGAGCTCTAATTTTCGAGGTCAAGCATGAGCACTTATCAGGAATGGAAGCAGCGGGCCGAGGGTATCTCGCTCGACGGACGCGCGTTTATCGGCGGGCAGCGTTGTGCGGCTGCGTCGAACGCGACGTTCACAACCGTGAACCCGGCCAACGGCAAGATCCTTGCGGACGTCGCGAAGTGCGAACAGGAAGACGTCGACCGCGCGGTCGTCGCGGCTCGGCAAGCGTTCGACGGCGGGGTGTGGTCGAAGGCGACACCGGCGCAACGCAAGGCGGTGCTGCTGCGGTTGGCTCAACTGATCGACGAGCATGCCGAGGAACTGGCGTTGCTCGAAGCGCTCGAGGCGGGCAAGCCGATCGGCGAATGCATGGGCCTCGACATTCCCGAGTCGGCCGCCTGCATCCGTTGGCATGCGGAAGTCACCGACAAGCGCTACGACGCGCTGTCTCCTTCCGGCGCAAGCGTGGTGAGCATGATCACGCGCGAGCCGATCGGCGTGGTGGCAGGCGTACTGCCCTGGAATTTCCCAGCGCTGATGCTCGCATGGAAGATCGGACCAGCCCTTTCGGTCGGCAACAGCGTCATCATCAAGCCGGCCGAGCAGACCTCGCTCTCCACGCTGCGGATCGCGGACCTGGCGGCCCAGGCCGGTCTTCCCTCAGGCGTGCTGAACGTGGTCACCGGTTTCGGCGAAGGTGCCGGGCAGGCGCTGGGACTGCATCCCGACGTCGACCTCGTGGCCTTCACCGGCTCGACCGAGACCGGCAAGCGCTTCCTGCGCTACGCCGCGGATTCGAACCTGAAGCGGGTCGTCCTCGAGTGCGGCGGCAAGAATCCGCAGGTCGTGCTGCCCGACGTCGCAAACCTGGACGCGGTGGCCGAGCACGCCGTCGCGGCGGCATTCTGGAACATGGGCGAAAACTGCAGCGCCGGGTCGCGCATCATCGTGCCGTCCAGCAAAAAGGCTGAACTGCTCGAGAAAGTGCAAGCCGTGCTGCAGGGATGGAAAACCGGCGACCCGCTGGACCCGGAGGTGAAGCTTGGTGCGTTGATCGAGGCTGCTCACTACGAGAAGGTGCTGTCGCATATCGCGAAGGCCAGGGACGAGGGGGCCAGGGTCGTCTGCGGCGGCGGAGCCACTCTCACTGAAACCGGCGGCTGGTTCGTCGAGCCGACCATTTTCGACGCAGTCACGCCTGAAATGAGCATCGCTCGGGAAGAGGTGTTCGGCCCGGTCCTCTGTTTCATCGAGTACGAAGACGTCGAAGACGCGGTCCGTATCGCGAACGATACCTGCTATGGATTGGCCGCGTCGCTCTGGACCGACAACGTCAGCCAGGCGCACAAGATCGCGGCTCGCATCCGCGCGGGTACGGTGACGGTGAACTGCTTCGGCGAAGGCGACCTCTCGACTCCCTTCGGTGGCTTCAGGCAGTCCGGCTTCGGTGGTCGCGACAAGTCCGTGTACGCGCACGACCAGTATTGCGAACTCAAGACGACCTGGATCAAGCTCGAAGACTGATGGGCTGTCGAGTCGCAACACGCGGGCCGGATCGAAGTGATGCAGCAACGAGACGGCTCTATCTGCAACTGGATTGAATGGACTCACATGCGCATTGGTTTCATAGGTACCGGCGGGATCACCCAGGCCGTGGTAACCGGGCTCTGCTGCTCGAACGCTGACTTCGAGTGCATCCGGCTTTCGCCCCGCAATAGAGACGTGGCCACGGCGCTCGCGCAACTCGACGCTCGCGTCAGTGTCTGTAAGGACAACCAGGACGTGCTCGATACGTCTGACATTATCTGCGTCGCAGTCGTACCGTCCGTCGCCGCCGAGGTGCTGCGGGACCTGACGTTTCGCGGGCACCACAAGGTCATCAGCTTCGTGGCTGGCCTGACGGTGGACGAGGTGCGCAGCTTGATCGGCTCCGACGCAACTATCGCGCGAGCGATTCCGCTGCCTGCGGCTGCTCAATGCAACGGCAGCACGGTCGTTTATCCGCCGGACCAGACCGCCGCGCGGATGTTTGCGGCCGTGGGCGTCGTCGTCGAAGTCACGGATGAAAGGCAGTTCGACGCCTTCTCGGCGGTGACCGCAACCATGTCGACTTACTATGATTTCGTGGAGGCCCAGGCTCAGTGGCTGACGGGAAAAGGCATCCCCTACGGGAAAGCCCGGGACTTCCTCGCCGGATACTTCGTCGGGCTGGCTCATCTCGCCGACGGCAACGACAACGCCTTTTCGGCATTGGCGAAGGCTTGCACGACCGAAGGCGGCATCAACGAACTGATGCATCGGCACATGGAGTCCGCGGCGCTATTCGGGCAGGTCGGCTCGGCACTCGACCAGGTGTGGAACCGGCTGACGTCGGCGTGACCGGCGCAAGGCGATTGACGCTGGCAGCGCGGCAGGGCGGTCTCAACCCGGTGGGGTGTCGGAAGCATTTGCAGCAACCCGCGAAAAGTATTGGCGTTAATATAGATCGGCTATATCCGGTGTTCAGCCGGTGCCGCGGATTGCTCGTGCAACGACAGGCGTTCCAGCTTCGGTTTGCGGCCACACAAGGGTAGGGAATCATGCAAAGAAAGCAGGTTTTCGCAGACCGACTGCTCGCCCAGATGCCTTCGCTCCGGGCGCTCAGATGCTTCGTGACCGCCGCGCGGTACGAGAACTTCACCCAGGCCGCCGAGGTTCTGTGCGTCACGCAGGCCGCCATCAGCCGGCAGATCAAGGAGCTGGAAGACTCGCTCGAAGTCTCGCTGTTCGACCGGTCCGGGCGGCATATTACGCTGACCGACGCCGGGCGGATCCTGTACAACGCCTCCTATCTCTCCATCATGAATATCGCGGAGACGGTCGAGGCGGTCAGGCGCTCGGGGCGCCAGGCGCTGACCGTCTGCGTGTCGCACACCTTCTCCGCGCTCTGGCTGGCCGCCCGGCTGCCGGCATTCCGCAGGCAATTCCCCGACTTCAGGCTGCATGTGACGGTCACCGACCACTTCATGGAACTGGACCGTCTCATCGAGCCGGACGTCATCATCACGAAGAACCCGCCGCGCGAGGCGGAATACGAAGTGGAGCCGCTCTTCCATGACGTGGTGTACCCCGTCTGCAGCAAATCGTTCTTCGAGAAGCATTATCAGGGGCACAAGATTTCCGCACTGGGACTGCTTTCGCATCCTACGCTCAACCTTTCTCCGCTCGGCCGCACCCAGGTCTGCGAGCACGTCGACTGGCGCGTGTGGCGCAACTGGTTCCAGCCCGGCGATACCAGTGAGCGCTTCGCGGAAAACGAGCAGCTCGAAAGCAACGACTATCGGCTGCTGGTTTCGCAGGCCGAAGCGGGCGAAGGCACGCTGCTCGGATGGCATCACCTCGTTCACAGGCAGGTCGAGCAGGGCGTGCTCGTGCGGCCTGTGCGGGAAAGCCTGGTTTTCCATGACCGCTACCACTACCTGGTCACCCACAAGAATGCAAGACAACGTCCCGAGTACCCGCTGTTCTACGAATGGCTCCTTGGCGAAGTCAAGGAAATGATGTCGAGCTGGCACGAGGAAGTCGAGGAACGCGTGTCTTCGTAGCTCGCCGCGCGCCATGCCGGACCGCAAAAGGAAGCTTGCCGACCTCACGTTTCACGCTGCCGCGTTCTGGCGCCACACTTTATGGTTAGGAATCCATCTAATATCGAAGCGGATACCGGAGGCAAGATCACCTTTGGCATCGTGCTGCTGCCGAACTTCACGTTGACCGCATTCTCCGGCTTCGTCGACCTGTTGCGGCTGGCCAGCGACGAAGGCGACATGAGCCGTCCGGTCCGGTGCTCCTGGATGGTCGTCGGCGAATCGATGGTGCCGGTCAGAGCCAGTTGCGGCATCCAGGTGACACCGTGGGCCACATTCGACGAAGTCGGGTCGTTCGACTATGTCGTGGTGGTCGGCGGACTCCTGCACTCGGGCCCGAGCGCCAGTGATGCGACGATCCGCTTTATCCGCTCGGCGGCCGAGCGCTCCGCCACGATGGTCGGCATCTGCACCGGCGTGTTCGCGTTGATGCGCGCCGACATCATGAACGGATACCGGATCTGCGTGAGCTGGTTTCACTACTGGGACTTCCTCGAGCGATTCCCGAACGCCGCCGAAGAGAATCTGGTCGCGGACCGGCTGTTCGTGATCGACCGGCGCCGCATCACCTGTTCAGGAGGACGGGCCTCGATCGACGTAGCGGCTGCGATACTGCTCCGTCATGTCGAAGCCAGCATCGTCCAGAAGGCGCTGCGCATCCTGCTGGTCGACGATGCCCAGAAGGGCAACGCCCCGCAACCTCATCCGCTGGGTCTCAAACCCGCGACGCACCCCAAAGTCCGCAGGGCCATCCTGTTGATGGAACAGCACATCGGTCAGCCGTACAGTCTGGGCGATCTGGCGGGACGACTGGATATGTCGGTGCGCCAGCTCGAACGCCTGTTTACGACAGAGATCGGACAGCCACCGGTCGCCTACTGGCGGCAAATGCGCCTCGGGATTGCGGGCTGGCTGCTCACGAGTTCGGACCGAACGGTGGCCGATATTGCGACCTCGTGCGGCTTCTCGGACGCTTCGCACCTGGGCAGAGAGTTCAAGAAAAGCTTTGGCACGTCGCCGATTGCATATCGCACCGCTCGCGTGACGGTCGAGCCTGAAGCAGGCCTGATGCAAACACCGTGATCCACTGATTTCAAGGAGAAAAAACCGTGACCCACGCACTCGGACCCGATCAGGCGGCAGCCCCCGCGGGTCGCCTCATTCACACCATCCGGGAAGCCGACTGGCAGCCTATGATGATCGAGGGAAAGCGGCATCCTGGGTTCTGGATCATCCCGATCGTCGACGACGAGAGCGGGCAATGGAGCGGATACTGGATGCGCCTCGATCCCGGCGCGCGCTCGCTGTTGCACACTCACACGTCAACCGAGCTGCTCTTCATCCTCGACGGCGTGTACACCGACCAGGATGGGACCGACATCGCACTCGGGCAGGTGGTCACGTATCCGGCCGGCACGTCGCACTGGTCCCACTCGCGGGCGGGATGCACGGCACTCGTCGTCACGAACACAGAGTCGACGCTTTGAATATGCGGTTCCGACGCAAGATCGTGCTCGGCGAATCCATTCCATATGCCTGATGAAGCACATGTCGACACTGCCCAAAGGTTATCGCCGACTCATCCCTTCAGTGACCGCGCTCGTCGAGTTCCGGCAGCTTCACGCTGGCCGCGCATGAGCTGGGCGTGACTCAGGCCGCGGTCAGCAGGCAGGTCAAGTTTCTCGAAGACACACTCGGGTGTCGCCTGTTCCACCGCCTGCATCGGTCGATCGAGCTTTCCGCCGAAGGCGAGACGCTGTATCTGGTCGTCGCGGAGTCCATGCAGAAGATCGCCGGCGTGTTCGATCGGCTGGCCAGCGGCCCAGCGCAGCAGGAACTCGTGCTGGCCGCTACCGCCGCGTTCTCGCACTTGCGGCTGTTGCCTCGACTGGCGGCGATCAAACAGGTGCAGCCGCAGCTTCAGTTGCGTCTCTCTACGCAGATGTTCACGGCAGATCTACGGCACAAGGAGATCGACGTCGCGATACGCTTCGGCAATGGCCGATGGGGCGACGGCACGGCCACCTTGCTGTTCGACGAAGCGGTTTTCCCCGTCTGCTCGCCGGCCTGGCTGCGAACGCAGCCCGCACCGCAGTCGCTGCAGGAACTTGTCGATGCTCCACTCGTCGAGTCGGATTCGACCTCGGAAGGCTGGATGACGTGGGAGGACTGGCTCAATGCGGTTGGACTCAGGCCCCTCCGGCTCAACTTCGCGTTGCGTTGCAGTCTCTACACCGACGCCATCGAGGCCGCGCGCCAGGGCCTGGGCATTGCGCTCGGCTGGGGACGACTGGTGCACGACATGCTCTCCGCCGGAGAACTCGTCAGGGTCGAGGTGGCGTCCCTCAAGGTCAGCGACTCGTACTACGTCGTCGTTCCACATGGGCGGACCATCACGCCGGCCATCGGCGACCTGATCGAGCAGCTTCGGAACGACGCCATTCAGGAGTGAAGCCATCTACGCCCAAGCAGGGCGGGGCTCTCGGCCTTGCGCTTTCGCATAACCCAAAGTAATGCCAGAGCGAAAATAAAGCGCGTTGACGCTCTTTTTCGTCAATCCAATACTCGGTTCATGGCGGGAACACTCGAAGTCCCGCACCCTTCAGTGTTGGAGAGCGACGATGTCGGAAGTGCGAAGCAAGACTCACGGTGAACTCATCCGCAGCCGCGAACCCGGCCACGGCATGCCCGGCGAACTCTTCGGACGCCAGGATGTTTTCGAAAAAGACGTCGAGGTGTTCTTCCACAAGCACTGGATTCTCGTCGGGGTGACGGCGGACGTTCCCGAGCCCGGTGATGTGTCGACCGTCGACATCGGCAAGGCGTCGATCCTCATTGTCCGCGACGACGACGAGCACATCCGGGCGTATCGGAACGTCTGCCGGCATCGCGGTGCGCGGCTGAAGGAGGCTGGCAAGTCGACCGTGGGCATGCTGGTGTGCCCCTACCACCAGTGGACCTACGACCTGGATGGCAGCCTGCGCCACACGAATCATATGGGCAAGGACTTTGACCCGAGCTGCCGCAGCCTGATTCCGGTTCACACGAAGATTGTCGGTACGCACATTTTCGCTTGTCTCGACGAGCAGGCACCCGAGGACATCGCGAAGCTGGAAGCGGCGATGACACCGCGCTTCGCTCCCTACGCACTCCAGAACACGAAGATTGCGTTCGAGCAGGAAATCGTCGAGCACGGCAACTGGAAGCTCGTGATCGAAAACAACCGCGAGTGCTACCACTGCCAGGCCACGCATCCGGAGCTCACGGCGTCGTTCCTTCCCGAAGACTTCGGCTTTTGCCCGGACAACCTGAGCGAAGAATCCCTCTGCGCGCTCGATGCCTACAAGGCGCGCAATGCTGCGTGTCAGGCGAGCTGGCAGAGCGAGGGATTCATCGGAGAAACGGTGGAGTGGCTCGACGAAGACGCAGTCACCCAGTTCCGTACGCAGCAACTGGTGATCGCCGGCGCTGGCGAGTCGCAAACCGTCAGCACCCAGGTGGCCTGCGCGAAGCTGTTCGGCAATCTCACCCGCCGCGACCTCGGCGACCAGCACCTCTGGACGCACAACTCGTGGACGCACGTCATGAGCGACCATGCGGTCATTACGTACATCATCCCGCTGGCGCCGGACAAGACGCTCGTGCGCTCGAAGTGGCTGGTCCACGCCGATGCGCTCGAGGGTGTCGACTACGACATCAATGACCTGACCGAAGTGTGGGTGGCGACGAATACGCAGGACAAGCACCTCGTCGAAATTACCCATGAGGGTACGCAGGACCCGGCGTACCTACCGGGGTACTTCTCGCCGTTCACGGAAGCCTACGTCGACCAGTTTTCACGCTGGTATGCGGCCAGACTGAATGCCCACGGCCTCTGAGCGGATCGATCGTGACAAATGCTGTCGAAAGTTTTTTCGCAGAGGCGCACGGGGCGCTCGACCGACTCACCAGTAGCGCCACGTGGGAACACGGCGCAAGGTCATGGCCGGGCAACGAACAGCAGACGCTGACCTGCTGCCGCACGATCGACGAAACCCACGACGTCCGCACCTTCGAGTTCCGCACCGAAGATGGCGAGCCGGTGCGTTTCGAGCCCGGCCAGTTCATGACGGTGTCGGCGACCATCCAGGGAAAGACAGTCGAGCGTTGCTACACGATTGCATCGCCGCCCACGCGCCCCTATCTCGTGGCTATCACCGTCAAGCGCGTGCCGGGCGGCCTGATGTCGAACTGGCTGCATGACAACATGGTGCCGGGAAACCGGCTCCAGGCATACGGACCATCGGGCGCGTTCACGCCGACCTTGGCGCCGGCGTCGAAGCTGTTGTATCTCTCTGCGGGATCGGGGGTAACGCCGTTGATGTCGATGACGCGAGCCAGCATCGATCTGGGCCTCGACAGGGATATCGCATTCGTGCACAGCGCTAGAACACCCGCCGACGTCGTATTTCGTGAGGAGCTGCAGCGACTGGCAGCACTCTCGCCACGCCTGAGGCTGTTTTTTGTTTGCGAGAGCATCGGCGACGAACCGGGGTGGGGCGGCGCGACCGGGCGACTCAGTCTCTCGCTGCTTTCCGGATGGCTGCCGGACTACGGCGAGCGCGAAGTCTTCACCTGCGGTCCCGCCGGCTACATGAGCGCGGTTCGCGCGTTGCTGCGCGAAGGCGGCCATGACCCGGCCCATTATCACCAGGAAAGCTTCAACATTGCCGCCGGCGCCGCGCCGGAGCCGATCGCTTCGCAATCCGAAGTTGGCTTGGAGACCTTCACGGTCCGCCTCTGCCGCTCCGCCAGAACCTTCACGATGAGCGCATCCGAAACAGTGCTGTCAGCGGCGAAGAAAGCGGGTGTCGCGATTCCTTCCTCCTGCAGCCAGGGCGTGTGTGGGACATGCAAGACGAGGGTGCTCGAAGGCACGGTGGACATGAAGCACAACGGCGGCATCCGTGAGCGCGAGGTTACGAAGGGGTTCCGCCTGTTGTGCTGCAGCCGCCCGACGTCAGATCTGGTGCTGGAACTCTAAATACCCGCGTAGCACGGTGACCTGCGCAGCGGCCGATTTCCTGACCTCAATCGATCATTTTGGGTTAATCCGAGCCGGCCTTGTTAGACAGACGTCGGTTTCACTCAGTCTGCCGACGTTCGCCATGTCCAGTATGCCGTCGCGTCGTCGGCCCTCACCTGAACCGCACTCAGCGAACAACCGCTCCCGAGTCTGTTTCGTGCGGCGCAAGAGCAAGAGCCTCGATACCTGCGAAATCCAGCGCTTCGAGGCAACGCCGCATTTCAGTCAGAAACGCTGCGCATGAGGGGTGAATCCCGATCATGTCGTCGATCCATCGCTCGATGTCAGTCAGGCGTCCGTCCTTCGCAAGAACGGCCAGTTCCCGGCGATCGCTCTCCGGAGGCACGGTAACGGCGAGCCGGCGTTTGAATCGCGGGCGGATCTGGGAAGAGCCGTTGGAAGAATACGGTACGACGTTCGACAGCGAAGCATCGGGATCTTCAGCAGTGGGAACGATCAGTTCGAAAGAAAATGTGGTGCCACGCTGCGGCGCGCTTGAAACGCGCAAATCGCCGCCCATTGTGTTGACAATGCGCTGAGCAATGAAAAGACCAAGACCCGTGCTGCCGTTGACGGACTGAATCTGGCGAAAAGCCGTAAAGAGTTTCGACTGCTTTTCGATGTCGATACCGATGCCGGTGTCGGAGACTTCAAAACCCATGTGCCATCGATCATTCTGCTGACGTGCTCTCACCGTCATCATGACGACGCCGTCGCGGGTGAACTTGGACGCATTGGACAGCAGATTGAGCAAAACCTGTTGCAAGCGCTGGCCGTCGATCGTCAGTCGACGGGGCAACGAAGTGAGTGCCTGATAGTGGAACTGGTTGTTCAGTTGCAGGCAGAGTGCAAGCGCGTATTCGGCAATGTCATCGAGAAGGGCGGGCAGATCGGTTGCGGCAGGCACGATCTCCAGGGGTTGCAACTCGGCCTTCGCATACCCGACCAGCTCGTCGATCAGACCGAGTTGATAGTTCACGCTGCGCTCGATTGAGTGGATCAGGCTCTCCTGTTTCGAATTCGCCTGATTCAGCAGCAGTCTGGCGTAACCTGTAATGGTGGCGAGTGGCGCACGGAGGTCGTGACTGACAAAACCCAAGGTTTCGATCAGTTGCTGGTTTTTCTCTTCCGCGTAGCGCAAGGCCTCGTTCAGCTCCAGGGTGCGCTGCGCAACCTGGTCTCGCAGCCGGTCGTGTTCGGTTCTTTGCCAGTCCGCGAGTTCAGTTCTTGCCGCGATGCGCTGCTTGCCAACGTGGTTGATCCACGCCGCAAGCACCATCAGATTGTTGGCGAGATTAATGATTGCGATAACCGGGTTCGGATGAATATCGGACTTCAGCCACGCCAGGCCGGCCGGCAAGGAGCCGAGCTCTTCGAGCATACGCAACGCAAAGTTGAACAGCGAGAAGCCCATGGTGAGCAGCATGATCCGCGCGGCGGGTGTCGACTGACGCGCGAGGCCTGCGGCAACGACCACCGTGACAACACTGAACAGCGCGTTGAGATGCAAGCCGAGTTGCGCGAAGACGAACAGATTGCCGAAAGCGGCTCCTGTCGCTGCGACGCACTCCAGCAACGCGAACCCGAACAATACATAGCGGGCGGGCAGGTTCGCCTTTTCGCGGTGTGCGATGCGCAAGATGAAGGCGATGAACAGCAGCACGGCAAAGCATCCGAACACCGTCACGCTTCTGGAACTCCACTCGGTTGCGTGCGGCCATAAATATATTTTTGTATACCCGCGATCCGCAGCGTCAAATAGCGCTGTCATGGCGCAAAGGCCCGCTAGCACGAGAAACGAGACGCTGCGGGAAAAATAGGCGATGAGCAACGCGCACCACGCCAGTGCCAGCGTTCCGCCGATCAATCCTCCGTCCCAGAGCGCAGCACGTTTCTCCAACGCGTCATAGGCCTCTGTTGAATACAGCCTCGGTTCGAGAGTGAGTGCGGTGTCGCTGGCCGCGCGGATGAGGAATAGAAGGTGTTCACCGGGAGCGAGCGTGAAATTCACCAGGGGATAGCGGGACGAAGATGGCCTGATTGCCGGGCCGGCGGGGTCGGTGCCGTCGCGTGTCCAGTGGCCGTCGCGTCCGATGTAAAAGTCTACGTGCTGAAGGCGCGCGTTCGGGAACTCGAGAACGAGCGGGAGGGCGGTTGAACCTGGGTTGCTCACTGCCACGCGTAGCCACCATGCGGAGTGAGTGAAACCTGGCTTTAATCGACCCCGCTGGACGGGCAGGAAGCCGCGTGGGTTCGCTGCGGGCAATGTGAGTATGTCGTCCAGGCTCATCCTGCCCGAGATGTCTTCGAACGTCTGTACCTGCCCCAGGGGGGGGATCGGTTGGGTTTGTTTCCCAAGCGGGTCAAGACCGGCAGCCAACGAGTAAGTTGTCCACCAGCTCAGACATAAGAGCAGCAAACGGCGCCACCTGGCTGTTGTCATGTTGACGTCACTCGGTATCGAGGACGGGTTCCTGGGTGTTAGTCAGGTTCCCAAAACGAAGATCTTCCCGATAGGCCGAGGGAGTCGTGTCGAATCGCTCGCGAAACGCCGTGGCGAAATTCGCCGCACTGGAAAAACCGATTTCTTCGGCGATGCTGGCGATACTCAATGACGTGCTGCTCAACAACCTTTGCGCAATCCGCAAGCGTTCGTCCCGGAGATACTCGAATACGGTCCGGCCAAGGTTGTCCCGAAACGCGCGCGACAGTCGTTTTTCATTGGTACCCACAAGGCGGGCCAGTTGTTCGACCGTTGGCGGATTGTTCAGCCTTTGCGACAAATGCTGAATGGCCGCGCGAACGATGACATTGTTGCCTGTCATGTCCGAAGCGGACTCATCCTCTTCTTCTTCGACATGCCGGTTGCCGTTCGCCCGGGCGAGGTGAACGCGAATCCGTGCGAGTACCTCGGCCGGTTCGAACGGTTTGAGGATGTAGTCGACGCCGCCGATTGTCAGACCGTCGAGGCGCTCGTGAAGCTCACCGGCCACGGTAAGAAATATGACAGGAATCGTACTCGTGCGGGGGTCCGCTGCAAGAAGCCGGCACGCGGCAAATCCATCCAGCCGCGGCATCCGCACGTCCATCAGGATCAGGTCGGGTGAAATTGCCAGTGCTCGTTGATACGCCTGCGATCCGTCGAATCCAACGCTGATCCGGTATCCCTCATTGCGCAACACGCCAATTAACAATTGAAGCTGTTCCGGCTGGTCGTCTACCACCAGAAGATGGGCGTCCGTGAGGGCGGTATGTCGGAGCGGCATTGTGTATGCAAAAGGAGCTGGCGAGTGGCGTTCTTGCTGGTTATCGGCGGCAGAGTGCGCAAGTTGAGGCTTGCGGAGTCTCGATCATGTAAAGCCGCGAAGAATATCAGATCAATATTTCAATTCAATTCCAGAAATGTATAAATCGTGGGCAAGCCGAAGGTTACGCTCATCCCGATCGCAAGAGCGTGTTCGCTGCGCACGCCTGATCAAAATGTCAAATTCAAGATGCGTTATCACCAGGTGTATTTCGCGCTGCCAAGCACGGTTCGCTCGTTGCCGAATAAGCAGACCGAGTACGACTGGCAACCGCTGATGTAGTGTCGGTCGAACAGGTTTTCCACGTTCAGCGAGAAACGCCAGTTGCGGATGTCATAGCGCAGCGCCGCGTCGTACAGCGTATAGCTTGCGACCGTCAGCGAGTTGTCCGGCGCACCCGCCGACGCGCTCTGGTAGCGGATTCCGCCACCGATCCCGAAACCCTCGAGCGCTCCTGCATACCATCTCCAGTCGGCCCACAGCGACGCCATCTGGCGCGGGCGCGGAATATCGACCGGCCACTTGTTCAGCGATGCGCCGTTCGCCTGCACGTTCTTCACGTCCTGATAGATGTACGACGCGACAATCGACAGCTCGCGCGTCACGTTTCCGAGCGCGCTCAACTCGATACCGCGCGAACGTACCTCGCCGGTCTGCACGGAGGACGTGCCGGTGGGATCGAGATTCGTCGGCGCCGGTGTCACAACGTTCGTCTGGTTGATCTGGTAGACGACTGCGCTCAACATCAGGTTCTTGCCGGGCGGCTGCCAGCGCAGGCCCGCCTCGGTCTGCCTGCCGCGCGTCGGCTCAGGCAATCCACCGCCGAACATCTTCACGCCGATGACCGGATTGAACGATGTCGAATAGCTGACGTACGGCGATAGCCCGTAGTCGCCGTGGTACGTGAGGCCGACGCGGCCCGAAAACGCGCTGACATCCTGTTCCGTCTGCGTGCTGGCCTCGCGGTCGTCCTGACGCATGTTGACCCAATCCTCACGGCCACCGAGCGTCAAGGTCCAGCGGTTCCATTTGACCTGATCCTGAGCGTACGCGCCGAAAGTGTTCATCGCCGTGTACAGGTCGGGGTGGCCGAGCGACGTCGGGCCCGAGAAGATCGCAGTCGTGACCGGCGTGTAGACCGGGTTGTAGAGGTTCAGGTCCGGCGCCAGCGCGAGCCACTCGCTGTCGGTCGTCGTCTGCCGGTTGTACTGCAGGCCGAGCAGCACCGTATGCTCTAGCGGCCCCGTGCCGAAACGCGCCTGCGCGTTGTTGTCGATGTCGAAGCGGCTGTAGTTCAGTTGGAACAGCCCTGCGTAACGCGTAATGTCCGTCGTGCTGCCCTCGGCCAGGCCGCCGCCGAAGACCGACGCGTCGTCAAGCGACAGGTGCATCCAGCGTAAGTTCTGGTGCAACGTCCACACCGAATTCAGGTCGTGTGAGAGCTGGTAGCCGAGCGACCATTGTTTCTTCCGGTAGTCATTGAATGTCGGGTCTCCCGTGTAGACGTCCTGTGACAACTGCCCATTCGGGTTCGGCAGTACGGTGCCCTGCGCGGGCAGGAAGTTGTGCGCAAAATCGCTCCAGTCCTGCAGGTAGGTCGCAGTGAGTGTCAGCGAGGTGTCGGAATCCGGCCGCCAGCGCAGCGACGGCGCAAGCGCGACGCGCTGGTCCGCGTTCGGGCCGCTCAGCGCATTGCCGTCGCGCGCGACGCCGACAAAGCGATACGCATACTCGCCGTCGGAGTCGAGCTTGTCGCCGATGTCGAACGTAGTTTCCTTGCGCGCGTAGTTGCCGACCTGCATGCCAACCTCGCGCACGCGCTCGCCGTCGGCCTGCTTCGTCTGCACGTCGACGAGCGCGCCCGGATCTCCGGCCCCATACAGCACCGACGTTGGTCCACGTAGCACAGCGAGGCTGTCGATCATATACGGGTCGACACGCCAGGCCGCGATGGTCGTCGTATTCGGCGCCTGCAATCCGTCGACGAACAAAGCGGGAGAAAAGCCGCGTAGCGTCGCATACAAGTCGGTGCGGTTGTCGGATCCAGACGATGCGAAGCCCGGCACGTAGCGCAGCGCCTGGTTGAGGTCGGTCGAGCCGGTCATTTCGATCTGCTGCGCAGTGACGACGTTGATCGTTTGAGGAATCTCGTTGATCGGCGTGTCGGTCTTCGTGCCTGTCGCGGTGCGTTTACCCACGAGCCCGACTGATGGCGGGTTCGCCACACCTTTCACCGTAATCTCCGGCAGCGCGACGCCAGGCGCCACATCGGCTTGTACCACGGCGTCCGTCGCTTGCGTATCACTCGCCGGCTGTGTCGCCTGCGCGTACGCATGGCCGGCCGCTGCTGTACAAAATATTGCCCCCGCAGCGATCGCATGTCGTCCTGTGCACGGTGCCCTCTCTATCTTTCGTTGCTCTACGATGCTGGCGGCCCGTTCTGCCTGATCGTTTATCAAAACGTAAGCGTGGGAAGTCCGGCGGTTATCGCTTGCAGAACCGCTTGCAGCAAGGCCCAGCGGCGCCACGGGTTGCGCGCGATTCGAGGATGCGTAAGTCATTGATCGTTAACGATTGTTAGGGTGAAGCCGCCGTGAATTGCACGGAAGGTACGAACACCCCTCATTTCGCTGGCTGAAAGGATGTTGCGATCTGATGCTTTTTAATGCTGCTTCGTTTCTGGCGGATGCCTTTATGAAGCTAGCGGGCAAAGCCTGATCGAGGCGCGCCGCCGCGGACAGGCGTCGGCGTGACGCCAGATGTGCGAACGTACACCGACCGTATATCGACACGCCGGCAACCAACTTGAGCTTGAAAAACGTAGGGGTATCTGAAACCGGGTCACGGGCCGAGCTGCTCGCGCGAGTCTCTTTTGGGCGTGGCGTGTTGTGGCGATGTGGTTCGGAGTGTTAGCCGCATCCTGCCTCGCGGAACTTCGAGAGCAGCAGTTCGTGCAGTCGATCCCACATAGCGGTCTTCTGCCGCTCACGCAAGCAGGCTCGGCAGCCCGGGCCCGAACCATCTCCAATTTTGCCGACAGGCAGCCCAGCGTATTCCGCTTTTGAACCCGATTTATCGCTAAGCGGACAGCAAAAATTTTCCCTCACGCAAAGCATTTCGTCCCCCGGGCAAATGCATGTGCCAGTCACGCTACTCATACTAATTACATAAAGTTTCCAATTCCTACTATTTCGGCAGTAGGTAACACATGGCTTTGACTGTGGCGGCCGGCGCATCGCCTCGACAGACGATATTGCCTGTGTGCTTCACCAAAAACGCCATTGCTTTGGGGTGCGCGCGGCACCTGGTATTCGGTCCGGTGTCGCGATCACAACCGTGCAACGACCAGCCGCACCGGGACGGCGGGATCGAACCGGGCTTGGGGAAAAGCCAGGCGACATCGAACGGGCTAAAGCGTCGGGTAAAGCGTGACGGAGACCAACTATGAATCTTTTTATTGTCGACTAGATAAGTGTGAAGGGAAAAACGTAATGAACAAGGGCCGATATAGGTTGGTTTGGAATCGCCGTCTTGGCACGCTGATAGCGGCAGGTGAGACGCAACGTGGCGTGCAGGGCGAGCCCGGGCAAGCGGAAATGGGGCAGGCCGGTAGCCCACTGAAATCAAAGGCGTCGCTTGCGATATTGGCGGCGTTGATGCTGCTGCCGGTCGGGCAGGCGTATGCAGATAACCTTGCTGTCGGCGGCGAAAGCGGCGCGATAACTGCAACGGTCGGGGGCGCTGCAACGTCGCCTCCCGCCAGCTCAGGCGGAACACTCCCCGCAACCGCCGGGACGGATGGTACGGGTCAAGACGAGGCGTTCGGTATAAATACATCTGCCAACGGCGGACAAGCGACAGCGGTTGGCGACACCGTCACAGCAACCGGCACTAACGCGACTGCAGTTGGTGCCACTTCCACTGCGAACGGCGCCAATGCCGTGGCGTATGGCGGTGCGTCGAATGCGACCGGCGCCAACACGACGGCGATCGGGGCTCAGGCAACGGCCTCTGCGGCATCCGCAGTAGCGATCGGTTCGACTGCGACGTCAAGCGGTATAGGTGCTGTGTCCGTAGGTGCCGGGGCGAGCTCAGTCGGCGCCGCCACGGCAGTGGGTGTGGCAGCGACGGCAAGCGGCGGCAGCTCGGTGGCGATCGGCAACACAAGCGTGGCGACCGGGGCGTCGTCCGTTGCAGTCGGTCAATCCTCGACCACCTTATCAGGCGGTGGTGTCGCGATTGGTTTTGGAGCGAATGCGGGCTCCGTATCCAGCGTGGCCTCTTTGGTCGATAACTGGGCGTCAAGCAGCACGGGTCGCCTCTCTACGGTACAGGCAGGCAACACTGCGTTGGGTATCCTGGCAACGGCCAACGCGGACGGAACGGCATTGGGTACGAGCACCGTGGCAACCGGAACCGAGTCCCTCGCGGCGGGCGGAGGCGCGACGGCGACGGGCCGTGTAGGCGTGGCGCTGGGAGGCGGCGCACTGGCATCGGGCGATTCGGCCGTGGCGATCGGCAACACATCGAGTTCCGAAGGCGCACAATCCGTCGCCATCGGTGCGGGTGCGGAGGCGTTGAGCAATCAGGCGACCTCATTGGGCAACGCGGCATTCGCGAACGCGGTAAACGCAACGGCGCTCGGTCATGGTGCGATCGCGACGAATCCGGGCGATGTGGCGCTCGGTGCCGGTAGCGTGACGGCGGCGGCAAACCCGACCTCCGGCACAACGATTGGTAGCACGACCTATTCGTTCGCGGGCGCCAACCCAACGAGCGTGGTGAGCGTCGGCGCGCCTGGCGCGGAACGTCAGGTCACGAATGTGGCGGCCGGGCAGATTTCGGCGACCAGCACGGATGCGGTGAACGGTTCGCAGTTGTTTGCGACGAATTCGGCGGTCAATACGTTGTCGAGTGAAGTCGCGTCGCTGACCTCTGGGGCGGGGACAGGTACGGCGACGACCACGGCGACGACCACGGGTACGGCAGCAACTGCGCCGACGGCAACGGGAACTGGAAGCACGGCTAACGGATCAGGCGCAACCGCCGTGGCTAATTTCAGTACCGTGGTGGGCGCCAGTGGCGTGGCATCCGGCACCAACAGCACGGCACTGGGTGCTCAGTCGAGCGCAACCGGCACGAACTCGTCCGCTGTCGGTGCGAGTAGCACGGCGTCTGGGTCCAACAGCACAGCCGTGGGCGCGAACTCGACTGCGAGCGCCGCGAACTCGGTTGCCTTGGGTGAGGGTTCGGTTGCAAACGAGGCGAATACCGTCTCGGTGGGCTCGTCCGGAAACGACCGTCGGATCACGAATGTCGCGGCGGGTGTGGATCCGACCGACGCCGTGAACATGTCGCAGTTGCAAGGTGTGCAGGACAGCGTGAATTCTATCGCTCGCAAGGCGTATTCGGGGGTTGCGGGCGCCGTCGCGCTTTCGATGATCCCGGACGTCGATGCCGGCAAGGTGATCTCGGTCGGCATCGGCTCGGGGGGCTACCAGGGCTACGGCGCTGTCGCACTCGGTTTTACCGCACGCATTGGCAACAACATCAAGGTGAGAGGCGGCGCGAGCACGAGCAGCGCGGGGACCACCTACGGCGGCGGTGTCAGCTACCAGTGGTAAGGACGAACTGACATCGGAACAACGGACTCGCCCATCAACGGGCAGTTCGTTGTTCCGGACCGAGATGCACATTTGCGCATTCCGGCTCGTTGACGTTCATCAAATATTCTCTAGACAAAACAAACGCTATCTCCTAGTGTTTACTCCGCCGTAACAATCTGAAGAATTTGTATTTTCTTGACATTACAGATTGTCGGCTAATTAGGTATTTTGAAAAATAAACCCGAATGATGGGATTTCGGGGGATTTGCTTCGCCTAATAAATTTGAATAGCTGATTATTATTCATCGTGCATAAACTGGATCCCGTGCAGAGGGGCGCCGCGATATCCTGGTTTTTTATTCTGTGACACAGAGTTCACTTATTCCAACACGTTGATCGATTCGTTTCACGTTGATTTCAACTGACTCAGTTCTGAATCAATCATTCTATGAGAATTTGAACAATGAACAGGATTTACAGAACGGTATGGAATAAGGCATTGGGCGTTTTTGTGGCTGCATCGGAGTTCGGTAAATCGTGTGGCAAAGGGAAATCCGGCGCATCGGGCGCCGTATGTGACGGTCGGAAAATTGAGCACAGCACGCTGACCGCGCTGCACCGGACATCCCGGATTCTCCTCGGCCTTACCGTGCCAGTTTGTCTTGGGCTGTCCGGCCAGCAAGCCCACGCCCAATATGCGGTCGACGGCGGCACCGCGTCAGGGGGCAACTCGATTTCCATCGGCAGTGGCAGCATTGCGAGCGGACAGTATGCGTCCGCGTTAGGCTTGAGTTCGACGGCCTCTGGGACGAGCACCATTGCGATGGGTCCCGACTCAACGGCTTCCCTTATATACGGCGTGGCAATAGGCAATCTCGCACAGGCAACCGGCGCGGGAGCGATAGCACTGGCCGCGGGCGCTAATGCTTCGGGGAATCAAGCGGTAGCCCTTGGCTTCAATGCAATATCGAGCAGTTCATTCAGCGTTTCGCTCGGGCCGTCGACGACCGCCAGCAACGCTTACGCCACAGCGCTCGGCGCCAGTGCCATTGCCTCGGGAGATCATTCGACTGCGTTGAGCACGCAGTCGACTGCGACCGGCGGATATTCGGTCGCGATTGGCTATGAGGCGATTACGACCAGTACCGCTGCTGCCGGGGTGGCGCTGGGATCGGGTGCTTCGGCCAGTGGCGCGTCCGGCGTCGCGATCGGCGTCAACAGCGGCGCGTCCGGTACCGCAGCGGTCGCTATCGGGGTGGGCGGCACGGCCGGTGTCCCAGGCTCGGGTACGCAGGCTTCCGGCTTGCAGGCAACCGCCATTGGCTTTAGCAGTACGGCGAGCGGCAGCAACTCGGCCACTTTTGGCACCTCGACGCTGGCGTCAGCGGCGGGCGCCACGGCCATCGGCAACGCTTCGCAGGCGCTTGCCGCCTCGACCGTTGCTCTCGGCGACAGCAACACCGTGGCCGCAGCGGCTGGCACCGGCTCGATTGCCGGCGGACACAGCTCGCAAGTCACTAGCGGCACGGGCGCAGTAGCGCTCGGCCAAGGCCAGACGGCAAGCGGCAACGGCGCAGTGGCGATTGGCGATCCGAACACGGCCACCGGTAATGGCGCAGTGGCGATGGGCGCCGACAACACCGCAAACGGCAATGGCGCAGTCGCGTTGGGTAACACGAACGTGGCGACGGGACTTGGGTCGGTTGCGCTCGGTAATGCATCACAGGCCAATGTCGCCGGTTCGGTGGCGATCGGTAACGGCGCCATTGTCCAGAGCGCGGCGACGAGCGGGGTGGCGCTTGGGTCGGGCGCGACCGCAAGCAACGCCAACAGCGTGGCGCTGGGTGCCGGAAGCACAACTGCAGCGCCAAGTACGGGCACCACTGCGCTGTACGGCGGCACGGCGGCCGGTATCGCGAGCGCGGCCAATGGCGTGGTGTCGGTCGGCCTGGCCGGGCAGGAGCGTCAGATCCAGAATGTCGCGGCAGGCGTGATCTCGTCGAGCAGCACCAACGCGATCAACGGATCGCAACTGTTTTCGGTCGTAACCGGCGTCAACACCCTGGGCAGCGCGACAGCGAGCGCGCTGGGCGGAGGTGCGGCCTACAACAGTTCGACCGGAGCTATCAGTGCGCCGAGCTATACGATCGAGGGCAATACCTACACCAACGTTGGCAGTGCGCTCACAAGCATCAACAACTCACTGAGCGGCGGCGGCATCAAGTACTTCCATGCGGACTCGACCCTGGCGGATAGCCAGGCGACCGGCACCAACAGTGTCGCCGTTGGCCCTGCGGCGGTAGCGAGCGGAACGGGGAGCTTCGCTGCAGGCAACGGTGCGCAGGCGACGGCCGGCAACGGCGTGGCGTTAGGCGCTAACGCTGTGGCAACCAATGCAAACGATGTGGCGCTGGGCACCGGCTCGACCACGGCGGCAGCCGACACAGGCACGACCGCACTGTTCGGCGGCACCGCAGCCGGTGTGGCGAAGACAGCCTCGGGAGTACTCTCGGTAGGCAGCGCGGGCAACGAGCGCCAGATCCAGAACGTGGCGGCAGGGGTGATCTCGTCGGGCAGCACCGATGCGATCAACGGATCGCAACTGTTCTCGGTCGCCACCGGCGTCAACAACTTGGGTAGCGCGACAGCGAGCGCGCTGGGCGGAGGTGCGGTTTACAACAGTTCGACCGGAGCTATTGGTGCGCCGAGCTATGTGGTCGGAGGCAATACCTACACCAACGTTGGCAGTGCGCTGACAAGCATCAGCAACTCACTGAGCGGCGGCGGGATCGAGTACTTCCATGCGAACTCGACTCTGGCGGATTCGACGGCGACCGGTACCAACAGCATCGCAGTCGGTCCGGTTGCGGTTTCCGCCGGAGCGGCCTCGGTTGCAGTCGGTAATGGTGCGCAAGCCAGCAATGCGAATGATGTCGCTCTGGGAGCCGGGGCCACAGCAGCGGGAACGCATACCGGAACGTTCGACATGACGGGCGGTACGGCTGCGGCAACCGCGCCTACCTCTGTCGTTTCGATCGGCACAGCCGGATCGGAGCGGCAACTCCAGAACGTTGCTGCCGGTGTCCTGTCGAGCAGCTCGACCGACGCCGTCAACGGCTCGCAACTGTTTTCTGTGGCGAGCGCGGGCAACGCGACCGGGACGACGCTTGCTTCTGCACTGGGCGGAGGCTCGACATACACGCCGGGCAGTGGCGTATCGGCACCGAGCTACACAGTGCAAGGCAGCACCTACAACAACGTTGGCGGTGCGCTTGGCGGTTTGAATACTGGCCTGACTAACGTCGAAAACTCGTTAAGCAGCATTAACAACGGCGCGGGCATCGAGTACTTCCATGCTGACTCCACGGAAGCCGATAGCCAGGCAACGGGTACCAACAGTATCGCCGTCGGTCCCGAGGCGGTAGCCAGTGGAACGGGCAGCTTCGCTGCGGGCAACGGTGCACAGGCAACGGCTGCCAATGCAATGGCATTGGGAGCACAGGCAACTGCGTCTATAGCGGGCGCGATTGCAATAGGCTCGGGATCAGTGTCCAGCCGCGCGATTGCGCCCGCTTCAGGTTCGATTACGAGCGGCAGTTACGTGATTCCCTATAACACCACCAATGAGACGCTGCTGGGTGCGGTGTCGTTCGGAACCACCAATTCGTATCGCCAGTTGACCAATGTCGCAGACGGGACGCAACAGCAAGATGCGGTCACCGTGCGGCAACTTGCCGGCGCGTTGTCTTCGTTCGCGGTGACGCCCACCGAGTACTTTCACGCCAATTCGACCGCAGCGGATTCGCTGGCCGTAGGCAGCCAGTCGATTGCGGTTGGACCGACCACGGTGGTGAATGGCGACAGCGGTGTGGGGATTGGCAATGGCGCCATTGTCAATTCGACCGCGCCGGGCGGTGTCGCGATCGGCGAGGCAGCAAGTTCGAATCAGGCCGACGCGATCGCGCTGGGTAGCGGTGCGACCGCAAGTGGCGCCCAGTCTGTCGCGCAGGGCGCGAATGCTGCCGTAACGGCTGCGGGCGGCGTGGCGCTGGGTTCCGGCGCACAAAGCAGCGCGACCGACGCAGTAGCGCTTGGCGCCGGAGCATCCGCAACCTATGCGAACAGTGTCGCACTGGGAGCAGGGTCGGTGACGACCGTCGGGGCACTGTCGAACTACATTGCTTATGGTCTGAGCAGCCCGCAGTCTTCGGCGGGGGAAGTCAATATCGGCAATCGGCAGATTACGGGTGTGGCGGCTGGCAGTGTGGGGACCGACGCAGTCAACGTGAGCCAGCTCGAAGCAGTTCAGACGCAGTTGACCACGCTGATCAATAACAAGAATGTCGGCAGTGGTGGCAGTGGCGGCTCTTCGTCCACTACTGGGACAACAACGTCTTCTTCATCAACGGGATCCAATTCATCGGCGGGTGGGCAGGGGGCCGTTGCTTCGGGGAGCAGCAGCACTGCTGTAGGCAACAACTCGCAGGCAACCGCCAACAGCTCGACGGCCCTGGGTCAGGGGGCGACGTCGTCAGGGTCCAACTCGGTCGCCGTCGGCGCCGGCAGTAACGACGGGGGGCGCAGTAATGTCGTCTCGGTAGGGGCCGCCGATTCGACGCGGCAAGTCACCAACGTCGCTGAGGGTACCGCACTCACCGACGCCGTCAACGTGGAGCAGTTGAACGCCGGAGTGGGGAGCGCTGTTGCACAGGCAAACGCGTATACAGATAGTCAGATTCAACAGCTCAAGCGTGATGCGGATTCCGGAATCGCCACTGCGATGGCTGTCGCAGGGTTGCCGCAACCCTCGGGGCCGGGAAAAAGCATGGTATCGGTCGCCGGCAGCGTTTATCGAGGCCAATCAGGACAGGCGATCGGAGTTTCCACAATCTCGGATAACAATCATTGGATCTACAAGGCTGCGGTATCGACCAATACGCAAGGCTACTATGGCGCTGTCGTGGGTGCGGGTTATCAATGGTAATCGTGCATAACGAAAATTTAAATGAGCGTCCATGCGGTAACCACAGATGACGCTATTCCGTTTCTCGCTGCGAGCCATCTCGCGTGCTGCTGCCTGTTCGATGAGAGAGCAAACATGAAAAACCGATGGGATCTTGCTCTGAGTATCAGCTTGCTTTCACTGATCGCCGGCTGCGTGGCCGATGGATCACCGAAGTTTCCGGACCCTCGATCGGCGACGCCGGCGGGAGGTACTTTCGTCAAACTGGATAACCTGCGCAACGTTGGGCCAGGCCTCACGAAGGACCAGATGTTCGATCTGCTCGGACCGCCTCATTTCCACGAGTGGTTCGTCGGCGGCCATGTCTGGAACTACCTGTTCGATTTTCGTCGCAAGGGGGAGGTTGTGGCGTGTCAGTATCAGGTGCGGTTCGACAAGAACATGAAAGTGAGCGACATGTACTGGCGCGACCCTGTATGTGCAGATTTTGTTTTGACAGCGGGAGGGACACGGGCGTCAGTTGAGCCTTGATCCCGCGAAGACTTATGTCGAGTGCTGCGTGTTGGGTCCCGACAGCTTTTACTGCGCCACCCTGCGGTATAGCGCAACTCTTTCAGGGTTGGGTGAGATTGGTATACAAAAGAACGGGCCTCGCGGCCCGTAAAAGTGGTTTGGCTGCTATGCGATGCTGTGTTAGCACTCGCCCTTCTTGGCGTGTCCTGGAGGGCAGTGGTCGTGATCGTCATGGTGGCGGTTATGATCTTCCCACTCATTTCGTTCCCAGTAACGATGGCCGTCGTAATACCTATCCCCATGCCAGCCAATAACAACCGGTGCTTGGGCGACTACTACCGGGGCACCGTGCTGGTGTGCTTCCCATTCCTGGCGTTCCCAATAGCGGTGGCCATCCCAATACCGGTCGCCGTGCCACCCTTGCTGAATGACAACGGGTGCCGAGACCATAGGGGCAGGCGTGCCGACGTTGATGCTCAGATCGACCGCGTGGGCCGCACCCGACAGACCAATGCCAAGGCTCACGGCCAACGATGCCAAGAGAGGATATTTCATACCGTACTCCGAAACAGAAATCGATGAATGCACTGGGCCTCTCGCCGCAGCGACGATGCACGGCAGATGATTCGCCGGTCCTCCCTCAACGGACAACAAAGCCGTGCCGTTGACTGAATCGCCTCAGGCAGTGCGTCATTTGACAAAGGTTGACACTGTGTTCAGTGTGGGTGTTAACCCACGCAATGCCAGCGCCTCGAGCGCAGTGAGCGCGTGGTGCCGAGATGATTCGGAGCAGAAGCGGAGATAGATGCGGGACATTTCATATTTCTAGCAATAGCTCGCTTGCCACGCACAATCTCCAAAACGGCGCGGAAAGCCGCGCCAAGCAGCCGACCCGCGCGTGCCGTCAGATGCGAATCCGGCACGCGCAAGTCGAATACGCCATCACCCGGATGGCTGCGGCTTAGTGACCAAAGTAGATTGAGCGAGTGCCTGCGGCATGCGTCGGCATACCCGCCTGCGAGGAGCCGATCGATACTCCGCCGACTGACGTGTCACGCTGCGTCGTCGGGTCCTGTGCTGCGAGACGCGCGTCCGCAGCCTGAATATCGGCCGGATAGTGCACATCGTTGATATTCGGGCGATACCCGGCCTGTTCGACGCGCACGAGGTCCGCCCGCACTTCGGCACGTGTTATCGGCGCATTAGCGTCCTGTGCAAAGGAAAGCGCCGGGGCGGCCAGTGCGCCGGCAACCAGCGCTGCATAGATTAAGGTCTTCATGGTGAATTGCCTCCTGAACTAGACTGTGGTCGGCGTCACTCGCTACGAATGAAGCCTCGGGACTCACCACCAAACCGTGAGGAGATGAGTTACGTTTATTCTGTACGGAGGGTGGTTTCGCAATCCTGACGCCCGCATTACGTTTATGTCATCTTTGTATAACGCTTGCCTTTCGCCGTGAGCAGATGCGCATTGCCCAAATGTCTGGTGGCGGGTTGGAGCGGCAATGTCTGAAAACCTTGCCACCCGAAGGAATGAATGACCGCTGTGCCCCTGGAAGCCGTTGGTTAGGCGGCGGTGAAAGCCAGGCGGAAAATCCTGTCAAACTGCATGTTTTTCAAAACGGCGTAATTCTGCGGGGCTATAGTGCACAACGGTCCGACTGACCGGCCTCCGTGCTTTCGAGGAGCATAGGCGCGTCAATGCCTGCCAGATAGCATGCGGTTTATTCGGAAAGCGAGAGTATTAGTGTCGACTTCGATGCAGTGAAAAAGAAAAAAGAGGGAAAAAATGTCACTCGTGAATCGTTTGCTTTGTCTGATTTCGATCCTGGCGCTCGGTGCGTGCGGTAGGGTAAGTCTTTCGACCAGTTCGGGCAGCACGACACCGACCGCGTCCAGCGTGTCGACGGCAGTCACCGCCAGCACCCTCAGCAGTGTGCCTCTAAACAACAGCACAGCCGTCAAGGTCGCGTTCAGTGTGGCGAGTGGCGGGAGCGCGACAGCGTTGACGGTTACCACGGGCCTTTCGTCCTTGCCGTCGGGATGGAGCGTCGCGTCGCCGTCGTTTTCGTGCGCGAGCGTCAATACGGCGAACGCGTGTGACCTGACGCTGACCTACGATCCCAGCAAGGCCGGCGCGTCCGGCACGCTGACACTCGGCTTCACTTACGTGGACAGCCAGGGCAAACAGCAGCAAGGCAGTGTCGGGATTCCGTACTCGTCGGCGGCCGCCAATTCGGTGACGACGAGTGTCGCCCCCACCGGCCCGGTTCAGGGCATTGTGGGTACGACCAACACGCTAAGCGTGACATTCGCATCGGGCGACGGCTCGCCGCTCACCAATCTGGCGCTTGTAACGGATACGGGCTCGCTGCCATCGGGCTGGAGCGTGCAAGGCTCGGCGCTGCCGTGTGCAACGGTGACGAGCGCCGGCAGTTGCCAACTGCAGCTTGCCTATGCGCCCACCGCGGCTGCGGCGTCGAGCACGCTCACGCTCGACTTCAGCTACACGGACGACGCCGGCGCTGCGCGTACCGGTTCGGTCGCCATCGCTTACAGCGCCGTAATGCCGGCCGCCGTGACGGCGGCGGCGACGCCGGTGAGCGCGAGCGCCACCTATATCGGCTCGACCGCGGCCGTGGGCGTGGTTTTCAGCGCCACGGGCGGAGCCGCGACGAACCTCCAGATCACGTCGACGCTGCCCACGGGTTGGACGCTCGCCGGAAGCACGCTGCCCTGTGCGCAGGTCAGCAGCGGCAGCACGTGCCAGGCGACGCTCGACTATGCGCCGAGCGCAACCACTTCTGCATCGACCCTGGTGCTTCAGTACGCGTATACCGACAACTACGGAGAGGCTCGTACCGGTCAGCTCAGCATCCCCTATAGCGCCGTGCCTCATATGGCCTACATCACCGACACCGGCTCAAACTTGGTGACGCAATGCGCGCTGGACACGACAGGCCTCCCCGGCAACTGCACGCAGTTCACTTCGCCGCTGTTCGACACCCCGGCGGGTATCGCGATCGACGGCGCGCGCGCGTACATTACGGAGGCAGGCACGGCCAGCGTGAGCGTCTGCAATGTCGGCTCCTCGGGCTTGTCCGGCTGCACAAATGCGGTAACGCTGTCGAACGAACTGTCATCGATCGTGTTCGACGGGAATGTCGCGTTCCTCGCGGATCAAGGTGGTAATGACGTCGAAACGTGTACCGCTGATTCCGACGGAACATTGAGCGGTTGTGCTATCGCCACGGTTGTCACCCCGTTTCTGAATACCGTGAATCTGATGTCCTTTAACGACTCGACTCTCTACATGTCGAACGGCGTATCTTCGAATGTCACGACCTGTTCCGTGGTGGCCGGTGTGATATCGACCTGCCTGAATACTGCCTTTAGCACGCCTGTGGGGAAAGTGGCTTTCGGTGGAACCAGCGCATATGTAACGCTGTACGCGCAGAATTCCGTGCAGCAGTGTTCCATCGGTAGCGGAGGTGCCCTGACCGCTTGTGTGGATTCCGGCGTGGGCGCCATTTTCGACGGTCCGACCGGAATCACGCTATTCGGTGGCTATGTCTACGTTCTGAACCGAAGCAGCAATACGATTTCACAGTGCACGATGGCGGCGAACGGTCAACTGACTGCTTGTGTCACCTCGGCGGGGAGTGGCCTGAACAGTCCGTTCGACCTCGCAATCCAGTAGTTGCCCACGGTATCGTCAGCAGGACGAATGTTTCCGGCTTGCGTCAGGAACTCACTTAAGAATGCGGTTGATCGGCCGTCACCTTGAATTGACACAGACCATCGACAGTTGCAGGTGGCTGGCGAGCCGGTGCTCGGAGAGCAATGCGTGACCAGGGCACTTCCAGGCGCGGCCGAGATCCATTTCAATCTCGACGCTAGCGGCCGGCTTGTCGGGGCCAGCGATTTCGGGCCCGTAAGCAGCCTGGTGAAAGAGATGAAGCTCGCGCGCATGCTGGTTGAACGAGCCGCAACGGTGGCGCCCGAAACGCTCGCCGACCTGGAGGTCAAGTTCAGGTCGCTTCTTTAAAGGAGCAAACGCGCCTACTAGTCTTGCGAGACTTCCATGTCCGCGCGACTGCAACATGGCCGGCGCTTGAGTACGCGGACCTGCGCGTGCGCTCAGATGCGATTCCGGCACGCGCAGGTCGAGTACGCCATCACGCGAAGGCTGTGGCTTAGTGACCAAAGTAGATTGAGCGAGTACCCGCGACATTCGTCGGCGCACCCGCCTGCGAGGAGCCGATCGATACTCCGCCGCGCGGGCCTTGCCGATGAAAAGTGATTGATTGCTGAGCGTAATTTCGTGAGCCGCTATTTCGATTTTGACAACAGTGGCATTTTTGTCAGGATTGTGAAGTATTTTTTACGGCTGCTGGTTTATCTGGAAACCGGCTCATTGCTTATGGAGGTGATTTATGGTCAATACCATGAATCATCGCCTAACGGCGGACGCTGCACCGCACTATTGTTTGTCGGTTCATCACCTTGTTCAAACGCACGATCAGTACATACACTTGATTTGTCGTTACCCCGCGCAATTACAACGCGCGGATAGGCGTTTCGATAATGTCCTTCCCACAAAGCATGGCAATGCTATCCGGGCGTTTGAAACGTACCCGGACCGGGACTACGGGCAGTGTGACTGCTTATTTCCGGCGCGATTGCATTTGGCAGAGGGCCGGCACTTCTCGATGCACTGAGCGCTGCACGAACCCGCAGGAGCATTACCAGCATCCTCGACCTATACGGAGATTTCGATGAACTCGACGACACTCAATGAACTTCCAGCCGATCAGCCGCTCACCGACACGACACCCTATGGATACGGGCGAGACGATTCCATCACCGATGTCAGCGAGGCGGCGGCGATCACTCAGCACACGTTGAATATCAATGGCAAGTCGATTGCCTATACGGCGAGAGCCGGCCATCTTGTCACCACAGACACCAACAATGCGCAGGCTGCAGCCAAACTATTCTATGTGGCCTTCACCGCGAATGACTCGGATGCGTCTACCCGCCCCGTTACCTTTTTCTATAACGGCGGCCCCGGATCTTCCTCGGTTTTTCTGCTTCTCGGTTCATTCGGACCAAGGCGAATCAAGACCAGCATGCCCGATTTCACGCCGCCGGCCCCGTACTCCATGGAGGACAATGCGCAGACATTGCTCGACCAGAGCGACCTGGTATTTATCGATCCGGTCGGAACGGGATATTCGACAGCGATTGCGCCAAAAACGAACAAGGATTTCTGGGGCGTCGATCAGGACGCAAGCTGCATCAAGCAGTTCGTCAAGCGCTACCTGACTGTGTTCCAGCGGTGGAATTCGCCGAAGTATCTGTTCGGGGAGTCATACGGTACACCGCGCACCTGCGTTCTCACGTGGATGCTTCATGAAGATGGTGTGGACCTGAACGGAATCGTCTTGCAGTCGTCGGTGCTGGACTATTCCCAGACTGGTGACGCAGTCCAGGGAGCCAACCCGGTCGGAATCCTGCCGACGTTCGCAGCCGACACCTGGTGTCACAAAAAGGTGACGGTGTCGCCGCCTCCAGCCGATCTTCCGACCTTCATGGAGGAAGTCCAGGCGTTTGCGCTGGATGAGTATCGAAACGCGATAAATTCGTTTCCCGAAGTTGACGAGAACGTCCTGAAACGTTTGGGCGAAATCCTCGGTATTCCGCCAGTGGTACTCAAGTATTGGCAGCTTGATCCAGCATCGGGGAATGGCCCTGTCTTCCTTACAAGCCTGCTTGTCGACAAGGGACTTGCCCTGGGCTCCTACGACGGACGTGTAACGGGTGCCAATACGGGCATTGCCGAATACCTCTCGCCCGATTCAGGCAATAACGATCCGACCATGACAGCCATTGGAGGCGTGTACACCACGATGTGGAATGTGTACCTTAACGAAGAATTGAAATACATGGCGACCGCGCCATTCCTGGATTCGAACGACCAGGCGTTCGAAAACTGGGATTTCGGCCATATCGATCCGACGGGAACGGAGAAGGGGGGTGTCGCCAGCCTGTACACAGCCGGCGATCTCGCGGCTGCAATGTCGGTCAATCCGTATTTGAGGGTGTTTTCGGCAAATGGCTACTTCGACGCAGTCACGCCGTTCTTCCAGACGATACTCAATTTCCGGAACATGCCGCTTGCCAGCTTGCAAGCCCTGGATAACCTGACCATCAGAAACTACCCGTCTGGTCATATGGTCTATCTTGACGATGAATCAAGAGCCGCGATGAAGGCCGATCTCACGAAGTTCTATGAGGGCTCTGAGAGCCACGCCGCGGCAATGAAAGCCACGCTCGCCGCCGAGCCCGTCCGGCGAGCTGGCATGGCGCAATATCGCAGGCGTATCGGCCGTACACCGTATTGAGCATGCATTCCCCTCGTATGTCGGAGCGTGTGCAATTTCACGCCACCGACCGGCGACCCGGTCGCTGAACGTCTCCGGCTTACGGGGTCTGGGGATGGTTGACAGGGATGCGGACGGCTGAACAATGTTCGCGTTGCGCTTCTTTCTGGAGCGCAACAAGCGACCCATCCAAAGATGAGGGATCGCCTCCAGCCCTCCTGATATTTGCCATCGTCATTTCGAGCGCTGCGATCCGCGAGTTGATCAGGTCGCAAGGCTGTAGAAACGGGACTTCACCACCAGGAAGCATCGCGTTCCTGGCGGTCCGCATATATTCAACAACGGCCTTGTCGTTTTCTACAGGACTATTAGGCGGGATATGAATAATTTGCCCTGACGCAGTGACACCAACTATTCCGCCGTCGTTGCCGTCGATCAAGATCTTAATCGGAGTTCCTTGTTCGTCTACGATGCGCAGGATGTTGGCTAATCCAAAACTCTCGTACGTAACTTTCATTTTGCAATCTCCTTGCAGTATTGACGCAAAACGGAACAACGGTGTTCGACCGCGTCGACAGCAGAACGCCCCGTGAATGGTGCGATGGGGTACTGATCTATTCTGTCGCGATCAAGTCGCGGCGATTTTCAATAACTCTAGGCTAGAAATAGCTTCTCCATCGAAAATATCGCAGGCGTTATTAACGGAGCCGTCGTAACGCAATGAGAATCTAAGTACTTCAGTATTTGCAGAACGTATTGACCAGATCCATCTGCAAGTTTCAGCAAACCAAAGGCAAGCTTAAGGTTTTCTTCAGGCTCGAAGGGTAGGATCGCCCAGTAGCGCTGTATGCCTGTCACGTGACGTCTTTTCGCGTTGGTGTCGATTATTTGACGCCAGCCGCCGCTAGCGTTCGGCGAGGTCCACATGCGTTCGGGAGCCGGCAGATTTCGTCGTTTGTTTACTCGTGGCAGCCTCGCCGTACTGCTGTGGACCGGCCTTGCCACCGCCCATGCGGGCAGCGGCTTCCTCGGCATCGATCACGAGTGGGGCCGCGATCAGAGCGGTATCTGGAGCCGTAGCGTCCAGCTTGCACTCGAATATGGCGTAGTGGCTACCGAGGTGGGTGGCGCATTCTGGCTCGGCAACGACAACGAGTTGGGCCATACGTTCTGGCAGACCGCAGATGCGTCCGCGATCTCCGCCGTGGCGGCGCAGGGACTGAAGTACGCATTCGGTCGCCAGCGGCCGTCCGCCGGCAAGGGGCCGAATCAATGGTTCAGCGGCGGGGACAGTTTCCCCAGCGGCGAGGTTACCCTTCAGGCGAGCTTCGTCACGCCTTTCATTGTCAATTACGGGGGCCGCAATCCCTGGGTATGGGGGCTTGAATTGCTGCCGGCCTACGATGCCGTCGCGCGCATGAAGAGCCAGGCGCACTGGCAAACGGACGTGCTGGCCGGCTGGGCGCTCGGTACCGCAGTGGGGTATCTGACCACGCGCTGGCAAACGCCGCTTTTTGTGCAGATCCTGCCGCGCGGATTCACGGTCGGCTTTTCGAAACGATTCTGAGCGAGGAGCGCGTTGAGCCGCAACCTGGCGAAGTTTCGCAAGCGGCAGGGTCCCTTAAGGTAAAGTTAAGGGTGCCTGGTCAAGATGCACGCCACTAAGATCTTCGGGAGGTAACCATGTCCAGTACGGCACAGTCTGGCAACGAGAGGTATGGGCTCGTCGCGCGTCTTCTCCATTGGCTGATCGTTGTCTTGATCGCGGTGCAGTTCGTGCTGGGCTGGACGATGCCTGACGTGCACCGCGACACGCAACCGCTCGGTCTCATTGCCTGGCATCTTGCGGTCGGTGCGGCGCTGATCGCGGCCATGGCCTTGCGCGTCGTCTGGCGGCTGACGCACCGGCCGCCTCCGAGTGACCTGCCGCCGCTGGTCGGGATCGTGTCGCGGGTCACGCATTTCCTGCTGTATGCCGCACTGCTTGCGGTTCCGCTGCTCGGCTGGGCCAATGCCTCGTCGCGCGGCTGGGCGGTGAATCTGTTCGGCGCGCTACCTCTGCCCGCGCTTGCATCGACGGGGTCGACGGTGGGCCATGCAATGGGCGATATTCACGGCGTGCTCGCCTGGGTGTTGCTTGCGCTGATCGGCATGCACATCGGGGCGGCGCTGTTCCATCGCTTCGTGCTCAAGGACAAGGTGCTGCAGCGGATCACGTGGTGACCGGCGAGGTCATCCAGCAAGGCGGACATCCGCACAGGCCATTCACTCCCCGCATTGCACATCCTGCTTCGGCACGACAATGATCACCGGATAGGTCCCGCGGTCGAGTTCCACGCGGGCGACCACGGTGGTCGTCGTGCTGTCACTATCGTCGTACACGCTGACTTTTTCATGCCGAAGGCTGGTGATGCCGGTACAGGCGGACGCACGGCCCTCGTCGGAGATCTGGCACTGGATCGGGTTGTCGGCAAGGTAGCGATACTTGTCGCGGTCCGGGCTCGCAAGGTAGTCGCGAACGCTCTGCGCCGATCCACCGACGCCGGTGACATATCCCATCGCGCAGTCCTGTTTGGGTGTATCGCCGCCCCCGGATGTTGCGGCGTTTGCGGCCGTGCCTGCAGCCGCGATGACTGCCACGAGTGTCGATGCAAGAAGGTATTTCATGGCGCAATCACGTTGTCGAATCGAAGTGCTGGATTGTAGCGGTATCTTGCCGAACGGGTCTGAAAGCGCTCCCCGTTGCTAGCGGCAGATCCGGACCAGGCGGGATGCGCCGTTTTCCGCGCCGCATCCCGACGCGAGATGACAAATTCGTCATGCACGCGTAACCGCAGCGCAAACCGCCGCGGCCGAGAATGGGTTCGTAGCCTCGCTGCTACGTGGAACCGGCGAAAGGCGTCGTAAGCGCCGGGCCGGCACAACCTTACTCAGGAGCCTGTCATGAAACCCATTCGTTATGCCGTACTCGCCACCGTCATGGGTGCGATGTTCTCGTTCGGTCAAGCGGCGTTCGCGCAGAGCGCGGATTCCGGTGTCGCTGGTGTCGCCGCGACCGCTCCCGCCGCTCAGCAAAACACCGGCAAGACGCGCGCCGAGGTTCGCGCCGAACTGATTCAGGCCGAACAGCAAGGGCTGGTCCCCATCTCGAAGAACGACTACCCGCCGACGCCGCAGACCATCGCCCGCAACCGTGCGGAATATCAGGCCGCCCACATGGACGATCACGTCAGCACGGTATCGAACTGACGGGACCGGCGTGGATGCTCAGCGTGATGGAAAGTGCAGATGGAACTGCGTGGCCGCCGCGTCGCTCTCGACGCTGGCGCTGCCGCCGTGCAGTTCCATGATGGTCCGCACGATGGCGAGGCCAAGGCCGGTCGAGTCGGCGGAATTGCTGCGCGATTCGTCGACGCGATAGAAGCGGTCGAAGAGTCGTGACAAATGTTCCGGCGCGATCGGCGTGCCGGGATTGGCGACCGTGATGGTGACGCCCTCCGGCGCTTCGTATGCCGTGATGGAGACGGCAGCGCCGCGCGCCGTATAGCGCAGCGCGTTCGCCAGCAGGTTGCTGACGGCGCGACGGAACAGGTCGACGTCGGCATGCAACTGGCCGCTCGCCTCGACCTGAATCGCAATGCCCGCATCGTCCGCGATGCCTTCGAAGTATTCGGCCACGCGCTGCAGTTCGTCGCGCACCGGGAAGTCGACCGCGGTCGTCACATAATGCGGATTGTCGGCGCGAGCGAGAAACAGCACGTTTTCCACCATCCGCGACAAACGCTCGCACTCTTCAATATTCGACACCAGCACGGCCTGATACTCGTCGGCCGAGCGTGAGCGCGCGAGCGCCACTTCGCTTGCCCCGCGCATGTTGCCAAGCGGCGTACGCAGGTCGTGCGCGAGATCGGACGTGTATTGCGAGAGCCGCTGGAAGCCGAGTTCGAGGCGCGTGAGCATCGAATTCAGCGCCTCGATCAGCGCCTCGAGTTCGTGCGGCGCGTGCCCGGACGGAATGCGCGTATCGAGTTTGCCCACCGTCACGTGCGCGGCGCTGCGGACAATGCCGCGCAGGGGACGCAGCGAGCTGCGCACGGCGAGGTAGCCCAGCGCCGCTGCCGCCAGCAACGCACAGAGCGTCGTGAAGTAGAGCGTGTTCCGGTAACGGGCCAGCAGCGCCTCGCGATCGCTCATTTCACGTCCGACCACCGCATCGACCACGGAGCCGTCGGTCAGCTCGATATCCGTGGCGACGCCGCGCATCGTCAGGCCATCGGCGGTATGCCACTCCTGCACGTCATGCTCGAGAATCCGGTTCGACGGTTTGACTTCCCTTAAGTCGTCAATCGCAAAGTGCGAGGGATTGCGTTCGAGCAGGACGCGTCCGCTGGGGTCTTGCATTCTCAGGAAGAAGGCCTGATTGCCGAGTACGAGGCTATCGAGCCGGGACTCGTGAAGGACGATGCCTTGCGGCGAATCCAGCTCGCTTGCCAGCCGCCGCAGATGGCGCGCCGTCAGCACCAGGTCGATGTCGTCCTGAGTGCGGATTTGCTGGGCTAGCGCGCGGTACAGCACGCCGCCGCCGGCGCCGAACACCAGCACGGTGATCAGGGCGAACCAGGCCGCGAGCCTGGCGGTCAGCGAAATCCGCCGCATCACGCGTCCTTTACTTCGAGCACGTAGCCGACCCCGCGCACGGTGTGCACGAGCTTGACCGGATAGTTGTCGTCGATCTTCGAGCGTAGCCGGCGGATCGCCACGTCCACGACGTTGGTGTCGCTATCGAAGTTCATGTCCCACACATAAGAGGCGATCTGCGTGCGGCTCAGGACTTCGCCGCTGCGTCGCGCGAGCAGATGCAGCAGGGCGAACTCGCGCGGCGTGAGGTCGATGCGCTGGCCGGCGCGCCGCACCTTGCGCTGGCTTGCGTTGATCTCGAGGTCGCCGATCGTCAGCGTATCGCTCTCGCGCGCCTGGCCGCGGCGCGCCAGCGTGCGCACCCGGGCCAGCAGTTCGACGAACGCGAACGGCTTGATCAGGTAGTCGTCGGCGCCGAGTTCGAGGCCGTGCACGCGGTCTTCGATTTCGTCGCGCGCCGTCAGGAACAGCACCGGTGTGTCCTTGCGGCCGCGCAGTTGCTGCAACACCTGCCAGCCGTCCATGCCGGGCAGCATCACGTCGAGCACGATCACGTCGTGGGATTCCTCGAGCGCCAGATGCAGACCGTCCACGCCGTTGCGCGCCACGTCCACCACAAAGCCCGATTCTTCCAGGCCCTTCTTCAGGTAATCGCCGGCCTTCGGTTCGTCTTCGATTACGAGGATCTTCATCGCAGTCGCCTTATCTGGGGTTGGCCTCGGTTTGCCATGAATTCGTACTTCGCCGATGCGTCGATGATACCTGCGTGAGGCGCCCTGGTTCATTACGGGTTTGTCATCTGTGCGCAATCCCGGCGCAAGGGCCGCGCTCATAGACTGCCGCCATTGTTCCCCTTCAGGCGTGGTCTTCTCATGTGGATCGTCAAAGTCGCTCTTCGCCGCCCCTACACGTTTATCGTGCTGGCGGTGCTGCTCCTGATCATCGGGCCGCTGATGATCCTGCGCACGCCCGTCGATATCTTTCCGAACATCGACATTCCCGTGATCAGCGTGGTGTGGAGCTACAACGGCATGTCGTCGGAGGATCTGGCGCACCGCATCGTCTCCCCTTACGAGCGTGCGCTGACCTCGGATGTCGGCGATATCGAGCATATCGAATCGCAGTCGCTCAACGGCGTGGCGGTCATCAAGGTGTTTTTCCATCCTGGCGCGGATATCACCCGGGCCATGACGGAAGCCTCGACGAGCGCCCAGTCGCTGCTGCGCATCTTGCCGCCCGGTACGCTGCCGCCGATGGTGCTGACGTATAACGCATCGACGGTGCCGATCATGGAACTGGCGCTGTCGAGCAAGACACTTCCTGAGCAGACGCTGTACGACCTCGGCAACAACTTTATCCGCACGCAACTGGCGACGGTCGAAGGCGCGGCCGTGCCGATTCCGTACGGCGGCAAGGTGCGGCAAATCATGGTCGATATCGATCAGCAGGCGCTGCAGGCCAAGCATCTGACGCCCTCGGACGTGGTCAACGCCGTCAACGCGCAGAACCTGGTGCTGCCGGGCGGCACGGCCAAGATCGGCACCTTCGAATACAACGTGAACATGAACGGCGCGGCGCGCTCGGTGGCCGAACTCAATGCGCTGCCGATCCGCACCCAGCCCGACGGCACCGTCACCTATGTGCACGACGTCGCCACCGTGCGCGACGGCTACGCACCGCAGACCAACATCGTGCGCCACGACGGCCAGCGTGCCGCCTTGCTCGAAGTGGAAAAGAGCGGCAATGTCTCGACGCTCGACATCATCGCCAATATCAAGAGCCTGTTGCCGCGGATTCGTGCGCAGATGCCGACGGCGCTCGATATCCAGACCGTCACCGACCAGTCGATCTTCGTCAAATCGGCCGTGCAGGGCGTGGTGCGCGAAGGCCTGATCGCCGCCGGCCTGACCGCGGTGATGATCCTGCTGTTCCTCGGTAGCTGGCGCGCCACGCTGATCATTGCCATTTCGATTCCGCTGGCGATGATCTCGTCGCTGATCATGCTGTCGGTGCTCGGCCAGACCATCAATATCATGACGCTCGGCGGCCTGGCGCTCGCGGTGGGGATTCTGGTCGACGACGCCACCGTCGCGATCGAGAACATCACGCACCATCTGGAGCGAGGGCAGCCGCTGCTGCAGGCGATTCTCGACGGCTCCGGCGAGATCGCGGTGCCGACCTTGATCTCGACGCTGTCGATCTGCATCGTGTTCGTGCCGATGCTGCTGTTGTCCGGCGTGGCCCGCTATCTGTTCACGCCGCTCGCCGAAGCCGTGGTGTTCGCGATGCTGGCCTCGTATTTCCTCTCGCGCACGCTGGTGCCGACGCTCGCCATGTATCTGCTGCGCCACTCGCGCCCGGCGGGCGAGGAGGGCATTCAGTATGTGCGGCCGCTGAACCGCTTCGAGCGGTTTCAGAAAGGTTTCGAAGCCGGCTTCGAGGGGCTGCGCGCACGCTACCAGGGCGTGCTGGAACGCGCGCTCGCTAAGCCGCGCCGCTTTGTGGCTGCGTTTCTGATTGTGTGTCTCGGTTCGCTCGCGCTGCTGCCGTTCCTGGGCCGCGATTTCTTTCCGCAGATCGACTCCGGGCAGATCCGCCTGCATATGCGGGCCAAGACCGGCACGCGGATTGAACAGACCGCGCGACTTGCCGACGAAATCGAGAACAGCATTCGCACCGTGATTCCAGCCGGCGAACTGACCACCATCGTCGACAACATCGGCCTGCCGACCAGCGGCATCAACCTGTCGTATAGCAGTTCCGCACCGATAGGATCGGCCGATGCCGACATCCTGATTACGCTCGACGCGCACCACAAGCCGACCGCGCAATACGTCGCCGAACTGCGGCAGAAGCTCGACGCGCAGTTCCCGGCCGTGACCTTTTCGTTCCTGCCCGCCGACATGGTCAGCCAGATCCTCAATTTCGGGCTGCCGGCGCCGATCGACATTCAGGTGGTCGGCAACAACCTCGCCGACAACCGCGCCTTTGCCGACACCTTGCTGACGAAGCTGCGCAGCGTAGAGGGACTGGTCGACCTGCGCATCCAGCAACCGGACGACGAACCGGCCATCGATGTCGACGTGGACCGTACCAAGGCACTGCAAGCCGGCCTGCAGCAACAGGATGTCGCGCGCAGCCTGCTGATCGCGCTGTCCGGCAGTTCGCAGACCTCGCCGAATTTCTGGCTCAATCCGCAGAACGGCGTGAGCTATCCGGTGATGACCCAGGCGCCGCAATACGACATCAACTCCTTGCAGGCGCTCGCCAATATCCCGCTGGCCGCGACCTTCACTCCCGGCACCGGCGGCTCGGGCAGCAATGCAGGCGGCGTGAGCGGCATTCTCGGCTCGCTGGGCACGTTCTCGCGCACCACGCAGCAGGCGGTCGTCTCGCACTACAACGTGCAACCGGTGATCGATATCTTCGGCTCGGTGCAGGGCCGCGACCTGGGTGGCGTGGCGGCCGACGTGACGCGCATCGTCGATGCATCGAAAGCGGATCTGCCGCGCGGCGCACGGGTGGTCATCCGCGGCCAGGTGCAGACCATGCAGGATTCCTTCGCCGGCCTCGCCTTGGGCATCGCCTTCGCCGTGCTGCTGGTGTACCTGCTGATGGTGGTGAATTTCCAGTCGTGGCTCGATCCGCTCGTGATTATCGCCGGCTTGCCAGGGGCGATGGCCGGCATCGTGTGGATGCTGTTCGTCACGCATACCACGCTGAGCGTGCCCGCGCTGACGGGCGCGATGATGTGTATCGGCGTGGCGACGGCGAACAGCATTCTGGTCGTGAGCTTCGCACGCGAGCGGCTTGCGCAAGGCATGGCGCCGCTGCAGGCGGCGCTCGCCGCGGGCGTCGAACGCTTCCGGCCGGTGCTGATGACTGCGCTGGCCATGGTGATCGGCATGGTGCCGATGGCGCTCGGCATGGGCGACGGCGGTGAGCAGAACGCACCGTTGGGGCGTGCCGTGATCGGCGGTCTGATGGTCGGCACGGTCGCCACGCTGATGTTCTTGCCGGTCGTGTTTGCACTGGTGCATGGCTGGCTTGCGAAGCGCCGTCCCTATGGTGCGCCGCAGCCCGAACTCGATATTCTGAAATGACCGGAGTACGTCGCATGTCTAAACAATATCCCGAGTCCGCACCGCAAGCCTCGGACGTGTCCGGTACTTCGGACGCGCCTCACGCGGCGGACACACCTCAAGCCCCGGCGAACCGGGCTGCGCTCCGCAGCAAGCATCGTGCGGTGCGCCTCGCGGCGCTTGCAGCGGGCCTGGCGCTGGCGCTCGCTGCGGGCATCGTGCCGCGGCTTAATGCGCGTGCCGCCTTGCGGCAGCAGACCGCGGCGCTTGCCGAGCCGACCGTGCAGGTCACGCTGCCCACGGTCGCACCGCCGGACCAGGCGCTGGTGTTGCCGGCGAATATCGAGGCCTATCAGCAGACGCCCATTTTCGCCCGCACCAATGGCTATCTGAAGGCCTGGTACGCGGATATCGGCACGCATGTGAAAGCAGGCCAGTTGCTGGCAACGATCGACGCGCCGGAAGTGGACGCCGAGTTACGCCAGGCGCGCGCGGATGCGGCGCAGGCGCAGGCAAACGATCAGTTGGCCCAGGTGACGGCAACGCGCTGGCAGCAACTGGTGGCGACACACGCGGTTTCGCAGCAGGAAACCGACACCAAGGAGAGTGACGCGCAGGCCAAACACGCGGCGCTCGCCGCGGCGCAATCGAACGTCGCACGCCTTGCGCAACTGCAATCGTATGAAAAAGTCTATGCGCCGTTCGATGGCGTGGTGACGGCACGCAATGTCGACGTGGGTGCGTTGATCGATGCGGGCAGCGCCGGTGGTCCTGCCAAGGAAATGTTCGATCTGGCGCAGACCAATGTGTTGCGCGTGTACGCCGATGTGCCGCAGGCTTACGCGGGCACGCCGCTCGACGGCACCCCGGCCTGCCTCGCGGTCGCACAACTGCCGGGGCGCTGCGTCCCGGGCACGGTGGCGCGCAACAGCGGCGCGATCAATCCGGTCACGCGCACCTTGCGTATCGAAGTGGACGTGCCTAATGCCGACGGCTCGGTGCTGCCGGGTTCGTTCGGCCAGGTGCGCGTATCGCTGCGCGCGGCTGCCCCGGGCTTGTCGCTGCCGGTGAACACACTGCTATACCGGCCGGAAGGGTTGCAGGTGGCCACCGTCGACGCACAGCGGAAAGTAGTCCTGAAGACCATCAAGCCAGGGCGCGACTTCGGCACGCGTATCGAAGTGCAGTCGGGGCTCGCCGCGACCGACCGGGTGATCCTCAATCCATCCGACTCGATTACCAACGGTCAAGCCGTGCAGGTCTCAGCCAGCGGCAATGCCGGTGCATCGACGGCGACGGCAAACGGGGCAGGGAGCAAGTCATGAAGCGCAGGCTGCCTGATCTGATGCCGTGGCGCGCGTTTCGCTCGCCGCTGCTTGGCGCCGTCTGCGCGGCGACGGTGCTGTGCGTGGCGGGTTGCTCGATCGGGCCGGACTATGTGCGGCCTTCGGTGACGGTGCCTGCGGCTTTCAAGGAAAACGGCGGGGCGTCCAGCACCGGCGTGCTCGCGACAAGCGCGGGCAAACCGGCCGCGGCCACGGCACAGCAAACCACCTCAGGGTGGAGCAGCGCCACACCCGCCGATTCCGAACCGCGCGGCGCATGGTGGACCTGTTTCGGCGACCCTGAACTGAACACGCTCGAAGCAAGCGTGAACGTGTCGAACCAGACGATCAAGAAGGCCGTCGCGCAGCTTCAGGAGGCACGCGCGATGGTCCAGTCCGCCCACGCCGCTTACCTGCCGACGATCGGCGTGGGAGCGAGCGCGACCCGCGAACACGACTCGGCAAACGTGATCGGCCATCAGCAGACAGCCGGCAAGTCGTTCAACGACTATGCCGTCGCGCTCGATGCGAGCTGGGAGCCGGACCTGTGGGGCAAAATCGCGCATGAGAACGACGCGGCGCGCGCCGGTGCGCAGGCAAGCGCCGCCGATCTCGCCAGCGTGCAGCTTGGCGTGCAGGCCGAACTCGCAGTCGATTACTTCAACCTGCGCGGACTCGATGCCTCGAAGCGCCTGCTCGACCAGACGATTGCGGACTATCGCCAGACGCTCGATCTGACCCAGAGCCGTTTTGCCGTTGGCGTGTCGTCGCAGGCCGACGTCACGCAGGCCCAGACGCAGTTGCAGTCGACTGAAGCCCAGGAGATCGACCTGGGCGTCGCCCGCGCGCAGTACGAGCACGCCATCGCCACACTGACCGGCGTCCCGGCGTCGACGTTTTCGTTAGCGCCGGCCACGACCGACTTCACGCCACCGGTCATCCCCGTGGGCGTGCCTTCCGAACTGCTGCAACGCCGGCCCGATATCGCCGCCGCGGAACGCCGTGCGGCCGCGGCCAACGACCAGATCGGCATCGCCCAGGCCGCGTTTTACCCTGATCTGGTGTTGTCGGCCACCGGCGGCATTGAGAGTTCGACGCTGGCGAACTGGCTCGCTGCGCCGTCGCGGATGTGGACCATCGGACCGGCGCTGATCGGCACGCTGTTCGACGGCGGCCGGCGGCACGCGCTGACCGAGAAGGCCCAGGCGCAATATGACGCGAGTGCGGCGGACTATCGGCAAACCGTGCTGACAGCGTTCCAGGAAGTCGAAGACAACCTCGCGTCGTTGCGCATCCTGCAGCAGGAAGCCAGCACGCAGGACCAGGCGGTCGCGTCGGCCAAACAGACCTTGAAGCTTGAACTGGACCAATACCGGATCGGAACCGTGGGCTATCTGGAGGTGGTCAGCGCGCAGAGTACGGCGTTGGCGAACGAGCGCACCGCGGTCGATCTGGCGCGCCGCCGGATGGACGCAAGTGTGTTGCTGGTGAAGGCGCTGGGCGGCATATGGTGATCTGCACCGCCTGAGCGGTGAGTGGCATCGCAAGCCGCAAGAGAGCAGTTCAGGCGCTGCTGCGCCGTTCACGAGCCACGCGCTAGCATCCGGCAGACGTCGCGATCGGGACAGACTCGACCGCAGGGAGGGGAAACGAAACATGGACCGCCAGCCCGCGGTTGCCGATTCCTGTACTGAAGTCCAGTTTGGCGCCAAAGTACTGCGCGATGCGGGCGACGATTGAAAGGCCCAGCCCGCTGCCGCTTGCACCGTTGCCCGTCACCCGAAAGAAGCGGTCGGTCAGACGAGCGATGTCTTCCGGCGCCACCCCAGGACCGTTGTCGCCAACCGTCAGCATGACCGCATGCGCGTCACGCCGGATGGCAACCTCGACCCGGCCGCCTGCAGCGCAGTACTTGATCGCGTTGTCGATCAGGTTGTCGAGCAGAATGTCCATCAGCACCGGCTCGGCGATGACTTCGGAGTGCGTATCGCCGAGCAGCGCGATACTCATGCCTTTTCGCTGGGCATCGGACGCGTTGGCGGTAATGGCGTCCTGGGCGAGCGCCGCGAGTGCCACGGGCTGGGCCGGTATCGTGCGATGTTCGTCGAGCCGGGCCAGCAGGAGCAATTGCTCGGCGAGATGGGCGCTGCGATCGACACCTTGTACGACGCGCTGCATGGCGAGCTGCTGCTGGGCAACGTCTTGCGCCACGAGCGCCACTTGTGCCTGCACCTTGATGGCCGCCAGCGGAGTCTTCAGCTCGTGAGCCGCGTCTGCGGTGAAGGCCCGTTCGCGGTCGATAGAAAGCTGCAGTCGCGACAGCAGTTGATTGATGGCATCGACGAGCGGGCGCACTTCGAGCGGAGTCGGCCCTATCCCGATCGGCTCGAGCTTGCTGGCGTCTCTCGTGCGGATTGCCTTCGAGAGCGCCTGCAGAGGCGCGAGGCTGTGACCGATGCTGATCCAGACCAGCAACGCCAGAACCGGTAACGCCAGAGCGGTCGGCTTCGCAATCCGGCTCGCGACCTCGGTGGTCAGATCGCTGCGGCTATTGCTCGGTTCGAGCACGCGCACGGTCCGGCCCGTCGCACTGTCCAGCAGCATATAGCTATGCCACGGCTGGCCGCCAAGCGTCACGATGCGCGCACCCGGCGTTGCGTCGGCGTCCAGCCCGAACGCGCCCAATGGCGCGAGTTTGGCACTGCTGGCGAGCACCCGGCCGTCTTTGTCGCGGACCTGGAAGAGCGCCTCGCGCGGCGCTTCGTCGCCGTCCGTGTCGGTGGCGCGGCCTGGGTGACCGCTGTATTCGTTGCGGGCGTCGATACGCGTTTTCGACAGAACCGAGAGGTCGGTTGGATCGAGCAGGACAATGAACTGCGCGAGCTGGACGAGACGCGCATCGTCCCATTCCGCCACCTCGCCCGTCGCCTGACGGTAGCTCCAGACGAGGGCGATCGTCCACACCAGCGCGATGCTCGCGAGCACCAGCAGCGCGAGCCGGCCGCGTATCGATCCCGGCATCATGGCCGCTCCATCACATAGCCCATGCCGCGGACGGTCTTGATCAGATCCGCGCCCAGCTTTTTACGCAAGTTGGAGATATGGACTTCAATCGCGTTGCTTTCGACTTCCTCCTGCCATCCATACAGGCTTTCTTCAAGGCGGGATCTCGATTGCGGCACACCCTGGTGCGTCAGTAGCTGAAACAGCAACGCCCATTCGCGTGCGGTCAGCGGAATCCGGACATTGTTGCGCAACACGGTCTGCGCGGCCGGATCGACGGTCAGAGCGCCATACCGGAGCACTTCGACGCTGCGCCCCTGCGAGCGGCGTAACAGCGCACGACAGCGCGCGATCAGTTCAGCCAGATCGAAAGGTTTGCCAAGGTAGTCGTCCGCGCCGGCCTGGAGGCCGTCCACCTTGTCGGCAGCCGTCCCCTTCGCGGTGAGTACGAGGACCGGCACATCCTTGCCGCCGGCACGTAGCCACCTCAGGAGTTCGTTGCCGGAGATCCGGGGCAGTCCGAGATCCAGCACGACCAGTGCGTAGCCGGTGGTTTCCAGCGCGAGCTTCGCCTTGTGGCCGTCTTGAGCCCAGTCGACCGTAAAGCCCGCGTGACGAAGCCCGGCCTCGACGCCGCTGCCAATCAGATCGTCGTCTTCGACAAGGAGAATTCGCATAGTGAGCACTGAAATGAAAGGCTGGCGGTCTTGCCGGCGCGGCAAGGCAAGTTCGCATTATCACAAGTTTAACGAGATGTTAGGACCATGGAAGCCGATGACGTCTGCTCGCTTGAGGTTTCCACCGGGCAACGGGTATCGTGCGCAGGAGGCACAGCGAGCAGCCTAGGGGCGTGCGCGAGTCGATACTTCGATGTTGCCGGGGCCGCCGGGTTCGACGATTCGATCGTCCTCGCCGGACATGGGGCCGAAGCCCGTCGGTACGATCACGAGCGGATGAGCCGTTGTGTCGTGTGCGTCGGCCAATGCGAAAGCCTCCGCGATGATCTTCTGTACGTCCTGACGCATCATGGTCACCTCGAACGGCAGGTGCGCCGCAAACGGATCCCAGTCGAAGCACCCGACAACGGTTGACTGCCAGGCGTCGCGCGGCAAACCCGAGGCGAACTGAACCAGTCCTTCAAACGCGGTAATCGAATTCATCAGCAGGCCGGCGGGGAGCCGGCCCAGGCTCTCGTAGCGCCGCGCAAGCGCCTGCCTCGCAGACGACGCGTCATAGCCGAAGCACTCGATAGCATCGGCCGCCGGGCTGATGCCGCGAGCCTCGAACGCGTCGCGGTATCCGGCGATACGCATGTCCGTCGCATACTCGTCGACGACGCCGCCAAGAAACAGCAATTCATCGGCAGAGGCGCCGCGCGCCGTCATCTTTTCCATCAGCACGTCGGTCAGCGCACGCGCGCCGCCGCGATTGTCCGATACGACTGACGGTGCATCCGGGCCGGGCAGGTCGACATTGATGCAGGGAATCCCCGCCGATGCACACAGGGCATTGAGCGGCGACGGATTGCGCACGCCGGCGATGAACAGCAGCTCGACCTGTTGCGAGATGAGCGTCTCCGTGACGCTCAGTTCCACCGCCGGATCGCGCTGGGTACTGACCACGATGGGGCACAGCCCCCGGCTTCTCGCGTAGTCCTCGAAGTTCTCTACAAGCCCCGCGAAGAAGCGGTTGCGATAGTGCGGCAGGATCATGCCGGCCAGCCCGGAGCGGGACAGCCGCAGCCCGCGCGCCTTCATATTGACGTTGTAGCCCAACTGTTCCGCGCTCGCGAGAATCCGCTTGGCCGTTTCCTCCTTGATGCGGTAGCGCGCCCAGGTGCCGTTCAGCACCATGCTCACCGCGGATATCGAGGAACCTGTCGCCTTCGCGATGTCGTAGATCGTGGATTTGCGGTTCGTGTTGGTGCGGGCCATCTGCGGGTCACTCCGAAAAGCACTTTCGTTCATGTTGCGCAGAAGGTAGTCCTTTCGTCGCACAAAGCCATCTTAGGGTATCCACTGAATTGACGCATCTGCTGAATGGATTCAGCATTCCTCTCACCCGGTTGCTGAATGGATTCAGCAAATTACAGCGCCGGGCGGACAGCGAAATTCCCAAAACCTGATTGGACGATTGGCGCGGACTGCCGGCGTTCCAGCGGAGGAGACATGTCAAAGAGCTTGGTAGGCGCCTTGTGCGCAGGCGTCATGGCATTTGCGATGAGCACGGGCGCGGCGCTGGCCTCGCCGGACCATCCGGTGATCGGCGTTGTGGTCAAGATCGGAGGAATCCCGTGGTTCAACGCCATGGAGGCGGGGATCAAGAAGCAGGCCGACCAATTAGGCGTGAAGGCCTTCATGGTCGGTCCGACCAGTGCGGACCCGGCGTTGCAGGTGCGCGCCATCGAAGACCTGATCGCGCAGCACGTGGATGTGATCGGCGTGGTGCCTAACGACGCCCAGGTGCTGGAACCCGTCTTGCAGCGCGCCCGCGCGGCCGGCATCAAGGTCATCACGCACGAATCGCCGAAGCAGCAGAATACGGACTGGGACTTCGAGCTTGCCTCGGTCAAGGGTTTCGGCGAAGCCTATGCCAAACGCCTCGCTACCGCGTTAGGGGGCAAGGGCGAGTACGCCGTCTTTGTCGGCTCTCTGACGGTTCCCCTGCATAACGCATGGGCCGACGCCGCCATCGCCTATCTCAAGGCCAATTATCCCGACATGAAGCTGGTGGGCGACCGCTATGGCGTGGCGGAGGACGTCGACGCTTCGCGCAAGACCGCGCTCGATCTGATGCGGGCCCATCCCGACCTGAAGGGCATTCTTGCGTTCGGCAGCCAGGGGCCGATTGGGGCGGCGCGCGCAGTGGCGGAAAATCACCAGCAGGGCAAGGTCCTTGTGCTTGGGCCGTTCTCGCCGGGGCAGGGTAGGCGTCTGGTGCACGACGGCATCCTGACCGGCGGCTATATGTGGAATCCGGAACTGGCTGGCGAAGTATTCGTGACCCTGGGTGTGATGGTTGCGAAGGGGCAACCGATCAAGGACGGCACGAATATCCCGGGTCTGGGCGTGGTTCATCCCGATGGCCATAACCTGATCGTCGACCAGCTTGTGGACCTCAACGCCAATACCGTCGACGCTCTCGCCAAGTCGGGTCTTTGAGCGCGACGTTAGCGGGCAATGCGTGAGGGGCTTGCGAGCAGGCCCTTCACCGGCCGATAAAGCCTGCGTCAGATCAGCCTGCTTGCCCGCAGGACCGGAGTGTTTTCATGAATCCATCAGCTTCCACGGTTCGCCTCGCGCCCGAGCGGGGCCGCGCGGGCGATGATGTCGCGCTCGTCTCCGACACCGGCCGCGCCGCGCTGCTCAAGCTCGACAATATCTCCAAGATATTCGGCGGCGTAAAGGCGCTGCAGGCGGTGAAGTTCGACGTCATGCCCGGTGAGGTGCTGTGTCTCGCGGGAGAAAACGGCTGCGGCAAGAGCACCCTGATCAAGGTCATCAGCGGCGTCTATCGGCCCGAGCCCGATGCCGTGATGCTGATGGACGGCAAGTCGATCGAAGGGCTGGACCCGGCAAAGGCGCGCGAGCTGGGCATTCAGGTGATCTGGCAGGACCTCGCGCTGTTTCCCGAGATGACGGTTGCCGAGAATATTGCCTTCGAGCAGAACCTCGGTCCTCGCTCGCGCCTCGTCGACTACGGCAAGATGAAAATCGCGGCTCGGCGCATCCTCGAGCGGCTGGGCGTCGATCTCGATCTGAGCCGGCCGGTGCGCTCGCTGTCGATTGCGCAGCGCCAGGTCGTGGCGATCGCCCGCGCACTGGTTGCCGAGGCCCGTCTGGTATTCATGGACGAGCCGACCGCTTCGCTCAGTCACGCCGAGACCGCAGCACTCCTGAAGATTGTCCGCCGTCTCTCGGCGGATGGAATTGCTGTCGTTTTCGTCAGCCACCGCCTTGCGGAAGTGCTCGATGTTTGCACCCGCGTGACGGTGCTGCGCGACGGGCAGTTCGTCGGCACCTTCCCGACCGCCGGGATGACGCAAACCCGCCTGACCGAACTCATGACCGGGCGCACTTTCGACTATGCCGTCCGCACGACGGATCTGTCGGCTGCGCCCGTCGTGCTGCAGGTTGATGGTTTATCGCGGCGCGGCGAATATGACAGCGTGTCGTTCAGCGTAAAGCGAGGGGAGATACTTGGCCTGACCGGCCGCCTTGGCGCAGGGCGAACGGAACTCGCGCTCTCGCTGTTCGGCATGACCCGGCCGGATGCGGGTGGGATTACGCTCGACGGCAGGCAAATAGCGCTTCGCACCAATCGCGATGCAATTCGCGCCGGCATCGCCTATGTTTCCGAGGATCGCCTGCAGCTCGGGCTGGTGCAGCAACAGTCGATTGGCGACAACACCGTGGCCGCGGTACTCGACGACCTGCTCGATGCCGCCCATCTGATTGCGCCGGGCAAGCGCGACGCTCTGATTCGCGGCTGGATCGACAGGCTGGCGGTCAAGATCGGTAAGCCCGACGACGCGGTGTCGACCCTCTCGGGCGGCAACCAGCAGCGCATTGTGCTCGCCAAATGGCTCGCGACCAACCCGAAGCTGCTGATCCTCGACTCGCCCACGGTAGGGGTGGACGTGGGCGCCCGGGCGGGGATCTTTGCGATCATCCACAAACTTGCTGAACAGGGCATGGCCATCCTGCTGATCTCCGACGAAATCCCGGAAGTCTATTTCAACGCCGACCGTATCCTGCACATGCGCAATGGCCGTCTCGTGGCGCAATACGTACCGGGTGCTGCAACCATCGACCAGATCGAGCGAGACATCCATGCCTGACTTGCGCAAATGGGGGATCGGTTCGACCGAGGCCCTGCTGATCCTCGTCATCGCGGTGATGGTGATCGGCCTCAGCGTTTCAACCACCACGTTCCTGACGCTGCCCAACCTGTTCGATCTGCTCAACCAGAGCGCCGTGAACATCATCTTCGCGGTCGGCTTGCTGGTCGTGCTGATCGCGGGCGGGATCGACATTTCGTTTGCGGTAGGGGCGTCGGTGGTTCAGTACCTGACCGCGCTGAGCGTCATGCATCTTGGCGGCGGCAACTGGGCGACCGGTTTCATTGCCGCGGCCGGCTTCGGCTTTCTGCTTGGAGCGATCAACGCCACCTTCATTTACCGCTTCCGCATTGTCTCGATCGTGGTGACCATCGCCACCTTCAACATCTTTTTCGGCGGCCTGATGTTCCTCACGGGCGGCGTGTCGATCTACGACCTGCCCGACTGGTGGATGGACCGGATCTCGCTGATCCAGATCAAGACCGCGAGCGGCGTGGCGGATCTTGCGCTGCCGGTCGCGGTGATGGCCGTGATGGTTTGCGCCACCTGGTTTTTGCTCCGGCGCACGACGACCGGGAGGCAGCTCTACGCGATGGGCGACAACCCGGAGGCGGCCCGCCGCGTCGGCATCGACCTCGGCACCATGCATTACGTGGCGTTCGGCTGGCTCGGCATGATGGCCGGCGTCGCCGGGCTGATGCAGGCCCACTATGTCCAGGAAGTCGTGCCCAATGCGCTGTATGGGCGCGAACTCGAGGTGCTCGCTGCGGTGGTGCTCGGCGGCGCGCGGCTCGGAGGCGGGCGCGGCACGATCCTCGGTGCGATTCTCGGCATTCTCCTGACCGCGATCACCGCCAACGGACTGAACCTGCTCGGGATTTCGCCTTACGCCTTCAAGATGATCATCGGCGCCATCATCCTGATCGCCATCACCTTGTCCAGCGGTGGCTTCGCCAGGCTCGTCGAAACGCGCTTCACGCCACTACGCGCAAAGGCCTCGTCATGAAACCTGCTTCCTCGCAACGCTCCTTCGTCCCGCACGTGCCTGCCGACGTTGCGGGTCTGCTCGGATTCCTCGTGTTTGTCATTGTGGCCATGAGTCTTGCGGCGCCGCGCTTTTTTTCTGCGGATACCTTCGTCTCGGTGGCCTTTCAACTGCCGGAACTCGGGCTCTTCACGCTGGCGATGCTGATGCCGCTGGTCTCCGGCGGATTCAACCTCGCGGTGACCTTTACCGCCAATATCGCGGGCCTTGCGATGGCGTGGGTGCTGCATGCGCATGGCGGAGTGAACGCCGGCGCGGGCGCCGTCGTATTGGGAATCGCCGCGGCGTTGGCCACGGGCGCCGTTTCCGGGTGGATCATGGGCGCCATCATCGCGCGGACCGGCGCAAGCCCGATTCTGGTCTCACTCTCGATGATGATCTTCCTGCGTGGGCTAGGCGAATTCCTCACCCACGGCGGCGATATTTCAGGCTTTCCGCCAGCCGTGCTGACGATGGGTAACGGGCTCATGTTGGGCGTGCCGGTGCCGCTGTGGATTTTCGCCGGCTGCGCGGCTCTCTGGCATGTGGTCATGACACGCTCCCGGCTGGGCTTCGCCACCCGCATGATCGGCTCGAATCTCGAGGCGACCCGCTATTCAGGTATCCCGACCACCCGCGCGGTCACCCGGATCTATATGCTCTCCGGCCTGATGTGCGGCGTCGCCGGCGTGGTGATGCTCGCCAGCTTCAACTCGGTGCGGGTGGGCCATGGCGAGGCGTTCCTGCTGATTTCGGTGCTCGCATGCTTCCTCGGCCGCGTCGACCCGTTCGGCGGCTTCGGACGGGTCGTTCCAGTGGTGATTGCGCTGGTCATCCTGCAGTTGATCGCCTCCGGCCTCAACCTGCTCGGCGCCAGCCAGCACCTTGCGACCGCTTTGTGGGGTGTGTTTCTGCTTGCCGTCATGCTCATCCGTTGGGCTTGGGCGCACGGTTCTTTTCAGTCCATGGTCCGCGCGCGCGTGACCGCATCACGAGGAGTCACTCAATGAATACGCTAGGCGTTCACGCATTGGTATGGTCCGGCGATCTGACGCCGGAGTCGACCCGCAAGGTGATCAGCCAGACTAAAGCCGCGGGCTTCGATCTCGTCGAACTGTCCTTGCACGGGCCGAAGGTCATGGATCTTGCGCTCACGCGCGATCTCCTGCAGGAGCATGGTCTGAAACTCGGTTGTTCGCGCGGCCTGACCTTCGATGCGGACGTCTCCAGCGACGATCCCGCTTCTGTTGCACGCGGCCTGTCCTTGCTGGAGGAGGGCATCGGCATTACGGCCGAACTCGGCGGCAATTATTTCGGCGGCATTCTCTACGGGGCAATGGGGAAGTATTCCGCACCGCTCACGGCACAAGGGCGGCGCAACGCGGTCGATGCGCTGAAGCGGGTGGCGGATTTCGCGCACAAGAGAAATATCACCCTCGGCCTCGAGGTGGTGAACCGCTACGAGAGCAACCTGCTCAATACCGCATCGCAAGCGCTGGCCATGCTGGACGAGGTGGGGGCGCCTAACGTGGTCGTGCATCTCGATACTTATCACATGAATATTGAGGAATCCGACTTTATGCAGCCGGTGCTCGCCTGTGGAAAACGTTTGGGTTATGTCCATATCGGCGAAAGCAACCGCGGCTATCTGGGCTCGGGCACCATCGACTTTTCGCAGTTCTTCCATGCACTGGCGATGATCGATTACCAGGGCGTGATCACGTTCGAGAGCTTTTCGTCGACCGTGGTGAACGAGCAATTGTCGAACGCGCTGGCGATCTGGCGCAACCTATGGGACGACGGCATGGATCTGGCGAAGCACGCGCGAACCTTCATCGCAGGGGGAATCAACGCCGCGGCTAAAGCGAAGACTCACCATTAGGAAGCGGCCGGGGCGTTTCGGAGCGTGCCCGGATCAGCGAACTGACCCGCTCCATGTCGGCCGGCGTTGCCGGGTTGTAGACCGCCAGACTGAGATCGGGCCGGCCGTCGACAGCAAAGGTCGAGTATTCGAACGCGATCGTACCCGCGATCGGATGCCTAAGGTGTTTGATTCCCTCGCCGTGAGCGTGGACGTCATGGTCACGCCACATGCGCGCGAATTCGGGGCTGACCTGGCAGAGCTCGTCCACCAGCGCGGCCACCTGACCGGTGGCCCCGGCGCGCGCGGCATCCACCCGGAACGCCCCCACCACGAAGCGGGCGGTGCTTTCCCAATCGAACTGCGCGGCGCGCATGCGCGGGTCGCAGAAGACCAGGCGCAGGAGGTTGCGTTGCTGCGGCGCGAGCGCGTCGTAGTCGATCAGCGCCGCGGCGGCTGCGCGGTTCCAGGCGACGACGTCCCACGTGGCGGTCTTGATCACGGCGGGGCTGGGATCGAGTGCGTCGAGTATGCGCTGTAGTCGAGGCGTCACACCCTCCCTTGCCTGATAGCGGACCTCGGGCGGGCGGCCCAGGCCCAGCAGAAACAGATGCTCGCGCTCGACGTCCGTCAGCAGCAGCGCGCGGGCGATGCGCTCGAGCACCTCGGCCGACGGCGCTCCGCCGCGGCCCTGCTCGAGCCACGTGTACCAGGTGGCGCTGACATTGGCGCGTTGCGCGACTTCCTCGCGCCGCAGCCCGGGTGTGCGCCGGCGCGTCAGCTCGAAGCCGAAGGTCGCGGGGTCCAGTTTGGTGCGGCGATCCTTGAGGTAAGCGCCAAGCCGATTTTCGTTTGCGTCCGCCATGCGTAGCCTGTTAGTCGGTATACCTGTATAGCGTCACTACTTTACCCTGATAGAGTACGCGCCAAGAATCACTCCTGTCCACTTCGGATCAGGAGAGTTTCCATGAAAGTTTTTGTGACCGGTGCAACCGGCTTCGTCGGCTCTGCCGTCGTCAAGGAATTGCTCGAAGCGGGGCACGAGGTGCTCGGTCTCGCGCGCTCGGAGGCGGGGGCCGCGGCGCTGGCGGCGGCGGGGGCGCAAGTGCAGCGCGGCGCGCTCGAAGATCTCGACGGCCTGCGCCGCGGCGCGCTGGCGGCGGACGGCGTGATCCATACGGCCTTCAACCACGATTTTTCGAAATTCGCCGAGAACTGCGCAACGGAACGGCGCGCCCTCGAGGCTCTCGGCGACGCGCTCGAAGGCTCCAACCGGCCGGTGATCGTCACCTCCGGGGTAGCGCTACTGGCGCCGGGCCGTGTCTCGACCGAGGCGGATGTCCGTGCTCCCAACCCCGCCATTCCCCGCGTGCCGGAGGAAATGGTGACTGCGCTCGCGACGCGCGGCCTGCGTGCCTGCGCGGTGCGCCTTGCCCCGTCGGTGCATGGCGAAGGCGATCATGGCTTTGTGCCCAGACTCATCGCTATCGCTCGCGAGAAAGGCGTGTCGGCCTACGTGGGCGATGGACTCAACCGCTGGCCTGGCGTGCATCGTTTCGATGCCGCCCATCTGTTCCGTCTTGCGCTCGAAAAGGGCGAGGCCGGAGCGCGCTATCACGGGATTGCCGAAGAGGGTGTGCCGTTCAGGGAGATCGCCGAGGTGATCGGCCGCTGTCTGAACGTGCCGGTCGTGAGCAAGCGCCCCGAGGAAGTCAGCGAGCACTTTGGCTGGTTCGGCATGTTCGTGGGCGTGGACATTCCCGCGTCCAGCCAGCGCACACGCGAACTGCTGGGCTGGCGGCCGGCTGGCCCGGACCTGCTGACCGACATCGCCCAGCCCGGCTACTACGCGCATTCGTGACGCTCGACGAGGGGATGCCTGGCAAGCCTAAGCATGCGCATACGTGGAGGCGTGCTATCCGGCGGCCGGCGCGCGATTGCCAACGGTAAAGGAGGGTGCCGCGCCGCTGTGGCAAAACCGCAGCGGCTCGCTACATTCTGTCTCAAACCCGCCAGCCTGGCCCCTCGGGAAAGGCGTATTGATCGAGCGAGGCTGCATGCATTTCGATGCTATAGCCGGGGCGTTGCGGCGGCATGTAACGGCCGTTGCGAATCACGACAGGATCGACGAAATGCTCATGCAGATGGTCCACATATTCGAGCACCCGGTTTTCTAGCGACGCCGACACGCAGATATAGTCGAACAGCGAAATATGCTGGACGTACTCGCATAAACCGACCCCGCCCGCATGCGGACACACGGGTACGCCGAACTTCGCCGCCATCAGCAAGACGACGATCACCTCGTTCAGGCCGCCCAGACGGCAGCTATCGACCTGACAGAAGTCGATCGCATGCGCCTGCAGCAACTGCTTGAACATCACGCGGTTATGACAATGCTCGCCCGTGGCGACGCCAATTGGGCGAAGCCGCTGCCGGATCGCCGCGTGGCCGAGAATGTCGTCGGGACTCGTGGGTTCCTCGATCCACCATGGATCGAATTGCGCGAGGCAGCGCATGTTCGCAACCGCTTCATCGACGTCCCACACCTGATTGGCGTCCATCATCAGTTTCAGGTCCGCGCCGATTTCTTCGCGCAGGATGCGGGCCCGGCGCATATCCTCTGCGAGATTGCCGCCCACCTTCTGCTTGAAGTGCGTCCAGCCCTGTGCGACGCCTTCGCGTGCGAGCCGGCGAATCTTGTCGTCGTCGTAGCCGAGCCAGCCGGCCGAAGTCGTGTAGGCCGGATAGCCGTGCGCCAGCATTTCCTTTTCGCGCTCGCCCTTGGTCTGGGCGTGGCGGTGCAGCATGGCAATCGCTTCATGCGGAGTGATCGCATCGGTCACATAGCGGAAGTCGAGGCAACGCACGAGCTCTTCAGGGCTCATGTCGGCCAGCAGCTTCCACACCGGCTTGCCTTGCGCTTTGGCCCACAGGTCCCAGGCCGCATTCACGACGGCCGCCGTCGCCAGATGAATGGCGCCCTTGTCCGGGCCGATCCAGCGCAACTGGCTGTCCGAGGTAATCGCGCGCCAGAACGCGCCCATGTTCGCAGCGATCTCTTCAAGCGTTCTGCCGACGACAAGCGGCGCAAGCGCTTGGGCCGCGCTCACGCAGATCTCGTTGCCGCGTCCGATGGTGAAGGTGAGGCCGTGGCCCGTGAGCGCGTGCGGCGCATCGGTTTCGAGCGTGACGTAGGTGGCGGAGTAGTCCGGCGCGGTGTTCATCGCATCGGAGCCGTCGAGTGACCGTGAGGTCGGAAACCGGATGTCGCGAACCGACAGCCTTGTGATCGTGGTCATCTGAGCCCCCTCCGACTGCTAACGACATCGCCCATGCACAAGGAGGGTCGTGGGGCCTCCGGCGCCCCCCCCCCCCCCCCCCCCCT